>JASMLK010000026.1 GCA_030748735.1 Myxococcota bacterium | reverse complement strand
ATGCGGGCGCGGCGGGCGGTGGTGGACACTTTCGTGTTCGCATCGTTTCGTCGAGATTCGAGGGGATGAACCGGGTGGCCGCCCAGCGACTCGTCTATGGCGTGTTGGCCGACGAGATGAAGAGCGAGATCCACGCACTCTCGATCGACGCCCGGGCACCCGCCGTGGCGGACGCCGAAGCATGAGCGACGACTGCGCGGATGGGGCGGGGCTCGACGTCCCCCTGTTACGGCTCGATGAGCTGCCCGCGGGTGCCGACTACGAGGCGCGCGGCGTCTCGGCCGACCTTCCACAGCGCGCAGGGTTGTTCGTCTTGCGGTTCGAGAACGGGGTGCGCGTCTACCGCAATCGCTGTCCCCACCTCGGGTCACCGCTCAATTGGACGCCGGATCGCTTCCTCGACCTCGAGCGCAAGCAGATCATCTGCGCGACCCACGGCGCCGTGTTCCGCATCGATGATGGCCTCTGCGTTTCGGGCCCGTGCGAAGGCGATTGGCTCGAACCCGTCGCGTCTGAAGTGCGCGACGGCGTTGTCTACGTCGCGAGCGACTGGCAGGACGTCTGACCGCCGGCTGTCGGACGGCGACAGGCGGGATCACGATCGAGAGATCCTCTTCTCTCTCGCAAGGCGACGAAAAGCGATCTTCTCGCTCGCGACCCGAAGGCGACGAGAAGTCGTCTTCGCGCAGTGAACGAGGCTTTTTCTCAAGCCGTGCGGCTAGAGATCGAGCACCGTCCGCACGCCGCGACCGGCTGCGAGATCGTCTGCTGCTTCGTTGATTTCCCCGAGCGGGCGGCGGTGGGAGATCATGCCTTCGAGGTCGAGGCGCCCCGCCATGTAGAGGTCGATCATGCGCGGGATGTCGTGCAACGGGTTGCAGCCCCCGAGCGTGCAGCCGGTGATCTTCTTCTGCTGGATCACCATGATCGCCGGGATCACGGTGATCTGGTCGGTGATGGGCGGCGCGCCCACCATCACGATGGTGCCGCCGTTACGTGTCGCGCCAATGGCAAGTTCGACGAGCGCCCCGACGCCGGCCGCTTCGAACGCATAGTCGACGCCGACACCGGTCTGCTCCATGACATGGGCCACGACGTCGGTCGTCTCGTTCGGGTCGATCAGGTGGGTTGCGCCGAAACCGCGCGCCATCTCGCGGCGCTCGGCCACCGGGTCCGACACGAAGATCTTGCTCGCGCCGGCGAGTCGCGCGCCCTGCACGATCGAGGCGCCGATCCCGCCGAGCCCGAGCACGAGCACCGTGTCGCCTTCCGTGATCTGCGCCGTGTTGAGCGCAGCACCAACGCCCGTCTGCACCGCACAGCCGACCACACAGGCGACGCCGAGCGGCACCTCGTTCGGGATCTTGATCGCTCCGGTATCCGTGGTGATGACGTACTGCGCGAAGGCCCCCACACCCAGGCCGCGGAAGACCGATTCGCCGCCACGGGAAAGGCCTGTCGATCCGTCGGGCAGGGCGTTCGTCATGATGCCGCTCAGGTGTTCGCAGATCGCATGCTCGCCGCGAACGCACCAATAGCACTTGCCGCAGGGCGGGCAGGGCGACAGAACGACGTGATCACCGGGCGAAAGGTGCGTCACGCCTTCTCCCACCGATTCGACGATGCCCGCCGCTTCGTGACCCAGGACGATCGGCATGCCGGCCGGAAAGGAGCCGTTCATGATGCTGAGATCGGAGTGACACAGCCCGCAGTGCTTGACCTCGACGCGGACTTCACCGGCGCGGGGCGCTCGAATCTCGATGTCGTCGACGATCGTGAGCGGCTTTCCGGGCGCTTCGAGCAGGGCGGCGCGCATCTCGAGGGGTTCGGTCATGGGGTCTCCGGGGTTCGCGAGCCGGGCTGCGGCGCGCGGTGAATGGAACGAGCGGGAAGGTAGTCACAAGGTGGCGTTCCTGCATCGATGCGCGGCACTACCCGTTGCATTCGTGACGCGGCAAACTGAGCGCGCGCCAGCATTCGGAGGATCCTCGTGCGAAACCGCCATTCATCCAGCTTGCCCGCCGAATCGGGGTGCTCGGCGCCCGCGCGGCACCCGTCGCCGTCTCTTCGTGCCCTGTGTCTCGCGCTGTGTTCGTTTTGCGCGCTCCTGGTTCCGCTTGTTTCGATGGCCGCTGACTCTCTTTCGGCGCGCGACATCATGCAGAGGGTGGACGACCGCGACGACGGCGACAATCGCGTCTCCGACATGGAGATGATCCTGATCGACAAACGGGGCAAGCAGCGGGTCCGCAAGCTGCGCAGCTTCGGCAAGGACTTCGGCGAGGACGACTACGGGCTGATCTTCTTCCTGAGCCCGGCCGACGTGAAGGACACGGGCTTTCTCACCTACGACTACGACGAAGACGAAAAAGACGACGACCAGTGGCTCTACCTGCCGGCGCTGAAGAAGACCAAGCGCATCGCGGCGGGCGACAAGAGCGGCTCGTTCATGGGGAGTGACTTCAACTACTCCGACATGTCCTCGCGCTCGCTCAATCGTTACGACTTCACCCTGATGAAAGAGACGGAAGTCAATGGGCACCCGGTCTGGCAGATCGAGTCGATTCCGAAGACCAGGGAGGAAATCGACGAAACCGGGTACACCAAGACGGTGGCCTTCGTGCGCAAGGACAACTTCGTCGTGATCCGCTCGGTGGGCTGGCTCAAGAAGGGGAAGCGTCTGCGTTACATGGAAGTGCAGGACCTCCAGCAGATCGACGGTATCTGGGTCCCGATGGAAATGTCGATGACGACCAAGAAGGGCAAGAAGACCCTGCACAAGACCGTCCTCAAGACCTCGAACGTGAAGTTCAATCAGGACATCAGCGAGGACGACTTCACGATTCGCAAGCTCGAGAAGGGCCTCTAGCGGGGCGTGGGGATGCACCCGTTCCGTCTCGCCGCGTGTCCGGGCGTTGGGTTGCGCGCGCTCGTGGTCGCGTTCGCCCTGGTGTCGGGGTTGGCGGCTGGTTCGGCCGTCGCGCAGGATGATCTCGACGACATTCTCGGCGGCTTCGAAGAGGAAGACGACGGCTTCGAAGTCGACGAGGAGGCGCTCGACGAGGCCGACGCGTCGCACATCTGGAGCGTACAGGGCGACATCTCGCAAAGCCTCTCGGTGAGCCTGCACGACCATGACTCCCCGACCGGGACCGACTATTCGGGGCTACAGCGCTTTCGTACCCGCTTGTACCTGCAACTCGACGTCGACCTGCCGCAGGACTGGAAGCTCCGAACGTCCGGCTACGGCTACTACGACGCGGCCTACCGGATCAACGGCCGCAGCGACTACACCGACGACGTGCTCGACACCCACGAGTACGAC
>JASMLK010000025.1 GCA_030748735.1 Myxococcota bacterium | reverse complement strand
AAGTCGCTGAACGTGAGGGAAGAAGAAGCATGACGGCGACCACGCGACAGCGGCTGTCGGTCCTCGATACCCTCGACGATGGCGGGGCGACCTGCGAGCCGGAGGAAAGGGTGATGGAAGGGCGCGGTGGGACTCGACACGGGCGGCGACATCGATCGCACCACACAGGCCGCGGGCGACCCGGCTACGAGGACGACCCCTTCGACCTCGAACCCGACGACTACGAAACGATCGACGAACGACGTGCTGCGATGACCGACGAAGAGCGCTCACTCGAGGATGCGCGTATCGCCGCCGAAAAGCGCGCAGAGCTTCTGCTGCGCGCAGGAAAGATGGGCGTGGTCGTGCTCCTCCTGCTCTTCTTCCTCACGCCTGTGGGCGTGATCGCGCTGATCTACTGGTGCATGAAGTTCGGTCGCAGGCTGTATCGCCTCCTCGTCGAGCCGCGCATGCGGGAACGACTCATCGAAGAAGAGATGAGCCGCCACATCCACGCGAACGTGGGCCGCGAGCGCCAGGAAATCGCGGGCGAGCACCAGCAGACACTCGAAGTTCTGTCTGCGCAGATCGCTCACGAGATCCGTAACCCCATCACCGCAGCCAAAAGCCTGCTCCAGCAGATGCGCGAGGACCCCGAGTCGTTCGACAACGAAGAATACGCCCAGGTCGCGCTCGGTGAACTCGAACGGGTCGAACGCTCGATCTCACACCTGCTGCGATTCGGTCGCGACGAAGAATTCAATCGCGTGACGGTCTTGATGCGCGACATCCTCGACAGCGCACTCGAAACCTTTCGCGACCGCAGCGAACGCGAAGGCGTCGAGATCACCCGCGAGTTCGACAGCGACGGTCTACTCGAAGGCGACGCCGAAAAGCTTCGTCGCGTGATGATCAACCTCGTGAGCAATGCCTTCGATGCGTTGGCCGATGGGAAGCCCGACGCGCCCGAGGTCTCGGTTTCGATGGGCGAGAACCTCGCGGGCACCGAGGTCTGGGTGCGCGTTCGCGACAACGGCAACGGCATCGACGCAGAAACCCGCGCGCGGATGTTCACCCCCTTCTTCACCGCGAAGCAGGGCGGCACCGGCCTGGGCCTCGCGATCACCAAGAAGCTCGTGGACGCGCACCGCGGTTCGATCGAAGTCGACGCAGCACCTGGCGGTGGCGCCGAATTCATCGTGCGCTTTCCCAAGCAGGCGAACGGAGCGACGTCATGAAGCCCCGCATCCTCGTCGTCGAAGACGAACATGCGATCCGCCTCGCCCTCAGCGGCTTGCTGAAGCGTGAAGGTTACGAAGTGGCCCTCGCCGAAGACGGCGAAAAGGCGCTCGAGGCCCTCGAAGCCCAGGTCTTCGATCTCGTCCTCACCGACCTGGCCCTCGGTCGCGGTGCTGATGGGATGGCGGTGCTCGAACGCGCCAAGGAACTGTGCCCCGAGACCTCGGTCGTGATGATCACCGCACATGGTTCGGAAAAGATCGCCGTCGAAGCCATGAAGGCGGGCGCCGAGGACTATATCCCCAAGCCCTTCGACAACGACGAGATTCGCGTGGTCGTGAAGCGCGCCCTCGACCGCCATCGACTCGAACGCGAACACCGCCTGCTGCTCGAACGCGTTCAGCGCGAAACCGGTTTCGAGAACATCATCGGCACGAGTGCCGGCATGCGGAGCGTCTACGAGACGATCCAGAAGGTGGCCGAGACCGACCTCACGGTCTTGATCCGCGGCGAAAGCGGCACGGGCAAGGAGCTCGTCGCCCAGGCGATCCACAACACGAGCGCGCGAAAGAACCGTCCCTTCATCGCGGTGAACTGCGCGGCGATCAATCGAGAACTCGTCGAAAGCGAACTCTTCGGCCACGAAAAGAGCGCCTTCACGGGTGCCGACAAGCGCCGCGAGGGTCGCTTCGAATTGGCCGACGGCGGCACGATCTTCCTCGACGAGATCGGCGACATGGCGGCGGATACCCAGGCCAAGGTGTTGCGCGTGTTGCAGGAGCGGAAGTTCGAGCGCGTGGGTGGCGACGAAGCCGTCGAAGTCGACGTTCGCGTCGTCGCGGCGACCCACCGAAACCTCGAAGAAGAGGTAAAGGAAGGCCGCTTCCGCGAAGACCTCTACTACCGGCTCAAGGTCGTGCAGATCGATCTGCCACCGTTGCGCGAACGCCGCGAAGACTTACCGGCCCTCTGCGAGCGCTTCCTCACCCAGGTGGCCGAGCGCCTGTCGCGAGAGCGCAAAGCGCTTTCGCCCTCGGCCATGTCGCGCCTCATGCAACACAGCTGGCCCGGCAACGTGCGCGAACTCGCCAACGTGCTCGAGCAGGCGGCCGTGCTTTCGAGTGGCAGCGAAATCGAAGAAGCCGACCTCCAGCTCGGTCCGGCGGGCAGCGCCCCCGGCGTCGTGGACGAAGCTGCGTTCGTTCCCGGCGTGCCGTTTTCGGACGTCAAGAAGCAGATGGTCGAACGCTTCGAGCGCGACTTTCTCTTGAACGCGCTGCGTCGCAACGAGGGCAACGTTTCACAGACCGCCCGCGAAATCGGAATGGTGCGCCAAAGCTTGCAGCAGAAGATCCGCGAGCTCGACCTTCGCTCCGAACAGTGGTCGGCAGACGATTCAACGAAAGGAGATCCATCATGAGTGCAACGAAACCTGCGGGCGCCTTTTCGAGACTGCGCAGTCTGATCAAGGGTTGGTTCTCGACCTGGGTTCGCGACCGCGAACTCGAAAGCCCCGAAGCCATCTACGAGCAGGCCATCAAGGGACGCATGAAGCAGTACCGCGAACTCAAGGACGCGGTGGCGGGCATCCTGTTCATGCGCAGCAAGCTCGACGGTGAAATCGCCGAGCGCCGCGCCGAAATCGCGCGGCTCCACGACGAGATCAAGCGAGCACTGGCGCGCGGTGACGAAGATTCGTGCCTCACCCTGATCGCCCACAAGCAGGCGCTCTTCGAAGATCTCGAACGCGCCGAAAAGGAACTCACCGCCGTGAAGACCCAGGCGGACGAAGCCAAGGCGAACCTCGTGCGCTTCCGAGAAGAGATCCGCTCCCTGGTCCGCGAAAAGGGGCGCATGCTCGCGACGCTGGCCAACGCGAAGGCGCGCCGCCGGCTGCAGTCCGCCATGGAAGGCCTTTCGGTCGAGGCCGAGATGGACGCCCTCGAAGGCGTGCGAGAACAGATCGAGCGCATGAACGCCGAGGGCGAACTCGACCGCGAGATGGGTGGCGACAACCTCCGGGCCACGATCCGCGGGTTCCGCGACCAGGCCCGCCGTGACGCAGCCAGGAGCGAACTCAGCGAGCTCAAGCGGGAAATGGCGTCCAGGATCCTGCCCGTGGCGGGCGACGTGGCGGTCAGCCCGGTCCCGGCGAGCTAGATCGCATTTCCCACCAGCTATGCAAGGTCTGGGCTGGGCCTGCGAAATCGGAGGTCCACCCGGGCCACGCTTCGAGATTGCGTGCCAATACAGACGAAAACCTTTTCGATGCCACCGGACGACGGTATGGGGCCAAGTGCCCTTTCCACCCTCGCCGCGCGGGCCCCGCCAGCCCGCTTGACCGGCCCCTCGCCAATGGCTATCCCTTGGCCCCGCTCCGGGCCCCCCTCCCAGGTTTTCTTTTCCGATTTCAGGGCCTTGAGGTTCCGTCGCCGGTCACCGACCGCGGATCGTCCAAATCGATTCCGGTACGATTCTGGTGCAACGGGAACCCGCTCCGGATCGCCACGAATTCAAGTCACACGAGCAAGGAATCCAGTCATGGGCCAGTGCGCACTCACGGGTAAGAAAGTCCAGTTCGGCAACAACGTCTCGCATTCGAAGCGACGCACCCACCGTACCTTCAAGCCGAACGTCCAGAAGGTGACGTTCACTTCCGACGCCCTGGGTTGCAGCATTTCGCTCGACGTCGCCGCACGCACGCTTCGCACCGTGCAGAAGAAGGGCGGCCTCGACGCCTACCTGCTCAAGACCGACGACAAAGACCTCGCCGAAGAGGGCCTGCGCCTCAAGCGCCGCGTGGCCAAGACCCTGCGCGCGTAGGGCGGGCTCGCCAATCAAGCCAATCAAGCCGATCGAGCCCATCGAATAGACGCGGGCGCATCCGCGAAAAGAAAAAGCGCACCCGATCGGGTGCGCTTTTCTTGTTTCTACTCACTCGCACCGCCCGCAGCCGAAGCCGCGGTACTGCGAGCGGATCTACTTCTTGCTGCCGTACCGCTTGCGGAAGCGGTCGATCTTTCCGTCGGCGTCGAGCTCGCGCATCGTGCCCGTCCAGAACGGATGGCTCTTTGCGGAGATCTCGAGCTTCACGACGGGGATCTCTTCGCCGTCGACTTCGCGCGTTTCGCTCGAAGTCATGGTCGAGCGGCTGACCCATTCGTCGCCGGTTGCGGAGTCGATGAAAAGGACCTTGTGGTAGTCGGGATGAACGTCGGGCTTCATGGCTTCGTTCCTCGCCTACCAGCTGCTCTTTCGCACGCCGGGAAGCTGGCCGCGCAGGGCCAGTTCGCGCAGGGCGATGCGGGAAATGCCGAACTTGCGGTAGTACGACTTCGAGCGGCCGGACACTTCGCAGCGGCGGTTCAGGCGGGTCGGGCACGAGTTGCGCGGCAGCTTGGCGAACTGTTCCTGGACTTCGAGCTTTTCCTCGATCGAAACGTTCGGGTCCTTCAGCTTGGCGCGCAGTTCGGCGCGCTTTTCCGCGTGACGCTTGATGAGCTTCTTGCGTCGGTTGTCTCGGTTGACCTGCGATGTCTTCGCCATCTGGGCTCCAATTACCTTTCTCGTCCTGCCGTATTCTGCTCGCGTCCTCATTTGCCATCCGCGGCCCGCGATTGCATGCGGCCACGAAATCGAGGACCCAGGGGTTGGCCCTCGCGCGAGCCGCGGGACCATAGAAGGCTGCCTGCCAGGCCGCAAGAGATGCGCGAAATGCTTCGGGAATTTCCGCTTTCGGCCCTTGGCCGTCGGGCGCCCGCGGCCCCTACCCCACGCGCCAGCGGGGTGCCTGGCGCCCCGTGGCCCCTTGTCACGCCTCCGACGGGGGGTCGCGGTCGCTCGTATGGATCACTACGCGGTCCCGTCCTGCCTGCTTGGCTTCGTAGAGGGCAGCGTCGGCTCGCTCGAGCCAGGCTTGAGGGGTCTCGTCGGGCTGGACGAGCGCCACGCCGAGCGAGGCTGAAATGCGGAGGGGTTCGTCCCCGATCTCGAATTCGAGGTCCCGCAGCCGCTGCAGGCAGCGCTCGGCCAGTCCCTTCACGGTGCCGATCCGGCCCTCCTGGAGGGCCACCGCGAATTCTTCGCCCCCGAAGCGGGCGACGAAGTCCTCCTTGCGAAGGAACGACTTCGCGAGGCTCCCCGCGACCTCTTTCAGCACCATGTCGCCGCTCGTGTGGCCGTAGGTGTCGTTCACCCACTTGAAGTGGTCGATGTCGATCATGAACAGCGCCACCGGCCGCCCGAAGAGATTGTGGAGATCGACGAGCCGCTCGAGGTGTTCGTCGAACGAGGCCCGGTTGAAGAGGCCCGTCAGCCCGTCGGTCGCGGCCTGCTCGCGCACCACGGTAAGTTCGGAGCGAACCGCTTCCAGCCGGTTGTCGAGGCTGGCGAGCAACTTCTGCTGGTTGTCGCCGCGATGCGCCATGCATTCGCGCACGAGGCTCACCGTCTCGAGGGCCTCTTGCTTGAGGCGGGCGGTCGAATTGCCCTGGGCAGCCTTTTCGAGGCGGTGAAGTCGATGAGCGACCCGCGCGTCGGTCTGCTGGTCGAAGGCCAGGGTGTGGCGCAACCCGCCGATGAACGCCCAGATGGCTTCGAACATGTTCGCAAAGCTCTGGCCGATGTAGCGGTGCTCTTCGCGGCGTGTCTCGCCCACGAAGCGTCGCACGCCGGGCAGATCGCGGGGCGCCGAAGCGCCTCCCTGCCATTCGTCGGCTTCGCTCGGCCGGTCGGGAGGCTCGACGCCGACCACGAGATGGCGCGCCCAGGTCTCGCTGCGTTCGCGGATCTCGTCGGCCGAGATCTCCTCGAGGTCGAAAGCGCCCTCGCCGTAGATGCGTAGCAGGTCGGCAAGCAGGTCGAGGCTCTGGTCGGCTCCGACCGAGGCGTCGTCGGCCGCAGGCTTCGGTCGCGGGGTGGGCGCGGTCTTCTTCTTCGCGGGCTTTGCTTTCTTCCAGAACATGGACCCTGCATCGGACGAACCGACGCTTTCGCACACGGGGTGTTTCTCCGAATTCGACTCGGGCAATGTCCCAACCGGGGAGCGGCGGGCGAAAGGGCGTGTCCTATATTGGGCGCCCTTTCGCCGCCCGCGCGCGCACGATCCCCCGACACGCGCCGAGCGACAGTTCCACCAGCCTTCCATCCCCGTCTTTCCGTTCGAGAATCACCCAACCCAGGTCGCCAGATGCCGCGTGAAGAACCGAGTGAAGAGTCGAAATCCAACCCGCAGACTGCATCGCAGCGAGTGCATTCCATCGACCCGGCTGCGCTGGCCAGGCACTTCGATGCGGACGCGGTCGAAGCGAAGTGGATCGCCGACTGGGAAGCCCGTGGCGTCTACCGGTGGGACCCCGACCGCCCGCGCGATGAAACCTTCGTGGTCGACACCCCGCCGCCTACCGCGTCCGGGTCACTCCACGTAGGACACGTCTTCTCCTACACCCAGACCGACGTCATCACGCGTTACAAGCGCATGCGTGGCATGAACATCTACTACCCGATGGGCTGGGACGACAACGGGCTCCCGACCGAGCGCCGCGTGCAGAACTACTTCCACGTCAGATGCGACCCGCACACCCCCTACGAAGAAGGGTTGGTGCTCGAAGAGGCCAGCGCGAAGGTTCGCAAGAAGCCCGCGCGCCTGATTTCGCGCAAGAACTTCATCGAAGCCTGCTACGGCCTGATCGACGAAGACGAAGAGTACTACCGACAGCTCTGGCGAAAACTCGCGCTTTCGGTGGACTGGGAGCAGGAATACCAGACCATCGACGACCATTGTCGCGAGATCGCGCAGGCGTCGTTCGTCGACCTCTACGCGAAAGGCCAGGTCTACAGCCACGAAGCGCCGACGATGTGGGACGTCGATTTTCAATGCGCGGTGGCCCAGGCCGAGGTCGACGATCGAGACCTGCCCGGTGCGTATCACCACCTCGAGTTCGCGGTCGAAGACAGCGACGCCGGCTTCGTGATCGCAACCACCCGCCCCGAACTGCTTCCCGCGTGCGTCGGTGTCTGCGCGCATCCCGACGATGCGCGCTACCGCGACTTGTTCGGCAAGCGCGCCGTGACGCCGCTCTTCCACGCGCCGGTTCCCATCTTCGCCAGCGATCTTGCCGACCCCGAAAAGGGCACGGGCATCTTGATGGTCTGCACCTTCGGCGACGCGACGGACGTGCTCTGGTGGCGCGAAGAAGGTCTCGAGCTGCGGCAGATCGTGACCAAGAACGGGCGACTCGACGAAGTGACCTTCGGCACGCCCGAATTCGCATCGCTGAAGCCCGACGAGGCGAATCGCTACTACGCTGAGATTGCGGGCAAGAACATCAAACAGGCCCAGAAGGCGATCGTCGAGTTGCTGCGCGACCCGGCGGGCAGTGCCACGGGCAACGGTGCTCCACTACAGCGCGACCCCGAGGTGATCGAGCATCCGGTCAAGTTCTACGAAAAGGGCGACCGACCTCTCGAATACCTTTCGACGCGTCAGTGGTTCGCGCGGCTCGTCGATAAGAAGGACCAGATGCTCGCGAAGGGTGAAGAGATCAACTGGCACCCGCCGCACATGCGCACCCGCTACAGCGACTGGACCGAGAACCTGAATCAGGACTGGTGCCTCTCGCGTCAGCGCTACTTCGGCGTCGCGATTCCCGTCTGGTACCCGCTCGACGACGCGGGCGAACCGCAGTACGACGCGGTGATCGTCGCGGATCGGGCGAGCCTGCCTGTCGACCCGACGACGGACCTTCCCCCGGGCTACAGCGAAGAGCAGCGCGACAAGCCCGGCGGCTTTACGGGCGAAGCGGACATCTTCGACACCTGGTTCACCAGTTCGATGACGCCGCAGATCAGTTCCCATTGGAGCATCGACGACGAGCGGCACGCGAAGCTCTTCCCCGCCGACGTGCGTCCGCAGGCCCACGAGATCATTCGCACCTGGGCCTTCTACACGATCGCCAAGGGGTTGCTCCACGAAGACAAGAAGCCGTGGGAGCACGTGACGATCTCGGGTTGGATCCTCGACCCCGATCGCAAGAAGATGAGCAAGAGTGTCGGCAACGTCGTGACGCCGATCGACCTGCTCGAGAAGTACACGACGGACGCCGGGCGCTACTGGGCCGCGAGCGCGCGCCTTGGTGTCGACACCGCCTTCGACGAAAACGTTTGGAAGGTGGGCAAGCGCCTCGTCACCAAGCTCTACAACGCGGGCAAGTTCGTGCTGTCGCAGGCGGGCGAAGTGCACCCGATCTCGACGGAACTCGACCGCGCGTTCGTGCGCGAACTCGCCGCACTCGTCGAAAGGGTCACCGCCCTCTACGAAGAATGGAACTACGCCCACGGGCTCGCAGAAACCGAGAGCTTCTTCTGGGCCCACTTCACCGACACCTACCTCGAATTGGCGAAGCCGCGGGCGCGTTGGTTCGAAGACGGTGCAGAGAGCGACGCGCTCGCCGAGAGCGGTTCGGCGGTGGCGGCCTTGCGCCTGGGCTTCGACGTGCTGCTGCGCTTGTTCGCCCCCGTACTTCCGTACATCAGCGAAGAGATCTGGTCGTGGACGTTCGCCGAAGAAAAGGGTGAGCCGTCGATCCATCGCGCACCCTGGCCTGCGGTGAGCGAGTTCGACGCGATCGCCGCGCCTTCGGACACGGGCAGCTTCGAACTGGCGATCGGTGCGCTGGCGGCCATCAACAAGTGCAAGGCCGACAACGAAGTTTCGCTGGGACGCGAAGTCGAAAAGCTGGTGCTGAAAGCGAACGCGGCCACCCTCGAACGCCTCACCGCGGTGGAAGGGGACGTGCTCGCCGCTGCACGCTGTCACGCGCACTTGCGCGAAGAAGACGCGGGCCTCGAGGACGGCGAAGTCGCAGTAGGCGAAATCGTCTTCGCCCCGAAGCCCGAAAAGCGCAAGAAGTAGCGGCCCCTCGCGCAGCGCTACCGCTTACTTGCGTCGGCGAATCAGACCTTCCTGGGTGACCGATGCGATTCGCCGGCCGCCGGGTTCGTACATGGCGCCGCGCACGAGCGCCCGCCCCGCATGCGCCATGGGGCTGCGCGACGAGTAGAGGAACCAGTCGTCGAGCTTGGGGATGTGGTGCAGCCAGAAGGCGTGGTCGAGGCTGGTGACGAGCGTGTCCTTACCCGGCGTGAGACCTGCGGGTCGAAGGGCCGTACCGAGCAGGGTGCGGTCACTCGAATGCACGAGCAGTGCGGTGCGCAGCAGCGGGTCTTCGGGTGGTTTTCCGTTGATTCGCATCCAGACGTTTCGTACTGGTTCGAGCTTCGTGCTCGGGTCGCCGTCGGTGTCGTCGACGAGCCGCATTTCCAGTGTTCCCGTGACGACCGGGTCGGGCGGTGGCTCGTTGAACCAGCGCGCGCGGACCTCGTTCATTTCGGGGAGTCCTTCGGGTGCCGGGGTGTCGCGCATGGGTTCCTGGTGCGAGATGCCAACTTCTGGGATGGCAAAGCTCGCGGCGAGATTGAAGATCGCTTCGCCAGACTGCAGCGCGACCACGCGACGCGTCGTGAAGGTGCGCCCGTCTCGAATGCGGTCGACGGTGTAACGGATCGGCTTGCCGTAGGAGCCCGGTCGCAGAAAGTACGCGTGCAGGCTGTGGAGTGGCGCGTCGGGCGACACCGTGCGACCCGCGGCGACGACGGATTGCGCGGCGACCAGCCCGCCGAACAGGCGCCCCCGCCCTTCCCCGGGATTGCCGACGTAGAAGTCGCGGTCCATCTCCTCCAGATCGAGGCTCTCGATCAATTCGGGGACGGTGGTTTCGAGCATCCGTGGTCGCGGATTCTCGGGCTTCTCTTCACCCGCCAATGGGTTCTTCCTTTCGCGTGCGCTCGATGGTGCGCCTATTCGCGCTCTTCGGTTTCGCCGCGTTCGAGCGCTTCCATCGCCGCGATTTCGGCTTCTTCTTCCGCGGCTTCGCGCTCGGCTTCGAGTCGCCCTGCTTCGAGTTCTTCTTCGTCTTCGATCTGCCAGGCCGTCGGCGGGCGCACCACCGAGTGGTAGAGCGACGCCAACGAGAGGTTCCACCAGAGTAGAGCAGGGATCAGGCCGAGTATCGAAATGCCACCGATCGCAGTTGCGGCGAGCCCGATGGCGTTGATTCCCAGCAGCGGCCAGATGCAGTCACGCGAAAGCTTGATGCTCTCGATGATGGCTTCGGCACCGCCGAGTTCGTCTTCGAGGATCAGGAAGGGGACGAAGCGGGTGGCGCAGAAGAACAGGATCCCCGGAACGATCAAGAGTGCGGCGGCGCCAGGCAGGATCGCGAGCATCAGTGCGTTTGCGAACACCAACGCACCGTATTGCGGGAGGATGGAGAGCATGTGGTCGAAGTTCACCCGCCCACTGCGCACGGCACGCAAGCAGACGAAGGACATGCCGAGTTCGATCGGGCCCGCAAACAGCAGATAGGCAAGCGCCGAAACCGCTTCGCCCTGTGTGGGCAGGAAGTAGAGCGAACGCGCGACGGTGCCGATCACGAAGACCCCGAAGGCCATCACGACCAACGGCGCTGCGTCATCGAGCAGGACCTGAAAGCCATTGGTGAGCGAAGCGCGTATGGTGGGTTCGGGGATATGACCCTTGGGTTTTGGTTCGCTCAAGCGCGTCGTCCTGTGTTCGGGCGGCTTCACCCATCTCGGGAGAAACGAGGGTACCGTCCCCGTCGGAGGAACGAAATGAAGTCGCGCCCTCTCGCCCTGTTCTCGGGCACGCTCACACTGGGGCTCGGGTACTGGCTGGCCGAATCGTCTCGCGATGCACGGGAGATCGGGGTTGCCTTGATCGCCTGGGTGCTCGGCTTCTGGTTCGCGAGCAACCTGCTCGGGGAACCGCCGGCCGCGAGCGAAGTCGCCTCATCCGCCGACGATACAGACGAATACGGCGACGATGGGTATGAAGACGACGAATACGAGTAGGACGAGGAAGAAGAGTAAGCAGCGGCGATCCGGACCGACCGGCCCGTTGTGTGTGCGACTAACCAGGCGCCAGCGATCGTCTCACTGCCTCGACCACGCCTTTCGGTTCGATCGCGGCGGTCTCGACCGGCTTCGGGGCGTCGCCCTTGGCAAGGCGTGTCGCGGCCGCCCGTAGGCTCTTCACCGAACGCTCGGCCCGGCGCTGGGTCATTTCGAAGTTCGACGTTTCATTGCGATCGAGCCAGAGCTTGCGCAGCCGGGTGACGAGCGCCGTCTGGGTCTTCGCGAGCGCGCGCAGTTCGTCGCCCAGCTTCTTGCGTGCTCTCGCGTTGAGGCTCTTGGGTCGCCGCCGCCAGTCGTTGTAGCGCCGCGCGGCGAGCGTCTTTTCGACTGCGAACAGGCTCGCGTCCGCGGCATAGAGAAGCTCGCGCCAGGTGGCCTTCTCGCGGGCGAAACAGTCTCGTGCGCGATCGATCTGGTTTCGCACTTTCGCCAGCCGCTTGCGCGAACGCTCGAGGGCGGGTTTGCGCGCGTTTGCGATGAAGTAGCTGCTTTCCAGGTCGTCGAAGAAGAGGTACTGCAGCGGTGAGCCGTTGAAGACGTCGAAGCCGGCGTCGTGAATCGCGCCGAGTTCGCGGTAGAGCCTGGCAATGCGTCCGCGTCGTCCGCTCTCTCCGAACAAGAGGGCAGAAAAGCCGGCGTCGAATGCGGCGTCCTCGCAGCTTCCCGACCAGCTCTGTTGCGCTCCCGCCGCGTAGGCGAACCAACTGTTGCCGAGCAGGTTGTAGTGACCGAAGTCGCCCCAGTCGGTGTTGAGCATTCCGAGCGCGCCGTGACGCCGCGCCGCTCCGCCCCAACCCGCGATGTTCGCGAGGCTGTTGTCGACACGCGGGAACAGCGAGTTCCAGCTCGACGTTCCCGGACAGACGGCGAACTCGAGATCGTTCGCACCGAAGACGGCCACGCGGTCATAGTCGAACTCGGCCTCGTACCACCAGTCGAGCAAGACGAGGTCCTTGGGAATCTCGGCGATGCGCTTCGGGTGTGCGTGGACGACGTCGCCCCAGATCATCGTCTGCTTGCCGTTTCGCTCCGCGGCTTCGCGCAGCCAACGCACGTGTTCGAGGTATAGCCCGCCCGGGCCGAGTTCTTCGCTGCGTTCCTTCGACTGCCCGAGGCCGAGGTCCCAGGGTTCGTCGCAGTTGGCGTTCATCCGCCGCGAGCGAAAATTGGGAAGGAACTCGTCGTAGAGATCTTCGATCAGTTCGCGGCTACCGGGATGCGTTGGCGCGATGGTCCAGCCCATCTCGGTTTCGGCCAGTTCGCGATAGCGAGGCAGCGTGAGGATGTGATCCATGTGCCCGAGCGATTGCAGGCAGGGGATCAGCTCGACGTGCTGCGCGGCGGCGTGGTCGTCGAGTTCACGCAACGTCTCAGCGTCGAGGGGCGAAGCTCCCTTTCCGATCAGCGGATGCCGGCGGAAGCGAAAGGTGTGCTCGACGTAGAGCATGAGCGCGTTGAGCTTGAGTTGCGCGAGCATGTCGACCAGGCCCTTCAACGTCTCGAGGGTCGGCACCTTGCCACGCGATACGTCGAGCATGACACCGCGCAGGGCGAAGTCGGGTCGGTCGTCGATGGACGCGCAGGGAACCTTGCGCGTGCGCCCCAAGAGTTGTGAGAACGTTTCGACGGCGTAGCGAAGCCCGCTCGGTCCCGCGCCGCGAAGTTCCGCGCAGTCGGGGGTGACTTGCACTGTGTATCCATCGGCGTCGATGCCAGGTCCGGCACTGCGATGCCCCAGCGTGATGTGGGGCCCCAGGTCGTCCCGGCGCAGGTGGGCTTCGATCGGCAGTGCAGCACCGCGGCTGCGTTGGATCAGAGCCTGTAGTCGTCGTGCACTCGCCCACGTGCTTTCGCATGCGCTCGGCGCAACGACGATGGGTGCCCTTCGTTCGATCGCGAAGTGCCCGTCGCGAGCTTCCACGTTCTGCGGGACGGGGAGGATCGCCGGGAGGCTCTTCGCAGCGGTACGATTCGACGTTCGGGTGGGCACCTGCCCAGTCTACCGGGGGAAGGACCAAGCGCGTGGTTGAGGGTCGAGCCCGCATTCGGACGAATCGGGCAGGTCGCGAAAGAAAACGCGCCCGGGCCGGCTCCTGACACAAAGTGACAGGGGAGGGGTAGCCAACCCGGGCGCGAATAAAGTGTCGATCGCTCCCGCGATGGCGTTCTAGAGAGCAAAGCGCGTGCCAGAACCCCCAGCTTCGGGAAATTCTCGCAACACAAACCCAAGTGTGCGAAATCACAACCGATTTCGATCTGCGCCCAGATCGGCTCCCCAGCGCCCGGCAAGTGGTGTGCAGGGACCGGCGGATGGGTGACACAAATTGTGTCCGCGGGTTCCGCAAAGTGGCCAGATTCAGAAAAAGAACGTGAGCCGCGGGACGCAGTTCACCGGCATCTCGCGCGCAGCGCCACCCGCGAGCGTCCGGGGCGCGGCACGTGGCCAACGAATCTGGTCACAACGTCGCGCGACGTCACCCCGCCGCCGCGGGCGCCTCCTGCAGAAGACGCCTACCCGAAGTAGCGCGACGAAGTCGCGGCTGCTGCGAAGTTCTCCGCCAGGTGGTTCATGCTCTGGGAGTCGGCGTTCACGCAGTCGAGCCCGTGTTCGAGCACGAAGGCGTAGCTTCGCTGGAAGGACGAGAACTCGGCGGCCATGAATGAGGGGTCGTAGTGGGAATCGAACGCCGTCGGCTTTCCCCAGCCGAGGAACTTGCGGCCCGCGAGATAGCGCCCCGCCTTCATGCCGATGAGGCCGATGCCCGCTTCGCGCGCTCGATCGAAGAGCGGGCGAAGCTTCGCCATGGGGGGCGAGCCGGGGAGGATCGCCTTGTTGTCCCAGTCGTACCAACCCGCTGGCGTGACGGCGATTTGCGCGAGTGAATAGGCGCCGGTTTCGATGGCGGCTTCGAGCACCTTCTCGGCGTTCTGGTGCGTAGAGAGCCCGAGGTGCGAAATCTTGCCGGCGTCCTTCGCACGCTGCGCTGCACCGAGCAGCTCGTCACTCTGGATCAGCGACGGGTTGAAGCTCGCCATCGCGTAGTAGGCGTCGAGATGATCGACGCCGAGTTCGCGCAGACTCCCGTCGAGCGCTTCGAGCCAGGCGTCGGCCCCGTAGCGCGCTTGCCCGGGCGTGATGCTCTGGTTCGGTTCGATGTCCGTGGGCACGTAGGCCTTCGAGATGAGAAAGATCTTGTCGCGCACGCGCCGCGCGAAGGGGGCGAGGTTTTGTTCGGCGTCCTTGTAGTACGAGCGAAAGCCGACGTCGTAGACGTTCACCCCGGCTTCGAAGGACGCTTGGAGGAGATCGTCTTTCGGACCGCGCGAAAGCGCTGCACCACAACCGAAGACCAACCGGCTCGCGGCGAAACCCGTGTTGCCCAATTGCCGCTCCGGCATCTCGGGCCAGTTCGCGACGCCCGGGACGGCGAGGTCGCGCGCGGCACCGACTGCGGCCCGCACGTCACCGGAGCGAAGCAACGTCTGCCCCGCGACGCCGACCATGGCGAGGGTCTTGAGGAAGCGGCGTCGATTGGTGGGTTCGAATTCGATGTCCATGGTCAGCTCCGCGGATTCGTGCGTTGGTTGGTCGATTGGTCGATTGGTCGATCGGGTTCTTGAACACCCCGACCACGTCCGCGCAACGCTCTGGGGGGAACTCATGGCGGCAGTATAGGAAAGGCATTGCGCAGGGTGCGGATGTGCTCGGGTGTCGTTCCGCAACAGCCACCGACCATGCGAGCCCCGCGAGCGACCCAATGGCGAGCCTGTTCCACGAAGCTCGCTGGGTCGTGATCTTCGACGCGCTTGTCCGGCGAGTTCGGGTAGGGAGCACCCAGGTTTGCGTAGACCCCAAACGCGAATCCACAGCGCGAGAGCGCGTCGAGCGCACCGTCGACGGCAGAAGGAGGAAGGCAGTTGACCGCGACCAACTCGGGTTCGAAGTGGCCAACGCCATCGAGCGCGCTGCCCAGCGGCTCACCGGACAACAGTCGCCCATTCGGGTCGCAGATGAAGCTCACCCAGAACGGCAGACCCGTCTGCTTTGCCGCCGCGGTTGCGGCAACGGCTTCGCGGATGCAGTTCATGGTTTCGATCAAGATCAGGTCGACCCCACTCTTCACGAGGTTCTCGGCGTGTGCGGTGTGTTCGGCTTCGAGCTGGTCGTTCGCGGGAACGCGGTCGGGCAGATAACAGTCTTCGAGAGGCGGCGCGGAACCCGCGACGAAGCAAGGCGCACTTGCGGCGTCGATCCCTCGCCTCGCGCAGTCGACCGCCAACCGCGTGAGTTCCTCCGCGCGCCCTTCGGTTCGAGGGTCGAGGGAAAGCACGCGGGCCTGGGTGCGAAAGGTGTTGGCGGTCACGACGTCGGCCCCGGCTCGCGCATAGGCTTCGTGGACCCCCGCGAGCGCCTCCGGGGCGTCGAGCAGAGCGACGGTCGACCAGAGTGGAAGCGCGCTCGGAACCCCCAGGCGTTCGAGTTCGGTGCCCGTGGCACCGTCGAGCAGCAGCGGCGCGCCGTGAGCGATGCGCTGCTTCGTCGTCGAAGCAGATGAGAATGATTCTCGATCGCCTGCCCGAGTTCCCGCAGTCATTTCCGCGCTCACCTCGCTTCGCCAACCCAGGCCCGGTAGTGTTGCTCGCGCGCCGGTTGCGCACACCTCCCGCTTCCCCCGACCGTTTCGAAGCACGCTGGAGTGGCATTCCTTGGACGAAGACAGCGACGGGCTGACGCCGACCGAAGACCTCGCCGTGGCACTCGCGCGCTCGAGTGCGCTTGCGGTCTTCTGCGACTTCGACGGCACCTACTCGGTCCAGGACGTCGGTTCGACCCTGGCGCGCAAGCACCTGGGCCCCCGGCGTATCGAGTTGTGGAGCCGTTACGAGTCGGGAGAACTCGACGCGTGGGAGTACAACATCGAACTCTTCACGGGCTTCCGTCTTCCCGAGTCGGAGCTGCGGGCCTTTCTCGCGACCATCGACCTCGACCCCGGTGCGCGAGTGCTCCAGGCCTGGTGCGCCGACGAGGGCGCGAGCTTCCGCATTCTCTCTGATGGCTTCGACTACAACTTGAACTGGTTGCAGCAGCACAACGACGTGCAGTTCGACTTCACCTCGAACCACCTCGAACACGTCGGGCTCGAGGGTGACGAGTGGTCGATCGCACCGGGCGGCCGCAACCCTGCGTGCGGTTGTGGCACGGGGACCTGCAAGCGGGCGATCATCTCGCAGTATCGCCGCGACAACCCCGGCGCCTTCTGCGTTCACGTCGGCAATGGCCGCGTGTCGGATCTTTGCGGCGCGGACGAAGCCGACCTCGCCTTCGCGAAAGAAACCCTTGCCGACGCGCTGCGCGAACGGAAGCAGGCCTTCGAGCCTTTCGAGACCCTCGACGATGTGGTCGCGAAACTCACGTCCCTCGTTGCGGATGCCCGCGCGCTTCGCGCGGAACGCTGAACGAGCCCATCCCGGTTTTCGACCTGGAATCAGCCGGGATGCACGTTGTCTGCTCGCGCGTCACGCGCGGGTCGCATGCTCGTGTCGGGTGTCTCCTCGCGGGCTCGCAAACACGCGACGGGCGAGATGAAGTGCTCCGGTGGGAGTTGGTATGATGTGACGTCATGCCCCGCACGCTCACCATCTTCATCGACGGCGTTCCCTTCGACCAGCTCGAAGGCATGCCGTTCGCGAATCAGTTCCGATCCCGGGCGCGGCTGGTACCGATCCTCGGCTACAGCGTGAATTGCCAGACCATGCTCTTCACCGGCAAGACGCCCGACGAGATCGGCTTCTGGTGTGAGTGGGAATACGATCCCGAGGCGTCGCCCTTCCGACGGATCAAGGCGTTGCTTCCGCTGCTCGGCCTCGCGGACCTCTGGTATCCCGCCAAGCGCATGGTGCACCGGGTGCTCGACCGCCTGCGCTGGGTGTCGTCGACGAAGAACATTCCGATCCCCTATCTCGCCATGTTCAACCAGACGGGAAACTCGGTCTTCGATCGCGGTTTCGACAAGGAGTCGTTGCTCGACCATCCCGAGATGACGAGCTTTCTCCACTGGCACTTCGCCAACAACCACGAGCGCGACGAGGTGATGTTCCAGGCGGTGCTCGACAAGATCAAGAACGAAGACGACCCCGGGCACATCACGCTCATGCTTGCGGGCATCGATCACTGCTCGCATTGGGAAGGTGTCGCGTCGGAGCCGTACAACGCACTGCTCGTGGACAACGACCGCTACATCCGTGAACTCACCGAAGCCTATCTCGCGAAGTTCCCCGATGGTCGGGTCTTCGTCGTTTCCGACCACGGCATGTCGAACATCGAGCATCACATCGCTCTCGACCTCGAAGCGCGTTTCGGTCGACCCTCGACGAAGCGCTACGCCTACTTCTCCGAGGGCACGCTACTGCGGGTCTGGTCGGAATCGGGTCCGCTTCTCACGGAGATCAGCGCGTACCTCGACGGAATTCACGGGTTGCAGCGCTTCAGCGACGAAGACCGCGCCGCACAGGGCATTACCACACGCGCCAGCGGCGATCTGATCTACTACACCGACGACCACCATCAGCTCGTTCCCAGCTTCTGGGGGCCGAAGCCCAGCGTCGGGATGCACGGACATCATCCGAGCAATCGCAGCCAGCACGGCATCTGTCTGAGCACCGGTGAGCACGACTTCGGTGAAGAAGTCGGGGCCATGGAATTCTACGCGGCGCTCGCCGAGAGCCTCGAGAGCTGAACCTGAATCACCCGAGCTCTTCGAAGATCGCTTCGACGCCCTTCGCCTGGGTTTCCACCGAGAAGCGCGCAACGTGGGTTTCGAGCCCTCGCTCGGCAAGACGCCGCGCGTAGGCGCGATCGCTTGCGAGCTTGACGAGATAGCGAGCGAGCGTTTCGTGGTCATCGGGTTCGAAGAGCAGACCGTCCGATTCGTGGGTCACGATCTCGGGGACACCACCTGCTCGCGTGCCGATCACGGGAACACCGGTTCGCATGCCTTCGAGCAGCACCAGGCCGAAGGGCTCGGCGTCGCTTGCAACGACAAGACAGTCGAATTCGGGCAGCCTCTCTTCGAGGTCTTCACTGAAACCACAGAACTCGACGATGTCGTCGACCTCGAGTTCGCTGTTCAGCGCGCGCAGGTTGCGCTCGGTGTCACTGTTGTGCCCACGGCCGTAGAAGGAGACTCGAAGCCCGGCGATTTCGTCGCGCGCGAGCGCCGCCGCGCGAATCACCGTCGCGTGTCCCTTCCACGGGAGCAGGTTCGCGATCTGGATGACGTGAAAGCTCTCCTGCGGCGGCCCATCGGGGTCGGGCAAGCGCGGCGGAACGACCGATGGCCCGATCCCGTTTGGCACGGTCGACACGCGCTCCGACTCGACGCCTCCCTCGACGACTTCGTCCTCGATCACTTGCGCGATGCAGATGATGTGGGCCGCCCGTGCGACCAACCAGGGATAGAGGTGGACCCAGAGCGACGAACCGCGCACCGATTGCACCGAATGCTCGTGGTACACGAGCCGTGTTCCCGTGAGGAGTGCGGGAAGAGATGCGAAATGGAGGCTCGTGATCGAGTGCACGTAGACGAAGTCGGGTTTGCGCCGGAGCATCAAGAAGAAGATCGAAACACTGAGGCGCAGCAGTTGCCAGGCCGCGGCCGCGACACCGCGAGGAGAGCGGTCCGACGTCTGCGTGAACGGGGGCAGCGCGTGAAGGGGAAGGCCGAGTTCACGGAACTCTTCGGGCACTTCCTGAGGGCCAGAAACACCCGACCGCGGTGTCGCGAGTTCGAGTTCGAACCTGCTTCGGTCCATTGCCGCCAGAAGATTGCGCACCACGAGCACCGCCCCGCCGGAGCGAAAGTTGAGCAGGTCATGGATGAACAGGATGCGCTTCATTGCAACGATCTCTCCGCCTGCCAGTTCGCGCTGCGCAGTTTGCGGAGGAAGCGAATGGCACGGATCGCTTCGCCACTCACCAACCCCACCGCGACGTAGACGAGAACAGGCAGAACGACTGCCGCCGCACGCCAAACCAGGTCCGTCTGCTCTCCCATCCAAAGGTAAAGTGTCGCCCCGAGCCCGCAAGCGATGCCCGTCACCACCGCGGTCTGCAGGTGTCGAGTCCACGTGAGCACGCCCTGCAGATACAGGGCCAGGACGCTCATCAACACCAATTCGCTGCCCACCATCGCGCCGACCGCGCCACCGATGCCGAACACGGGTACCAACGTCAGAACCAGGACGACCGTGGCTCCCACTCCGATCAACATGCCACGGGCGCGATCCCCCTGGCGCCCAATTGCGGTGAGCACCGCCCCGAGTGCCGAGACCGTCAACTTGAACAGCAGATAGACCGAGCCTCCCTGAAGCAGGAAGGAGAACGCGGCGAACGCATCACCGTAGATGCCGATGATCAGGGGCTGCGCAAGCACGAAGGTCCCGAGCGTTACGAGACCACTCACGAGCAACATGCCGCGTACGAGTTCGTCGACGAGTTCGCGAAAGCCCTCGGGGTCGAGGTTCACGAACAGGCGCGCGAGGGTGGGCAGGATGGCTGCACTCGCGAGGGCTCCAACCGTGCCCACGATCAACAGCACGCGCGAAACCGAAGCGTACTGCCCGACGAACTCCTGGCTTTCGACGAACGAAATCAACAGGATGTCGATCTGCGCGAAAGCCAGAACCGTGAGCGAGGTCATCGCGTATGGCAGGGCCGCGCGAGCGGTTTCCCGGTGGATCCCCAGGTCGACGCGCAGACGAATGAAACGACTCGCAAACAGGGTCGACAGGGCGAGTTGCACAACGATCGCCGCGATCGACGCGTAGCCCACGCTGAGCACCGGGTGGCCGAGCGCGAGCAGCACGAGCGAAATGCCCACGAAGGCGCCGGTACCCAGCAGGTTCGCTGCCCCTTCGAGGTCGAGCCTTTCATTGGCCCGACATACGGCGTCGTTCAAGTAACAGAAGGAGCGAATGATCGAGGAGCAGCCAAGGAGAAAGCAGAGCTGCCGAATGTCGTCCTCATAGGGCAAGACGTGACAGATCAACGCCAGAGCCGCCAGGGCGCAGACGCCCGTGACGCATTTCAAACCCAGTGCGCGCGCGTATTCGTCGGCTTGTCGGTCGGGAGCCACAGCACCCTCGCGAGCGAAGCGTGGAGACAAGCCGAAGTCGACGGCAAAGACGAAGTAACCGGCGATCGCCACCGCGGTGGCGTAGCCCCCGAGACCGAGCGGACCGAAGGCCCGCGCGAGCGCGGCCTGGAGAACCAGGTTGAGCACCCGGCCCAGAAGGTTCGAGCCCATGATGAACCCGATGTTCACCAGGACCCTGCGAAACCCCGACGCGGTCGATCGACCTTCCAACTTCGCGTAGCTCCCTTCGGCAAAGCCGCGTCAGATTGGTTCTGACGACCGTGGTCAGCGGTGGCGTTCCAAGTCGCTCTTGAACATCTCCGCGCTCGAATAGGCTTTGGTCCGCAACGTTTCACGATGCTTGTCGAGCTTTGCGGCGATCTCTTCGCGTTGCTGCCAGGTTTCGTCGAGCACCCGCGCGAATTTCTGGAAGTCGAGCACGTCGGTGTTGGCACCGGCCGACAAGCCGTAGTGGGCGAGAAATGCGTCGACCTTCGGGACGCGACTGATTCCGAGGATCGGCGTGCAGCACAGCGCCGCGAAGATCAACAAGTGCATCCTCGAACTGACGACCAGTTCCGCCCTGCGCACGATCGCCATGACCTCGGCGAACGCATAGGGAGCGGTCAAGATGTGCGCCCGGTCTCGGCACCGCATCTTCGAAACCACTTCCTCCATGCCGCGGCGATCCGCATCGAGTCTCATGTTCATGGGGATGAAGACAACGCGGGCACCGCAGTCAGAGATCACATGGTCTGCGGCGGCTGCGATGAAGTCGACAAGCGCTTCCCTGCGATCCTTGCCCCAGGCGAAGTTGATGACACACAGCGGTGCGTCGTCTTCGTTCCAGTCGGTCTGCTGGTCGAGCAGGCAGGTGCCACCGTCGTCGGGAACCGACAGGGCGAGCACCGGGTCGGCGGCCGTGATCACGCGGGCTGGATCCACGCCGAAGCTCTGTGTCAAGCGGACCCTGGAGTCTTCGTCCCGGACCGTGATCACGTCGGCGCGACTGTAGATGTGACGAACCATGAAGCGTGCCGGCGGGTAGGCGATCTCTTCGACTCCGGCGCCCCAGACCATGGCGAAGCGTCCGAGCAGCTTCGCCATCATGAGCATCGTCATGGGGTAGCCCGGCTGCCCGGTCACGAGCCCGCGAGCTCCTTCGGTGTACTGCGCAATCAGCGCGCCACCTCCCAGGATCAGCGCATCGTGTCGCGCGATCGCGCGATAGGTCTCGATGCGATTGCCGAGCCCCATGATCTCGAGAGTCTCGATCCCGAACCGCTCGGCCATCATCTCGGGTTGCTTGGTGACCGCCGTGATCTGGATCTCGGGCATGACCGTGCGGAGTTGTTCGACGATCGCGCCCAGGATCGCGTCGTCACCGACGTTCTCTCCGCCATATGCGGAGTTCGCTATCAAGACCCGTGTCATTCGCGCTTGGTTCTCTGGATACGCTCTCTATGATCCGCATTGGACCGTTCGACGGTCGAGTGACCAGACCGACAGGCATGCGCGGAACAGGTTGGGACGCTCGCGGAGGGGGCATAGCCTACCCGAAGTCGCTCGCTTCTTCGTAGGGCGGCCGGGCGCCCCGCCTGCTGCCAGGTTGCGCATCGGCCAGACGCGAGGTGTTCTGAAACGAGATCAGGCCGCGAGCGCGCCGCGTGATCTTCTGGGGGTGTACACGCACAGTCTGTGCCTTGGTGGCACCGGTTGGCCTTGCTGCCGCCGTTCAGCGCATCTTCGAACGGCCGAGTAGATAGCGCTGCGCCATCTTGGCCACCGCGATGCCCGACAGCGCCGATTGGTGCGTCCCCATCCCCTTCGCCCCCGCGTCGGCTCCCGCGATGTACAGGCCATTGATCGGGGCGTTCGAGTCGGGCTTGTGCTTGCCGCATTGGCCGACGATCTGCGCGAGACCCACGCACTCGCCCCCCTGCCCCGGCAGCACGGAATCCCGTGTCAGCGCGGCGATCTCTTTCGGTCCGCTGTACTCGCGGCGCTCGCAGATTTCCCAGATTTCCGGGAAGTGCTCTTTCATCTGTTCGTCCATCCTCTTCCAGATGGCTTCGATCTCCCTGGCCTCGGGATTCGATGAGCAGACCGTGCCGCTCACGAGGACCTGCTTGCCGGGGGGGGCGGCGTGCTCGTCGAAGAAGCTGTGATTGACCATGAAGAGGATCACTTCTTCGGGCGTTTCGCCGTTCTTCACCCTTTCGAAGCGCGCCGTGTCGAGCCAGGAGTCGTCGGAGTACATGATGTAGATCCCCGTCTCCATCACCGGCTCGTCGAGGAAGTACCGAATCGACGTGAATGCCCAGCCCGGGACCAGGCCCTTGATGTAGTTCACGTAGGTCTTGTCGAAATGCTGTTCGCCGCAGAGCTTCAGGATCGTGGGCTGGATCCCCGCACTGCTCACCACGACAGGTGCTTCGAAGCGACCGTCGGATGTCTTGATTCCGGTTACCGCGCCGTCCTCGATCGAGATGCGCTCGACCCGGCAACCGGTGAGAAGCGTTCCGCCGTGCTTCTCGAATTCGCGCGCCATCACTTTGGCGAGGGTGCCGAAGCCTCCCTCGTACTGACCGCCACCGCCCTGGAGCATCACCTGCTGCATGATGGTGATCTGCTCGGAAGCCGCGACGAGATCGATTGGCTCTGCGAGTGACGCGTTGGCGTGGAAGCCAAGGTAGTTGTAGAGCGGCCCCGGGACGTCGCGTTCGTCGAGCCATTCCTTCATCGTCACGTCGTCGAGGGCGTGGACCTGCTCTTCGGGCATCAGCGTCATCTCGGCCATGACGTTGACGACGGCTTCTTCTTCTTCGGGGGTGAGGTCCCAGACCTTGAAGAACGGACCCGGGTCCGCCATTGCCTGACCCTGCGTGGTTCGCGAGTACTCCTGCTTGTCACCACGGCGGTAGAGCATGGTCAGGATGTCGCGCGGGTCGCTGGGCTCGATCGCGGGCACGAATTCGTCCGAGACGCCGAGTTCTTCGAAGACGGTTTCGAACGCCGAGCCGCGCATCGGCACCTGGCCGTGCGGGAAGAGGTCGTAGGCGTAGCCGTCCTTCTCGATACTGACCATCTTGCCGCCGAGCAGCTCGTTCTTCTCGACCAGCAGACAGTCGAAGCCGCGTTTCTGGAGCAATGCAGCCGCGGACAGCCCCCCAGGCCCACTCCCGATCACGATGACGTCATAGCGCTCGTCGCCCATACCCAATCTCCTCGTCTGCGGGGCATCAACTCATCGGTCGACAGCGCGCACCGAATCGTGTGTCCAAGCCTGACGGGGATTTCCGTGGGCGGGTATGATAAGCGTCATGTCGACTGGGTGGTCTTATCCGTGATTGTGAAGACTCGCTTTCGTAGCCGGGCGACTCGAAGGCGTTACGATCGTCATGACCTCGCATCACAGTTGCAGCACGTGCGGCACCATCACGGGGCAGGACTCAGAAGATGGACTGGTACAGGATCAAGACCGCTTACGTCGGGTTGAAACGCCTGGCAACGCTGCCCGAAGAGGACAAGCAAGCCTGCGTCGACGCGTATCGATTCTTTCAGCGAATGCAGGCTGGAGAAGAGACGAAGACGGAAGACGAGACCAAAGCAGTCGCGGCCTACTACAAGGTCCTGAACAACATGCTGTCCGTCTTCGACCTGGAAAAGCTCTACATCCCGCCGCAGTTGGACGACGCTGAAGGTTTGTACGCGAACCAACTGCTTTGCGAACGAGCCGTACTGAAGGAGCTGAATCTACATTCGCCGGAAGAGTCCCACTTGTTGGACATGGGCTGTGGACGAGGAAGAATCGCGTACCACTTCGCCACGATGACCGGCGGCCAGGTGTCGGGCTACAACATCGATCCGAATCAGATCGAGAACGCAGTCGACTGGGCTGCACAGTGCGGCATGAGTGACCGGCTCCATTTCAAGGTGGGCGATCACCACGACCCGCTCGCGTACGAATCAGAGACTCTAGACGGGTGCTTTTCCTTTCAGGCGGTCTGGCCCTTCTTCAAGAAGCACGAGCTCGATGCCCATGCGGCGGAGATGTACCGCGTGTTGAAGCCCGGAACCCGATACGCCTGCTCGGAATACCTGTTGAGCCCGTACTTCGACTGGAACAACGAAGAGCATGCGGCGCTTCACCGAACCTATCTTCCAACCCTGGCGGCTACGCAGTCGATGTATCCGGCCGACGTCTGCGCTGCGTTGGAGAGAGCCGGGTTCGAGATTCTCCTTTCGGCCCCTTCGAAGAGCGAAGCCTGGCCGCTCTGCGAACAGAAGCGCGACTTGATCTTGCTGGGCAGAAGAGTGGTGCGAGCGCTCGAGGCGATTCGCGTCTTGCCGCCGTGGGTCGAGGAGTCGCTCGAACTGCTCCAGACCGGGGGGCAGGCGTGGACGGACGCCGAGAAAGCCAAGATCGCAGATCTGAACTGGCGAATCGTCGCAGAGAAACCGGCGTGATCGCGACGGATGTTCATGAATAATCCGGGCTAGAGGCCCGGGCGGGCCGCGCTACGGTCTGCGGCCCAATTCGGACGGAGACAGGGACGTGGGTGCGCGGGTAGCAATCATCGGAGCGGGACTGGCAGGCTTGCGGGCCGCGTGGGCGCTTGGGCGTGCAGGCTGCGATGTCACCGTGCTCGAACGCGAAGGGCATGTAGGCGGTCGCGCGGCCGGTGGCCTCGTCGATGGCTTCAGCATCGATGGCGCGCTGCCCCTGGTTCGCTCTTCGGATCGCGCACTGCTTTCGTTCATCGACCGGGTCGAACTCGGTGGCCAGTTGCTCCCACCCCATGAAGTCGGCCTCGAGCAGATGTTCCACGGCGTGCCCCATGCGGTTGCGACTTCGACGCTGAAAGAACTCGCCGCGCTGCCCGGTGTTCGGATGTGGGACAAGAAGCGGCTCTTGCGACTGCCGCGATTGATGGCCCGCTATCGCGCGAAACTCGACCCCGACGCGCCCGAGCTTGCATCCGACCTCGACTTCCGCAGCGTGCGCGACTTCGCGACGCTCTACTTCGG
The DNA here is from genome assembly GCA_030748735.1 of Myxococcota bacterium. Classification (GTDB taxonomy): domain Bacteria; phylum Myxococcota_A; class UBA9160; order UBA9160; family UBA4427; genus DUBZ01. Next base: position 124,822 of record JASMLK010000025.1, on the reverse strand, counting down.
TCCGTCGTTGTTCGACCACTGGGCGTCGCCCGAAACCACGAGCGAATACGTCGACGACGAAATGGAGATCAGCCGGGTCGCCTTCCTGCTTTCGCGTATCGCTTCACGCGAAGGTCGAGCGACCCTCGGTTCGTTGCGCGAAGGGTTGTGGGTTCTCGCGAATCGGGTCGCGGCGGGCCTCGATGTCGTGCGGCACGCCGAGGTGCAGGGAATCACCGCGCGGCAAGGTGGCGGATACACGGTGCAATGTGACGCGCAGGCCGGTGATCGCGTGTTCGACGTGGACGCCGTGGTGGTCGCGACCCCCCCCGAAGTGGCGGGTCGCATCGCGGCTCCGGTTCTGGTTCCAGCGGAGCGCGACTACTTCCAGAGCTATCGCAGTGGGCCGGTGGTGTCGCTTTCACTCGGCCTCGACGCACCGATCGGAAATACCCACCGCTTCGTGCGCGTGCCCAAGGCCGAAGCTTCGTCGATCGAGTGTTATCTCTGCGAAGTCGGCGACGAAACGCGCGCACCGCGCGGTGCCGGGCTCGTCACCGTGCGCGCGAACGAGCGCTTTGCGAGCGCCAATGCGAGCGCGAGCGACGAGGTGGTCGAAAAGTCGCTGGTCGCGGCGTTGTCGCGCTTCCATCCCGAACTGGTCGAGCGCATTCGGCTGGCTCGGCTGCGACGCGCGTCCTGCGAAAACCCGAACTTCCGGGTCGGGGCCTATCGTGCCCTCGCACGCTTCGAACGGGTACAGCTCGACCGGGGCGAGCAGGGCCGGCGTATCTATTTTGCCGGTCCGTATCGCATCGGCCCGCGCGCCGAGCACGCCATGGCATCCGGGCGTCGCGCTGCACAGTCGCTGCTCAGCCACTTCGAGATCGAGGCGTAGAAACCCTCGCTCGCGCCTCGCGTTGATCCCGCGGTTTGCCGATACGCCGCCCGTCCCCTCGCCTCGAGGTCCGCGCGCGGCGCCCCCCAGTTCCATCGGATCGCAATTCTCCTGCTTCTCTCGACCGCAGTCGCGTCGGGTGTCGAGGGCTTCGCGCGCGATCTGTCCCGCACCGGCGACGACGACCTCTGGCCTGAAAGCGCCCTGGTGCCCGCGGAAGAGAATGGCATCACGTCGCTGAACCAGGCCGTGCAGCACATTCGCTACCCCGACGACTACATCGAGGCCGGGGGCGTGTGGTCACCCGGTGAGCGATGCACCGCTGAACTGGCGTGGCCCATCCCGTTCGCCGCGGGGAAGTACGGCCCCCGCCCTCCTGCGCGTCTTACCTGCGTAGCTCCGCGATCGTAACGCCGTCGCCGCCTTCCCCCCGTTCTCCCGGACGATGGGAAATGACGTGAGGTGAAGCGTGCAGGTGTTCGCGGACCGCGGCGCGCAGCGCGCCGGTCCCGATGCCGTGGATCACGTGGAGGATCTCGTCGCCGTCGCGCAGGCCCGCGTCGAGGGCGCTGGCGAGTTCGTCGAGGGCTTCGTCCACGCGCCGGCCGCGCAGGTCGCATTCACTCGACCCACCCGCGACCATGCCTTCGTCGCTCGTCGCTTCTTCGGGTTCGAAGCGAACGCGTTCTCGTCGACCTTGCTTTGCGCCCTTCGACACCGCGCGCTCGCGCACCTTCGTCGCTTCGATGTCGAGCTTTGCGCTCGCGACCTGTACGGAGACGCGTCCCCGTCGGTCGGGCAGGCTCTTCAGCACGCCTTCGCGATCGCCCGGGAGCAGGACCGGCATGCCGGGTTTCGCCTTGCGCCAGTCGACGGCGTGGCTGGCGGCGACTTCGGGCTCCGGGGCGGGTGCGCTCTCGCGGGCGCGCGCTTCGAGGTTGAGCAGCCGTTCGCGCGCATGAGCCGCGCCGCGGGCGGCATCACGGGGACTGCCCTCGCCCGCACGTTGCAGTCCGCGGATCACCGCGGCCACCTGTGCGTGTGCGTCCTTGAAACGATCGTCGAGATCGGCGCGCATGTCTTCGAAGAGTTTGTCGCGTCTTTCCTGCAGGCGTTCGAGCTTGTGTTGATACTCGCGCCGGGCGCTTTCGCCTTCTGCGCGCAGGCGCGTCGCTTCCTGCTTTTCACGTTCGAGCATGGCGCGTGAGTTGCCGAGTTCGGCGAGCATGCGATCGAGACGGCGGTCTTCGCGTTCGAGCAGTGTGTTTGCGCGCTCGAGCACTTCAGCGGGCATGCCCATGCGCGCCGCGACGGCGGTGGCCGACGACGCCCCCGCGGTGCCGCTGTGCAGTCGAAACGTGGGCGCCAGGGTTTCGGGGTCGAACTCGACGCTGGCGTTGCAGAAGCGCTCGTCGACTTCGGCCATTTCCTTCAGCAGGTTGTAGTGGGTCGTCGCGATCGCGCGCGCGTCGCGATCGGCCAGGGCTTCGAGGATCGCCTGGGCGAGCGCGGCCCCTTCGCTCGGGTCCGTCCCCACGCCGACTTCGTCGAGCAATGCCAACGTGTCGGTCCCCGCCGCCTGAACGACCTCGGCCAGGTTCACCATGTGCGCGGAAAACGTCGAAAGGCTCTCGCGCATGTCCTGGCCGTCGCCGAGTTCGACGAGCAGGCGGTCGAAGAGGTCGACGCGCGCGCCCGCGTTTGCGGGAACGTGGAGCCCCAGGCGGATCATCACGGCGGCGAGGCCCACCGCCTTCATCGCGACCGTCTTGCCGCCTCCGTTCGGACCCGAGATCACCAGCACGCTGTGGTGTTCGCCAACGGCAATGTCGTTGGGCACGGCTTCGTCGCGTGGCAACAGGGGATGGCGAAGGTCCTCGAAGCGAAAGCAGCCGTCGCGCTCGACCCGCGGTTCGCTCGCGCCCATCTCGATCGCGAGCTGCGCTCGCGCGAAGGCGAGGTCGAGGGTCGAGGCGGTTTCGAGGGCAGTCCCGAGCGCTGGCGCAATCGCGGCCACGGCTTCGGAAAGCTCGCGTAGTACGCGTTCCACTTCGCGGGCGACATCGATCTCGGCCTGCTTGAGGCGGTTGTTGAGTTCGACGACCGCTTCGGGTTCGACGAACAACGTCGTGCCCGAGCGCGACGCGTCGTGGACGATGCCGCGGACCTTGCCTCGGGCGTCTGCACGCACGGGGAGCACGTAGCGGTCATTGCGAACGGTGTAGTACGAGTCGGAGAGCGCCGTCACGACGTCTTCGTCATGCAGGTAGCGTCCGAGCCGTCGCTGCAGTTGCGCCCCGAGATCGCTGGTGGCGCGGCGAGCTTCGCGTAGTGCTGGCGATGCCGAATCGCGGACTTCGCCCGAAGGCTCGAGACAGCGGTCGATCTGCCTTGCGACGTCGCGTTCGACCGAAACGGTATCGGCCAGGCCGAACAACCGGGGGGCCTCTTCCTTTCGTGCCGTGACGAAGCGGACGAGCGCGTCGACGGCCATGATGCTCTTCTGCACGTCGAGCAGTTGGTCGGCCCCGAGCACACCCCCCATGGTGGCGCGACGCAGTGCGCGGCGAAGATCTGCGACTCCCTGCAACGGCGGCGGCGATCCAGCCTCGACGATCTCGCGCGCTTCGGTGGTTTCGGCCAGCCGCTCTCGCACGCCCGCGAGCGAAGCTTCGAATTCGTCGCGGGCGAGCGGGTCACCGACGGTGTCGGGCACACCGCCTTCTTCGGGTGAGTTGCCGGCCGCTGAGCGTTGCTGCTGTTCGGAACCGGCCTCCCCGAGCCCCGAAGGTTCGGCGGCCCCGAGACGCAGGCGTGCCTGTGGTGTTCGGCAGTGACGCAGCAGGAGCGCCACGACCCGTTCCCATTCGAGGCTTTCGAGCGACTTTTGCGTGATCGATTGCATTCGGTTCGGCTCATTCGGGGGAATCCCCCGGTGTGACGCGGCGGAGCTTAGTGGTTCAGCTTTCGAGAACAATCGGCCGAAACGAAGCGCGATGCCCCCCGTACGCCCCACCGAAGCGGTTCTCGAACACGCGCGCGATCTCGACCAGCGGTCGACGCGTGAGATTCTCGACGTCATTCACGGCGAAGACGCCGTGGCGCTGGCCGCGGTGGGCGAAGTGCTCGGCGACATCGAGGCGGCGGCCGACGTGCTCGAAGCCACGGTGGCGGGTGGCGGCACCTGGTACAACGTGGGTGCGGGCACCAGTGGTCGCATCGGCGTGCTCGATGCCTCGGAGGTCCCCCCGACCTTCGGCTTTTCGCCTTCGCGCGTGCAGGCCGTGATCGCCGGTGGCGACAAGGCCCTGCGTCACGCCGTCGAGGGAGCCGAGGACAACTTCGAAGCGGGCGCCTGGGAGGTTCGCGAACGCGGCCTCACGATGGGGGACGCGGTGGTGGGTCTTTCGGCGAGCGGCACCACGCCCTACGTCCTCGGCGCGATCGAGGCGGCCCACGAATCGGGCGCACGCAGCATCGCGATCACCTGCGATCCCGACTCGCCACTCGCCGACTCGGTGGAGATCGCGATCGCGCCTCGCGTCGGTCCCGAAGTGATCGCGGGTTCGACGCGCATGAAGGGCGGCCTGGTGCAGAAGATGATCCTGCATTCGCTGTCGACCACTGTGATGGTCAAGCTCGGCCGCGTTCACGGCAACCTGATGACGAACGTCGCACCCGCGAACGCCAAGCTGCGCGAACGCGCACTCGGCATCCTGATCCAGATCACCGGCCTCGACGAAGAAGAAGCCCAGCGCCTGCTCGACCGCAACGGCGGCTGCGTCGAAGCGGCACTCCAGGTGGCGCGCAAGTAACTCGCCCGTTGCGGCGTACTACAGCGCGCGCATGCCCGTGATGTGCTCACCCAGGATCAGGGTGTGGATGTCGTGGGTGCCCTCGTAGGTGCGGACCGTTTCGAGGTTCACCATGTGCCGCATCGCCTGGTAGTCGTCCACGATGCCGTTGGCGCCGAGCAGGTCTCGCGCTTCGCGCGCGATCTGCAGGGCGACGTCGACGTTGTTTCGCTTGGCCATCGAAACCATCACGGGCTTGAGCGCGCCCTGGTCCTTGATGCGCCCGAGGTGCAGCGACAGCAGCTGCGCCTTGGTGATCTCGGTGAGCATGATGGCGAACTTCTGTTGGGTGATCTGCTTGCCCGCCAGCGGCCCGCCTTGCACGACGCGGTCCTTCGCGTACTGCAGCGCTTCGTCGTAACACGCCATCGCGGCGCCCATCACGCCCCACGAAATGCCGTAGCGCGCCTGGGTGAGACAGGAGAGCGGCGCCCCGACCGAACGCGCGCCCGGTAGCCGATTCGCTTCGGGGACCTCGACGTCCTGGAAGTAGAGTTCGGACGTGACCGAAGCGCGTAGCGAGAATTTGCCCTTGATGTCCCGCGCTTCGAAGCCGGGGCGATCGGTTTCGACGATGAAGCCGCGGATGCCTTCGTCGGTCGTGGCCCACACGATCGCGATGTCGGCGAGCGTGCCGTTGGTGATCCAGCGCTTGGCGCCGTTGAGCACCCAGGTGTCGCCCTTCTTTTCGGCGCGGGTCACCATGCCGGTGACGAAGCTCCCGAAGTCGGGTTCGGTGAGACCGAAGCAGCCGATCGTCTCACCCGCGGCCATCGAGGGCAGCCACTTTTCCTTCTGCTCGTCCGTTCCGTAGGTATGGATGGGGTACATGCAGAGCGAACCCTGCACCGACGCGAACGAGCGCAAGCCCGAGTCGCCGCGTTCGAGTTCCTGCATCAGGAGCCCATAGGAAACGTTGTTCATGCCCGCGCAGCCGTAGCCCTGCAGGTTTGCGCCAAACATCCCGAGCTCTGCGATCTGCGGGACGAGTTCCATCGGAAAGGAGCCGTCCTGACGGATGTGTTCGGTGACGCGCGGCAGGAACTCGCCGTTCACCCAATCGCGTACCGAATTGCGAACCAGCCGCTCTTCTTCGCTGAAGTGGTAGTCGTCGAGCTGCAGGAAGTCGGGGGACTGATAGGACGCCACGGGCTTCTCCTTCGGGACGTGAGGGGCGATTCGAGGGCCGAAAACCTTAGCAAGACCGAGATTCGGATCGCGCGCACAGAAAAGGCCCGATGGCTCTGGGATCCATCGGGCCTTCTGGGCGATGCCGCGGGCGGCTGCGAAGTGCGACGACGCACTCGCGCCAACCAGGCGGACTCGCGAGACAGTGCCTGGCCTAGAGAGTTGGCACGGACCTAGTTGGGCGCCGCAGCCTTCTCGAGAGCGCGCACCTTGCGGGTGAGCGAGTTGACCTTCCTCTCGAGCTTCTTGACCTCGTTGTTCGACGCGAGCGGCATGCGGGACATGACGTCGTCCACACCCTTGTCGATCTGCTTGCGCATGTCGTTGGTGAAGTCTTCGGCGCTCTTCACGACCGAGATCTTGCGCAGTTCCTTCTGCGCCTTCTTCACGCGCTTCTCCGTGCGGGTCCGGAATGCGCGGCGGTTCTTTTCAGCGCGCTTCTGCATCTTCTCGAGTTCCTTGCCGGCCTTCTTGAAGCGGGTCTGGATCTCGTCGATGGTGTTGTCGAGCGTGCTCTTCTTGGCGGTTCGAGTGGCCATGATGGTCCTCCTTGGCTCTTTATGTCTTCGGCGCAGAGCCCTTGGCTGCGCCGGGTGTGCTCTCTCCCCCGTGGCAGGGGATGCCGGGAATGGGGGACGAGTGCGCGGTTGGGATTGTTGGTCTTGGTTCTGATCACCTCGACCGGGAGGGCTTCGTCAATCGAGCCCTTCTGAGGGCGATATCGGTTGGCGAACGACAGGATCTTAACACGACGCGTCAATGCGTCAACGCGGGGCGGCATTCGCATAAACTACTGGAATAGAAGACGAAAATGCCTTTGACGCGTCGCAACAAGACGCGACGCATCAATCTGCTGCACCTGCGGGGCAACTTTTCGAGGAGCTGCGTGCAGCGAGCTGCGGAGGGCGTGCCGCGGGCCCGTGCCGAGGCGTCGCGGGCGCCCCGGGGCTACCAGCGAACCAGTGCGCTCGCCCAGGTGAAGCCCGAGCCAAAGGCCGTCATCGAAACCAGGTCGCCCTTCTCGAGGCGGCCGTCCCGGGTGGTTTCGGCGAGCAACATCGGGATCGAAGCGGCCGAGCAGTTGCCGTACTTCTGGATGTTGTTGAAGAGCTTGTCGGGCGAGATCTCGAGCCGCTGCGCGACCGCTTCGTTGATGCGCAGGTTGGCCTGGTGGAACAAGAAGAGGTCGACGTCTTCGAGTTTGTGGCTCGCTGCGCCGAGGGTTTCGAGGAGCACTTCCGGCATGCGGGTCACCGCGTGCTTGAAGACGTAGCGCCCTTCCATGCAGGGGAAGATGCGACCGTCATCGATCATCTCGTGGGTGAGTCGTACAGGTGTGTTGGCGGAGGTCGGTGCTTCGATCCATAGCCTTCGCGCGTTCTTGCCCTCTGCGTGCATGCGCACTTCGAGGATGCCCGCCGGGTCGTCGTCATCTTCTTGCGCTTCGACGATCACCGCTCCCGCTCCGTCGCCGAACAGCACCGCGACGTCGCGCCCGCGCGTCGAGACGTCGATCCCCGTCGAATGGACTTCGCAGCCGAGCACGAGCACGCGCTTGAACTTGCCCGCGATCACGAGACTGTCGGCGATCGAAAGCGAATACAAGAAGCCGCTGCACTGCGCGCGCAGGTCCATGCACGGGATCTCGCCCATCTCGAGGGCTTCGTGGACGAAGAACGAAGACCCCGGAAAGTCGTGTTGGGACGAAAGGGTCGCGAGCAGCAGGCAATCGATGTCACCGACCTCGATGCCGGCCTGCTCACACGCCTGTTCGATCGCGCGCTTGCCGAGATCGGCGGGTGTTTCTCCGGGGCGAATCCAACGACGTTCCTGGATGCCGCTGCGCTGGCGAATCCACTCGTCGGTGGTGTCCATGCGCTGGGAAAGATCGTCGTTGGTGACGACCTGGTCGGGCACGCACATCCCGGTGCCGACGATCTTCGCGCGCAATCGTTTCGCCCCACCCATCCGCTACACCCCCTCAGCTTCCAAGGCCAACTCGCCAAGCCTGGCTCCGTCGAAATCGGAGGCCCATAGTATTTCTTCGGCCCGCCCCAATAGCTCGCGCAGGCCCTCATTTTTCAGCGCCGAGACCGCGATTCCGTTGTGGCGTCGGGCGATCGACTCCCCCACTCCCTCCGGTAGACGATCGACTTGATTGAGAATCAGCAGTTGGGGCACGTCCCCCAAACCGATGTTTTCGAGGATGCCCTGCACGGCTTCGATGCGGCGTTCGATGTCGGGCGCCGAAGCATCGACGACGTGAAGCAGCAAGCTGGCGTCGCGAAGCTCTTCGAGGGTCGCGTGGAAGGCGGCGACGAGTTCGTCGGGTAGATCGCGAATGAAACCGACCGTGTCGGTGATGATCACTTCGCGTTCGCGCGGGAAGCGCAGGCGACGACTCATCGGATCGAGAGTGGCGAACATCTTGTCTTCGACGAATGGATCGCTCTGGGTGAGCGCACGCAGTAAGGTGCTCTTGCCCGCGTTCGTGTAACCCACGATCGACAACACCGGCACGCCACGGCGGCTGCGCTTGCGACGACGTTGCTCGCGCTGGTTCATCAGCTTCTTCGTGTCGCGTTCGAGCCGGTTGATGCGATCGCGCACACGCCGGCGATCGACTTCGAGCTTCGTTTCACCGGGACCGCGGCCACCGATCCCCGCACCGAGCCGCGACAGCGACACGTCGGCCCGCTGTGCCAGTCGCGGCAAGCGGTACTTGAGCTGCGCGAGTTCCACCTGCACCTGACCGTCGCGAGTCTGCGCGCGCCCGGCGAAGATGTCGAGGATCAACTGACTGCGGTCGATCACGCGCAGTTCGAGTTGTTCGGAAAGGTTGCGTGCCTGGGTAGACGTGAGATCTTGATCGAAGATCACGAGGTCGACGTCGTTCTGGAACGCCATGATCATCAGGTCTTGCAACTTGCCGCGGCCCACCACCGTCTTCGGATCGACGCTGCGCCGGTTCTGGGTGAGGGTGTCGCAGATCTCGACGTCGGCCGCGCGCGCGAGTTCGCGCAGTTCGTCGAGGTGGAGTTCGAGTTCGTGGGTGCTGCGCCCGGCGGTCACTGAAACGAGGATGGCGCGATCGCGTGCTTCGACTTCGCGACCCTTCACACTGCGTGCGAGATCGTCTTCGAGTTCGCGAATGAACGCCTGGAAGTCGATCTCGATGCGCGCGGGGTGTACAGGTTCGAGTTGGTCGATCCCCTTGTCGCTGCGCACCGTCGGTTCGAGGCAGGCGATGTGGGCGAGGCCGGGAAGGCCGTCTTCCTGCGCGGCGACAGTCACCATGGCGTCGAGGCGCAGGAGCAAGAGGTCGGTGAGGTCGTCGCGCGAGAGCCCCTCGTTCGCGAGGTGGGTGTGAATGCAGCGAAGACCGCGTAAGCGCCCTTCGCCCGCACGCAGACGACCCCAGTCGGGCAGCTCGATGGAATTCGGTCCGCCCACCATCACGTGGGCTACCGCGCCGCGTCGATCGACGAGCACACCCACCTGCCGGCGGATGTCGCGAGAGACTTCGGTCAGGTTTCGAGCGAATTCGTTGTTGAGCAGGACGTTCGCGTCGAGGCGTCGGCGGAAGAGGCGTTCGAGCTGCTTGACCTGGCTGGCCTTGAGGCCGCGGGTATTGCCGTAGACCTGAATGATGTGCTCCCGGAAGCGGCTTGGTTGGGACGTCGTGGCTTCGAAGGGAGAGGCTAGACCATCTTCCCGGGTCCCAACGCCCAGATCACTTCCGGGCACGTCTCGCCCCCTCCCTGTGGCGCCCTCCCTGGCTCTCAGCTCGGCTCTTTGGTCCTCGGCCCGCTGTGTCGATGTGCCCGGGTTTCGCGGGATGGTTCGGGGGAACTGCCGAGCGACAGGCGTGGTGTTCAACTGCCGTGACCTGCATCGAAGACTGAAACTTCGCAGCCGACTGATCGCCGTCGTATCGCCCCGGCACTCAGTTCTCGATATGAGCGGGACTCGCCTGTCGGTCGCCCCGGCTTCGCGCCAGGCGGCCCGGAGGCACCAACGAATCGAAATGAGACTCGCGGACGAGCAAGCCCCCCTCGCATCCAGCGACACCCTGGTTCCACGAACGGTCGAGATGACGTCTCCGGTTCGGAGGTTCCTCTCGTTCGAAGTGGCGGGGCAGGCGTACGGGATCGCAACACAGGCGGTCCGCGAGGTCATCCGCGCGACTCCCCTCGCACCACTTCCCCAGTTCCCCTCGTTCGTGTTGGGCCTTGCGACGATTCGCGGGGAAACGCTGGTGGTGTTGGACATCGCGCCGCTTCTGGGACACGAGCGTGAGGTCGAACTCGACGAACGAGCCTGCTTCATCATCGCGATGCTCGAGAGCGACGATGCATCCACCGGCGATCTCGCCGGACACATCGCGACCGCCTCCGGGAATCCGGGTCCAACCCATGATGAAACGATCCTGGGTGTCCGCGTGGGTGAGGCGGTGGTGGGTGTTCCGTTGTCGGAGGTCGGCCGCATCATCCCCGGCAAACCTCTCGAAGACTTCGAGGATACGCCTCCAGGCGTAAGCCTGATCGAGGCAGAGGGCGACCTCGTTCCTGTCGTCGACCTGCACTCGGCATTGGACCAGGAAGGTGACGATGCGGGAGCGCGGAGTTCATCGATCGTTCTCCTCGACCGCGGTGAACGTCCTTTCGGTTACCGGGTCGACGCCACGGTGTCGCTGGACAAGGTTGCGCTGAGCAGCGTTCGAAAAGACACCGTCTTCGACTGCCTCTCCGGTGGTGAAGCTGCGCGTATGGGTTTCATCGAGACGGCCGAAGGCCCGATCGAAGTGATCAGCCTGGCCGGTGTCGTCGACGAAGGGCAACGGACGCGTACGCTGCAATGGGCACAATCCCTTCGGGCGATTCGCCGCATCTCGAGACATCGCGCATCCGAGGCAGAAGCGGCCGAACGCGACAGCGGTACTGCCGATGAAACGCGCGGCGGCCTGTCAGCAGACATGCGCTCGATACATGCGGGGTCGTACCTGATGGTCGAGTCCGGTGGGCACCGCTTCGCCATTGCGAGTTCGGTGATCCAGGAAGTCGTTTCTCCTTCGCAGCTACTCGAACTACCGCGCTTGCGCGAAGACCTGATGGGCCTTGTCGACCTGCGCGGTAGATCCTTCGTGGTCGTCAACCTGAGTCGACGCCTGGATCTCCCGGAGTGCGAACTCCAGTCGTCGCGTCCCTGCATCGTCCTCGTGCGAGACGACGGTGGTTTGACGGGTGTCTGGGTGGATCGGGTGTTGGAGTGGACGCACTTCGAGCCCGAGCAGATCGTGTCGGCCGACGACGTAACCGTCCCCGCGCATCCTCGTTTCTTTCCCGCCGCAGCGCGCCAGTCGAGGGGCGAAGCCCCGATCCTCGACGTGCCGGTCGTGTTGGAAGACCGCGGCCCGTCACTGCGCGAGCAAATTCGTGAACTCCGCCTCGGCGTCCAAGGACGCACTGCGACGGAAACTCAACCCGTGGCCCCGTCGGGTCCCCAGGAAACCAAGAGGTAGGACCAACATGTCGGTGATCCACAATCTTTCGATGCGTATCAAACTCGCGCTCTTGCTTCTGTGCCCGGTGCTGGGGCTGGCGTACTTCTCGTGGACGGGCGTGGTCGAGAAACGATCCGTTGCCGACGAACTGGCTCAGGTCAGTGACCTTTCTGGACTTGCGGTCGAGCTCAGTGCACTGCTGCACGAGACCCAGAAAGAGCGGGGGATGACGGCTGGCTTCCTCGGGAGTCGCGGCGTCAAGTTCAAGAGCGAACTTCCGGAGCAACGCAGGCAGACCGAGCAGCGGGTGGCAGCGCTCGAACAGTTCCTGACGAGCTTCGACGCAGCCAGCTATTCGGAAGAGCTGAAAGCGGTGCTCGACGAAGGGTTGGCGAGCCTCGCCCGCCGTGATGAGATCCGTCAGTCGGTTACGGCCCTGCAGATCTCGACACCGCAGGCGATCGGCTACTACACCACGATGAACGCGAAGTTCCTCGGGGTGGTCGGCTTCATGCCGAAGCTCACGCGCAACGCCCAGGTGACGCGCGAGACGATGGCGTATCAGAACTTCTTGCAAGGCAAGGAGCGCGCCGGAATCGAACGTGCCGCGCTGGCCAATACCTTCGGAGCCGGCGCCTTCGCCCTCGGGATGTTTCGCCGCTTCAGCGCCCTGGTGGCCGAGCAGCAGGCCTACATGGGGTCCTTCCGGTCGCTCGCGACAGCGGAGCAGGTCGAGTTCTTCGAAGCGACCATGTCGGGCAACGCGGTCAACGAAACTGAACGCTTACGGAAGCTGGCGTTCGACAACGATCCGATCGCCATCGCGGACGTGGATCCGACGACCTGGTTCGGCGTGCAGACGAAGAAGACCAACCTGCTGAAGAAGGTCGAGGACAACCTTTCCGAAAGCATCGGTGGGCTGGCGGGACGCCTTCAGCGGGACACGAGCGCGTTCATCTGGGTGGTCGTTTCGGCGTTCGGCTCATCGCTGCTCTTCGCCTTGGTGATCCTCCAGAGCATTACGCGACCGCTTGGTCGCGCAGTCGAAGCTGCGACCACGATCGCAGAGGGCGATCTTTCGAAGTCGCTCGAAACAGACCGCAAGGACGAGATCGGGACGCTTCTCGGGTCGATGGAGAAGATGCGTCAGCAACTGACGTCCACGATCGGAGAGATTCGAAGTTCCGTGACTCGCGTGCGGACCGCGTCTCAGGAAATCGCCGCAGGCAACAGTGATCTCAGCGATCGCATCAGCAGCCAGGCCGCTTCCGTCGAAGAAACGTCCTCGACGATGGAGCAGATGACGGCTTCGGTGCAATCGAACTCAGCGTCGGCGGAAAAGGCTGCCCAGCTGGCTGTCGAAAGCGGTCGGGCCGCAGAGGAAGGGGGGCACGTCGTCGCCGAAGCCGTCGCCGCCATGAACGAGATCATGACCACGAGCAAACAGATCGGAGAGATCATCGGTGTCATCGACGAGATCACCTTCCAGACCAACTTGCTGGCCCTCAACGCATCCATCGAGGCGGAACGGGCGGGAGAGCACGGCCGCGGTTTCGCGGTGGTTGCGACCGAGGTGCGAACCCTCGCCGAGCGCAGTGCCACTGCGGCCAAGGACATCAATCGCTTGATCGCAACCAGTGTGGAGCAGGCCGAAAAGGGGAGCGGGTTGGTGAACGACTCCGGTGCGGCCCTCGACCGGATCGTGGAATCGGTGAAGTCGGTGAACCATGCGATCGCCGAGATTTCCAGCGCGTCGGGTGAACAGGCGACTGGCATTTCGGAAATCAACTCGGCGATCGGAATTCTCGACAACGGCACGCAACACAACGCAGCACTCGTCGAACAGATGAGCGCAGCAAGCGAATCCCTCAAGGCACTGGGAGAGAGTCTTCACCAGTCGACCGAGGTCTTCGTACTGGCCGACGGCGGCAAAGCAGCGCCGGCCAGCCCCGGGAATCCGCCTCCCCCGGCTGATGGGCCCGCGAGCCCAGCGGCCATCGTCTCGCCGGGCCCCGACCTGGAGGTCTCGGAGGAGTGGGGGAAGTTCTAGAGGCCCGGCCGGAAAGTCCCCCTTTCACGGTGACCCGGCCAACCATGCGTCGACGCGCGATCGCATCGATGAGCGAGTTGCCGCACTTGCCCTCGAGTTCGTGCCAGATCGTCGCGTGTGATCGAAATTCGTGCGTGCCGGTCGCGAGATGATCCCCGCCAAGGATCCAGGCGGGTAACAGGGGCGGTAATTCGATGCTACGAATATTATCCGTCCAAACTTCGATGAGGGACTCCCGTGTCCAGACCTTCCAAGCAGGAACTCGCCGAGTATCGCGACGAGGCTTCGGCGTGGTTCGCAGAGCATGTGCCTCCACCGCCCGGCTTCGTCATGCCACTGACCTTCATGGAAGTCGGTACCGACGAGCAGTTCGATTTTCTGCGTGCCTGGCAGAGCAAGGTCTATGAAGCTGGCTATCTGGGTGCCGCCTGGCCGGCGAAATACGGAGGCGGTGGTCTCGATCAAGCTTTCCAGGACATCGCGACGGAACAGATGCGCGTCCACGGAAGCCCCATCATGCTCAACACGATCGGGCTCAGCTGGGCGGGGCCGCTGATCCTCGACATGGGGACCGACGAGGAGAGGGCGCGCTACATCAAAGGCATCCTCTCCGCCGAAGACATCTGGTGCCAGGGCTTTTCCGAACCCGAAAACGGCAGCGACCTGGGCAACGCGCAGACGCGCGCCGTGCGCGACGGCGACGAGTGGGTGATCAACGGGACCAAGACGTGGACCACTCACGGCAGCTATGCGAAGTACATGATCTTGCTGGCGCGCAGCATTCCCGATGCGGCCAACAAGTACGCGGGCCTTTCCTTCTTCCTGGCACCGATGAACGTACCGGGCGTCGAAGCCGTGCCGATTCGCAAGTTGACCGGTGAGTACGGCTTCACCGAGACCTTCTTCACCGACGCGCGGATTCCCGCCGACTGCCTGATGGGAGAAGAGGGGCAGGGTTGGGCGGTCGCGATGCGCACGCTCGAATACGAACGCAGTGCACGCGGAGGCCAGGCGGGTGGCTTGATGCTCGTTGCACCCGATCACAATGAAGTCGCCGAGCTTGCCAAGCGGGCGCGACGCGGCGGTGCGCCGGCCATCGATGACCCGGTCGTGCGAGACAAGCTCGTCGAGTTCATGATCGAATCCCGAGGTGCCGCGCTGTCGGCTCGCCGGGCTTCGATCGGTCCGCTCGTGCAGGAACGGCCCATGTCGCTACCGCTTTCCGGTAAGTTGATGAACACCGAACTGAATCGCCGCATCAACGAGTTCGCGGTTTCGCTGCAGGGGCAGACCGGGGCGTACTACCTGGGTGACGCGGACGCCGTCGACGGTGGCGTGTGGCAACGCGCCTACTTGAATTCGTTCTCCGCAACGATCGGGGGCGGTACGAGCCAGATCCAGGCCAACATCATCGGCGAGCACGTGCTCGGCCTGCCCAAGCACTGAGGAAGCGAAGATGAGTGAGCGACGCGGGCCGATCGGTCTCAGCGAAGAACAGGCCGAGCTGTTGGATTCGGCCACCAGGTACTGCGGCGACAAATCACCCGTCGATATGGTTCGCCAGCTGATCGACGACGAACTGGGTCATGACCCGGCGGTGTTCGCCGAGATGGCAGAACTCGGTTGGCTCGGGATCGCGATCCCCGAAGCGTACGGAGGCGCGGGCCTCGAGCTGGCCGAAGTCGTGCCCGTGGTCGAACAGATGGGGCGCCATCTGATGGCGGGTCCTTTCGTTTCGACGACGCTGGCAGCACAGCTGCTGTTGGCGGCGGGTACCGATGCCCAGAAGAGCGAAGTGCTTCCGCAGTTGGCTTCGGGGACGCCTGCGACGATTGCGCTCGCAGAGCCGAACGCCGACTTCGATCCGATGTCGGCGGAGTGCATGGCTCAGCGAGACGGCGGCGAACTCGTGCTCGCCGGTACGAAGTGCCTGGTGCTCGATGTGCACGTCGCGCGCTTCGCGATCGTTTCGCTGCGCCTCGACGATGCGCCGGCTCTCGTGTTGCTCGACGGGGAAGCGATCGCGGCCGCAAGCCATGAGCGGGAAACGATCGTCGACGAGACGAAGCGCTCGTTCCGTCTGGGCCTCGACGGCGTGCGCGTGCCCGATTCGGCACTGCTCGACACTTCGAACGTCGCATCGGCGCTCGAACGGATCGAGCTCGCCGGAGCGCTACTGGGTTCGGCGGAGATGTGCGGCGCCGGCGTGAGCTGTGTCGCGTATACCGTGAGCTATCTGAACGAGCGCAAACAGTTCGGGCGCCCCATCGGTGCCTACCAGGCGTTGAAGCACACCACCGTGGACGCGCACCTGCGAATCGAGCAAGCGCGTTCCCACGTCTACGCAGCCGCGCACACGTTCGAAAAGGGATCTGACGGCGAAATCGCCACGCGCATGGCCAAGGCGTCAACCGGCCCGGCCCTGGCGTTCGCTGCAGATCGCGCGATCCAGTTCCACGGCGGCTACGGCTTCACCTACGAATGCGATGCACAGCTCTATCGCCGCAACGCGCTGTTCGGCGAGGCTCGGTTCGGCGACGCCGTCTATCACCGTCGCAAGCTTGCGGACCTCATTCTGTAGAAAGAACGGCGATGAATCTTCAGCCACACCGCGTGCGCCCCGATTGGATGCGAAGGCTCAACCAGTTCGGTCCCGCGACGGGCGACCCGAGAAACGTCATCCCCCTCGACCCCGACGAGATGCTCGCCACGGCGAGGCAATCGACGGGCCTTCGCGAGATCGGGAGTGACGCCTGGCTCGAAACCTATCGCCGGCGCATCCAGTCGATCGATCGCGATTCGGGCGCGCACCTGATCGGGCGGCTTCTGTGTCGCGGAGAAACGATTCGCGTGTTGCAGACGCGACTGCGCCTCGAGCACGCGTGGGCCGAGAACCCGAAGATCCTCGAAGAGCCGATCGAACAGCCGGTCTTCATCGCCGGCCCTCCGCGAACCGGAACCACGATCCTGCTCGAACTCCTCGCTCTCGACCCACAACTTCGCGCACCGATCGCGTGGGAGGCCCATCACCCGATCTTCCACGACGACATCCAGGACGAAGCGTCCGCGATGGCAGCCGCCGAAGCCGAGCAGGAGTTGTGGGCCGACATTCAACCCGAACTCATGACACTGCACGAACTGCGCAGCGATCTCCCCTGCGAGTGCGTGCACTTCATGTCCCTCGATTTCGGCGCGGGCTATTGGTCGATGTTCTATCCGACTCCTTCCTTCGACGAATGGGCGGCGACACAACCGGACCTCGTGCCGCGCACCTATCGCGAACACCGTCGTTTCCTGCAGACCCTGCAGTACGGCAAGCCGAGGCGGCGTTGGCTGTTGAAGTCACCGGTGCATCTGGTGAGCCTTCCGCAACTCATCGGTGAGTATCCCGACGCGGTCGTCTTGCAGACCCATCGCGACCCACTCAAGTTCGTGGGGTCGGCGGCGAGCACGACGGCCATGTTGAACTGGTTGCGCTGTGACGAAGTCGATCGCGCGGCGCAGGGGCAGCTCGCCCTACTCGGCTTTGCGGGCATGTTGGGCTTGTCGCGAGCGCTGCGTGATGGCGGTTCCGTGCCGGACGGGCAGTTCGTCGACATCCGCTACGAGGACCTGGTCGAAAGCCCCGCGTCGGCACTGCGGGGTCTCTATGAGCGGGCGAGCCTCGACTGGCCCGACGGGCACGCTGCCGTCGTCGAGGGCTACTTGAGAGACAAGCCGAAAGGCAAGTTCGGCAAGCACGAGTACACCCTCGACGAGTATGGGTTGAGCGAAGAGATGGTGCTGGCAACGTACGCGGATTACGTCGCCGACTACGGGATCGGGCGGGAGAGGTAGTCGGGGCGAGCCACCGAGGGCGGTCGGCATCGAAGGTACGCGGTTGCCAATCCGGTGCGGCTACGTCACGGTCGGCTTCATGTCGGCGACGGATTCGATCTACAAGGCCATCTATCGAGTCAGTGGCGGGCGGCTCGGGCACAACATCGGCACGCGCCGCGTATTGCTCCTGACCACGATCGGGCGGCGTAGTGGCAAGCGACGTACGACGCCCCTGGTCTACATGCCCATCACGAACGAAACTCCCGGCGTTCGTCTTTCGGCTGACGAAGGGTTTCTGGTCGCCGGTTCGAACTGGGGCGGGCCGCGAGATCCGGCCTGGCTACTCAACCTCGACGCACAGCCTCATGTCACCGTTCAGGCCGGGACGCGTCGGCACGAAGTCTCCGCGCGCCGGGCCACTCCCGAGGAGGCCGCCGCGCTGTGGCCGGTGGCTTGCGGCTACAACGACCACTGGGCGGGCTACCGCGAGCAATGCGAACGCGAGATCCCGCTGATCATCCTCGAGCCACGCGCACCGGCTTAGACGGGTTTGCCCTCTGAGCCGCATCGCCCCAACCGTGTTCCAACCGATCGCGCTAGCCTCGAATGCGGACGAACTGATCGACGAAGGAATGAATCATGGCGAGTGGAAATAGCGGGACCCGGGTGGCCGTCGTGCTTTCGGGTTGTGGTCATCTGGACGGAGCGGAGATCCACGAGAGTGTGATCACGCTGCTGACGTTGGATCGAGCCGGTGCCGACGTGCGTTGCTTTGCGCCCGACAAGCCGCAGATGCATGTCGTAGATCACCGCAGCGGTGAGGAAGTCGCGGGAGAGAGCCGCAACGTCCTGGCCGAATCCTCGCGAATCGCCCGCGGTGAAATCGCCGACGTGCTGGAAGCCGACGCGGCCGACTTCGACGCAGTGATCCTGCCCGGCGGGTTCGGTGCAGCCAAGAACCTTTCCACCTTCGCCACCGAAGGGCCGGACTGCAGCGTGGACCCGGGCGTCGAGAAGTTCCTTCGCGCCATGCACGACGCCAGCAAGCCGGTCGGCCTGATCTGCATTGCCCCCGCGGTCGGCGCGCGACTCTTCCCCGACGTCGAGCTGACGATCGGTTCCGACGTCGACACCGCCGGCGCACTCGAACAAATGGGTGCCCACCACAAGGCCTGTCCCGTCGAGAGTTTCGTCTGCGACGAAGCGAAGAAGGTCGTGAGCTGCCCCGCCTACATGCTGGGGCCGGGCATCAAGGACGTCGCGGCGGGGATCGAACTGCTCGTGGGCGAGGTGCTTCGGCTGGCTTAGTGCCGTCTCGGTCGCTACTGCGGAGTCGGCTCGCTTTCGGGTTCGAGGTAGCCCAGCTCTTCGAGCAGGCGCCGTTGTTCTTCCGGCAGGTCTTCCGGGGTGACGACACCCGGAGCGGTGTCACCGAGCAGTTCGTTGCGAGCGCTGCGCGTCTTCGCGAGGTGGGCTTCGAGTTCGCTCGTCATGGCTTCGACGCGGGCCTGCGCTTGCGCGGCGACGTCTTCGTGTTCGCCCGGTACGCGGACATCGAAGAGTTGCTTCTGGTCGCTTTGGAGATCCCAGATCAACTTCCAGTTGCCCTTCTGCAGACTGACGATGTCGTGCTCTTCGAGCTTCAAGCGTGAGATGGCTCTCGCGGTCTGCGTTGCGTCGTCCGCAAAGAGTGAACGTCCCTCGAGTGTTGCCGTGGCTGGCAAGCCGGCGAGATCGAGCAACGTCGGTGCAATGTCGATGGTTTCGACGGCCCTTTCGACTCTTCGCGCTTGCGCGAGCTTCGCGGGATAGTGGATCAACAGGGGCACGCGCACGGTTTCCTCGTAGAGCGACTTCCCGTGTCCCCGTTCGCCGTGCTCCCAGAAGGCTTCACCGTGGTCGCTCGTGAGCACGGTGATGGTGTCTTGAGCAAGTCCGAGGCGCCCCAGCGACTCGCGCACCCGGCCGAACCCATGGTCGGTGTACGCGACCTCGCCGTCGTAGAGCGAACGAATGCGCGCTTTGTCGGCGGGCCGCAGGTCGGGGCGGTTGATCCATGCACCCGTGCCCTGCGCCGCGCTGTCGTGCTGCCCCGCACCCCGGTCGAAGTGCGCCGGTGGTGAATACGGAGAGTGGGGGTCGATCGAAAGCACGACGAGCAGGAACGGTTCGGGGCCCGCTTCGAGAAAGCGCGTGACGCGCGCCGCAACATCTTCCGCCGAAGCCTTCATGGCCGCGGGTTTGATCTTGCTACCCGGCGTGTGGTCGTACATCTCGACGAGCTCGTCGAAGCCCTGATCGAACCCGAAGAAGCGACCGGTGTTCGGGTTCGTGGTGATGAAGCCCGTGCGATAGCCGTGTTCGCGAACGATCTCGGAAAGCAGGGTGACGCGATCGCTGAGGGCGTCGGGGCGATCTTCAGCGCCGTGCACGCCGGGGTAGAGGGAGGCAAGGATCGACGCCACCGAAGCACGCGTCCAGCTGCTCTGCGCATAGGCGCGCTCGAAGACGACGCTCTTGGCCGCGAAGCCCGCGATGTTCGGCGTGGCGGCTGCGGGGGCACCGTAGGGGGTGAGTGCGTCGGCCCGCAGGGTGTCGACGATGTAGAGCAGCATGTTGGGCGGCCCGTCCCTCGGGCCCGGGCTTTCCGCCTGTGCGGGTTCCGATCTCGCACCGGTCGTGGGCGGGCGCTCTTCCTCGCGGGTGTCGCCGCAGCCCGGAGCGGCTCCGAGGAGCATCCCCAGGACCCCCCAGGCGAGGGCTCCCAAGAGCAAGCGCCCCCTGAGCGCAGCGATGCCTGCATGGAAATCGGGTCGTCGAGCACGATTCATCGCGCCATCCCTACGCCGTTTTTCGCCCGGACGCCACGCCGAGCCCGTTCAGATCGGCCCCGAGGGGGCTACACTCTGCCCGCTCACACGCCGATGGAAGACAGCACAGCCGCTTGCAGCCGCGCGGTCGATCTGACTGACAGCGAAGCCGAAAGAATCAAGCTCGAAACGGCGTTTGCCCAGAGATCCATCGATCCCGATCCTCCACGACCTCACCGACAAGGACCCGATGACCGCTCGAGACGAATCGCTTGCCGTCGTGATCCTGGCCGCTGGCCAGGGAACCCGCATGAAGTCGAGCCGCGCAAAGGTGCTGCACGAGCTGTGTGGGCGTTCGATGCTGGGCCACGTGGTCGAGACCGCCGAGGCGATGTCGCCCGAACACCTGGTCGTGGTGGTGGGGCGCGACGCGGACCAGGTGCGTGAAGCCTTCGACGGGCGGGTCGAATTCGTCGAGCAGGCCGAGCAGAACGGGACCGGCCATGCGGTGAAGCAGGCGCTGCCGAACCTCGAGGGTTTCGAAGGCGACGTCCTCATCCTCTACGGCGACACCCCGCTCCTGCGACCGGAAACCTTTGCGCGCATGCAGGCACTCAGGAAGGAGACGGGTTCGGATCTCGTCATGCTCACCGCCGTGGGTCCGATTCCCGGTCGTGTCGTGCGCGACGCCAACGGGCGCGTCGAGCGCATCGTCGAAGCCCAGGACGCGACCCCGGAAGAACTCGAAATCGAAGAGCGCAATACCGGCGTCTACATGATGAGCGCGCCGCTGTTGCGCGAGGGCATCGCGAGCCTGAAGGACGACAACCAGCAGGGCGAGTTGTACATCACCGACGTGGTCGGATACGCGGTGCAAAACGGCCGCAAGGTCGAGGCCCTGCTGCTCGAAGACGGCGACGAGTGCCTGGGCATCAACACCCGCACCGACCTCGCGCTGGCGAGCGAAGAAATGCGGCGACGCATCAATGCGCGCCACATGGACAACGGTGTGACGTTCATCGACCCGGCGCAGGTCTACATCGACGTCGGGGTCGAGATCGGGCGCGACACGGTGATCGAGCCGGGCTGTGTGATCCAGGGCAACTCGGTGCTGGGCGAGGGCGTCCACTTGAAATCGCAGTGCGTCGTCGAATCGAGCCGCCTCGACGACGACGTGATCCTGGGCCCGATGGCCCATCTGCGACCGAACTGCCATCTGATGGCGGGCGTCAAGATCGGCAACTTCGTCGAGATCAAGAACTCGACCCTCGGCGAGGGGTCGAAGTCCGCACACCTCACCTACATCGGCGACGCGACGGTGGGCGACAAAGTGAATTTCGGTTGTGGTGTGGTTGTCGTGAACTACGACGGCCTGGACAAACACAGAACGACCGTGGAAGACGAAGCCTTCATCGGCTGCAACGCGAATCTCGTTGCGCCGGTGACGGTGGGCAAGAAGACGTTCATCGCGGCGGGGACGACGGTCACGAGGAACGTGCCCGAAGACACCCTCGCGGTGGCGCGCAGCAAGCAGGAGCACCTCGAAGGTTGGGTGTCGCGGCGCGAGGCGCGTCGCAAGAAAGAGCCGAAGTAGAACGCCGGAGAGCGACGAGCAGGGCCGGCGGAGCGGGCGTCAGCAAAGAACCAGGCGTGTCACGCGACGTGATCGCGGCGCGGGAGAATCGATATGTGCGGAATCGTTGGGTATGTCGGTCGTGAGGCGAATGCGTCGGAGGTCTTGATCGACGGCCTGCGGCGGCTCGAATACCGGGGCTACGACTCCGCGGGTGTTGCGATCTTCGACGGCGACGTGATCGACGTGCGCCGGGCCGAAGGCAAACTGATGAATCTCGAAGGCGAGATTCGCACCGCACCCATCGAAGGGCGCGTCGGCATTGGCCACACGCGCTGGGCCACCCACGGCAAGCCCTCCGAACGCAACGCGCACCCCCATCGCGCGGGCAAGGTGGTGATCGTCCACAACGGCATCATCGAGAACTACCGCGAACTGCGCGCAGAGCTCGAAGCCGCGGGACGCGTGATCGAAAGCGACACCGACACCGAACTCATCGCCCACTGCATCGAGCAGAGCTTCGACGCGGGCAGCGACTTGCTGGCTGCAGTGCGAGAAGCTTGTGGTCGCCTCACCGGTGCCTACGCACTCGCCGCACTTTGCGAGGACGATCCGAGCACCATCGTCGCGGCCAAGAACGGCGGCAGCCCCATGATCCTCGGCGAAGGCGAAAAGCAGTCGTACCTCGCGAGCGACATCCCCGCGATCCTGCCCTACACGCGCCGCATGGCGTTCATCGACGACGGCGAATTCGCGGTGCTGCGCGAAAGCGGTATCGAAATCCTGACGGCCGACGGCAGCGCGAGCGAGCGCGACTTCAAGACCGTGCAGTGGGATCCGATCTCGGCAGAAAAGGGCGGCTACGACCGCTTCATGCAGAAGGAGATCTTCGAACAGCCGCGCGCCATCACGGACACGATCGGCACGCGCATCGACGAAGCCGCACTCGAAATCGACCTCGATGGCATCGTGCTCGACCCCGCGTGGGTATCCAACTTGAATCGCGTGACGCTGGTGGCCTGCGGCACGGCGTCCTACGCGTGCATGGTCGGCAAGTACATGATCGAGCACCTCGCGCAGATCCCCTGCGAAGTCGATCTCGCAAGCGAGTTCCGTTACCGCAAACCGATCCTCGACGACCGCTGCATGGTGGTACCGGTGTCACAGTCGGGCGAAACCGCCGACACCCTGGCTGCGCTGCGTGAAGGCAAGGAGCAGGGCGCGCGCGTGCTCTCCATCACGAACACCCGCGACTCGACGATTGCGCGCGAGAGCGACGACGTGCTCTACACCCACGCCGGTCCCGAAATCGGTGTGGCGTCGACCAAGTGCTTCACCGCCCAGGTCGTGGCGCTCTACTTGTTCGCCGTGAAGCTCGCGATGGTGAAGGGACTGCTCGACGACGAGCAGAAGAAGAGCCTGCTTCACGACGTGATCAGCCTGCCCCGCATCGTGCAGAACACGCTCGCGCTCGACGAGCAGATCGAACAGCTCGCCCACAAGTACTTCAAGCGCACCGACTTCCTGTTTCTCGGCCGCGGCATCATGTTCCCGCTGGCCCTCGAAGGCGCGCTCAAGCTGAAAGAGATCTCGTACATCCACGCCGAGGCGTACGCGGCGGGCGAAATGAAGCACGGCCCGATCGCGCTGATCGACGAGAACATGCCCGTCGTGGTGATCGCCAACAAGAGTCCGCTCTACGACAAGCTGGTGTCGAACCTCGAACAGGTGCGCGCGCGTGATGGTCAGGTGATCGCGATCGCGACCGAGGGCGACGAAGAGATCGGCGAGAAGGCGAACGACGTGATTTTCGTGCCCGATCTCGGTGATTTTCTCACCAGTGTCGTGGTTTCGGTTCCGCTCCAGCTCTTCGCGTATCACGTTGCAGCGCGAAAGGGCACCGACGTCGACCAGCCGCGCAATCTCGCAAAGAGTGTGACGGTCGAATAGGCGGCGACACGCCGGTGGTTCGCACACGCGTTTCTCGGCAGCGCGAACCCGAAACCCGCCCGTGCTCGGGCAAAGCCCCGGGGTTGGCGGCTACCGCGTGATGTAGCCTCGCGAGATGTCGAACCCGTCGTCCCCGCCGCCGCAGAGGCGCGATGCGTTGTCGCGCTTCGCGCCGCTCTGGCTCGCGTTGTTCGCGGCTGCAGTCCGGGGCGTCGTCGGGCTACGCACCTCGGTGATCTTCGAAGACGGTCCGCACTTTCTCGCCATCGCGCGCGCGTTTTCCGAAGGGCGCTACAGCGACGGGCTCGCCCACCCCTACCATCCGCTCTACTCGGCGCTGGTTGCGGCCACGCAGCCTGTGTTCGGCAATTTCGAGCACGCGGCCCTCGCCGTTTCGGCGCTCGGTGGGGCGATCGCGGTCGCCGCCAGCTTCGTCTTCTTGCGCGACGCCTTCGACGTACACGTCGCCTGGATCGGCGCGGCGCTCTTCGCGATCTCTCCCTACCCCGTTCGTTTCACCGCGGACGTTGCGAGCGAGGGGGTGTATCTCGCCTGCTTCGCGGCAGCCCTCGCGCTGCTCTGGCGGGGAGTGCAGAGCGAGGCCCCGCGCAGTGGGTTCGCCCTGCTGTTTGCGGCCGGCGCGTGCTCGGGACTCGCCTACCTCGCCCGCCCGGAGGGCGCGGGCCTCCTCGTGGTGGGAGTGCTCTGGCTCGGCTTCGAATGGCTGCGAGGTGGGCGTTCGATCAGCGAAACGCTTCGTGTCTCCGTATCGCTGGTCGCTGGTGGGCTCGTCTTCTGTCTTCCCTATGCGGTCTGGGTGAGCCGGCAGCGGGACGGGATCGCACTCTCGGGAAAGAAGAGTCTCGCGCGCACGCTTGGCCTTCCGGTGGAGGGAATCTTCGACGAACTGTCGTTCGCGACGCTTGCCGGCGCATCGATCGGCGTCGTGGTCCTGGTCGCGGGAGTCGGCGCCTTGTTGCGGGCGCGCCCGGTGGGCAACGCCGCAGCCGCGGCGACGCGCGCGCTTCCCTGGCTCGGCGGCTGTGCGTTCGTTGCGGCGTTGGTCCTGGCTCCGGGCGTCGCCGCCGAGTTCTCGGGCGTCGTCTGGTCGACAGTGCGACCCGAGGTGTTCGTCGTCGCGATGGTGGGTGTCGTGGCCGCATACCGCGAGGGTTGGAAGGCGCGCGATGGCTTCGCGGCCTTCGTCCTGCTCGCGTACGTGGTCGTCCTGGTCGGACTGCTCGTCAACTACGGCTACCTGAGCCGGCGCCATTTCGTCCCCCTGATGCCCATCGTGCTCGGCTATGCGGGCATGGGCGTCGTGGCGATCGCGTCGGTGCTCGCGAAACGCTGGACCACCGCGACGGACCCGCATTCGCCTGCGATGCAGGCACGCGTCGCCTTCGTGATCGCCGCGGTCCTCCTGGCTGTCGCGGCCCCCAAGACCTTGCACGACCATCGCCGCGACGTGCTCGCGCAGCGGCTGGCTGCCGAGTGGCTCAAGGAGCAGGAATTGCGCTCCGGTTGCGTGGCGTCGAACAAACGCCGTACGGGGTACTACGCCGCGCGCAAATGGCAGCCGCTGACGAATGGTGCCTCGCTCCGGGGCTTCGAAGACCTGGCTGGCGAAAAGGTCCGCTACATCGTGGCCGACGACCGCGTGCTCGGCGGCCGCGATGGCCTGCCGCCAACTCCCGGCTTCGCGCTGCGCGAACTCCACCGCATCGAGGCGGGAGGCCGCGTCGCGATGGTGTACGAGTTCGGCCGTAGCAAGGCGGCCGCCAACGCAGATGTCTCGGCCGGTCCCCCGGACGACCCTGTTCGTTGAGTACGGCTTTCGCGCTTTCCTTCGCAGGTTCGCGCGTGCGCATTGAGTCGACCATGGCCGGGCGTTACGATGGGCCGACCCCGCCCCTCTCACCCTGCACCAGGGTCCCCTTTCGGAGGTTTCGCTTCCTTGCGAATCGAATCGATTCTCGACGGCCTGAACGACCAACAACGCGAAGCCGTCGAATGCGTCGAAGGCCCGCTGCTCGTGATCGCCGGTGCGGGCTCTGGCAAGACGCGCGTACTCACCCATCGCATCGCCTACTTGATCGGTCATTGCGGCATCCCGCCCGAATCGATCCTGGCCGTCACGTTCACCAACAAGGCCGCGCGCGAAATGCGCGAGCGTGTCGAGAAGACGCTCGGTGACCAGGCCGAGGGGCTCTGGCTCGGAACGTTCCATTCGACCTGCGTGCGCATCCTGCGCCGCGACATCGGCCATCTCGGTCGCTCGCGCGGGTTCGTGATCTACGACGACACCGATTCGCTCGGTGTGGTGAAGGAATCGCTGAAGCGCCTCAACCTCGACCCCAAGGAATACGACCCCAAGCGCTACCGCTGGCGCATCGACCAGTGGAAGAACGACGGCATGCTCCCGGCGAAAGCCGCAGAAGCGGCCTTCGACATCGACGACGAACTCGCCGTCGACATCTACACCGAGTATCAGAAGGTCCTGACCGACGCAGACGCGCTCGACTTCGGGGACCTGCTGCTGCTGACGGTCGAACTCTTTCGCACCCACCCCGAAGTGCTCGCTCACTACCAGCGGCGCTGGCACTACGTGCTGGTGGACGAATACCAGGACACCAACCGCGTCCAGTACGAGTTGGTGCGCATGCTGGCGAACCAACACAACAACATCTGCGTGGTGGGTGACCCCGACCAATCGATCTACGCGTGGCGGGGCGCGGACATTCGCAACATCCTCGACTTCGAAAACGACTACGAGGAAGCCAAGGTCATCAAGCTCGAGCGAAATTACCGCTCGACCCAGCCCATCCTCGCGGGTGCGTCGGCGGTCGTGGCGAACAATGCCGAGCGGCACGAAAAGACGATGTTCACCGAGCGCGAGGGCGGCGACCTCATCCGCTTCTTCGAAGCCGTCGACGACCGCGAAGAATCGCAGTACGTGATTCGCGAAATCCTCGGCAAGAACCGGCGAGAACATCGCCCCTACGGCGATTTCGCGATCCTGTATCGCACCAACGCGCAGTCGCGCTCGTTCGAAGAAGAGCTGCTGAAGTACGACATCCCCTACACCGTGGTGGGGGGCGTGCGCTTCTACGATCGCGCCGAAGTCAAAGACGTACTCGGTTACCTGCGGCTCATGGTCAACCCCGCCGACGACCAGGCGCTGCGGCGTATCGTGAATCGCCCCACCCGTGGTATCGGCAAGACCACCGTCGACAAGTCGAGCAACCTCGCCTTCGAGCGGGGGCTGTCCTTGTTGAATGGTCTTGCGGCGTTCGCCGAAACCGCACCCGCACGCAGCGCGAACAAGCTGCGCGACTTCCTCGGCATGATGGGGCGCCTGCGCGACGAGTTCAGCGCACGGCCCGTCGACGAGATCATCAACGAAGTCCTCAAGGTGTCGGGGTATCTCGCGGCCCTCGAAAAGGAAGGCAGCAGTGACGCCGAGAACCGGATCGAGAACCTGAAGGAACTCGTCATCAGCGCCGAAGACTTCCATATCGCGAACGTCGACAATCCCGACACCGAGCGCAGCGAACTCGAACTCTTCCTCGACCAGGTGGCCCTCGTTTCGGACCTCGACAGCTACGACCATCAGACCGAAGTCGTGTCGCTGATGACGGTGCACTCGGCGAAGGGGCTCGAGTTTCCACTCGTCTTTCTCGTTGGGATGGAAGAGAGCATCTTCCCCCATGCATCATCGAGTCGCGATGCGGCGGGCCTCGAAGAAGAGCGCCGCCTCTGTTACGTCGGCATGACGCGCGCCATGGAGCACCTGACCTTGAGTTACGCCGGCGAGCGCCGGCGTTATGGCGGCATCAACTACCAGACCCCTTCGCGCTTCCTCAACGAAGTGCCCGAAGAGTTGATCGAAGGCGTCGCCTCGCGCGGTGCGCGCACGCGCGATCAGACCCTCGACGACTACAGCCAGAGCGACGGCTTCGACTACGACTACAACCAGGAAGCCGCCGAGGACGGCAGCGTGCAACCGGGCATGCGGGTGCGCCATTCGGTCTTCGGCACGGGTGTCATCTTGTCGAGCACCGGCGAAGGGCTCAACCAGAAGCTCAAGATTCGCTTCGAGCGCGCCGGCGTAAAGACCGTGATGGTCCGCTACGCGAATCTCGAGCTCGTCTGAACGCTACGCCCCGTCGCTTGCATCGACTCCGGCCGAAGCCTGCGCGGCGGTCTGCGCGAAGAACAGGACCAGGAAGCTCGGCCAGAGTTGCACGAAGAGCCTGAGGTTCGAAGTGCCGAGGTGCCAGGCGAGGTCGCGTTCGGTGACGAGGTAGACCCCGTAGTAGCCGAGCAATTGGATCGCGAGGATCGCGGCGGCGATCGGGAGCCCGGCGACCGTTCCCGTCGTGGCTGCGAATCGCGACCAGAGCGCCACACCCGCGAGCACGACGAGTAGGGGCCAGCCTGCAAGCACCAGCAGGGTCTGGCCGAACGAAGCCATGATCGTCGTGTGCCGCCCGACTTCGAGAAGGCGCGCGAGCGAATGCACGCCGAAGTCCGCTGCGAGATCGCTTTCGCCCGCATAGCCGAGCTTCATGATCGCCAACACGAAGAGTGGGCCCGCGGCGCCCTGGGCGAATGCGAGCCAGTCGCTGCTTTCCGAGCTTTCATTCTTCTTGCGTGCACCGGCGGCGAGTACGACGACGATGGCCAGGGCAAACAGAAGACCTTCGTTCTTCGTGAGTGCGCCCGCGCCAGCGAAGAATCCGGCGAGCCGAGTGAGTGTCGTCGTTGCAGCGCCTTCCTGCTTTGCGAGCAGCAGCAGGCAAACGGCGCCCAGCAGGTAGAAGGCCAGGGGGATGTCGGCCACTTGCCAGACCGCCTGCCCCGCGAAGGCTGGGCTCGCGAGGAGCGCGAGGGCGCACAGGCCCGCCGCACGTTCGCCTGCAAGCTGACGCAGCGCACCGTACGCGAGTGCGATCGAGAGCAAGAAGAAGACGAGGGAGAACACGGCCGGGGCCGCGGTCGAGGCCCCACCTGCGTAGTTCCATAAGCGGGCGACACCGGCAGGCAAGAGGAATGGGTAGTCGTTGTGGGACCAGGTGATGATGTCCGAAAAGGCGCGCTCCCAATGGGCACCGCCCGCGAAGTAGAAGAACTTCGCCTTGAGGTTCCAGATCGCGAATCCATCCCAGAAGCCCAGGGGTTCAGCGCGGTAGCGGAGCAGTGATGCGAAGGCGCTTGCTGCAACGGCGACGCTGGTGGCGAGTGCAATCGCGCGATCCGACCCGTTGCGGTGTGTGGTGGTTGCCGTTGCGAGCTTGGCTTCGATCGCGGGTTGCGCGCGCAGCCAGAGCGCGATCGCACCCGCGAACAGGCACGCGTCGAGAATCATGACCGTGACCGGATCCGCGATGCCCAGCATCAGGCAGCAGAACATCAGGATCGAGTTGGCCACGAGGCCGATCCCGCAGGACAGCACGGCGCGTAGCAGCCACGGCAGGTTCTGGACCCCGGCACAGAGGTGGAGAAGACACCATCCCGTTCCGGTGCTCACGAGGAGTGCGAGGATCGAGAAGAGCATCAACGTCCTCTCGGTCCCGCGAGCACGATGTTGTCGCTGACGTCGACCAGACGCCGCAGTCGATTCCGGTTCAAGTAGGGATCGATGGCCTCGCTTCGCGCAAAGTTGAGCAGACGAAGTTCGTGGGCTTCGAGATCGAGGTCGAGGAGGACCGGGGCGAGTGCGAACTGCGAAAGGTAGTAGCGGGCCTGTGCGGGGCCCCCGACTCGGATGTCGATCTCCTCGTCGGACACGTAACCGATCACATCACGGTCACGCAGGGCATCGGAGAGCTGCGGGTGGTTGGCGATGATGGCAACGTAATGTGCTCCGGGGTCGACGTGGGCCTCGCTTTCGAGACGATGTCGCGATTCGTACGCGGGCCCGACGACTGCGAGCAGCCACAGCAGCACGGCAATCGATGTACTGACGACCCCGGTGACTCGTGCGTTCACGACGACTCACTTCTCGCGTTGGTGTTGCTGGCCTGATCGCTGGCCGGTGCCGCTACACGATCGAGCAACGACCATACGCCGAGGATGTAGAAGATGACGAGTGCGCTTCCCTGTACGAGGGGAAAGTAGATTTCGTGGGGCAGGCCCGCGATGCCATAGGTCGGTGTTGCGAGTAGCCCGAGGAATGCCAGCGCGGGCAACACGCGCAGGCGGACCCATCCCGCAGCGTCGGGTTCGCGCACCGCGACTGCATGACCGCCCAGCGCGATCGCGAGCGGAAGCGCGAGCAGGAAGTAGTGCTCCCAGACCAGCGTGGCCGTCGCGAGATACACGACACAGCCGAGTCCGACCGTCGTGACGAGAACGCGGCCTCGCTCCCGGTCTGAAGCGGGTGGATCACTCCGACGCACCAGCGCCACCGCAACCGGCACACAGAGCAGGGCGGCGATCGCGAGCGATGCCCCCGCACCACGTGTCCCGAGCAAGAGGGGAAGTGGTGCGTAGTTGCCCAGCGACACGCGGATGATCTCTTCGGGGATCAGGCTGATCGTCGCTGCCCAGTCGAGCCACGAACCCGCCGAGCCGCAGAAGAGCGCGGCCGCACCGAAGCAGAGCACGGCGCTCACCGCTCCTCCGACCACGAGTTCGAGCAGAGCGCGGCGCCCGAGTTGGGCCCCCACCGTGATCGCGACGAGAACGACCGCGATCGCCACGTTCGGCTTGAACGTCGCGCAAGCCGCGAGGACCGCACCGCCGAGAACAACGCTCCCGCCTGCTCCGCTCCGCCCGAGTAGCAGTGTGGCCAGAGCGAGCCCGCCGAGTTGAACGCGGTTGACGTTCGCCACCTGGGTCTCGGACTGGAACGGCGCACCGAAGGCGACCACGAGCGCCAACAACGCAGCCGCACCGCCCCAACCAACCCCGGCGGCACGACCGAACATCACGACTGCCGCAACGAACGCCAACAACGACAATGTGTGCCACCGCGTGAAGTCCCGTTCGTAGTCGCCACTCGCAATGGCGTGCATCGCCGTGTAGAGGAAGGGTGTCGAGTACGTCTCGAGAACCGCGCGACCTTGCGCGACTGCTCTGTGCCGCGGAGCTGCGTCTTCGCGCGACGCCCTTTCGAGATAGAGCGCACCCATGCGCACGCGCTCGTCGTCGGAATAGGGATTCGAAACCCCGTCGTGTTCGATCGCTTCGCCGACCGCCCAGAACTGGTAGTAGTCGATTCCAGGATAGGACTGACCGACCTGCCAGGAGCGAAGCAACAGGAAGCAGGCCACGGCCGCCAGCACGACCGCGGCCGCGCGCTCGACGCCGGCGCGCCCCGGTCTTGCATGCTCGGCGGCTTTCGCTTCAGTCACCGGCGCCTCCCGGCGCTTGCTCGGTGTATCCGAGGGCCTCGAGCTGGCGTTGCGTTTCCGGGTCGATGGCCTCTACGGCATCGGTCGCGAGGGGGCGCCGCGCTGCGCGCCAGGCCTCGAGCCTTTCCCGCATGGCCTTCGCCCGCTCCGGTTGCTGCGCGCCCAGGTCTTCTAGTTCGTCGGGGTCGCTTCGCAGGTCGAAGAGCCCAGCGTCGGGGTCTTGGTCCCGGGTCGAGACGATCAACTTGTAGTCGTCTTCGTAGATCGCGCGAAGCTCGCGCCGAAAGCGTTCGCCCTTCCACTGCACGTTGCCCGTCGTGCGATAGAGCTCGGCGACGATCGGATGCGAAATCTCGTGCAGCGGTTCGCCTTCGATGCCCTCCGGCGGTGCAATGCCGAGCGCGTCGAGCAGGGTAGGCATGACGTCGATCGACTGCGCGCGAACTGCCCTCGAACCCGTGAGCGAAACGTCCCTCGGCGGTTTGATCATCAACACGCCACGCACCACGTCCTCGTAGAGCGAAAAGCCGTGGATCTCGAGTCCGTGCTCGCCGAAGTGCTCGCCGTGGTCCGACGTGACCACGATCCAGGCGCGATCGTAGAGCGCGCGGGCCTGCAGTTCGTCGAGTACGCGACCGATCTGGCCGTCCATGAAGAGGATCTCGGCGTCGTACTCGGCGAGGGTCTTCGACACGGCAAAGTCGGCACCGGGGCGAAGGAACTGCTCCCACGAAGTGCCGTGCCCGTCGTAGGGGTCGTGGGGATCGAAGTAGTTGAGAAAAAGGAAGAAGGGGCGGTCGCCGATGCGATCGAGAGACGCGATCGCGAGATCGCTCACCTCGTTTCCACGCCGACCTTCGAGTGAAGTGAAATCGGCATCGTAGTGGTCGAAGCCTTGATCGAGGCGGAACACGGGCTTGAACCAGGGGCCCGCGGCGATGGCCGCCGTCGCATAGCCGTTGTGCTGCAGCACTTCTGCCAGGGTCGTTGCGTCGTCGGGCAGTCGGTTCGCGCGAAAGGCCTGGAAGCCGCCCGGTGCGCCATCGGCGTCGCCGAGCGCTACGTCACCGGCGTTGCTGTAGTGGGCGCCGTGGGTCATCGGGAACAGGCCGGTGAAGAGCGACGCGTGGGTGGGGAGTGTCCACGAAGACATGGTGACGAAGTCGTCGAAGACCACGCTTTCTTCGGCGAGGCGCTGCAGTCGGGGCGAGGTCTCGCGGTCGTAGCCATAGAAGGAAAGATGATCACGTCGGGTGGTGTCGAGACTGATCATGACGATCGGCGCGCCGCTCACCTGGTTGCCGGCAGGAGGCGAAGCGGGCTTCTCGCCGTCACTGCATCCGTACGCACCAGCAAGCAACACTGCGAGCCACAGCGCCCCGATGATGTCGACCTTGCGCGCCATCAGGTCGATTCCTCTTCCGCCGCAACCCGCGCTTCGCGCAGTGGTCTCGCGACCGCGAGCAAGCACATCAACGGCTCGACGGGAACGCGGTAGCGCCCATGGCCATGAACGGTGAGGTAGTAGGGCCCCCCGAAGAACAGCAGTGCAACGAGCAGGGCTCCCGTTCCCGACGCGCGAGCGCGAATGCCTCCGAATAGCGCGAGCCCACTCAGCAGGGCGAGCCCGATCGAATAGACCGCCGCGATGTGTCCCCAGCCGGTCCACCACTCACCGAACCAGAAGCCGACGAAACGCGCGAGGGTGTTCTTCACGAAGCGAACGGGATCGTTGCCGATGACATCGAGTGCGCGGCCTCGTGCGTCGCGGTCGTAGCTGCGTTCACCGAGACGGGCGAAGCGCTCGCCTTCGTTTGCGTCATGCCACGGGCTCGGTGCCAGTCCGTGGAAGGATTCGGCCTCGGCCCCCGGGTAGTTCCCAACCCAGAGGTTCACCCCCACGTTGCCGCGCAGGGGGTTGAAGCCTCCGAACTGCGCCGAGTTGCGAATCGTCCAGGGAGCGACCCCCAAGGCGAACGCAAGCAAGGCCACCAGGGCGACCGCGCGCCGCGCGTCGGCGCCTTGCCAGAACAAGTGAAGCAACGTCACAGGTGCAATCGCGATCGCAGCGCCGTCTGCCATCAACGCAAGCGCGAAGCTGCCTCCGATGGCGACGCCCCGGGTTCTCGGGTTCGAAGCGGGCCAGACGAGGGCCGCGATGTGGAGCAAGACCGTGAAGGCGAAGAGATGCGAAGGCCACACCCAGGACAGGAACTGCCAGCCGTTGGGGTTCGCGGCAAAGAGCGCGACCGCAAGCCAGCCCGCCGTGGTGTTCCACCAGCGTGCGGCCATCCAGAAGAGCAACGCCGCCGTCGCGCCCTGAAACGCGCAGTTGAGCGCGAGCAATGCTTCGGCCGAGGCCTGGGTGTAGGCGCCGAAGACCTTGAAGACCCCGGCGATCAGCAATGGATAGAGGGGCGACACCCAGGCGGTAGGGATATAGACCCCGGCTTCTCGCGAGACCGCGAAGCCGTGACCCGCCGCAAGGTTGCCCGCGATGTGCCCGACCTCGAACCCGAAGGTCCAGGGGTTGCCCGCCATCGCCGCGCTGTCGAAGAGCTGTGCGCCGACGATCCACTTCAGCACGAAGACCAGGACCCCGGCGATCGCACCGGCTTTCCACGCGCTGCGGGCGAGCGACCCTGACATGCGGCCGACGGGTGGTGCCCAACGCCAGCCGTTCAACACCGGGTCATGCCTCGCGAATCCAGTGCGCAGCACTTCCCGAAGAGGTGTGCATCCCGCCATGTCCGCGGCGCAACGACCGTGAATGAACCCCGCATGGCTGGATTCTACCCGAGGTAGGTAAGGACGATCAGGGTCATGGTGGTCCCGAGCCACGCGTGGAACACGATGCGCAAACCGGACGCACCCTTCGCGGCCAGTCGCTCGTCGACATGCGCAAAGCCCAACCCCGCAGCGAGGGAAAGTGGCAGCACGGCGCCGAGAACGTAGAACGCCTTGGCCTGGGCGTAGTAGGGCACGCTGAAGGTCACGATCATCAGCGAAAACACCATCGCGAAGATCACCACGAAGACGAACGAAGCGGCGATTCGCCCGCGGAGCGTCGGTGCGCGAAACGCGCGCACGAGCAGCGCCACGCAACCCCACGCCAAAATCAGACTCGCGGGCAGGACGAGCCAATAGCCCACGGTCATGAGTTCGTAGTTCCAGTACGGGTGGCGGGTGGTCGCCCCCACCATTCCGGCCAGCAGGCCGTCACCCCAGAAGGTCGAATACACCCCGTCCCAGAACGACGAAAAGCCGGCATAGAAGGGGTGGTCGAACACCTCACCGAAGCGCAAGTAGTAGGCGGCGGTGTGAAAGCCCGGGTGCTCCCACCACGCGGTCGCCCCCGGCAGGTCGACGTTCCAGATCACCCACTCGCCGAAATGAAGGTAGTTGCGCAGGTACCACCCGCCGCCCACGAATGCGGTCGTGGCGAGCATGGTGAAGAGCGCGGCCGCGCCTCGCACACTGCGCTTGTGTACCGCGTCGTCATCGAGCAGTGCGATCTTGGTGGCCACTACGAGGATCACCACGGGCACCAGGATCAGGCCCGAAAACTTGGTCGCGATGGCGAGCCCGAGCGCTGCACCAATGCTCGTCCACTGCACGAAGCCCGGCCGCTCACTCGAGATGGCTTCGATCGCGAGCAGGATCGCGAAGGTCGACCAGAGCGCCAGCAGCGACTCGTTCGAAACGTAGGCCGAGACATAGAGGTTCATCGGGACCAGGCCAGCAAACAGCACGGCCCCTGTGGTCTTGATCGGGTCGCGGTCGAAGAAACGCCTTGCGCAAAGCCACGTTGCCCAGACGATCGAGAGCCCGGCCGTCGAACTCACGAGTCGGTAGACGACCTGTCCCGACGCCGATTCCCGCACCGCGTCGAAGAGCAGCACGAACCCGGTGGTCAGCAGGTAGAAGAGTGGCGGGTGGTACGTGGACCACGATTCGTTTGCGCGCGGAAGGCTTCGGTTTTCGATCAGGTAGTCGATGTAGGCGAGATGGGCGGGAATGTCGAAGCCCATCATCACCGGTAGCTTGGCCATCTTGAAGGCGAAGACCGCGAGCCAATAGAGCGTGACGGCCACGAGTGCGTAGTCGGGGAGTCGCGCGAGGTGCGCAGTCGTGTCGCGCTTGTGCAGGGCAGCGGACAACCCCGCGAAGACGAGAAACAACACGCCCAGGAGCAGTGCGTTGTTCGCAAAGCTCTCGGCCATGTCGGGCATGATGTACGCGTCGGCGAAGAGCTGCGTGTCGTTCGCCGGCGTCGCCATGGCGGTGGTCAGCCCCGGGGCCGACACGCTCCAACGCGCGTCGGTTTCGACCGCCAGCCCTTCGCCCGTGAGGGCGAGTTGAAGCAGCGGCGGTCCGCTCGCGTTGCGCACCCGCACCCGCAACAGGTTCTGCCCCGGTCGTAGCTTCGACGCGACGTCGACTTCGAAGCTGTCCTTCCAGTTCGACAGCGGCGCGTCCCACAAGACCGCCGAGCCGTTGACGCTGATTTCGAGCGAGCGAAGCCCGCGTGCACGCAGGGTGGCCGCAGGCGGTGGCGCGGCGAGGTCGAAGCTGCGCTCGAACGTGTAGGGGGGAACGTCGTCGCGCAGGACCGGGACCGCTCCGCTCGACGGCACGAAGGGGTATCCGATCCACGTCGCACCGCTCCCTCGGGTCAGGAAGGGGGCGTCGGAAACGTGGACCTGGTGGAACACCGACCCCACGACGATCGCGAGCAGTACGGCGAGGGACACGATCTGGAGACGCGTGAGGGTCGATTCCCGAATCGTGGCCATCGCGCGTATGCGACCTCGCTTGCTTGCTTTCGCCCCTGCGATCTTCCTTCGAACCGCGGCTCAGGATAGGGGCTGCACCGTTCGGAACCAATGCTGCGATAGACTCGCGTCGATGAACACCGCCAGCGACGGCCGCGATGGCAAGGCACTCCTCGCGCTCTGCGTGTTCTCGACTGGCGCCGCGATGGCGCTGTTCGCGTGGTGCGTCGCCCAGCGCATGGTCCACCCCTTCGAACTCGAGTGGATGGAGGGCGGCTCGTTACAACACCTGGTTCGCATCGCCGAAGGCCTGCCACTCTACCCTGCGCCCTCGCTCGACTTCGTTCCCTTTCCCTACCCGCCGCTCTACTACTACGCCGCGTTTCCCCTGACCCCGTTCTTCGGTGTCGAGTTGCTGGCCCTGCGGGTACTCTCGGTGCTCTCGACCCTCGCGACTGCGGGCCTGCTCGCCGCGCTCGTCCGTTTCGAAACCGGGCGAACCGCGATCGCGATCGCCGCGGCGGGTTTGTTCCTGGCGACGTACCTCGAAAGCGGCGCCTACATGGATGTCGCCCGCCTCGATTCGTTCTTCGTCCTGGTTTCGCTCGCTGGCGTCGTTGTCCTCCGCACGCGTGACGATCTCGTGGGTTGGCTGCTGGTCGGCCTGTTGGCCGCCACCGCCACGCTGACCAAGCAGACCGCACCGGCGATCTTCGGCCCCCTCATTCTCTGGGCCTTCATGCGAGACCGGTTCGATGCCCGGGAACAGGACCAGGGCATCAGGCGCGCTCTTACGAGCGGCGGTCTTGCGTGCGTGATCGTGCTGGCCGCGATCTGGTGGATCGGAAGCGGGGAGAACACTCACTTCTTTCGATACATCCTGGGCGCTCAGGCAGGGCACGAAATCCGTTGGTGGATGGTGCCTTCTTTCTTTGCGGTCGATCTCTTCTACACCCTGCCCATCGCGACCGCGGTGGCGGTCTGGGGATTGTGGAGGCACGCCGACCGGGGTGTGTTCTGGTTCTATGTTGCGCTCTTCGTTGGCGTGGTGGCGGCCTGCATCGTCCCACGTGTGAAGGTGGGCGGCGCGATGAACAACCTGATTCCGCTCCACGCGACTGCGGTGTTGCTCGGTTGCGTGGGTTGGGGCTCGTGGTCGAACGCGCGCGCCGCAACGCAGGGCGCTTCGAATCGCTTCGCTCACCTCGCGATGCTGGCCCTGGTTGCCCAGTTCGCGTGGCTCGGTTTCGACCCGCGCATCGCCCTGCCCCGCGCCGGTGATCTCGAAGCCGGGGTTCGCTTCGTCGAGCAGCTGCGGCGTATCGAGGGCGAAGTCCTGATGCCAGCGCATGGCTACCTCGCCAGGATGGCGGGCAAGCGCGTCTTCGCACATCAGATGCCCGTCGACGACATCCAGGACAGCGGGCTCGCCGACGCCGCCGTGCTGCGCGACGCCTTTACCCAGGCGATCGCCGAGCGGAGGTTCGCCCTGGTGATCGACGCGACCGACAGCTTCCTCGAACGCTATCCGAACGACCACGTGCTGAAGGAAAACTATCGCCTGCGCGGCCCGGTCTTCGAAGCACCCCGTACGTTGATTCCGCGATCGGGGTGGCCGGTGTCGCCGGGACGCGCCTGGACCCCGATCCCGCGCGAGGCGCCCTGACGGTGGGTCGCCCGGGTCAGGCCGGAACGACGTCCAACCACGGTGGGTCGCTGCCTTCGAGTTGCTCGCGGAATTCGTCGCCCCTCATGGGTTTCGAAAAGACGTAGCCCCGCATGTTCGCGACTCCTTCGCTCCGCAGCCATGCAAGCTGGGCTTCGTTTTCGACGCCCTCGCTTGCCATGGAAAGACTGCAATGACATGCGAACCCCCGCGCCGTCGCGTCAGCGCAGACGGAGTCGATAGCGAAGTGCTTCGGCTGCTGCGGCGAGGCGAAGCCGCGATAGCGACCGAAAGACGCGGTAGAGCAGGTGTAGCTTGATGATGCGCTTGCCGTGTGCGACGTGCGCCGCGCGCAGCCAACCGAGGCTTTCCAGTTCGTTCGCGATCGCGTCGAAGGCTTCGACTTCCTCGTCGAAGCGCACGAGGGATTCGGACTGTACGCTCGTCGCGCTCGCGGCGTGACGGCGATACGCATACGCGGTCTCGCGCGTGCCCACGACCGTATGCCCTTCGACGAGAAGTCCGACGATGAACATCAGGTCCTGGACCTGGCGCCAGCGCGGGTCGAAGCGCCGCTCGGCCAGGCGCGACGTCCGATAGCAGAGCGTCGGTGTCATGATGAAGTAACCCGCCATCAGGTCTGCGACGGCCGCTTCGCCCTTCAAGATCACGACACCGTCGGCGCTCGAGGGTCGAAGGAAGCCCTTGACCCAGTCCGCCATCGAAAAGCGGTGTCGCCCGCTTTCGTCGATGATCTCGGCTTCGCAGTAGAGCGCGGCCGCGTCGGGGTGGCGGGCCGCGAGCTCGATCATGCTGGCGGCGTAGTGGGGGAGCAGCCGATCGTCGGCGTGCAACAGCGTGACGAGGTCGCTGGTTGCAAGGTCGATCCCGCGATTCCAGGTCGCCACCATGCCGAGGTTCCCGGGATTGCGCTGATAGCTGATGCGGTCGTCGCGAAAGCCTGCGACCAGCGTCTCGACACCCAGCTCTTCACCCGAATCGTCGATCACCACGAGGGCCCAATCGGTGCGCGTCTGTTCGAGCACGCTCTCGATCGCCAGACGGAGCATCTCGACGTCGCGGTAGAAGGGGATCGCGAAGCCGATCGCGGGTGTCGAGGCTTCGGGGTTCATGTCGCGAGCTTCCCCGTTCGCGAAACCCGCGAGTCGCGATCGAAGGTAAAGAGGATGAACCCCACGACCGCCCACAGCAGTGCGGTCACGAGCAGGCAGAGCGAAAGCACCAGCGCGACTTCCGAAGCCATCCCCACCGCACCGAAGAGCACGACATAGAGGCCTTCGCGCACCCCCGTGCCCCCGATGCTGATCGGAATGAGGCTCATCAGCGTCACGAAGGGGACGATGATGGCAAACCAGTAGGGGCTCGGGGTTTCGCCGGTAAGTGGAAGCGCGAGGACGTATACCGCGACCACGGGAAGTCCCTGGTTGGCGAGGCTCAGGCCGAAGGCGCGCCAGAGCGTCGCGGGCTGTTGCGCCACCTGCGTGGTTGCATCGAGAGCGCGTTCGATGCGCTCGCCAAGTGTGCTTCTCGCGGCGAACATGCGCCCGGCGATTGCCGCGAGCCTGCGCAGCCACACCTGCCCGCGCGGATGCAGGGCCAGACCATTCGCCCCGGCGATCAACACGCACAGTGCGAGCAACGCCCAGGCGAGTGTGCGTCCGTCGCCTTCGAGGGGCACGAAGGGTGCCGCAACCAGCCCCACACACCCGAGTGCCGCGAAGCCGAGCAAGCGCTCGACGACCACGATGCCGAGCGCGCGCGAGCCTTCGCCGGCTTCCCGCCGCACGTCCCACACGCGGTAGACGTCACCGAGGATCGCGCCGGGCAAGACCAGGTTGAAGAAGCCCGCAACGATGAGCGCGCGAAACAAGGTCGACCACGCGACGTCGATCCCCGCGGCGCGAAGCAAAAGAGAAAAGCGTACCGCCCCCACGGCGAAACTCACGCCGAGCAGCACGAAGGCAGCCAGGATGAACAGGCCGGCTTCCCACGGCCCCACCGCGAAGGCCCGAAGCAGCGCTTCGCTGCTGGCGACGTCGTCCGTGATCGCGACGCGAAAGACCAGGTAGAGCAGAAGGCCCGCACAGGCGAAGCGCAGCAAGAGCCGCGGGAGGGCGCCCGGTGCAAACAGCGCGGTGCTCTGGCTCACGACTTTTCGTGGGGCGGCAGCAGGCGTTTGTGGAGGACGTCGCGCGGCACGTTGTGGATGTCGAAGTTGAGGAAGGCGAGGATCAGTTGCACGCCGAGCAGGACCGGGAGTGCGGCCACCATCACCGTGCCGCTCGTCGCGGGGATGTTTTGCGAAATCCCCGCAAGCCACCGCGTGAGTCCGAACCAGGTGCCCCAGACCAGTGCGGCCACGCCAACGACGATCTCGACCGACGCGATGCTGAAGTCGCGCAGGTAGTAGTTGTAGAAGAGGCGCTTGAAGGTGTTGGTGAAGTGCTTCCAGGCGAACTCGAAGACCACGTCGCGCACGCGCAGGTTGCTGCGCTCGTCTGCGTAGCGGACGGGCATCGGGACATCGGTCACGACCGCGCGCAGGGTCCCGAGTCGGAACAGCATGTCGGATTCGAAGAAGAAGCGTTTGCTCAGCTTGTCGAAGGGAAGCTGGCGAGCGACCCCGGCGTGGAGCGCCGTGAACCCGTTGGTGGGGTCGAAGACATTCCAGTAGCCGGTCGAAACCTTGTTGACGAACGAGAGGAGTGAATTGCCGATCAGTCGAATCGTGGGCATCGACTGCAGCCCGTCGAGTTCGAAGAAGCGGTTGCCCTTCACGTAGTCGGCTTCGCCCTGCTGGATCATCGCGACCAGACGCGGAATCAAAGCCGGATCCATCTGTCCGTCGCCGTCGAGTTTGACGAGGATCTCGGCGCCGTCTTCGAGCGCGCGTAGGTAGCCCGCAATCACCGCACCCCCGACGCCCTGGTTTTCGGGCAGGCGCACCACGTGCACGCGTGGGTCGTGGCATTCGGCTTCGACGAGGTCACCACTGCGGTCGGGGCACGCGTCGTCGACGACGTAGATCGCCTGACACTCGGGCCCGATCGCTGCGAGCACGTCGAGGATCGCTTCACGCACGCGAAAGCACGGGATCACGACTGCAATCGTCGGGCTGAGTGGAGTGGCGGGGTTGCTCATGAGTCCCGTGGGTTGGAGCGCAGGGTCGCGGCGCGTGGATATCGTCCGTTATCGGTCGGTTGAGGGCCACGCCAAAGCGATGCGCGCCAAAGTAGCATCTAGCTTGCAGCTTCCTCTGGGGCTTGCCGGTGCTCTTCCGACACGGTTGCGCGCAACATGATCTCTTCGCCGCAGTCCATGCCGCAGCGGGTGAGCGCGTATTCCCACATCCAGAAGACGGCGCTTTCGACGAGGACCGTGAGGGACACGTCTTCGACGCGAATACCGGGAAGCGAACCGCGCCGTTCGAGCAGCGCGCTCGCCTGGTGGACGAAGTGATAGGAAGACGTCGGCGTCTCGACCCGTTCGATCCGCAGGCCGGCCTGTCGCACGAGTTCGGTCAGCGTGCTGGGATCGAAGAGATGAATGTGTCGCGGCGGGTCGAGGTGTAGCCAGTTGCGACCGAAGCGCGCGTGGGCGCGGCTTCGGGTGTTGGGCGTGGTGATCACCAGCGTCCCGCCACCTCGCAGCGCGTTCCCGCACGCGCGCAGGGTCGCAACCGGATCGAGCAGGTGTTCGATCACATGGGAAAGCGTGATCGCGTCGAAGCCTTCCGGGTTGGCGTCGAGGGCGGCCTCGATCGAGGGATGGACGACGTCTGCATCGAGGGTTTCGCGTGCGGCCTGGGCGGCTCGCGGGTCGAGTTCCACGCCCGTGATCGACCAACCGAGACTTCGCATGTGTTCGAGAAAGGCGCCGTCGCCACAGCCGAAGTCGAGCAACCGCCCGCGTTCGCCACCTTCGAGCCCCATGACACCGCGT
Source organism: Myxococcota bacterium (assembly GCA_030748735.1). Taxonomy (GTDB): domain Bacteria; phylum Myxococcota_A; class UBA9160; order UBA9160; family UBA4427; genus DUBZ01. The sequence goes on along the minus strand of JASMLK010000025.1, from coordinate 83,433 downwards.
CTTCCCATTTCGCGAATCGGGCCGACGTGGGAAAGCAGTGCGCCCCCGCGACGTACCGCGGGTTCGAGGGCGATGTCGTCGTAAGCCATCGCCGCGACGGGGACACCGAGGGCGATCGCCTGCAAGAAGCGGGAGCCTTCGGTCGTGGCGGCATGGGTGTAGTAGTCGGCGTAGAGCTTGGGTAGATCGGATTCGCAGGGCCTGGGGTTCAACCAGACGAGCCCGCATTGCGGACACAGCAGGTGGCTCCAGGTGCCCGGGGCGCCGAAGTGGCGGTCGGCCAGCTCGGGCGTCTGGAGCTCGCCCGTCGATCCACACAGCATGCAGACGAGCTGGGGCTCGGCGTCGAGCGTGGTTGGCTTCGTTTCGGTCATGCAACCCCCGTGTTCGCGTAGACGAAACGATGCGGCGAACCGCCGGAGCTGAAGCTCCGCAGGAGATTTTCGCGCAGCTTTGCCCCGCGCGGGAGGGGGGAGTCAGCGACGCCTCATCGGGCTGTTAAGCTCCCCCGCCAACGAGGAAACCGACCCGTGTATCGTGGCTTGCGCGTCATCGCGATGGCGCCCGTATTGAACGAAGAAGAGAAGATCGGCGAGGTCGTGCGACGCACGCCGCGGCCCCTCGTCGACGAAATGCTCGTGATCGACGACGGCTCGACGGATCGTTCCGCCGAAGTCGCGCGCGAACTCGGTGCGCGTGTCTTGCCGTTGGGCCGCGTGGTCGGGGTGGGGGCGGCCTTGCGGGCCGGTTATCAGGAAGCTGTCCGCGGCGGCTTCGACGTGGCCGTCGTGATGGCGGGCAACAACAAGGACGCACCCGAAGAGATTCCGCTGCTACTCGACCCGATCGTCGACGAAGGTGCAGACTTCGTGCAGGGCTCACGCTTCTTGAAGGCGGATGCGAACTTCGGCCCCATGCCCTTCTATCGCAAGGTGGCAACCCGTATGCATCCCGTGCTGTTTTCGCTCGTTGCACGCAAGTGGGTGACGGAATCCACCAACGGTTTTCGCGCGGTGACGCGGCGCGTGCTCGAAGACCCACAAATCGATCTCGATCAAGCATGGCTCGACGAGTACGAACTCGAGCCCTACCTCTACCTGAAGACCCTCCGACGCGGGTACAAAAGCGCCGAAGTACCCGTCACGAAGGTGTATCCTCCCAAGTCCCTGGGACAGACGAAGATGAAGCCGATCACCGGTTGGTGGTCGATCCTTCGTCCCCTGATCCTGCTCGGACTCGGGCTCCGCAAGTAGCCTCACTGGCCGACGAGCCCATCCCATCAGAAGGAAGTCGCATACCGATGATCAAAGTCGCGGTCGTGGGCGCGGGGCATTGGGGGCCCAACCTCATCGGCAACTTCCACAACCACACGCGAAGCGAAGTCGCGTGGGTGATCGATCGCAGCGAAGAGCGGCTGGCGGTGGTGCGCGCGCGCTTCCCGGACATCCAGCTCGGCACCGCGGCCAGCCTGGCCTTCCAAGACCCCTCCGTCGATGCGGTGGTGATCGCAACCCCAACGACCAGCCACTACGAACTCACCCTCGCTGCTCTGCGCGCTGGCAAGCACGTGCTCGTCGAAAAGCCCCTCGCCGACACGGTCGAGAAGGCGGTCGAGATGGACGAGGTTGCACGCGAGGTCGGACGCACGCTCATGGTGGGGCACGTCTTCGTCTACAACGCGGCCGCGCAACTCGCCAAGCAATACATCACCAGCCAGGAACTCGGTCGCGTCTACTACATCTCGATGGTGCGCACGAACCTCGGTCCGATTCGCGTCGACGTGAACGCCGCCTTCGACCTGGCTGCCCATGACATCTCGCTCGCGAGTTACTGGCTCGGCGCGGCACCGCTCTCGGTGACGGCGACCGGCGGTGCGTGGATCAACCGCGGCATCGAAGACGCCGTCTTCGCGACCATCCACTACCCGAACGGCGTGCTCGTCAACCTCCACGCCTCCTGGCTGAATCCGATCAAGACGCGCGACATCCGGGTGGTGGGCGACAAGCGCATGCTCACCTTCGACGACGTCAACACCAGCGAACCGCTTCGCATCTACGACAAACAGGTCGACGAAGAAGCAGCACAGGTTCCCTTTGCGGATTCGTTCGCGTCGTTTCGCATGACGGTGCGCGAAGGCGACATCGTCGTGCCGCGCGTTCCAATGAGTCAGCCCCTCAAGCAGGAATGCGACCACTTCCTCGACTGCATCGAAAATGGCGAAGCTCCGATGTCGGGTGGTCCCGAGGGCATCTCGGTGGTGCGTGCACTCGACGCGATCTCGCGCTCGATGGTCGATCGAGGACGCGAAGCGCAAGTGGGGGGATGATGGAGATCCCGCTCGTCGATCTTCGCCTGCAGCACGAAGAGATCGCCGAAGAAGTGAAGCGCGGGTTCGATGCCGTCTTCGAACAGACCGCCTTCGTGCTCGGTGCAGCGGTCGACGATTTCGAGCGTGCCTTCGCGAAGTACTCGGACGTCCGGCACTGCGTGGGTGTGGGGAGCGGGACCGACGCGATCGAAATGATCCTGCGCGCCGAAGAGATCGGTCCGGGCGACGAAGTCATCGTGCCCGCCAACACCTTCATCGCGACGGCGCTTGCGGTCACGCGCGTGGGGGCGACACCCGTCTTCGTCGACAGCGACCCCGACTACCACCTGATCGACGTGGCGGCGACGAAGGAAGCGATCAACGAGCGCACCCGCGGCATCCTTGGCGTCGATCTCTACGGGCAGATCGCGCCCTTCGAGAAACTCGAAGACCTCGCGCGCGGTCGTGGCATCGTGGTGATGGAAGACGCGGCGCAATCCCATGGTGCGCGTCGCAACGGTTGTCGCGCAGGCGGTTTCGGTGTCGCGGCGGCGATGAGCTTCTACCCCGGCAAGAACCTCGGCGCCTATGGCGACGGTGGTGCGGTGCTCTCGAACGACGATGCCTTTGCCGAACGTGTTCGCCAGCTTCGCAACTGGGGCGGCACGGTGAAGTACGAACACCCGGTACAGGGCTTCAACTCGCGGCTCGACACCCTCCAGGCGGTCGTGCTCCGCGCGAAGCTCGATCGACTCGAGCGTTGGAACGAAGAGCGCCGCGAGGCGGCTGCGCGCTACGGCGAACTGCTCGCCGACGTGAGCGCGATCGCCTCGCCGAAGGTCGCACCCCAGAACGAATGCGTCTGGCACCTCTACGTGGTTCGGGTGCCCGAACGCGATCGCGTGCTTTCCGTGCTTCACGAAGCCGGCATCGGTGCGGGGATCCACTATCCCACGCCCTGTCATCTGCAGGGTGCCTATGCGTCGCTCGACTACGGCCCGGGGAGCTTTCCGGTGGCCGAAAAGGCCGCAGGGGAAATCCTCTCGCTCCCTCTCTTCCCGGGGATCACGGCTGCGCAGCAGGAACGGGTGGCGGAGGTTCTGCGGGGCGCCATCTGAGGCGGAAGCCGCCGGCCTCGCCGCTGCGCCCAGCGAAGGAAAGCGTGTGGGGCGCGTCGAAGCGCGCGCTCTTGAACGCGACTTCGCCGCGTCCGTCGCGATGCTCCTGGGTGGCGACGCGCGCTTCGTGGATCCGCAGCAAACGCGCGAAGGGGTCGCCAAGCCCGAAGAGATCGTACGCGCCTTCGTGAAAGAGATAGATGGTTTTGGCGTCGCCCTCGCTCTGCCACGCGCCACCGCGCGTCATGGCTTCGCCGATCTTCCAGATCGGTTCGCGCGACGTGATGTGCCGGGTCGAGAAGTGCACCGGTTCGTAAAAACCCCAGTCGAGGGCCACGACTTCGGTTGTGCTCGCGGTTGGTGAGGCGTCGAGTGTCGCTGCGAAGTCCTCGAGGCTTCGACTGAAGCGCCCGGTCCCTTCGGTATCTCGCATCGTCCGTGCCGTTTCCCAGGCGACCGCGAGGTTCGAGGCGAGGCACAACGTCATGGTGATCGCGATACCAACGCGCGACATCGCCCGGGTGCTCTCGCTTCGATACGCGGCCCGCCACCCGAGGACCGCGGCCACGGCGACGACGATCTGCGGCAGCGGGCTGAGGTTCAGCATGTGGTGGGCCCGTACCGCGCCGGGAATGGCGAGCATCATGGCTGCGGTCGCGAGCAAGGCCACGAACAGCCATGCGATCGATGCACGCGATTCGTCCTCGTTGCGTGCAGCGAGCACCAGGGCACCAAGGCAGCTCGCAGCCAGTACGGCGGGAAAGACGCTCGTGCGTGCGTCGTTCGCGAACATTTCGTCGAACAACCCACCGACATCCAGCAGGCGCGCCCAATGGGAACCATCGAACGCACTCACGAGGACCTGGACGCGGTAGCCGAGGTCTCCACGGTCGGAGATCCCCGCCCCGGCCCCGAAGACTTCCGCAAGCACCACGAGCACCGGGCTCACCGCCAGCGCGAACGCGATCGCGGCGAAGACGAGCTGCGTGCGTTGCTCGCGCAGCACACGGCCGAGCCAGGGGCGCGCGGCCAGCAGGGTCGCGACTGCGAAGCCCACGAGAATCACACCGAAGTCGACGCGGCTGTACACCCCGAGCCCGAAGCAGATCGCGCTGCCTACCCACGCTGCGCTGTTGGCACCAGGGCTTCGCGACTTTGCCGCGACGATGAGGAGGTACACGCCCAAACCCCGACACAGGAAAAGGCTGGTAAATGGCCCCCATTCGAATTGTGCGAAGAAGTGAAAGGCGGGATCCGTGGCGACGAGGAGGCCGGAGACGATGGCCACCCCAGCGCCGAACAGATGTCGAACGGCGAGCATCGCGAACAGCAGACCGAGCAGGCCGACGGCGAGGGTGGCGTACCGCAGCGTCGACTTCGAAGCTCCGAAGAGCGCAAAGCTCGGGATCGCGAGCTGGCTCTTGAGCGAACCGAGATAGGCCGCGTTGCGAATGGGAAAGGGCCGACCGGCCACCACGGCGGTCGTCACGCTCGGCGGGTGAATCGCTGCGTGTTCCGGCTCGACGAAGTCACGCCCCTGCTGTGCGATGAAGGCTTCGTCGTAGTAGAGGCCGAGGCGTTCGATCTGCGGACCGGAAAGCAGGACTGTTGCAAGCGCGATCACGATCCATGCGAGCAGCGTCGCCACGCTTGCATTGGAGTCGCCACCCATGCTTTCAGCCACCCGCGTCGTCGCCTGCCGAGAGCGAGGCGACAAAGTGAAGTCCCCGATCGAACAACCAGGTCGCGGGCCACGGATAGATCCCGAGCTTCTGTTCCCACGTGCGCACGGGGAGCGAGAGCTCGCGGAACGCGTCGTACCATTCCTCGTGACTCCAGTAGTTGTACGGGAGGTCGACGCCGAAGCGCTTGTTTCCGACGTCGTCCATGAAGCGCAGGGCCGATTCCGCGAGGAACCCGTTGCGCCGATGGTCTTTGATGACGATCACATCACGCGAGACGCGCCGCGCTTCTCGCAACAACTGCTTGCCATCGTCACTGTGGTGCAGGACGTCGACGAAGAGCACGCAATCGAAGTGGTCGTCGGGGTGGGGGATCGTAGAGCCGTCGAAGGCCTTCACCTCGATGCGGGTCTCGGGTCGCACGAGTACGTCGATGCCCTCGACTTCGATGTCTGGCCGCTGCTCGAGCAGCAGGCTGTCGATGGTTCCGTCGCCACAGCCCACGTCGAGTACGCGTGCCCCCTTTGGAAGCAGGGGCTCGATGTGGCTCGAAAGGATGCGGACGCGGCGATCGAAGCCATAGGCTTCATGCAGCTTCTCAGCGACGCTCACCGCCGCCCCATGCCGAGGATGCTGACGAAGAAGCCCGACAGGATCGTCTGGAACCCGAGCGCGGCAAGTGTCACACCCGGGATCACCCAGCGGAGCGTGCTCTCGTAGTCGAGCGGACCGAAGCCCGACGCCCACCAGGCCGTCGCGGTCTTGCTGATGAGTCCGAGCCCCACGAGGAACGAAAGCCCGCCGATCACGAGGCCCTTTTCGAGATTCACGACCTCGAAGAAGCGGATCACGCGCGGGTCTTCGGGCATCAGGCCTTCGCTGATCGCAAAGGTCTTGCTGAAGATCGCGAACAAGATCGACTGATAGCCGAGCAGGATCGCGAGACTCGAAACCAGCAGGGTGTGGGGTCCGAAGTCGATTCCGAACACGGGCGAACTCGAGTAGGCGGCCAACGTGCCCGCGAGGGCGCCGGCGATGAGGAACAGCCCGGGGATCAGGAACAGCCAGCGCGGGCTGTACATCAAGAAGAAGCGCACCGTGCGCCAGCCATCGCGGAAGGTGCGCAGGTGGGGCCCATGTGCCTTGCGGCCGTCGGGATGCAGGGTGATCGGCACTTCGGCGATCTTCGCGCCGTGGAACGTCGACTTGATGATCATCTCGGTCGCGAATTCCATCCCCGTGCAGCGCTGGTCGAGCTGCAGGTAGAGCTCCTTCGTGAAGCCTCGCATGCCGCAGTAGATGTCCATCACCGGCGCGTCGAACATGAAGCGAACCATCGCCGAAAGTATCGGGTTGCCGAACCAGCGATGCAGGAAGGGCATCGCGTCGGGCAACACGGTGCCGCCACCGCGCGGCAGGCGGCAGCCCTGTACGAGGTCGTAGCCCTCGCGCAGCTTGGCGATGAACTTCGGGATCTCGAGGAAGTCGTAGCTGTCGTCGGCGTCGCCCATCAGCACGAAGCGCCCGCGTGCCGTCGCGATGCCGCCCATCAGCGCGGCCCCATAGCCCCGCTCGGCGACGTGTTCGACACGGGCGCCGAGGCGTTCTGCGATCTTCTGCGAACCGTCGTCGCTGCCGTTGTCGGCGATCACGACCTCGCCCGCGATTCCGTGCTCTTCGAAGATCCGCAGCACCTTCGAGATGCAGGTCTCGAGGGTGTCGGCTTCGTTCAGGCACGGCATTACGACCGACAGCTCGATGTTCGTCTCGTCGTGTTCCATGTCGAACGCGCGAGGGTAACCCAGCTCTTCGCGTTTCCGCGCACTCACGCGCAAGGCTTCGGGTATGCTCGGGCGGGTTTTCGTACCGGTGTTGCGGCGGGGGTTGGGGAATACCCTCGTGTTGCGCAATCGTGCAGACAAGCGTGGAGAGGGGGTTCGAGTTGGCTTCCGGTCGTTCGAAATCGCGAGCGAAAGATGGCGCCCGAGCGGACATCGAAAAGGCCAACGCGGGGAAAAAGGCCAACGCGAGGCGGCAGACGACCGGCAACTCCGGCGACGCGTCCGGCGGCGAGTCCGAGAGTGTCGGTTTCCACGCCCTGCTGTTTCTCGCTTTCTTTGCGGCCTGCCTGTTCACCTATCAGCCCGCGATCCACGGCGATTTCATTTCCGACGACGAGCACTACGTGCTCAACAACGCCTACGTCCACGACGTCACCGTCGACAACCTGGTCGCCATCTTCGACCCGGCCGGAACGCCCGCGAAGCTCGTCGAGAACTACGCCCCCATTCACCTGCTCATGTACATGGTCGAGTGGCAGTTCTTCGAGCGGGACACCACTGGCTATCACGTCGTCAATCTGTTCTTCCACGCGCTGGCTTCGATGCTCTTGTTCGCCGTCTTCCGCGGCAGCGGTATCGCGCGCACCCCTGCCCTGCTCGGCAGCGCGTTCTTTGCCCTGCACCCCGCCAACGTCGAGGCCGTGGCGTGGATCAGCCAGCTCAAGACGCCGACGGCACTCTGCCTTTCACTCTGTGCGCTGATCCTGCACCGGACCCGGCCCGCATTCGCCGCCTTGCTCTTCGCCCTTTCTCTCTTCGCCAAGCCCACGGCCGCGGTCGCGGCCTTCGTGCTGATCGCGTGGGCCTGGCTCGAACGGTCGCGCGCGGCGAGCGCCGAACGCGAATCGGCTCCCGCCTTTCATTGGGGTTGGATCGGAGCCTGGGGTCTCGGTCTCGTGTTGTTCGCCTTCGCGGAGTTCTGGGCGTTCAATCAGACGGCGGGTCAGGCCCCCGTCTTCTACGAAGACACGCTGGTGCGTCTGCGAACGGTCTGCGCGGTGTCGCTTCGCTACGTCGTCATGGCGCTCACGACGTACGGGCTTTCGGTCTTCCAGGAACCACCCGCTGCCGCGTCCTGGTTCGACCCCTGGTGGCTGGGCTCGTTGGTCTTGTTGGTGCTGCTCGCCTGGCGCATGTGCGAACGCTTCTTCGCCCAGGACCTCGAGTCGCTCTACTGGTTGTGGGCCGCGGTTTCGTTTGCGCCGATCTGCGGAATCATTCCGCTGCCCTTCCCCATGGCAGACCGATACCTCTACTTCATCCTGCCGGGCTTGATCGGTGGCGCGCTGCTCGCGGGGCGCTCATTCGCTTCACGCTTCGAAGTCGGCGCGGTCGCGTACAAGGTCGCGGTGGGTCTTGCCGTGGTGTGGATTGCCCTGCTGGCGTTTCGTGTGCAGCAGCGCGCGCCGATCTGGAGAACCGCCTACGCGATGATGGGCGACGCCGAAGCCCACTATCCCCAGGGCATGGCGGCACAGACCCGCATCGCACGGCGGCTCGCCCTTGCGGGTGACGCCGAAGGAACGGTTCGCGCCCTCGAGGCGGCCCGGGAGCGCGGCTACAACCGTCTCGACCACATCCTCAACGAGACTGCGTACAACAGCATCCGTAGCCACCCGAGCTTTGCGGCACTCGTCGACGATCTCGCGCGCGAGTGGATCGACCGCTACGAGGCGATCGAAGCGCCCGACCAGCACGAATATCGGGTGATGGCCCAGGCGTACATCGTGCTCGACGATCTCGAGACTGCGATCGAACGGATCCGTTCGGGTGTTGCCGTCGGGGGCCCGATCACGGCCGAACTCGAAGCCGACCTCGAAGCACTGCTGCGCAGCCAACGCATCCGCAACAGCAAACTGCCGCCTCTCAACCGCTAGCCCGGATTATTCTTGAAGCCCGTAGCGAGAAGTCCGTGAACTGTCAGCACTTTCGGGCTTCTCGCTCGGGCCTCATGAATCATCCGGGCTAGCGATCGAGGATTCGAGTGCACGCCGGAGTTCGGCGGCTTCGGGGTAGTTGGGGTCCATTCCCAGGACCTTTTGGATCGCCTTCAGGGCTTCGGGTTCGCGGCCGAGTTCGCGCAGCGCGAGAGACTCGTGGTAATGAAAGAGCGCGTTCGGCGTGCGGCTGATGCGAATGGCGTGGCGAATGTTCTCGAGGGCATCGACGGGCTGTTCCGTGGTGAGGTACGCGAAGCCCAGGGCGTCGAGGGCGCGGGGATGATCTTCTCGCTTGGCCACGACTTCACTCGCGATGGTGATCGCGCGCTCGGGGTCGCGTCCCGAAAGGGTGAGCAGGTACGCGAGGTCGATGCGCGATTCACCCGTGTACTCGTAGTGCCCGATGGCGTTCTCGAGGATCAAGATGGCTTCGTCGTTGCGGTCGGTGAAATGCATCAAGCGAGAGCGAAGCAGTTGGAGCGCGGCGATGCGGCGGGAGTTGGTCAGCCAGTCCCCCTGCGGCCTGGCCCGCATGGCGTGGATCCAACGCCAGAGCTTCTTGAGATGCTGCTCGGGGTCTGCGTCGCGGGCGTACACGAGCAGCGCGAAGTCCGCGACACCCTGGAGTGTCGGGTCGGCACGCAGGGTCAGGTCGATGTCGGCGATCGCGCCTTGCATGTTGCCCACATCCGCACGGAGCCTGGCGCGCAGGTAACGGATGTTCGACGGATAGCCTGCGATGTCGAGGGTCTCGAGGATCTCGAGCGCCTTGTCGCTGCGGTTGCTCCGAAGATTCAATTCGATGCGCGCGGTCACGAGCTCGCGGTTGTCGGGTTCGCGCGCAATGGCGGCGAGGAGCAGGCGCCGCGCGCGGCCCATTTCCTTCGGGTTGTTTCCCTCGTAGCGAATGAAGTCGACCGTGGCGTCGGCACTGACCTCGCCGCCGCTTGCCAGTGCGAGTAGCGCCTCACGCCCTTCGCCCCGCTCGCCCACTGCGTAGAGGGCTCTCGCGCGGTCGAGCTCTTGTTGGGGCGAGAGTTCGTCGTGCTGCGCGATCTTGTCGACCGCCTCGATGAAGCCCCCGAAGTCCCCCGCTTCGAAGCGAACTTCAGCCAGGGTCTGGTGAAGGAGTGGGTCGTAATAGGGCTCGAGTTCTACAGCGCGCTCGATGTTGCGCAGCGCGCGTTTCGGCCTTCCGTGAAAGCGCTCGAGCTTCGCGAGCATATCGAGGGCTTCGACGATCTCCTCTTCGGCAACGACTTCTTCGAGCGTCGCGATCGCGGCGAGGGACAGACCGTCCTCTGCGGACTTTTTGGCTTCTTCGAGGCGTGTCCAGGGATTGCCGAGGTACTCCAGCTGCATTCGCTCGAGCGTGCGTCCCGCGTGGTTCCAGAGGCGATAGGCGACCTGATAGGAACGCAGTGCAGACAGCAGCTGCGGTGGGTCGACGCCAGCGGCGATCTGCTCGTCGAAGTAGCGAAGTGCTGCCCTCACGCCCTTCGTCGCACCGATGTGCTTCGAATAGAGGATGTGGGCTTCGGGGTCGTCGGGGAACAACAGGAGCAGGCGTTCGTAGACCTCTTCCGCAGACCCTCCCGACGCGGCGCGCAGTTCGGCGAGGTTGCGCCACGAACGGAAGTCGCGCGGGTGCACTTCCAGCACGGTTTCGATCGCCTCGGCGTAGGCCCCGCGATCACGCTGGCTGCGGGAGGCTCGTGCCAGGTGCGCAGCGGCCGCGAGCTTGGGGCCATCTCCGTCTGCCAGACGCGCGACTTCCAGCGCACGCCTGGCCGCTTCGAGCGCCTGCACGCGGTTGTGGGAACCCGCAGAAAGGATCTCCGCCTGTTCGAGACGAGCCTTCCACTCGGGTTGCCCCCCGGCAACGACGAAGTCCTCGAACGCCGCGACCCCAGCCGCGCGCACGGCTTCGTCGATGGCTTCGCCGGCTTCGAGGGCGTGTTTCATCATCGCCTGGTACACGATGCCCAGCTGCCAGTAGCCGCCGGGGAGCGAGGCGTCGATATCGATCGCGGTCTGCGCGCGCGTCAGCGCTTCGTCGTGGCGCCCGGACCAGACCTCGAGTTGCGACAGGCCGATGTGCGCGGCCGCGTCGCGCTCGTTGTGTTGGATCGTTCGCAGCAGGAGCTGGCGCGCCTCCAGGGGCCAGTCGTCGCGCAGCAGTGTCGCGAGTCGAACGGCAACCTCCGAGTGGTAGGGGTCGACGTTCAGGATCTCACGCAGATAGAACCGCGCATGGTCGGCCCGTCCACTGGTCTCGGCCATGTCGGCGAGTGCGAGGTTGGCTTCGACGTTGTCGGGCGCGACGCTCAAGACGGCGCGGAACTCGATGTCCGCCGCCGCGAGATTGCCCTCTTCGAGAAACGCCTGGGCGCGAGCGTTGTGGTACGCGGCGCGCGACTCGTCGGACGAACACCCCCCGCCCGACGCGACCACGATCGCGGCAAGCACCGCCGCCGTCGCGAGGCGTGTTGCGTCGAAGGGTGTTCGGCGAATTGCCAAGGGTCTCCGGTTGCCGGGCGTCGGGCTCAGGAACCCTGCAGGCGAGCGAGTTCGGCCTTGGCGTCGTCGAGTTCGGGGAATGCCGATCCCCCGATGGCCTGCTCGAGTGCCGCGCGCGCCTGCTTGTCCGACCCCGCCTTCGCCAGGGCCAGGCCCAGGCGGTAGCGGATGGAAGCCGAGTCCGGCCGCAGCTCGAGGGCCTTCTCGAAGGTCGCGATCGCTTCGTCGTAGGTACCGCGCTTGTATTGCACCCAACCCAACGTGTCGAGGGTGTCGGCGTCGGGCTGTCGCGCCGAAGCACGCGTTGCCATTTCGAGGGCGAAGTCGAGCTCTTCATCGGCCTGTGCGAGGTGCCACGCCAGATCGTTGTTGGCCGGGACGTGACCGGGCTCGCTCTTGACGATCGCACGCAGTCGTTCGTTCGCGCCGGTCGTGTCTCCTCGCTTGCGGACGATGCGGGAAGCCTGGTAGGCATAGTTCGGGTTCTGATGGTCGGCCGCCGCAGCGCGATCGAAGAGTTCGAGCGCGGTCGTGTCTTCGCCGCGTCGCGCAACCAGGCTCGCCTTCAAGGCCAGGCCGGGCGCGAAGTCGGCATTCTGCGCGATGGCGTCGTCGACCAACGCCTCGGCTTCGGCGTGCGTGCCGAGTCGATCGAATACCGCCGCCGCGACCTCCATGGCTTCGAGCGACTCGGGGTTCTGCGCCTGCAGCTTCGAAGCGGTTCGCGAAGCATCGTCGCCGCGCCCCGCGTCGAGCAACAGGGCGCTGTAGACGCGCACGACCGGCAGCTGGTCGATGTGCGTGAGGTCGAGCGAAGCCCCTTCGACGTACTCGATCGCCTTCGCCAGGGTTTCGTATTCCGCCATCAGGCTGGCGCGTTCGGCCATCGCAGCTCCGGCGAAGATGGTTTGCTTGAGCGAGTCGAGGGTGCGGTACGCGGCCGCGAGTTGATTCTGGGCTGCAGCCGCCCGCGCATCGATGATGTGACCTTCGGGGCTCACCAGCGGGCGGTTCTTGACGTGGCGCGAGGCGAACTGACGTGCCGTGGTCCACTGCCCGAGCGTGTAGTAGATGCGCGCGAGTTGGAGCGAGGCATCGGTTTCGGTTTCGGACACGCGCACCGATTCACGGAACTCGGTGATCGCACGGTCGTGCATGCCCGCACGTTGCGCCGCCACGCCTGCGAGGAAGCGCGCACGAGCGTTGTTGGGCCACAGGCGCAGCCCACGATCGAAGTCCTGCAGCGCCTTCACGGGGTCGCCCTTCGCCAGTTGGATCGCGCCGTTCAGCAGGTGCCGGTAGCTCGGCTCCTTGAGGCCCTTGGCGACCTCGCTCGCGCTTTCCAGATCACCTTCTTCGATGAAGAGATCTCCAACCGTGTATCGCAGCACGTCCGGTTCGTTCTTCGTACGCGCGAGTGCGGTTTCGAGCGCCTCACGGGCCTTGGTGGGCTTGTCGTTGCGCGAGTAGAGGTGAGACAGCGCCTGGTAGGCACGTGCGCTGTCGAACAACTCGGCCGTCTGCACCATCAGTTCCTCGGCTTCTTCCATGCGGTCCTGTTCGGCGAGCAGGTTGGCGAGGGTGGTGCGCAGGTCGAAGTCTTCGGGGTTCGCATCGATGGCACCGCGCCAGATGGCGATCGACTTGTCGGGCTGGCCGGTGAGCGTGTAGAAGCTCGACGCCCACGACCGGACCATCGGGTGATCGGGGTACTTCTCGAGACAGACTTCGTGCGTTTCCTGCGACTTGTCGTTGTCGCCCTGGTCGGCGTAGAAGCGCGCCAGGATCCCGCACGCGCGTGCGGCCTGATCGATGCTCGTTCCGGCTTCGGTGATCTTCACCAGTTCGAGCTGGCTGGCTTCGGCTTCGTCGAACCGCTTGAGATCGAGCAACGCCGCCATCTTGATCGAGTAGGCGTGACCGTCGCCGGGTTTGACGCTGAGCACGTGGTCCGCGTCCGAAAGCGCGTCGGCGGGACGTGCGGCGCCGATGTAGGCGGTCGCGCGCGCGTAACGCGCGGGTAGGTTGTCGGGTTCGCGTTCGATGATGCGGTCGATCGCGCGGATCGCTTCCTCGTAGGATTCCTGCGAGATCAGGGTCGCGGTGAGGAGCATCCCCGCCTGCGTGCCGAACTCTTCGCTGTTGGCGCCCTTCATGAGCGGCCACAGCGCCAGGCTGGAGCGCCCCGTCTGCACGAGTGCCACGCCGAGGCGGTAGTTCGCTTCGGGGTGGTCGGGCTCGGCGGTGAGCAACACCCGGAGGGGCTTGATCGATTCCTCGAAGCGCCCACCCGCCTGAATGGCGCGGATTTCCGCAAGGCGCGATTCGGGGTCGTTGTAACAGCCGGCGAGGAAGAAAATAGAAAGAAGAACGAGCAGGGCGAGCGCGAGCGGCGAACTCGCGTTGCGCGGCACCCGAACGGGCGCGTCGGCGAAAGCGCCTTGTCCGCTGTGGGCGGTAGTGGTGGTTCGGGTCGATCGTTGCATGGTCGATCGTTGCATGATTGGCCGCGGCCTCCCTGGTTCGAAACGGCGCTGGAGCTTACGTCAGTTTCGAGAGAATCGAATCGTGCGCAGGACCCCTCAGGTCTGCTGCCGTGAGTGCCACAGGCGCTCAAAAGGTGAGTTGATTCGGTGTGTTTTTTGCTCACCGCACCGCCGTCGCGGTTGATCTGCCGAGGCTTTGCGCCTGGCTTGCCTCGCACCGGAGGCTGGAAAAACTTTTCCCCAAGTTTGGGAACATTGCTTCCTCTTGCCCCTCACCGGGAGCGGATTCCGCCCTCCTGCGAGGGGGCGACACACCCAGTTTCTCTTGTGGTTACAGGTACTTGTGAGTTCGAGGCCTTCGGGGCCCAAGGTGGCATTCAACTTGCACTAAATCGGGGCCGGAACCCTCGCAGACTCGGGCCGCCAGCATCGCTGACAACTTCGAAGCTGCTTGGTTCCAGCACGGGTCACCGTGCAACATGCAGGACATGCAGGATAGGATCCCGCAACCGGACAAGGTGTTCGGGGCAATCCAGGCAAGACCCAACCAGAAACCAAAGGAAAGAAACCATGCGCAAAGTGTTAGTTGCTGCATTGGCGTTCGGGATGGCGATCACGTTCTCGCTGACCGCGAATGCAGGTGATCTGGACCAGGCCAACAGCTTCTTAGACATCAAGATTGGCTCGGTTCCGCAGATCCGCCTCAACGCTCAGTCGACGGGAGTTACGCTCAGCAACGTGGGTACCGGTCACGGTATCACCGAAGCGAGCAGCATCTTCCAGACGACTTCGAAGGCGGTTCAGTCCGCGGCCTTCACCGGCCTTCCGCAGCTCACCGGCCTCAAGATCACGCTCCACGCCGGTACGGGCGACTTCGACGAAGCTCAGTCCTACGTGAACCCCATTGGCGCTGGCACGGTGAGTGGCTTCGGTGGCCTCGAGTCGAACACGGGCCAGGCGGTTCTCCGCGCTGGTGGCTTCGACTTCATCATCTCGCTCGGCAACCTCGGCAGCGGCGGTGTCACGAGCCTCGCGAACGTTCTCCAGAACGCTCTCGTCGTGACGGGCAACCCGTTCAACACGGGCACCGCGAACATCACGGGCCTGTCGTCGAACATCGTCAACGTTCCGTCCCTCGGAACGACGGGTGTTGCGTTCACGCTCAACCTGACCACTGTGCAGCTCCTCTCGGCTTACGAGCTGACGTCGGGCGGTTCGGTGATCGAAAACAACACCGTGGTGATCGCGGGTGCGAACAATCTGGCCTCTGCCTCGCAGGCGGGTTCGGTCAAGATGGTTTCGCCCTTCCGCATTCGCACGGGTAGCCTCGCGGGTAACGTCGCCGGTTCTGTGACCAAGACGTTCACCTTCCTGCCGGAACCGGGTACGGCTCTGTTGCTCCTCACGGGCGCAGCTGGCCTCGCGGTCGTCGGCCGGGCACGCATGCGCAAGTAAGCGCCTGCCCCGCTCTCGATCTACCAGGATCAGGAGTAGAGGCTAGAAAGACGGGCGGCCATCCTTCGGGATGGCCGCCTTTTTCTTTTTGTTTCCGGCGGTTTCTGCCGAAGCAGTCCAAAATCGGGGTAGACTACGCGGCCCTCGGCCACAGCGGTGTGGCCGAACAGGCGTGCCGGCGCAAAGGCTCACCAAGAGGCTCATGGCGACACCCAAGATCTTCCAATCCGCGTGGCTCTACTTCGCCGGTGCGTTGCTCCTGGTGGTCCTGGCCGTCGTGAGCCAGGTGCAGGTCCACGTTCCGCAGGAGCGCCCGCCCGGCACGATCGAGGACGTGAGGGCCCTCGAGGGCCGCGATGACGTGAACCTGCTGTTCATCGTGATCGACACCCTCCGGGCCGATCGCATGGACGCCTACGGCTACAGCCGCACCACGAGCCCGATCATGGCCGAGCTGGCCTCATCGGGCATCCGCTTCGCCCACGTCGAGAGCCAGAGCAGTTGGACGAAGGCCTCGATGGCGTCCCTGTGGCAGGGGATGTATCCCGAGCGCACGGGCATCCAGCGCTACTTCCAGTCGCTCACCGAGGACGCGCAGATGCCCGCGGAGGTGCTGCGCGACGCCGGCTTCCGCACCGGTGGCGTCTGGCGCAACGGCTGGGTGGCGGCGAACTTCGGCTTCAACCAGGGCTTCGACCTCTACGTTCGTCCGCACGCGCAGCGTCGCGTCGGCATGATCGTGGGCAATCCCTCGGCGCGGAACCTCACAGGTACGGACTACGACGCCAGCGAGGTCGCATTCGAGTTTCTCGAGTCGTACAAGAGCGAGCGCTGGTTCCTGTATCTCCACTATATGGACGTCCATCAGTCGCTCTATGCCGACACGTCGCCGATCTACGGGACCGACGTCAGCGACTTCTACGACTCGTCGATCCACTGGGTGGACCGCAATGTCGGCATGATGGTCGATGCCCTGCGGGACCGGAACCTGCTCGACAACACCATGATCGTCATCGTGTCCGATCACGGCGAAGGCTTCTTCGAGCACGGGCAGGAGGGGCATGCGCGCACGCTCTTCCGAGAAGTGCAGGAAGTGCCGTTCATCATCGTGCCGCCCTTCGAGATCGAAGGCGGGCTCGTGGTGGAGCCCCACGTCGCCAACGTCGACGTCTGGCCGACCATTCTCGATCTGCTCGGTCTTCCGCCTCTCGACCGCGCCGATGGCCGTTCGCTCATGCCGCTCATCGAAGCCGCAGCCAGCGACGGTCCCCCGTCCGACGAAGCGCGTGCGCTTGCCGACCGCAGCCTGTTTTCGCAGCTCGATCTGTCGTGGGGGCAGGTCGAGGCCGAGGCGGATCCGCTGATCGCGATGATCAAGGATGGCCATCGCGCGATCGCGCGTCCAAAACTCGAGCGACATCGCTGGCTCTACGACCACAACGTCGATCCCCTCGAGCGGCAGAACATCGCCGAGCAGGAAGCGGAGCGTTACGCCGAGTTCCGCGCCGAGATGGATGCCTTCCTCGCCGAGGGCAAGGAGTCGGCGGTCGAGACCAAGGACATCGAACTCGACCAGATGCGCCTGCATCAGCTTCGCGCGCTCGGGTACGTGGTCGAGCCTCGGACCAGGAAGAACCCCGCTCCCAAGGAATGAACGCGGGCGCGTTATCCCTCTGAGCCCCCGCTGCCCTCGTACTTCGTCACCAGCGCCTCGCGCTGCTCGTGACGTTCGAGCGCCAGCTCGATCAGCCGATCGAGCAGCTCGCTGTAGGGAAGGCCGGTCGCTTCCCACAGTCGCGGATACATCGACACCGAGGTGAAGCCCGGAAGGCTGTTCAGTTCGTTGATGTAGAGCGCTCCGCCGTCGCGTGCGAGCAGGAAGTCGACACGCGCGAGCCCGGCACCGTCGAGGGTGCGGAAGGCGCGTACGGCGAGTTCTCGCACCTGGTCGCTCTGCTCCTGGCTGATCTCGGCGGGCACGATCAGCTCGGTGGCGTCGTCCTGGTACTTCGCTTCGTAGTCATAGAAGGCGCTGCGCGGCCGGATCTCGCCGGGGAGCGAAGCCTGGGGCGAGTCGTTCCCCAAGACCGCGACTTCGATCTCCCTCGCGTCGACCGACTGTTCGAGCAGGACCTTGCTGTCGTAGCGGCTCGAATCGCGAATCGCCTCGACGAGGTCGTCCCGGTTTTCGACGCGATGAATGCCCACCGACGAACCCGAGTTCGCGGGCTTCACATAGAGCGGGGCTCCGAGTTCTGCGATCCCCCGCGCGGCCGTGTCGGGGATGCGCTCGGGGAGCAGATCGTGGCCCTTGAAGGTGAGCCAGGGGACGACGGGAAGGCCGGCTGCGGCGAGCAGGCGCTTGGCCACGTCCTTGTCCATTTGCATGGCCGAACTCAGCACCCCCGAGCCCACGTAGGCGACGCCAGCCAACTCGAGCAGGCCCTGGAGGGCGCCGTCTTCGCCGCCGCGACCGTGGATGATGGGGAAGATCACGTCGAGTTCGGCGGCCGAAAGCGCGGCGCTCGAATCCGCGGGAACCAGGGTGTCGCCAACGGGTGCGGCGGGAAGCAGGACCTCGGTGCTCGAGTCTTCGCCCGCACGCTCTGTGATGGCGGTCGCCGCAGCCCCCTCGAGCAGCCGGCCGGGGTCTCGGTCGCCCGGGCCGCTGTGCCAGCGCCCTTCCTGGTCGACGCCGATCAAGGTGATGTCGTAGCGCTTGGAGTCGAGCGCTTCGAGGATCGACGTCGCCGACGTGATCGACACTTCGTGCTCGACCGATCGGCCGCCGTACAGCAGACCTATGCGCAATTTGCTCATCTTGCCCCCCGAGAGCGAAGCATATCCCGGGCACACTTCGATTGCCGGGCCGCGGCCTCGGCGATCCGGGGCCGCGGCTGCGCCTTGGTTGATTCCACGACGGCGGGCTCTTACCTTGCCCGCCATGGCTCCCCCGGCACCTCCATTCGACTCTGCGATCTCGCCCGCAGTTCGCGACAAGCAGGCCCGCCTCTACGAGGCCCTGCGCGACACGGGGGGCCTGGCGATCGCTTTTTCCGGAGGCGTCGATTCGAGCTACCTCGCCTATGCGGCCAGGCAGGTCCTCGCTGAGCGGTGTCTGGCCGTGACGGCGCTTTCGCCGTCGTATCCCGCGGTCCAGCGAGAGATGGCCGAGAAGATCGCGGGTGAATTCGACATCCCCCATCGCTTCATCGAAGCGAACGAGATGGACAATCCCGACTATCGCGCCAACCGGGCCGACCGCTGTTACCACTGCAAGACGGAGCTCTTCGATCGCATCGCTGACGTCATGGCCGGGCTCGATTTCGCGAAGGTCGCGTACGGGATCAACCGCGACGACACCGACGACTTCCGCCCCGGCCACAAGGCCGCTCACGAACACGCCGTGCTCGCGCCGTTGCTCGACGCCGACCTCGGCAAGGAAGAGATTCGCGCGCTGTCGCGCGAAGCGGGGCTGCCGACGGCGGAGTTGCCCGCTTCGGCGTGTCTGGCTTCGCGTCTCGCCTATGGCACGCAGGTGACGAGCGAACGACTCGACCAGGTCGAACGCGGAGAACAGGCGCTGCGAGACCTCGGTTTCGTGCAGTTCCGCCTGCGGCACCACGGCAACCTCGCCCGCATCGAGGTGGCACCGGAAGAGCTCGCTCGCGCCCTCGACCCCGCCATGGCGCAGCGCATGGCAGACGCCGTGAAGCCCATGGGTTTTCGTTGGATCGCACTCGACCTCGAGGGCTACCGCACGGGTTCCCTCAACGAGGCGCTCGACTCGGACGAGCGCACAGCGGCGTCGGGCCGGGTGAACTGAGCATTCGAGCATGGACCCCGTCTTCGACTGCGTAGGTGATCCGCGCGCCATGGGGCACGCCCAGGGGCTCGTGTGCAAGGACGCGATTCGCGCGGCCCTTGCCGAGCGGGGTATCGCGACGCGCCGCAGCCGCATTCCCACGCTGCGCGCCCTCACGAGAGGGCATCGCCTCGGGCGCGGTGCCGGCCGCGAGCTGGTGCGCCACTACACCCACCTGGCCGAACGCATGGCGGGCATCGCGCGCAACGCCGACGTGCCGTTCGAATCGTTGATGGACCTGTTTTCTCGCGCCACGACGCCCCCCGATCCGAGCGACATCTTGTTCGCCCCCGCCGTCGCCATCGCCTCGGCGCGCACGGGCGGTGCCGCTCCGATCTTGCTGCGCACCTTGTGCGGCGGACCGTTTTCACAGAGCCATTGGTGGCTGCGGCGCAGCCGGCCCGAAGTTGGTTTCGCTTCGATCGAGGTCACGCTGCCGTGGCTCGCGACCGCGGTGGCGGGCATCAACGAAGCCGGCGTGTCGCTGGCCTTGGTGCCGCGGAGCGAGTCGTACGGAAGTGGCGTGTTGGCGGGTGCGGTCAACGCCCGTCACGCGCCCCATGCGGTCCTGCTGGTCCAGGAATGCCTGCAGCGCTTCGAAGACGTCGAGGGCTGCGTCGACTGGTGTTCGAAGCGGCCGCGGGCGGGCAACGTGAGCCTCGTGATCGTCGACGCCCAGGGTCGCCTCGCGCGGGCCGAGGTCGAGGGCACGGGTTGTCGCATCAGCGATTTCGACGAGGCGGTGGCGTTCGACGGCGCCCCCGAACCCTTGTCGGGTGCACTCGCCGGCCATCTCGCGCGAGACGCTTCGCTTTCGGGCGAAGCAGCGACCGCCGTAGCCGACGCACTCGGCGAGCACAGCGTCTGGCTGGAACCCGCGGCGCGCAAACTCTCGCTCCGGTCGCTGCGCGGACCCGGCGGCGACGAGAAGGCGGTGGAAATCTCGCTCTAGCCCGCGTTCTGCTGCTGAGCTCGGCTTCCCCGGATGGCCGACACGAGGAAGACGATTCCACTCAGCGCGAAGAAGGCATTGGCCGCGTTGCGCGCCGCCAGCAATGCGCCGGGCCAATCGGGTTTGCCGATGAAGTCCCAGCTGCCGAGCAGGAACGGGTCGCCGCAGAGCCACGCGTAGAGGCCGTAGATGTACGCGCTGGCGAACAGCGATGCGCCGAGCGCAAACCAGCGCGGCGCCAGCAGCCAGAAGGGGATCGACCAGGCGAAGTACTGGAATGCCCAGCTGTTGGTGAAGCCGTAGAAGAGCGCGAAGCCGGCGGCGAGGGTCGTGCCGAGTGTTGCGGCGTTGGCGGGAACGTCACCGCGGCGCAACCACGCAAGTAGCAGAACAGGGCCAATCGCGATCGCGCTGTTCCACTGCATGACGAAAGCGCGCAGGTCGATGAGCGAAAGACGCATCGACGTCGAAAGGGACTCCATGTCGGGAAGTAGATTGAGGAGTCCCCAGATCGTGATGCCGCTCCCGGTGCGGATTTCGAGACCCGGATAGAGGATCACCGCGTCGACGACCGCCCGTGCGTCCATGATGAGCGCGGGGGCGAACCCCGCGATCGCGACGACACCGCCCACGGCACAGAAACGCAGCGTCTCCCGCTTGTCGGGCAGTGCCAGCAGAAGTGCGGGACCGGCCAGTACGACGGGAAGCTTGATCCAGACACCGAGCCCCAGCATGGCGCCCGCGAGTGCCCCGTTGCCGCGCGACGCGAACATCGCCCCCGCGACCGCAAAGGTCGCGACCGCCGAATCGGTGTTGCCGTGATAGGCGGAATAGATGACGGCCAGCGGATGCAACCAGAAGGCGGCGGCGACCCACTCGCGGTGGCGTGATCCCTGCAACCAACGAAGCAGCAGCACCACGGTTGCCAGATCGAACAGCACGAACGGAAAGCGCAGGCACGCCGCGAACGAGAGGCCCGTAGCCTTCGCGAACCCGGCGACTCCCGACATCGCGATCGCGACCGGGGGCGGATGATTGAACTGGAGCGCGCCGCCCTGGTAGTAGTCGATCAGCCCCTTCTTCCCGAGTGCCATGGTGTGCAGCTGCCACACTTCGACATCGAGGGTTCCGGGCGTCGCGGAAAGCAGGAACAAACGAACGACGGCGCCGAACGCGAGGGCGGCGTAGAACCAGTTGGGGAGGGCGCGCGTCGCAGCGACGGTCGCTTCCCGCGGAGCACTTGCGGGGGCGTCAGTCGCGGACGGCGTCGAACTCAACGCGACCGTCTATCGCGACCGCCTGCCGCGGCCGCCTCCACCTCTGCCACCGCGCCCGCCTCCACCACCGGAGCGCCCGCGCCCGCCACCGCCTCTGCGTTTCGGCGGGCGATCGTCCACGATGTCGCTGCTCGCGGTGCCTTCGAATGCGTCGTCCTTGGCCGCGGCGTCGGTGTCGGTCACGGTGGTTTCGGGGCGATGTTCCGCCAGGTAGGCGGCGAGGATACCGGCGAGGTCACGCCGCCCCTCCTGGCTGTCCGCCAGGGTCTCGACGACGGGAATGAGTCGATCGATGCGGTCGGCCACGACTTCCTTCGGCAGTGCGCGCATCTCGTGCTCGACCTTCACCTTCAGGCGCTCGGCGATGCGGTTTCGCACGTCCTTTTCGCTCGGGATTTTTCGCTCGGCAACCTTGATCTTGTTCACATTCTGCATGTGCTTGAAGTTGCCGATGTCGAGCCCGGACACGAGCGAGATCGCGACCCCGCTCTTGCCCGCGCGCCCGGTCCGCCCGGTGCGATGCACGTAGGTCTCGGGCGAGTCGGAGGCGTTGTAACTGATGACGTGGGACAGGTCGCTGATGTCGATCCCGCGCGCCGCAACGTCGGTCGCAACGAGAAAGCGCAGCTTGCCCTTCTTGATGCGCTTGATTGCGGCTTCGCGCGCTTGCTGGGTGAGGTCGCCCGAAATCTGGTCGGCGTCGATGTTGCGCTTGGTGAGGTAATTGGTCACGTAGCGAACGTCGGCCTTGGTGTTGCAGAAGATGATCGCGCTCTCGGGATCTTCGTATTCGATGATGCGGAGAAGTGTCGCTTCCTTGTTCTGCGCCGTGCAGACGTAGTAGCAGTGCTCGATCTGCTGCGGTGCGACCTGATCGTCTTCGAGGGTCACGAACTCGGCGTCGTTCTGGAAGAAGCGCGACAGCGAGCGCACCTTTTCGGGCATCGTCGCCGAAAAGAGGTGGGTCTTCCGGTCTTCCGGCAGGTGCGAAGCGATCTCGCGCATGTCGGGCCAGAAGCCCAGCGAGAGCATTTCGTCGGCTTCGTCGAGCACCAGGACGCGGAGCTTCGAAAAGTCGATGCGACCGTTGCCGAGGTGGTCGAGGATGCGGCCGGGTGTGCCCACGATGACGTGTGCCCCCGCGGCCAGCCCTTCGTTCTGCGGGCCGTATCCGACACCACCGTAGACGGGCAGGCAGCGTACGCCGCGATGCTCCCCGATCTTCATGGTCTCGTTCGCAACCTGGATCGCGAGTTCGCGCGTCGGCAGCATGATGAGCGCCTGCGTGTCGCGGGATTCGGTGTCGATGGCTTCGCACACGGGGATCGCGAAAGCACCGGTCTTGCCACTACCGGTGAGCGCCTTCACGATCAGGTCGCCGCCCTCGCGCATCAGCGGGATGGCCTTGGCCTGGACGGGCATGGGGATCGACCAGCCGAGGTCCGTGATGCCTTTCTGGATATCTTCGGAGAGCGACGTAAAAACGTCGGATTCGCTTGTCATCAGGCGAGCGAGGCTATCCCTCGGGTACACCCGGCGCAATGCCGCATTGGCCGATGCCTTGCTAGCCTGCTGCCCGCTATGACCAAGATCAGTGCCGACCAGGTGACCTATATCGCGGGGCTCGCGCGCCTTTCCCTCGACCCGGACGAAGTCGATCGCATGGCCAGGGACATGGATCGCATCCTCGAATGGGTCGCCACGCTCGAAGAGCTCGATACGAGCGACATTACGCCCACCGCACATGCGATCGAGCTCGAAACCCCGGTGCGCGAGGACGAAGCTGCGCCGGCTCTCGACCCCGAAGTCGCGGTCAGCAACGCACCCCGACACGTCGGCACCGCCTTTTCGGTCCCGAAGGTCCTCGAAGGAGAAGAGGGCTGATGGTCGACGCATTTGCGGGGCTGGTGGAGCAGCGGGACGCGCTGGCGAGCGGCAGCTGTTCGTCGCGCGAACTCGTCGACGCCGCCCTCGAACGCCACGCGGCAACCCACGTGCGGCTCAACGCCGTCGTGCATTCGCGGGGTGAGCGCGCGCAGCGCGACGCCGACGAGGCCGACGCCCGCCGCGCTTCGGGCAAGGTGCTTTCCGCGCTCGACGGGGTTGCGATCGTCTTGAAGGACAACATGGTGATGCGCGGTGAACCGACGACTTGTTCGTCGCGCATCCTCGAAGGTTATTCGTCGCCGTTCGACGCCTGCGTGGTCGAACGACTTCAGGCGGCGGGTGCAGTCGTGCTCGGTGCGGCGAACATGGACGAGTTCGCGATGGGCTCGTCGACCGAGAACACGATCCACGGTGTCGCGCACAACCCGTGGGATCTCGAGCGAACCTGTGGTGGATCATCGGGTGGATCGGCGGCCTCGGTGTCGGCGGGCATCGTCGGCGGCGCGTTGGGTAGCGACACCGGGGGCTCGATCCGTCAGCCCGCGAGCTTCTGCGGTGTGACCGGGTTGAAGCCCACCTATGGACGCGTATCGCGTTGGGGTCTCGTGGCCTTTGCGTCGTCCCTCGACCAGATCGGGACCTTCACGCATTCGGCCGCCGACGCCGCGCTGCTGCTCGAAACCATCGCCGGACACGACCCTCGCGATTCGACTTCGATTCCCGAGCCGGTGCCGCAGTACAGCGAGGGGCTCGACGGCGACGTCGAGGGGCTCACGATCGGGTTACCGAAGGAATACTTCGACGTCTCGGGTGGCGATCCGGAAGTGCTCGAGCGGGTGCGGGCCGGTGTTGCCGATCTCGAAGCGGCCGGTGCGAAGGTCGTCGAGGTGAGTCTGCCGCGTACGCGCTACGGGGTGCCGGCCTACTACCTGATCGCCAACGCCGAAGCGTCGAGCAACCTCGCCCGTTTCGACGGCGCGCGTTACGGACGCCGCGCGGAAGGGGTCGCGGACTACCAGCAGATGTACGAACGATCGCGCTCCGAAGGCTTCGGCGACGAAGTGAAGCGCCGCATCATGCTCGGCACCTACGTGCTTTCCGCGGGCTACTTCGACGCCTACTACAAGAAGGCCCAGCAGGTGCGCACGCTGTTGCGCGACGACTTCGACGCGGCGTTCTCGCAGTGCGATGTGATCGCGACGCCCACCAGCCCCGAAACGGCCTTCGCGCTCGGTGAGAAGATCGACGATCCGGTCAGCATGTATCTGTCGGACATCTACACCGTTTCAGCCAACCTCGCGGGCATTCCCGGGATCAGTGTTCCTTGCGGTCTCACGGGAGGCCTTCCCGTCGGCTTGCAGTTGCTCGGCCGCGTGCTCGACGAAGGACGCCTGCTGCGCGTCGCCGACGCGTACCAGCGCCGCACCGACCATCATCTCGTCCACCCCCCGGAGTTCGCATGAGCGAGGCACGCGAAGACCAGCTCTACATGGGATACGAGGTCGTGATCGGCCTCGAAGTCCACACCCATCTGCGCACGCAGTCGAAGCTCTTCAGCCCGGCCCCCGTGGCGTATGGCGACGAGCCCAATCACAACACCCACCCGGTCGACCTTGCATTGCCCGGTGTGTTGCCGGTGTTGAATCGCTCGGTGATCGAACTCGCGATCCGCCTCGGTCTGGCGACCCACAGCACGATCAACGAGCGGTCGGTGTTTTCGCGCAAGAACTACTTCTACCCCGATCTTCCCAAGGGCTATCAGATCTCGCAATTCGAAGAACCCACCGTGAGCGATGGTTGGCTCGAGATCGAAGTGGCTTCGGGAAAGGGCAAGAAGAAAGGAAAGAAGAAGGGCGGCGGCGCCGAGGTCGTGCAGAAGCGGATCGGCATTACGCGAGCCCACCTCGAAGAAGACGCCGGCAAATCGATCCACGACGCCACCCACGCGACCACCGACACGTTGGTCGATCTCAATCGCGCCGGTGTGCCGCTGCTCGAAATCGTGAGCGAACCCGATCTGCGCTCGGCCGCGGAGGCGAGCGCCTATCTCAAGAAGTTGCGCGCCATCCTTCGTTACATCGGGGTATCGGACGCCGACATGGAAAAAGGCCAGTTCCGCTGCGACGCCAACGTGTCGCTGCGTCGCCCGGGTGCAGAGTTGGGGACGCGCACCGAGATCAAGAACCTCAATTCGTTCGCCTTCGTCGAAGCGGCGATCAACGCCGAAGTCGAGCGCCAGGCCGAAGTGCTCGACGACGGCGACGAAGTCGTGCAGGCCACCATGGCGTTCGATCCCGCCACGGGACATACGAGCGTCATGCGCCTCAAGGAAAACGCGGACGACTACCGCTACTTCGACGATCCCGATCTCGTCCCACTCATGATCAGCGAAGCGGACATCGAAGCCGTGCAGGCCCAGTTGCCCGAACTGCCAGACGACAAGCGCGATCGCTTCGTCGCCGAGTACGCGCTCAGCGAATCGGACGCGACGACGCTGACCCAGAGCCGGGCGCTCGCGCAGTTTTTCGAAGACGCGACGGTGATCCACGCGCAACCGAAGTCGGTCGCCAATTGGATTCTGCGCGATGTGTTGCAGAGCCTCGGCGAAGGAGACCGCAGCATCGAAGACCTCGCGCTCACCCCCGAAAGCTTCGCCGCGCTCGTCGCGTTGGTGGATTCGGGGCGTCTTACCGCGAAGAGCGGGCGCGAAATCTACGGCGTGCTCGCCGAGTCGGGGGGAGACCCCGAAGCCATCATGGCCGAACGTGGCCTCGAATCGGTTCAGGACACGGGGCTGATCGAAGGCGTCGCACGAGAAGTGATCGCCAGCAACCCCGATTCCGTCGACAAGTACCGCGAGGGAGACGGCAAGGTGTTGAACTTCCTGATGGGTCAGGTGATGAAGGCGACCCAGGGCAAGGCGAACCCCGCGGACGTGAAGCAGATCCTCGAACGCGAACTCGCGGCGCAGTAGCGCGCGGAAGGGACGGAGCGGCAGCATGAGTTCGGAGTGGTTCACCATTGCATGGCGGGACGATGCCGTGGTGATGCTCGACCAGCGGCGGCTCCCGGCGGAAGAGCACTACCTGGAACTGCGCGATGTGGAAGAGATCGCGTTTGCGATCGAGGACCTCGCGATTCGAGGCGCCCCTGCGATCGGTTGCGCGGCCGCGATGGGGATTGCGCGCGCCGCCGTGGTCTCGCCGGCAAGCGATGCGCAAAGCCTGATCTGCGACCTCGAGTCGGCACGCGAACGTCTCGCGCGAACCCGGCCGACGGCGGTGAATCTCTTCTGGGCGCTCGGACGCATGAGCGAGATCTGGAACGCCCACGAGGGCAGAAACGTCGAGGCGCTTCGCGAAGCGCTGATCGACGAGGCGCAGCACATTCACGATGAGGACGTACGCAACTGCCGTGCAATCGGTGCCGCGGGTCTCGAACTCGTTCCCGAGGGCGCGTGTGTGCTCACCCATTGCAATGCAGGTGCACTCGCAACGGCGGGCTACGGAACTGCACTCGGGGTGATTCGCGCAGCCCACGACGCGGGGCGCGGCATCGAGGTCCTGGCCGACGAAACGCGGCCCTTCCTGCAGGGTGCGCGACTGACTGCGTGGGAGTTGCAACGCGATCGCGTGCCCATAACGGTGATCACCGACAACATGGCCGGACACCTGATGTGCACGGGGCAGGTCGACCTCGTGGTGGTCGGAGCCGATCGCATCGCGGCCAACGGAGACGTGGCGAACAAGATCGGCACCTACGCGCTCGCGGTTCTCGCGCGTGCCCACGAGATCCCCTTCTACGTCGCGGCTCCGCGCACGACGATCGACCTCGAAACACCCGACGGCAGCGCGATCCCGATCGAAGAACGCGGGCGCGACGAGGTCGCAATCCTCGCTGACCACGCACTCGTTCCGGCCGGCGTTCCGGTTCGCCATCCCGCATTCGACGTCACGCCCGCGCATCTCGTAAGCGCCATCGTGACCGAAGCCGGTATCCTCCAGGCACCTTTCGGGCCCGCAATCGCACGCCAGATGAACAGCGAAGCGTGACCGACGCCACCTGCCTCGACATCTCGCTGCCGAAGCGCGATGGCTTCGACGTCGTGCTGGCTGCGCGCTCCGGTCGCAGTGGCAACGACCCGCAGGTTCCGGTCGTGCGATGTCGAGCGCCGTCACGCGGCGCGCACTCTTCGGTCTGATCGCGACCGGGATGTTCGAGTTGCAGGTGAAGGAAGGGAATGCGGCGCGGCCCTTGCGAGAACTGCGCCTCATCAACCTGCGCTGCGAGAAGAGCAGGGGCCTGGTCGGGCGCCTGCTGCGGCGCTAATCCGTTCTCCACGGGCTGCTGAGCCCGTTTTCGCTGCTTTGCGATCTGTTACGTTCTGCGGTCTTTCGCGCGGCGGCGTGGCCGCACAACACGTAACACGGAGAGCAAGGCGACATGGCGAGCAAGGCCGACGGTGGAGTCAGCGGCGAAGAGATCTGGCTCGATGGCGAGTTCATTCCCTGGGACGAAGCCAACGTCCACATCCTGACCCATACGCTTCACTATGGGCTCGGGGTCTTCGAGGGGATCCGTTGCTACCGGACCCACGACGATCGGTCGGCTGTGTTTCGGCTGTCCGAACACATGCGGCGTCTGTACGACTCGGCCAAGATCAACTTCATGGACATTCCCTTCGAGCAGGCCGTGCTCGAAGAAGCCGCGACCGAAAGCCTGCGCCGCAACGGGCTCGCCGAGGGTTATGTCCGCCCGATCGCCTTCATTGGTGACGGCGCGATGGGGCTTCACCCGGGCAACAATGCGATCCGCGTCGCCGTGATCTCCTGGCCCTGGGGCAAGTACCTCGGCGAAGAAGGCATGGAGCGCGGCATCTCGGCCAAGATCTCCACCTTCTCGCGCCACTTCGTGAATTCGAAGATGACCAACGGCAAGACCTGCGGCGACTACGTAAACTCGATCCTCGCCAAGCGCGAAGCGCTACTCGACGGCTTCGACGAAGCCATCATGCTCGACTCGACGGGCCTGGTGAGCGAAGCGACGGGCGAGAACGTCTTCGTCGTGCGCGACGGCGTGATCAGCACCCCCGAGCGCTACTCGGTGCTCGACGGCATCACGCGCGCGACATTGATCGAACTGGCGAAGACCGAAGGCTATGAGGTCGTCGAACGTGCGGTGACGCGTGACGATCTCTACATCGCCGATGAGATCTTCTTGACGGGTACCGCGGCCGAGGTGACCCCGATCCGCTCCCTCGATCACCGCGCCATCGGCGCCGGCCGCCGCGGCCCGGTCGCCGAGAAGCTCCAGGCGAAGTACTTCGACCTGGTCTCGGGCAAGCTGCCCGGCTACGAGGGTTGGCTTTCGTATCTGTGAGACCGCGTGGGCGGACCCAAACCGCCGCGCTCAGACGAAGGTCTGCAGAATCGTGGCTGCGATGCCGGCACCGAACGCGATCTTCTTGTGCTTTGGCAGCTCACCCCACCAGTCGGTCTGCTCGCGCGAGACGAGCCCGGTGCCCAGGCACGCGTAAACGATGCCGCCTATTGCGACCGAAGTCAGCAAGACGCGTAGTACGTAGAGAGGGTCCATCCCCCCGAGTGTAGCCGCTGACCTTGCCACCGAGGCTCTTCCGCGTCGTCTCGACCTGAATCCAAGCCAGCTGGATTCGTATCCAGCTGGGGCCGACCCCTCTTCCCGCGCGAAGCCGTGTGACAAACTCCTCGGTGTGGGGACGAAGCTCCAGAGGATCGCCCTGGAAAGTGCGCTCGCTGCGGTGTTGTTCGCGTGCGGCGGTGACGTGACGCCAACCGGTCCCAACAACGTAATCCTGGTCTCGATCGACGCCCTTCGCGCCGATCATGTTGGCGCATACGGGTACGTCGAGTGAGCAGCGGTGTCGAGTTGCCATTGGCGCGGTATCGATCGGGGGATCGGGTGGTGCCTTGATGCAGCGTTTCCCCTGCAGGGACGGGTGTATCACATTGTGATACGTTGGCTCACAGTCAACTCCAACGTGCCCGAGGCCATGAGGAGTAGAGCCATGAGCGAACGAGATCGTTCTTCCAATCAATCGACCAGCCAGTCGGAGTGCGGCTCCGATCACCGCTGCGGCGACCGCCGTTCGCGCCGGCACCGGCGAGGCCGGCGCAAGGAGCGGGTCCTTCACACCCGGATTTCCGAGCAGCTCTCGGAGGACATCCGGGAGCTGGCCGACGAGCTGCGGGTGCCCGTTTCGAACCTGGTCCGCAATGTCCTCGAGGAGGTCTTCACGGTCGTCGAAAACGTGTCCGATGACGTCGGGGACTTCGTCGAAGACGTAGTCGAAGAGGCCGATGGGATACGCGAACGAGTTCGCAAACAGCAGCGAGCGACTCGCAGCGCCCGACGCGGGGCGCGTCGGCGGGCGGCGGGCCGTCGCGGTGACACCTCGGATGTCACTGATATCGAAGAAGAATTTCGCTCCGACGAAGCAGCCGAGGCCGACCGGGCCGAACCGGCCGGACCCAAGGCCGCCGAGGACGTGCTGGGCTGGCAGCCGTTCGTGCTGAACCAGCAAGCCCCCTGCGCCCGCTGCGGCAACACCCTCGAGCCGGGTGTGAACGCCTTCCTCGGCGTGCGCCCGAACGGCGAAACCGGGCCGGTGGTGTGCCCGGTGTGCACGCGAATCGCCTGATCGAGGCGGTGCTGAGGCCTCGATCTATCGATCAGGCTTCGCGGGTCGGGAGTTCGATCCCGGGGTTCTCGGGGTCGGGCCGGTAGAGGATCACCATGTGGCCTACCAGGCCGCAGAGTTCCGCATCGGAGCGCTTCGCCAGCTGGTCGGCCATTTCCTTCTTGGCCTCCGCGCCGCGCAGCTTCACCTTGACGAGCTCGTGGTCGGCCAGGGCTGCGTCGAGGGCGGCCACGACGCCGTCGCTTATGCCCCCGTCGCCAACGAACACGACGGGTTTTCTGCCGTGGGCGAGCTTGCGGAGGTGGCGGCGCTGAAAGCCGCGCAGCGGTTTCGGTTGCTTGGACATGGCGGCGCACCATAGCAGGCCGCTCACCCTCCTCTGCGGGGCCCGGGCGATTGTATTTCACCGGCAACAATCGCGAGCCAGCCGACTCGCCCCCTCCCAGCTGCGCCTAAATGCGCTCTTCCGGCTGGCCGATATCCAGGCGCGATGAGTGGAAAACAGCAACTTCCGTTGATTGGCCGCCTCGCGATCCAGTGCAAGATGATCACGATGGAGCAGCTACGAGAAGCGACCCGCGAGCAGGGCCGCAACCCCGAGCGGCGCCTCGGCGACATCCTGATCAAATTGGGTTTCCTGGGCGATGCCCAGGTGCAGAAGCTCAAGAAGCTGCAGCGCGATCTCGTGGTCAAGCATCGCGCGCGCCAGGCGGCGAGTGGTCGCACGGTGCCCGAGCGTCCGCTGCCCAAGACGCGCGCGCCCAGGGACGCCCCCAAGCGCCCGGACGAAGAAGGCGTTTCGGTCAAGAGCCGCACGGTCGCGGAACCGCCGCCCGAGCGTCCGCCGGCAGCCGCGAAGCCCGACATCACCCAGCCGATCCTCGACGACGCTCCTCCGGTCGTGGAGACGGTCGAAGCGGTGGAGCCCGTCGAAGAAGCTCCACCGGTCGTTGCCGAAGAACCCCCGGTCGTTCGCGAGGCGCAGCCTGCGGAACCGCCGGCCGCACCCGAAGCTGCTCCCGCTGCCCCGCAGCCGGTGGAAGTCGACGATGGCCTCGAAGGCATCTCGCTCGACTTGAAGTTGAGCGAGCCCAGCGCCGCGGACGTCGAACAGCTGCACGGGCTCTTGCGCGACGCCGTGATGAGTGGCGCGAGCGACATTCACCTGCACGCGCTGGTCCCTCGCAAGTCGCGCATCAATGGTCAGCTCCAGGAAGTGAACTCGACCCCGATGCCCGCCGACGAAGTCGAACGCCTCGTCAGCGCGAGTCTGACCCCCGACCAACGCCGCGAGTTGTGTCACTACGGCGAACTCGATCTCTGTTACGACGTCGACGGTGTGGGGCGCTTCCGAACCAACATCTATCGCCAGCAGCGCGGCTTCGACGCGGTCTATCGCTCGATTCCCACCGATGCG
Source organism: Myxococcota bacterium (assembly GCA_030748735.1). Taxonomy (GTDB): domain Bacteria; phylum Myxococcota_A; class UBA9160; order UBA9160; family UBA4427; genus DUBZ01. The sequence goes on along the minus strand of JASMLK010000025.1, from coordinate 52,006 downwards.
CCGACCCTCGAAGGCCTGAATCTCCCCAACGAGTTGGCCAAGCACACGAACTACCACCAGGGCATGGTGCTCATCACGGGGCCGGCGGGTTGTGGCAAGTCGTCGACCATGGCGGCGCTCGTGAACATGATCAACGAAGAGCGCGACGAGCACATCCTGACGATCGAAGACCCGATCGAATATGTGCATCCCTCGAAGCGTTGCCTGGTGAATCAGCGCCACGCGGGTCGGCATACGGCGAGCTTCGCCCGCGCGTTGCGCGGTGCGTTGCGCGAGGATCCCGACGTCATCGTGATCGGTGAGCTGCGCGACCTCGAAACCATTTCGCTCGCGATGACCGCAGCAGAAACCGGCCACTTCGTGCTCGCCACGCTCCATACCTCGAACGCGGTGCGAACGATCAGCCGCATGATCGGCGCCTTCCCGAGCAACCAGCAGGGACAGGTGCGAACGATGCTCTCCGAATCGCTGCGCTGCGTAATCTCGCAGCGTCTCGTGGTGGCGAAGGACGGTAGCGGCCGCATCCCCGCCCTCGAGATGCTCGTGATCAACAAGGCGATCGGGAATCTCATCCGCGACGAAAAAACGATCCAGGTTCGCTCGGCGATCCAGACCGGTGGTGCTCACGGCATGTACCTGCTCGAGCAATCGCTCAACGATCTCGTGCGCACCGGGCAGATCGATCGCGAAGAAGCCCTGCGCATCGCCGAAGACAAGAAGCTGATCACCGGCTGATCTGATCGCGCGTTCCGCGACCCGCGATCGCTAGCTCCCCAGAAGGAATCTCCATGGCGCAGCTCGACGAACTGCTCACCTACTTGAAAGACAACGATGGTTCGGACCTCCATCTCGCCGCCGGACTCGAACCCCGCGTGCGCGCGAAGGGGAAGATCCGCGTGATCGAAGGGCATGGGGTGATGGGCGACGAGCAGTTGCGAGGCTTGCTGCAAGAACTCGCGAGCTCGCGGCATTGGCAGGAATACGTCGACACCCATGACGTCGACTTCGCCTATGGCCTCGAAGGGGTGGCGCGTTATCGCGCGAACTACTTCGTGCAGCAGAACGGCCCGGGCGCGGTCTTCCGCATCATTCCCGAAGAGATCATCCCGATCGAAAAGCTGAAGGTCACCAAGGCGATCGAGGACCTCGCCGAACTCGAAAGCGGCCTCGTGCTGGTGACCGGCCCGACGGGTTCGGGTAAGTCGACCACACTGGCTTCGATCATCGACAAGATCAACAAGAACCAGGCCAAGCACATCGTGACGATCGAAGACCCGGTCGAGTTCGTGCATCAGAACCGCGAGTGCATCTTTTCGCACCGCGAAGTCGGGCTGCACACCCAGGGGTTCGGTCCGGCGCTTCGCTCGGCCATTCGTCAGGATGCCGACGTCATCCTCGTCGGCGAAATGCGCGAACAAGAAACCATATCCCTCGCCATCACCGCGGCCGAGATGGGGATGCTGGTCTTCGGCACGCTTCACACCAACAACGCGAGCAAGACGATCGACCGCATCATCGACGCCTTCCCTGCTGAAGAGCAGAACATGGTGCGGATGAGTCTTTCGGAGTCACTGAGCGGCATCGTGTCACAGTTGCTGCTGCCAGCGGCCGACGGCAATGGCCGCATCGCGTGTAACGAGATCCTGCTCAAGACGCCAGGGCTCCCCAACGTGATCCGCGAGGGCAATACCCAGATGCTTTACTCGATCATGCAGGCGGGCAAGGCCGACGGCATGCAGGCGATGGACGACGTGCTCTTCGCCCACGCGAAGGACGGCACCATCACCGCCCACGACGCCTACATGAAGGCCACCGAAAAGGCGCGCTTCGAGCCCCTGCTCGATAGCTGAATCGCGGTTCTCGCGCGGCTCGTTCCTTCCGCCGCGATCGGCGCTAGCTTGCTCCACCCGGCATCAACGCCGTGTATGGAGAAGCGTGTGCAATGATCGAATGGAGCGAGCAACACCTGATGATTCGCGACACCGTCAAACGGTTCGTCGACGAAGAGATCGTCCCCAATCTCGAAGCCCTCGAACACGGGGACATGCCGCCCTACGACATCCTGCGCAAGCTCATCCAGACTTTTGGCATGGACGAGATGGCGCGTGCTCGCTTTGCGAAGCAGATCGCCGCAGAAAAGGCAGGTTCCGCGAGCGGGAAGAAAGACAGGGGTGCAAAGAAGGAAGAGAGCCAGGGCTCCGACGGCCGCGGTGACGCGACCGCGATGTCGCTGATCCCGATCATCGAGATCTGCCGCTACTGCCCCGGCATGGTGACCGCCATGGGCGTGAGCCTGGGGCTCACTTCGGCGGCCATCATGTCCAAGGGCACGACGGAGCAGAAGGAGCGCTGGGCCCTCGACCTCATGACTTTCGACAAGGTTGGTGCGTGGGCGATCACCGAGCCGGGTTCGGGTTCGGACGCCTTCGGGAGCATGAAGTCGACGGCGGTCGACAACGGCGACGGCACCTACACGTTGAACGGCAACAAGACGTTCATCACCAACGGTCCCTACGCGGACACGATCGTGTTCATCTGCAAGCTCGACGAACCCGGTGTCGACCCGAAGGACCGCAAGATCATGAACTTCATACTCGAGAAGGGTATGGAGGGGCTCACCCAGACCCAACCGATGCGAAAGATGGGTCTTCACTCTTCGCCCACCGGTGAGCTCTTTCTTTCGGACGTGGTGGTGTCGAAGGATCACCTGCTCGGCGGCAAGCCGGTCGAGCGGTCGAAGTCGGGAGCGAAGGACACCTTCTCGATGGAGCGCTCGGGGGTCGCGGCCATGGCGCTCGGTATGATCGAACGGTGCCTCGAGCTCTCGCTCAAGTACGCGAAGGAACGAGTGCAGTTCGGCAAGCCGATCGGCGAGTTCCAGCTCATTCAGGAAAAGCTCGCGCGCATGGAGGTCGCGCGCATCAACGTGGAGAACATGGTCTTCCGCACGATCGAAGGGGCGGAGCTCGGACGCGGCATCACCTTCGCCGAAGCTTCAGCGATGAAGCTCTACAGTGCGCGGGCTGCCGTCGAAGTCGCGATGGAAGCCGTGCAGATCTACGGCGGCAACGGCTACATGAGCGAATACCTGGTGGAGCAGCTCGCTCGCGACGCGAAGGTGTTGCAGATCTACGCGGGAACCGACGAGATCCAGATCTCGGCGATCGCGCGGGACCTGCTTTCACGTCCGTAGCCGGGCACGTCCATGGACAGCGCGATCAGTGGAGCGTCGCGCCCTCGGGACGTCGCACGGTGAGGCGCTTCAGCGCTTCGACGAGATCTTTCTGGTTCTCGCGCAGCTTTTCGAGGGCGTCGAGGGTCTTCTCGGCGTTCTCGAGGGTGCGCACCTGACGCTGGAAGGTTTCGCGCGCTTGTTCGAGAAGCTGCGTGCGGACTTCTCCTTCGAACTCCGTGTCGATCCGGTGAACGGCTCTCACCAGTGCGCCTACGGATTCGTCGTGACCCGGGTTGCGGTGGGCAAAGGCTTCGATTTCGTCGAGGAGTTGTTTCGCGATGGACATGATGGGAGGTTTTGCAATGAGCATGCCGCGGTCTCGGTGCGCACGAAAACACGCTGCGGTGTTGCGGGCTTCCGTGCTCGGTTGCGGCGGCGTTGCGGCCTGGTGGGGCCGCTGGTCATGGAACGACTTCACCAATGCTCCCACCCGGCAACCCCCTCCGCGCCGACTGCGAAACAATCGTAATAGTGGGGCTCGGGCGGTGCGGGGCCGCGCGGGCCTGGCATCAAGCGCGCAAGTCGATGCGCTGTCCGCGCGTCTCGCTCGAAGCGTCGTCTTCGACGACGTTGTCCGCGGCTGCAGCCTCGTTCACATCCCCGCCAGCGCGCTGGCGTTTCTTTCGCGCGTCGGCCTGACCCTCACCCTCTTTACGAGGGTCATGAAACGGCGGATGGGAGCGCTTGACCGCGCTGGGGGTGAGGCTCTTCTGGGTGTCCGGCGCGAGGGGGACGGGAATGATCTCGGGGACGTCCATGCGCCCTCCGTGGCGATCCCCTCCCCAGAGATGGTCCGTCTATCTGTATCGACGCCGAAGCGTTTCGAAGTGAGTCATCAATAGAAGCTTCTACTCCCGCGGGACGACGCTGCGCGTGGACAGCACGCATGCTGTGCCTTTGCTGCCCCTACGTTGCGGCGTGCCTGCCCGCTCCTCATACTCGACTTCATGAGTGACGCTCAATCGACGGCGATCGAAAACCTGCTCGACATCATGGCGCGCCTGCGTGACCCGGACGGAGGCTGCCCGTGGGACGTCGAGCAGACCTTCGAGACCATCGCCCCCTACACCCTCGAAGAAGCCTACGAGGTCGATCACGCGATCCGAACAGGGGACATGGTCGAACTCTGTGACGAACTCGGCGACCTGTTGCTGCAGGTCGTGTTCCACGCCCAGATGGCGAGGGAGGCGGGGCACTTCGACTTCGAAGCCGTCGCTGCGGGCATCGGCGCAAAGCTGGTTCGCCGTCATCCCCATGTGTTCGGTGACCCCGAGCAGGGTGGCGAAGTCACGCAGTTCGAAGCCCTCGAAGACTTCGCGCGGTTCTGGGAAGAGAGCAAAGCGAAGGAGCGTGCCGGCAAGGCACAGGCGCGCGGTGAAGCCAAGGACGATCCATTCGAGGGTGTGCCCATGGCCCTACCCGCGTTGTCTCGTGCGGTGAAACTCAAGAAGCGCGCAAAGCGCATCGAAGGCCTGGCCGCTTCGGCGCGTGAGACTTCGCTCGAAGACACCGCGCTCGAAGCCGCCCTGCGCAAGGCGCTCGACGCAACACGCGAAGGTCCTGACGCGCGCGAACGCTCTGGGGAATTGATCGGCTCGCTACTGCTTCGCCTCGTCGATGCCGCACGCGAACTCGACATCGACCCCGAAGCCGCCCTGCGCGACGCCAACCAGGCGTTCGAAGAGCGCTGCCGCGAGGCCATCGAGTCGTGAGCGGTCGCGTGAGTGAGTTCACCGTGCCAGTGCGCGGGCAGGGCATGGTGGAGATCACGTCCCGGGTGGCTGCGCTCGTCACTGAAGCCGACGGCGAAGAAGGCCTCTGCACCATCTTCATTCCCCACACGTCTGCGAGTCTCGTGATCCAGGAAAACGCAGACCCTTCGGCGCAGGACGATCTCGAGCGCTGGCTCGCACGCCTCGTGCCGGAAGGCGATCCGCTCTACCGCCACACCTCCGAAGGCCCCGACGACATGCCGGCCCACATCAAGGCCGCGCTCACCGCGACTTCGCTTTCGGTGCCTGTAAGAGCCGGGCGTCTGCTGCTCGGTACCTGGCAGGGCATCTTCCTCTGGGAACACCGCCACGCGCGGGGCTCGCGGAAGGTCGTGGTTCACATCGGTTAGCGCGTGCACGTCGCGACCCCTGACGGCACGCCAACCTGATCCACATGCAAGCGCCACAAACGAAGAGCGGCCCCGAGCATGCGCTCGGAGCCGCTGTTTCGATCGAGTGTAGCGAACGGGGCCCGAACTAAGCGGGGTTCCCGTCGTTGCCGAGGGCCTCGTGCACCTTGCCCACCATCTTGGCGGAGGGTTTCAGCGTGAGGTCGCCTTCCTCGTTCCAACTCGGCGGGATGCCCTCGTCCTTCTTGGACACATAGAGGGCAGCCTTGAACTTGCGCATCAACTCGTCGACGTTGCGGCCGACGTTGAGGAAGTTCACCTCCGAAAAGAGGAGGGTGCCTTCGGGGCTGATCACATAGGTGCCGCGCAAGGCGAGGCCGGCGTCTTCGATGTAGATGCCCAGGGTCCTGGCCAGCTCACCCGTCTTGTCGGATGCCATCGTGAACTTGACGTCCGCGAGTTCTTTCTCGACGGTGTGCCAGGCGAGGTGGGTAAAATGGGTGTCGCAGCTCACGGTGATGAGGCGCGCACCCAGCTTGTCGAACCGGTCTTGCAGCCCTGCCAGGGCCGCGAATTCGGTCGCTCAGACGAAGGTGAAGTCGGCGGGGTAGAAGAAGAGGATCGTCCACTTCCCGTTCGACTTCAGGTCCGCGAGGCTGACTTCGTCGAAGTCGCCGGAACTCGGCTCGTAGGTCGTCAGTGTGAAGTCGGGGACGGCGCTCCCGACCTGAATCGTCTCTGTCAAGGCTTGGTTTCCTTCCGTTGTTCTTGGAGATGGTTCAGTGAGATCCATCGCTGGGGTGGTTCGGGTCCTACGAATGGGTTTCGCTGTAGATCGAATGGGCGGAATACCCCCGGCAGCGCACCAGCAGACTATCGGCTGAGGACCGAGTTCGTCCAGCCCTGATGTCGATGTCGCCGAAGCAGTTGGCCGCAGACGCCGCGTTACCGCCCCATGCTGCGCGGTCCGCCCGTGCCAGAATTCTCACCCAGCCTTCAGTCGGACCGGGTTTTCCCGATAGAGCCCTGTGTCCGTTCCGAGGGAAGTTGCGTGTTTTCTCGGGTGTGTTGTGCGTGGGGGAGCGCACACCCAAGCCGATGAACCGGGTCGCGTACCCACTCTCGCTCGAAAACCAGGCGGCACGCGAACTGAGTGGTCTGCCGAGCGGTCAGCTACCGCAGTCGAGCAACCCGGACGACGTGCTCGACTGGAGCCTGTTCGAACAGGGCCAGGTCGATCCGCGCTCAGCCCTCGAATGAGGGGCGTCCGGGCTACTGCGGTGACTGCACGACCTCGAGCAGTTCGACTTCGAACACCAGCGCCGCGCCGCCCGGAATCGCCGGAGGCCTGCCGCTGTCGCCGTACGCGATGTCGGAGGGGCAGATGAGCTTGCTCTTGCCACCCACCTTCATCATCGCCACGCCTTCGGTCCAGCACGGGATCACACCGTTCAAGGGGAAGGTGGCGGGCTGGTTGCGTTCGACCGAGCTGTCGAACACCTGACCGGTACGCAGCGTGCCGTGGTAGTGCACCTTCACGGTGTCGGTGGCTTGCGGCGACGCGCCGCTGCCTTCGGAGATGGTCGACATCACGAGGCCCGAGTCGTACTTCTTGGCGCCCTTTTCCTTGGCGGCTGCCGCGAGGAAGTCGGTCGATCGCTTCTTCTCTTCGGCCGCGACTGCAGCCTGGCGTTCGCGCTGCAGTTCCTGGATCTGCGCGAACTTGCTGCGCGGATCGATGTGGTCGGCTTTGCCCAGCGCGCCGTCTTCTACGCCTTCGAGCACGACCTTCAGTTCTTCTTCGCTCAAGCTGAACGCGCGAAGGCCCTGCGATACCGCGACGCCGAGTACGTAGAAGGTGTCGTCTTCCTTCTCTTCAGCGAAAGCGAGGTGGCTACCGGCCAGGGTCGCGCAGAGTGCGAGGGCCATGGCGGTGCGCCACGCGCGAAATGCGGAATTCATCGATGGGTCCTTTTCTGGGTTCGTCACGATTCGAGTGGCTCGCGTCGAGATCGAAGGTCGATTCGAACGGTGGTCCCTATGACGGGGCCCAGACCTTAGCGGTTCACTTTCTCGTGGGCTTGGCTTTCCTGGCGGCCCCAGGGCGCTTCCTGGCGGTTCGAGGCGCCTTCCTGGCGGCCTTTTTCGCCGCCTTTTTCGCCCGATTCCCGGCGCCCAGGAGCGGGGCCAGGTAACGACCGGTATAGGACCCCCGGATCTTGCGCACCTGCTCGGGCGTCCCCTGTGCGATCAGTTTGCCGCCTTCCGGGCCGCCTTCGGGTCCCATGTCGAGGATCCAGTCGGCGCGTTTGATCACGTCGAGGTTGTGTTCGATCACGACCACCGTGTTGCCCGCGTCGACCAGTTCGTCGAGGACGATGAGCAGCTTGCGCACGTCTTCGAAGTGAAGCCCGGTCGTGGGTTCGTCGAGGATGTAGAGCGTGCGACCCGAAGCCCGCTTCGAAAGCTCGCGCGCAAGCTTGATGCGCTGGGCTTCACCGCCCGAAAGGGTCGGCGACGGCTGCCCGAGATGGAGATAGTCGAGGCCGACCCGCGACAAGAGTTCGAGCGGACCGTGGATCTTCTTGTGGACGGCGAAGACCTCGATGGCTTCGAAGACCGTCAGCTCGAGCACGTCGGCGATGTTCAGGCCCTTGTACTTGACGGCCAGGGTCGCCTCGTTGAAGCGCTTGCCTTCACATTCTTCGCAGCGCACGAAGACGTCGGCGAGGAAGTGCATTTCGATCTTTCGAACACCGTCGCCTTCGCAAGCCTCGCAGCGCCCGCCCTTCACGTTGAAGGAAAAGCGCCCGGGCTTGTAGCCGTGCAGCCGCGCGTCGGGGAGTTGCGCGAAGAAGCGGCGGATTTCGTCGAAGACCTTGATGTAGGTGGCGGGGTTGCTGCGCGGCGTTCGCCCGATCGGACGCTGGTCGATGTCGATCACCTTGTCGAGCTGCCCGATGCCGGCGATCGTCTTGTGCTTGCCCACGCGCCGCGTCGAACCGTGGAACTGGCGAGACAACGCGGGGTAGAGGATGTCGTTCACGAGCGTCGACTTGCCCGCGCCCGAAACCCCCGTCACCGCGGTCAAGACACCGAGCGGGATCTCGGCGTCGACGCCGCGCAGGTTGTTTGCCCGCGCGCCCACGATCTTGATGCTGCCGGTCGCCGTACGCCGTTCTTCGGGGATCGAAATCTCCTTGCGCCCCGAAAGGTATGCGCCCGTCATCGACTTCCTGCAGCGCTCGAGACTCTTCGGCGTGCCGGAGTGCACGATGTGTCCACCCGCAACGCCCGCGCCCGGCCCGAAGTCGATCACGTGGTCGGCTTCGCGAATCGTTTCTTCGTCGTGTTCGACGACGACGACCGTGTTGCCGATGTCGCGCATGCGCACGAGGGTGTCGAGCAAGCGCCGGTTGTCGCGTTGGTGCAGCCCGATCGACGGTTCGTCGAGGATGTAGATGACGCCCGTCAGTTCCGACCCGACCTGACTCGCAAGGCGAATGCGCTGGCTTTCCCCACCCGAAAGCGATGGGCCGGCCCGATCGAGGGAGAGGTAGCCGAGCCCGACACTCGCCAGGAACTCGAGTCGCGAACGGATTTCCTTCAGTACTTCGCTCGCGATTTCCTTGCTGGCACCGCGCAGTTTCAGGTTCGCAAAGAAGTTGCGCGCCTCTTCGACGGTCAGACCCGAAAGCTCGACGATGGTCTTCGAACTGATGCGGACGGCCGCGGCTTCGGGGCGAAGACGCGCACCACTGCACGTCGAACACCGCGTGTTGGCGAGCCACTGGCTGTACCAGCGTTTCGCACGTTCGCTGCGTGCTTCTTTGAAGCGACGCATGAGCCGCGGAAGCGCGCCTTCCCATTTCGAATCGAAACTCCCCTGCCCCGTCTTGCCCTGCCACGAGAGCTTGTAGGTGCGTTCGCCCGTGCCGAACAGAAGCGCTTCCTTGTGGCGCTTGGGTAGCGACTTCCAGGGCTTGTGGGGGTCGACGCCGAGTTGCTTGATCACCTGGGCGCGGAAGCCGTTGCTCCAGCCGGTCTTCTCGCTGACCTTTTCGCCCCAGGGTTTCACCGCACCTTCGTCGATGCTGAGGTCCGGGTCGGGGATCACGAGGTCGCGGTCGATCTCGACGCGAACGCCGAGCCCGTTGCAGTCCTGGCACATGCCCTGGGGGCTGTTGAACGAAAAAACCTGCGGGGTGAGTTCGGGAAAGCTCACGACACAGTCGGAGCACGCGGCGCTTTCGGAGAACGTGCGCTCGTTGTCGCTGCCCTTCCCCGCGATGGCCATCAAGATGCCGTTGCCGACTTCGAGCGCCTTCTCGACCGATTCGTTGATGCGTGCGCGGTTCTTGCTTTCGAGTACGAGGCGATCGATCACGACGTCGACGTCGTGCTTCTTGCGCTTGTCGAGGGCTTCGACGTCTTCGCTCATCACCATGTCGCCGTCGATGCGCAGCCGGAGGAACCCTGCGCGGCGCACGTCGGCGAGGAGCTCCCGGTGTTCGCCCTTGCGGTTGGTGAGCAGGTTCGCGAGCAGGATCAGGCGCTCGCCGGGCGCCTGCGCGAGCAGTTCCTTGGCGATCTGCTGAGCGGTCTGCCCCTGCACCTTGTGTCCACAGAGGTGGCAGTGCTGAACGCCGACCCGCGCATAGAGCACGCGGAGGTAGTCGGAGATTTCGGTGATCGTGCCCACGGTCGAGCGCGGGTTGGAGCCCGTGGTCTTCTGCTCGATCGAAATCGTTGGTGATAGACCGCGGATCGTGTCGTAGCGCGGCTTTTCCATCTGCCCGAGGAATTGCCGCGCGTAGGCAGAAAGCGATTCGACGTAGCGCCGCTGGCCTTCGGCGTAGAGGGTGTCGAACGCCAGGGACGACTTGCCCGAGCCGGACACGCCCGTCATGACGGTCAACTTCTTCTTCGGGATCTTGACGTCGATCGTCTTGAGGTTGTGCTCGCGAGCACCCTTGATGAATATGTGGTCGAGTTCCATGCTGTTTTCCGCTGTCGATCCTGCGCTTTCTCGGTTCTATTCTCTGTTCCGCTCTCTGTTCTGCTGGGGATCCGGCAGTATAGGGAGGCGGTTTCGGAGCCAACAGCGCCGACCCGCTCCTCGTCGCGGCATCGCGAACAATCGTGACAACAGGGTGTCAGTAGCGCCCCCAACGGATCCTGAACCCACCAGCCGAGGCAACCGATCGCCGTGGACCTGCAACAGACCATCAGCGAATTCTCTCAGCAGCACCCCATCATCTTCCAGGCCATCGGGCTCTCGCTGCTGGCCTTGCTCGGCTGGCTTGCCGACTCGATCGCGAGCCGCTGGATGCTCCGCATCGCGCGCGCGGCCGTCGGGCGAAGCGAAACCCACTGGGACGATGCGCTGCTCAATGCGCACTTCTTCAATCGCGTCGCGAATCTCATCCCGGTGCTCTTCATCTACTTCGGGGGCGAAATCTTCGCGCTTCAGCCCAGGGTAGAAGTTGTGATCCAACGCGTTGCGCTCGCGTCGGCCACGCTGATCACCGCGATGGCGGTGAGCGCCTTCCTGAACGCCGTCGCCGACATCTACAGCCAGCTCCCCGACGTTGGTCGGCGGCCCATCAAGGGCTACCTCGGGTTCGTCCGGCTGATCGTCTACCTGGTGTGCGCGATCGTTTCGCTTTCGATCTTGATGGATCGCTCGCCGTGGATCTTCCTGAGTGGTCTCGGCGCCGTCTCCGCCGTACTGCTGATCGTCTTCCGCGACACCCTGCTGTCACTGGTCGCCAGCATCCAGATCATGAACAACCGCTTGCTCGACGTCGGCGATTGGATCGAGATGCCCTCCTACGGGGCCGACGGTGACGTGATCGACGTGACGCTCCACACGGTCAAGGTGCAGAACTGGGACAAGACGATCACCACCGTCCCCACCCACGCCTTCATCACGAGTTCGTTCAAGAACTGGCGCGGGATGTCGGATTCGAATTCGCGTCGCATCAAGCGCTCGCTCTCCGTCGACGTCACGAGTGTTCGCTTTCTCGAAGAAGACGAGATCGAGCGCTTCTCGCAGTTCGCCCTACTGCGCGACTACATGGCCGACAAGCGCGGTGAGCTTTCGGCTCACAACGCCGAAGATGGCCGCAACCAGGAGATCAACGCGGACATCCGCAGGCTCACCAACGCGGGCACGCTTCGCGCGTACATGTTCGAGTACTTGAAGAACCACCCCAAGATCCATCAGGGTCGCACGCTGATCGTTCGCCAGCTCGCGCCGGGCCCGGAAGGGCTTCCGCTCGAGATCTACTGCTTTACGAACGACATCGTGTGGGCGAACCACGAAGGCATCCAGTCGGACCTCTTCGATCATTTTCTCGCCATCGCGCCCGAATTCGGCGTGCGGATCTTCCAGCAGCCGAGCGGTGCCGACGTCGCACAGCTGGCCGCAACACCTGGCGCCTGAGCAGCCCCAACCCGAACGCGCCCAACCAGTGAGGAGTAGATGTCGTGTCCCTCGTGGATGTAAAAGGGAAGACGGCCGTCATTACCGGCGCGAGCCGCGGGATCGGCGCGGGGATCGCCGAGATCTTCGCCGCACGCGGCATGAACCTCGGCCTCTGCTCGCGTAGCGCGCCGGCCCTCGAAGAGGGCGACGCCGTATTGGCGCGCTCGGTCGACGTTCGCGACGAGGCGGCGATGCGCGCCTTCGCGGCCGACGTCGAAGCGCGCTTCGGCGCGATCGACCTGTGGATCAACAACGCGGGCATCCTCGACCCGATCGCGCCGCTTCGCCGCGTTAGCATCGAAGCGTTTCGCGAGCACATCGACATCAACCTCACCGGCGTCTTCATCGGGAGTCGCTGCTACGTTGATCTCGTGCGCGCCCGCGAAGGGGGTGGCGTGCTGATCAACATCTCGTCGGGCGCCGCATGGAACGGCTACGCGGGCTGGTCGGCGTACTGCGCGGGCAAGGCCGGGGTCGCGCTGCTCACCCAGTGCATCGCCCTCGAAGAAGCCGAAGCGGGCTTGCGTGCGCACGCGGTGGCGCCGGGTGTGGTCGACACGGAAATGCAGGCTCTCATTCGCGCGTCCTCCGAAGACGACTTCCCGAGCCTCGAGCGCTTCGTCGAAATGAAGCGCGACGACACGTTCAACAGCGTGGCCTTCGTGGCCGAGCATCTGCTCGCTCTTGCGTTCGATCCCGCCGCGCAGACCGACGAGGTCGACGTCCGCCTCCCGAACGAAAAGGGAGACTGAGCTTGCGCGTCTTCGTCACTGGAGCGTCGGGCCTGGTCGGTGCCGCGCTCTGTGATGCACTGCTCGAGCGAGGGGACGAGGTCGTGGCGCTCAGTCGTGCCGCGCGCGAAAGCTCGCGCCCGGGCGAAACGTGGGTCGCCGGGGACGTTACGAGCGACGGCGACTGGCAGGGTGCGGTTGCGGGTTGTGACGCTGTCGTCCACCTCGCGGGAGAATCGATCGGCGGGGGCCGCTGGAACGCCGCGCGCAAACGCCGCCTCGTCAGCAGCCGAATCGAAAGCGCAAAGGTCCTGGTTCGCGCGATCGCGTCCGCCGAGCCGCGGCCCTGCGCCCTGATCAGCGCGTCGGCGACCGGCTACTACGGCACCCGCGACGAAGAAGTCCTCACGGAAGAAAGCGCGCCCGGCCAGGACTTCCTGGCCACGCTCTGCTGTGACTGGGAAGCGGCCGCGCGGGAAGCCGCAGCCAGTGGGGTTCGCGTGGCGTGCCTGCGCTTTGCCGTGGTCCTCAGCCGACACGACGGCGCGCTCGCCAACATGTTGCTGCCCTTTCGACTGGGGCTCGGCGGCCCGATCGGTCCGAAGGCCCGCTGGTTCCCGTGGGTTCACCAGCGCGACGCGGTTGCGCTCGCCTTGTTGGCCCTCGACCGAGAAGACATCGAAGGGCCCCTCAACGTGGTGGCCCCGGGTGTAGCGCGGATGGGCGAGTTCGCAGCGACGCTGGGGCGAGTGCTGCGACGCCCCGCGTTTCTCCCCGTGCCGCTCTTCGCCGTGTGGTTCCCACTGGGCGAATTCGCACGCTACGTCTCGCCCGGGCAGCACGTCGCGTGCGAGCGCGCGCTCGAATACGGTTACGCGTTCGAATACCCAACCCTCGAAGCCGCTCTGCGCGACTGTGTTGGGCAATGAGGCTGCTCCGGCCGTCCAGGGTCACGGCAGTTTCGTTCCCCTGGGCAGCCGAGCTGCCGCGGACGCTGTGGCCAACACGACCAGGTTGCCCGCGATTTGGAGCGTTGTGCTCCGGCGACTAGCCGATATCGCGATCGAGAATGGTCTTTCGACCGTCGCTGCGAGCGTTTTCGATCGCTTCCTCGCACATGCTACGGATGCGGTCCGACAGAGCGGAAAGCACGCTCGCCGAGGTCTTCATGTCGCCTTTGTCTTTGATGTAGGCCTTCACCTTCGAGGCCACGACCAGCACTTCGTTGGAATCCGACATAGTTACCAAGCCTCCTTCGAGGATCTCGTGCGCCCTCGCTTCAGATGAGCATGCATGAACCAGCCCGAAACGCAACTCAGGCCACTCCCAGCGTGAGATCCGACACGGCGAACAGAAGGATCCCTGTGGTGTTGCGGGTGCGGGAAAAAAGATACAAAAAGGTGCAATTAATGGAGCATTTGGCCGTCACGGTTGACAGCTCATGAGTGAAGAGCCCGCCCACGCGGGTGTCGGTCGCTTTGCTCCGTCGACGACTGGAGGGCCGCACCCCGGCACGCTGCTCGCCGCGCTGCTGTGCTGGCTGGACGCCCGCTCGAGCGGAGCCCGCTTCGTCGTGCGGCTCGAGGACCTCGACCCCGGTCGTTGTAAACCCACGTACGCAAAGGCGATTGGCGACGCGCTCTCGTGGCTGGGGCTCGATTGGGACGAACGTTCTCTCCAGTCGGAAGCTTCGGCCGCGCACGAGCAGGCCCTCGATCGGCTGGCGGAAGCGGGGGCCCTGTATCCGTGCGCTTGCTCGCGGTCGCGGCTGCGCGAGCTCGGGGTGCGGACTCCCGACGGCGGGTTCCGCTACGACGGCCATTGCCGCGAGCGAGAGCTTCCGTCGCGGGACCAGGGTGGCTGGCGTGCTTCGACGCAGCCACTTCGAGTCCGGCTCCCCGCTGGCACGGTGGTGCTCCGCGACCTCGGTGGTGCCGAGATCGAGCAGGATCCGCTTGCCGTCTTCGGTGACCCTGTCGTGCGCCGGCGCGACGGCGCCGTGGCGTACCACCTCGCGAGCGTGGTCGACGATGCGCAGGCAGGCGTCACCCGCGTTGTGCGGGGGCGAGATCTTGCGGCGGGCACCGCGACGCAGGTGCGCTTGCAGCAGCAGCTCGGCTTCGAGACGCCGACCTATCGCCACCACCTGTTGCTCCTCGAACGACGCGACCGAAAGCTCGCGAAGTTCCACGGCGCAGTGGCGCTCGATGAACTCGTCTCTCGCTATGACGCCGCGGCCCTGTGTGGCCTACTCGCTTGTGCGGCGGGGCTCGTCGAAGAACCCCGACCCATGACACCTCGTGCGCTACTCGGCGACTTCGATTGGTCGCGCGTGTCGCAGCAAGATCGACTCGTCGAATGGGACGGTCGCGAACTCACACTCGCTTCGCCGGAGACACCCCCCGAAACGTGACGGGCCGACGCGCGTGAGCTTCACCCCCAGGTGGTCACGCCAAGCATCGACGACTTCGCTCCAGGTGATGCACCCTCCGACGACGGGGAGATCGCTGTCGGCTACATACCCAGACCTCTTCAAGACCTTGGGTCGGTCCCTCCCTTTCAGTCCTGCCGCCAGGCGGTGGTGGTGGGAGGCTGTGGGACCAAAGGAATGGAATGAGGACCCTGACCGCCGTATTCAGCTCTCTGGATGTCGACACGCTGGGGAAGTCAGGCTTCGATGACGTAGTCACGACGTCGGATGGCTGGGGGCGGCAAGGGGGCCCCGTGGCCTACCCGGCGACAGCACTGAAGCCTCGGGTTGCCGGCGTCATCGCGACATGCCTGCTCATCACACGTCACCAGGGGTCGCGGCTCCAGGTTGATGGCGCGTGTGCGCAGGAAGCGGCGTCCGCAACTGGATGCGAATCCACCTGAAGGGACGGCTCACCCATCACCTGTGCCGGTCCGCCACCGGCTCATCTTCTCGGTACCGAACGCCAACTCGGCTTCGTAGTGATTGTGAGCGCGACAGCGCAGAGCGATGTTGTCGACTTCGTGTTCGCGACAGCGGGCCCACGGGACCTGGTGGTGGAACTCGATTCGGCCCGTCTCACCGCATCGGGTCCCGTCCAGCGATACATAGGCGCAGCGTCCTCCGTCGCGTTCCCAGACGCTGCGACGCATCTCGGCAGGGATGTGGCGGGAAGGCGATTCCGCCGATGAAGCGCGGGGCGTGCGCGGCCTGGTGCAGGTCCCGACCTTCTGCTTCTTCACCCGTTCGAGCAACTCACCGATCGCCTTCGCGAGGATCTTCCCGACATCTCCGTCGGGGATCGTATGGCGGAGCAGGTCGCGGAGCTCTTCCAGCTGGGCGTGCACGTCCGCGTCGGCAACGAAGCGCACGGAGTAGCGAGATTCGCCGAGGGGTTCGGGGTGAGGAGCGCGGGCGGTCGTGGGTGCCGAGCTGTTCTCGGCCGGCAGGTTCGTTTTCGCTTGCGCGGGCAGGCTCCGCTCTCTCGTTTCTTCCGAACCATAAACGCAGCTCCAGGCTACCTGTGCCGCCGGCGGCTTCACCGCAAGCTTGCGAACGAAGTTCGAGCCTGGCTCCTGGGGCTTTCGCTCTGCGATCCGCTGCTTGATCTCGCGCGCGGTCGCACCGCGTGACATTGCCAACCAATCTCCCAGCTCACCATCTGCCAGATGTGGAGCGATCAAACTCGCACCGGTGAGATGAATCTCTCCCTTGTGCAACGCATCCAGCAAGCCGGAAAATCGCCGCCCAGCTCGCGCAACTGCAATCCGCTTGTACGCCACGCACTCCGAAAAGCCCAGGACCTTGACGCAGTAGTCGAACATCGAAGAACACGCCCGGCCGAGATACAGCCGCCGTGACTCCACTTCGCCCAGATGCCTCACGAGTTCGACTTCGAACCCGCGCTCGCGCTGCACGAGCTTGCGGGTTTCGGTCAGCAGCTGATCGTTGGAAAGGCCTTCGAGAGAAGACATCGACTTTGCTACCCCAACCGGGACCGTGGGGTGTCGCGCGAAGGCATTGTAGCGGTGGGGTTTTCGGCTCCGGCAAACCGCGATTGCCGCGACTTCTCATCGCGACTGCGTTTCAACTCACAATGACGTCGAACCCACGGCACACGCGTGTTCCGCGCCTTGTGCCGCGGGTTTGAATCGCGTCGGCCAACGCTCGAGATTCGCCCGCGTAAACCTGTCAAGCGTTGCGGGTGACTTTTTCGAGATTCTTCGAATGCAACGTCGCGTGACACAGCATCAACTGGATGTGAATCCAGTTGGCGAAGCTGGTGGTTGAGTTCGAAGCGACCAGACTCGCCCAGACGCGCCGCGTCACTCACACTCCGGTCTCCAGACTCGCATCAGGTTGAGTGGGTTACGTGAGAGCGAGCCCGTTGACGTCGATGCTGCTCGTCGCGATGGCGCCGATCGAGAACGGAGGATGCTCGCGAATGCCCCCCCACCGAAACGTGACGGGCCGACGAGAGGCAATGCCTCGCGTCGGCCCGTTCGGGTGGTGACGCCCGTTTGTTCGTGGCGCTCCTCGCGGAGCGCGTCCGCTAGTAGCGGTAGTGCTCCGGCTTGTAGGGCCCGTCGACGTCGACGCCGATGTACTCCGCCTGCTCGGGGGTGAGGCGCGTGAGCTTCACGCCGAGCTTGTCGAGATGGAGTCGCGCGACTTCTTCGTCGAGCTTCTTGGGCAGCAGGATCACCGTGTTCTCCAGCTGGCCCTTCTTCTCGTGCAACTCGAGCTGCGCGAGCACCTGGTTGGTGAACGATGCGCTCATCACGAAGCTCGGGTGGCCGGTCGCGCAGCCGAGGTTCAGCAGGCGGCCTTCGGCGAGCATCAAGATGCTGTGTCCGTCGGGGAAGACCCATTCGTCGAACTGCGGCTTGATGTTGTCGACCTTTACACCGTCGAGCTTCTTGAGCCCCGCTATGTCGATCTCGTTGTCGAAGTGGCCGATGTTGCCGACGATCGCCTTGTCCTTCATGCGGGCCATGTGCTCGGCCTTGATGATGTCGTAGTTGCCCGTCGTGGTGATGAAGATGTCGGCCGTCTCGACCACGTCTTCGAGGGTCGTGACCTGGAAGCCTTCCATCGCAGCCTGCAGCGCGCAGATCGGATCGATCTCGGTCACGACGACGCGGCAGCCCTGGCCCGCCATCGCCTGGGCACAGCCGCGACCCACCTGGCCGTAGCCGAGGATCACGCAGACCTTGCCGCCGAGCATCACGTCACTCGCGCGCATCAGGCCGTCGGGCAGCGAATGGCGGCAACCGTAGATGTTGTCGAACTTGCTCTTCGTCACCGAGTCGTTGACGTTGATGGCGGGGAAGAGCAGCTCACCGCGTCGTTCCATCTGATACAGACGTTCGACGCCCGTCGTCGTTTCTTCCGACACGCCGTAGCAACCCTCGGCAACGCCCTGCCAGCGCCCCTTGTCTTTGTCCTGGTTCGCGCGCAGCAGATCGAGGATGACGCCCCATTCTTCGGCGTCGGTCTCCGGGTTGAAGTCCGGCACCTTCTCGGCCTTTTCGAATTCGACACCCTTGTGGATCAGGAGCGTCGCGTCGCCGCCGTCGTCGACGATCATGTCGGGGCCCGAACCGTCGGGGAAGCGGAGCGCCACGTCGGTGCACCACCAATACTCTTCGAGGGTCTCACCCTTCCAGGCGAAGACCGCGATGCCTTGCGGGTTGTCCACCGTGCCGTTCGGCCCGACGGCCACCGCGGCCGCCGCGCTGTCCTGGGTCGAAAAGATGTTGCACGAGACCCAGCGCACATGAGCACCGAGGTCGACGAGGGTTTCGATCAAGACCGCGGTCTGCACCGTCATGTGCAGGCTGCCCATGATCTTGATGCCGTCGAACGGCTGCTTCCCCGCGAAGCGTTCGCGCAGTGCCATCAAGCCCGGCATCTCGATTTCGGCGAGCCGGATCTCCTTGCGGCCGAGTTCGGCAAGCGAAAGGTCTGCGACCTTGAAGGGAAGCGCGTGGTCTTGTTCGCTGGACATGCTGATCTCCTGAGTGCGCTCGCGTGGGCGCGTCTCGATTCTTGTTTCCTGTTTCTTGGATGGGTTCGCGCGGGTTGATCCGCGTGGAATGGCGAGCGGAAAACGACGTTGAGACGCTTCGGTCAAACGGCTCCGCACTCGGCATATATCCGTATATGCGGATGCAGTGTTATTGGGCTTGGGCGAAATGTCAACTGGCAACATGCCGGCAAGTACCAGCGAAAGCGCCAGAGGCCCCCTTCACTATCTCGCGAAAGCGGGTTCCGCTGCCGGATTTCACGCTCGGGCCCGGCGGGGTTTTGGGGGCGTGCGGCTCGGATCAGAAGACCAGGCCGCTGTAGATCAGACCCGAGGCGAGTGCCGTGAGGACGATCAGGATCGCCAGCCCATAGGTGCTGCGGCGCAGGCTTGCGATGCCCTGGGTGAGTTCGCTGTGGCTCGCGGAGAGGCGGTCGAGCTTGTCCTGGATGTCGGCCAGGTGGCTTAGCTGTTCTTCGCTTTCCCAGACCTCGTCGAGTCGGGTCTGCACGGCGCCGAGTTTTTCGCGCAGGGTCGCGTCGAACTCGTCGACCTTGCGCTCGATGCTGTCGAGGCGAATGCCCACCTGGGGGTCACGCGCGAGCTTGGGCGTGTTGCTGCTGGCCTTGCTGCCTTCTCCTCGTGCGCGCATGCGAAAGCGCTTCCAGAGAGAGGGCTTCGCTCCGTCGTCCTTCGGCTGGGTGAGTTCGTTGCGCAGGGGGCCGACCGGCACGGGGAGTGAATCGGCTTCCGGCGGGCTCGCGCTGTCGGGGGCTTCGGTCGCAGCCGCTGCGACGGGCTCGACCACTTCGGCGTCGGAGTCGGCGCTTTCCGTCAGCGCCTGTTCCTGCGCTTCGTTGACGAGGCCTCCTTCGGCGGCCGCCGTCCGGGCGAACGACGCCGTTTCGGCGTCGTCAGCGCTCTCGTTGCTCGCGTGCGGATCGACCTTGCGTAGGCCCGGGGCGCGATCTGCGCCGGCGGCCCGGGTGTTGGCGGCGGCCCGGGTGTTAGCGGCGGCCCGGGTGTCAGTGGTGGATGCGGTGTCGTCGGCGGGCGTGGGGTCGAGCGACGGGGGGAGCGACATGGATGACCTCGATTCGCATGGTTTGGTGCGTTGCGGCTCAAGAGTGGACCAGTGCCCCTCGTCGGGAAAGGTCCAGCCTGTATTTCTCACCAGCCCTCTACTGCGGCGGCACGAATCCGTACCGCCTCGCTACGAGGCCTGGTGAGAAATACAGGCTGGCAGCAACTTTCGTCGGGTCCCCCGCGGCGCTCGCGCGCGCCGAAGCCGAGCGCGACGCAGTCGACGCACAGCTCGAGCAGCTCACCGCAGATCGCGAATCGCTGAAAGAAGCCTTCGCGGCGATCTCTTCCGACCAGCTCGAGGCGAACCGCGACGAATTGCTCAAACAGGCGGGCGAGTGCTTCGAACCGAGGAACGCCACAAGCACGAACTCGAAAAACGCCACGAATCGATCGAAGCCCTGTTCAAGGGGATGGGAGAGAGCCTCGAGCTCGAGGACCAGATCGAGTTTCGCTCACCGGCCGTTTTCCACGTAGATGGCCTCGCCTATGCGGCCCGTATCGCGATCGAACGCGGTGGCGCACGGCGCGGCACCCGCGCAGCTGCTCGAAGCGTTCTTGCGCGATCTGCGAGCGGGAGAACTGCAACTTCCGGTGCTGCCCGATTCGGTCAGTCGCGTGATGCCGTTGATCGGTGATCCCGAAGTCGACATCGGTGCCCTCGCAACCCTCGTCGAACTCCTCGAGGCCCTCGAAATCGACGAGGCGCGGGCGCTACGCGCGCTCGTAGACCTGGAACGAAAACGCGTACGCGTGACGCTCGTCCGCCTCGTGGCGCTCTTCTTCGAGGAGCTTCCACGCGTTTTCGTCGAAGGCGGGGAAGAACGCATCGCCTTCGATTTCGGCGTGGACGCGCGTGAGATAGAGCCGATCGGCCTCGGGTAGCGCTTCGGCGTAGAGCGATTCGCCCCCGAAGACGAAGACTTCACTCTCACCACGCTCACGTGCAGCCGCGAGCCCGCTCGCGAAGTCGTTCACGACGACGACCTCGGGGTGCGGTGCGTAGTCGGCCTGTCGCGTGACCACGATCGAAGTGCGTCCGGGTAGCGGTCGCCCGATCGATTCGTACGTCTTGCGCCCCATCAGCAGCGTGTGCCCCATGGTGGTGCGCTTTACGTACGCGAGCTCGTTGGGCAGGCGCCAGGGCAGCTCGCCCCCCTTCCCGATCACGCCGTTTGCGGAAACGGCTGCGAGGATCGAGAGCTTCATCACCGACCTCCAGTGCCCGGGCTAGACAGCGATCGGCGCCTTGATGCCGGGATGCGGGTCGTAGTCGCTCAGGTGGAAGTGCTCGTAGCGAAAATCGAAGAGCGACTTCACCGAAGGGTCCAGTGTCATCGTGGGCAGGGCACGTGGTTCGCGCGAGAGCTGCAGGCGCGTCTGTTCGATGTGATTCGTATAGATGTGCGCATCGCCCAGCGAGATCACGAGGTCGCCGAGTCCGAGCCCGGTCGTCTGGGCGACCATCATCGTGAGCAGCGCATAGCTCGCGATGTTGAACGGCAGCCCGAGGAAGACATCGCAGCTGCGCATGTACATGCTGCACGAGAGCTTCTGTTCCGCGACGCCGAACTGGAAGAGCAGGTGGCACGGTGGGAGTTTCATCCGCTCGATCTCGCCCACGTTCCACGCGTTGATGAGCAGGCGGCGCGAGTGGGGGTTCTCGCGGATCTGTTCGATCAAAGCGGAGAGCTGGTCGATGTGTCGAACTTCGCCGTTTTCACCGGCGGCCGGCCAGCTGCGCCACTGCGATCCGTAGACGGGGCCGAGTTCGCCGTTCTCGTCTGCCCATTCGTCCCAGATCGTGACGTCATTCTCCTGGAGATACCGCACGTTGGTATCGCCCGAAATGAACCACAGCAGCTCGTGGATGATCGACTTGAGGTGCACGCGCTTCGTCGTGAGCAGCGGGAAGCCCGCGGCGAGGTCGAAGCGGAGCTGCGCGCCAAACAGGCTCACGGTACCGGTGCCCGTGCGGTCGGCCTTGGGCGCACCGGTTTCGAGGATCGCGCGCTGTAGTTCCAGGTAGTTCTTCATCGTCCCCCCCAAGCGCGCTGAGTCTATCGTCTCTAGACCCGAGCGTCTGCCGGGAACGCTTACTTGAAGATCTGCGTCACGATCACACTGCCGCCGACCCAGGTGCCGATCAGGCTGCCGAAGGTCGTGAGCAGGAAGACCAGGAAGACGCGCAGCAACCGGCTCGTCCACCAGCCCTTCGCGGTCGCGATGTCGTCGCCCACGCTCTGGAACTCGCGAACGCGCGGCGGCTGCACCCAGGTCTGGACGAACGCCGTCACATAGCCAGCACCGATCACGGGCGTGAGTGAGGTGAAGGGCGCGGAAACGAATGCCGCGAGGATCGTGAGCGGGTGCGCGAGGGCGATCGCGCCGCCGATCGCGCAGGGAACGGCGTTGATGAGCAGCCAGAAGAGCGCGCCTTCGCTCGCGGCTTCGACACCCTGGGTGAGCCCGATATAGAAGAGCGAGCCCAGGATCAGCGCCGGGATCGCCCACCCCACCCACTTCCAGACGGGCGAGACCTTCGGGATCTCGGAAATCGCGTCGAGGTCGGCGTTCACGCCCCGGCGGATCGCTTCCTTCATGCCCTGCATGTGACCCGCACCAACGACGGCCACGAGCTTCTGGCCCGGGGTCTCGCGGATCTTCTGGGCGAGGAAGCGGTCGCGTTCGTCGATCAGCGCTTCCTTCAAGGCGGGCATCGCTTCGCCGAGTTCGTTCATCAACTCGGAGAGCACGTCCTTCTGCTTGATGCGCTCGAGTTCCTCTTCGTCGATCTCGGGGTCTTCGAACGCGCTCGCGACGAAGTTGGAGATCAGCATCGACTTCTTCCACAGCGATAGCGCCCCCCAGGCGCGGCGCAGGGTGATGCGGATTTCGCGGTCGCACAGCGAGATCGGGATCTCGTGTTCGGCGGCGGCCTTGGTGGCTTCGAGGAGTTCGCTGCCCGGGGTCACTCCGAGCTTGCCGCCGAGGCGCTTCTGATACGAGGCGAGCAGGATGTTCATCAGCAGCGCGGCGAGTTGTTGGTTGCGGATCACCTCGCGCAGATCGAGGGCTTCGAACTTCTTCCGCTGAGACAGCGCTTCGTAGCGTTGGGCGTCGAGTTCGACGCAGACGGCGTCGGGCTTTTCGGCCTCGATCACCGTTCGCACGAGGTCGACCGAGTGCTGCGAAATGTGAGCCGTGCCCACCAGGACGAACTCGCGTCCATCGAGTTCGAGGACTTCGATGTCCTCGGCGTCTCGATGTGCCATGTCGTGATCGTCCACGCGCGTCGTCTCCATTGGGTGCCTCGGAATCACACAGGCGATCCGAGCGGGCGAGCAAGCTTGGCCTGAACCGCGGGCCGCTTCAACCTCGGGTTGCTCCGCGGCCCGTCGAAACGCTTCCACGATCTATCGGCGGGCCTCGCCCTGCGGTGAAGCGAGCCGCGTAAATCCCCCGAAGTCGCCAGCTTTGGCTGTCGCGGCGGTGGAGTTTCCCTATCTTGCGTCGCAATCGATGATGCGGCTGCGTGATTTCCAGGACGATGTCCAAGAGACGATCCTTCGGCGAACGGCGCGAAATGTGCCGAAGGCGCTGGTGACGAGCGGTCGGCTCGCGAGGGGGCTTCGGAGCGTCGGTGTGGCGGCCCTCGTTGCGTGCTCGCTCGCCGGCACCGCCTGGGCGGAGAACGAGGTTTCGATCGCGACCCTCATCCCCTTCGCGGACAAGGCCGAGATCCGCGATTCGATCCGCGAGGAATGTGGCCTCGGCTCGAAGCTCTCGAAGGCGTTGGTTCGTCGCGCTGCCAAGAAGGAAGTGACTCTCGCGCGGGTGGGCAACTTCGAAGAGCAGGCCGACACCGGGCGGAGCCTCGAACTGCGCATCACCGACGCGATCCAGACCGGCGCAGGCTTCTTTCCCGCCCACTCGATCACGATCGACGGCGTGCTCAAGCAGGACGGGCGCATCGTCGGGACCATGGAGGGAACGCGAGTCGCGCAGGCGAGCTTGATCCCGTTTCGTCGTGGCGAATGCGCGATCCTGGGCGAAGCGATCCGGTTGCTCGCCAAGGACGTGATCCGCTGGGTCAAGCAGCCGCGCCTCGAAGCACGCCTCGGGGAAGCGGGTTAGCAGCGACGCCCTGCGCAGGAGGAAGCAGCGTTGCCCCCCGAAGCCCAGAGTCCCGGCGGTTCGTTGAGCCGCAGCGCTGCAATCGTCGGCGTTGGTGAAACCGACTACGTGCGCGGTGCGGACGAGACCCCGGTTCGCTTGATGTTGCGCGCCGCCTCCGCGGCGATTCAGGACGCAGGCCTCGAGCATTCGGACATCGACGCGATCATTCCGCCGCCGGGTTATACGTCGGCGGAAGAGCTGGCGTCGAACCTCGGCATCGAAGACCTCCGCTATGCGGTCACGGTGCATCTCGGCGGTGCGAGTCCAATCGCGTCTTTGCAGAGTGCGGCCATGGCCGTGCACTCGGGCCTGGCGAAGAACGTGCTCGTCGTCGTCGGGTGGAATGGCTTTTCGGCGTTTCGCCCACGTCCGGGCGTCAAGCCGCCCCGGCTCGGTCTCGACCCCGGCTCGGTCGGAAACACGACGATCGACTACTACCTCCCCTACGGCGCGCGTACGGCCGCCCAGTTCTATTCGTTTACGCTGACGCGCTACAAGAAGCTCTACGGCATTCGCGACGAGGACGCGGCCGAAGTCGCGCTCGTCTGTCGCGCCCACGCGCAGTTGAACGAAAAAGCGTTGATGCGAGGCAAGGAACTCACCCTCGAGGACTACTTCGCTTCGCCCTTCATCGCCGAGCCGCTACGCAAGTTCGACTGCTGTGTCGAAACCGACTGTGCGGCGGCGGTGGTGGTGACTTCGAGCGAGCGGGCCCGCGACATGCGACACCCGACCGTGCTGTATCTCGCGGGTGCCGAAGGTCACCCTTATCCCGCCGACGACATCACGAACCGCCCCGACCCATTCAAGGTGGGCCTCTCGAGCGCTGCACCGCGCGCCTATGAGATGGCGGGCGTCACGCCGCAGGAGATGGACTTCCTGCAGATCTACGACTGCTTCACCTATGTCGTGTTGTTGCAGCTCGAAGCGCTCGGCCTGTGCGGTCGCGGCGAAGCGGGGGACTTCGTGCGGGACAACGACATTCGCCTCGGTGGCCCGCAGCCGATCAACACCCACGGCGGGCTGCTTTCCCAGGGTCATATGTGGGGCATGAATCACGTCGTCGAGGCCGTGCGTCAGCTGCGACACGACGCGGGTGCCGCGCAGGTCGAAGGTGCGGAGCTGGGCCTCGTGACGGGCTGGGGAGACTTCGGCGACGGCAGCATCGCGATCCTCGGGCGCGACGCGTGAGCAAGCGGCCGCGAACAAGACGAAAGATGAAGAGCCATGAGTGAAGCACCCCCGAAGATGATCCCCGACCCGGACGGCTTGAACGCCGACTTCTATCAACACATCGCCGACGGTGCCGTGTGCATGAGGCGCTGTGAGGCGTGCGGTGTCGTGCATCATCCGCCGCGTTATCTGTGCGCGGCTTGTGGTTCCGAGCAGGTCGAATGGTCGGCGATCAGCGGCAAGGGGAAGGTCTTCTCGTGGACCATCTCCCATCGTCTCGTCGATCCCGGTTGGGCGGCCGACGGTCCCTGGGCCACGGTCGTGGTCGAAATGGAAGAAGGGCCGCGGCTCGTGGGCGGCTTTCGCGGCGCGTCGAACGATGTCCTCGAACTCGACCTGCCCGTGCGCGTCGAAATCGAACGCGAAACCGAAACCTTTGGTCGCCTGTACTTCACCCCCGACGTCTGAGCGCGCGCGAGGGGCTCAGCTGGAGAGTTTCGTTCATGAGTGATGACAACCATCTGATCGTCGATGAGCACGACGGCATCCTGACGCTTACGATGAACCGCCCCGAGGCGCGCAACGCGCTTTCGCCGCAAATGCTCGTGAAGATGGCGCACGCCTGGTACGAGTTCCGCGATCGCAAGGATCTGCGCGTCGCGATCCTCACCGGCCAGGGCGAAGAAGACTTCTGCGCTGGTGGCGATCTCAAGATCACGATGCCGCTGATGACTGGTGCGCGAAAGCCGCAGGACGACTGGGACCACAAGCTGCTTTCGGAAGGCACGCTCTTCACCGACGCGATCTTGCGTGGCTTCGAATGCTACAAGCCGATCATCGCGGCCGTGAACGGCAACGCGCTCGGTGGTGGCACCGAAATGATGAACGCCTGCGACCTGCGCGTGGCGAGCGACAACGCCGTGTTCGGCACCCCCGAAGCGAAGGTGGGCCTGCTGCCGGGCGGCGGCTCGATCACACGGCTTCCGCGCCAGGTCCCCTACGCGAAAGCGATGGAGATGCTCCTGGTCGGTGATCACTGGACTGCGGAGCAGGCCCTCGAGATGGGTCTGCTCAACTACGTGGTCCCGCGCGACCAACTTCTCGACAAGGCCCACGAGCTTGCCGGCAAGCTGGCGGAGAACGGTCCGCTCGCGGTGCAGAAGATCAAGGAAGGCGTGCATCGTTCGAGTGGGCTCCCGCTCGCGGACGCCTACCAGGTCGAGAACGAGGTCTCGGTCGCGGTCATGACCTCGAAGGACGCACGCGAGGGACCGCGTGCCTTCAAGGAAAAGCGCAAGCCCAACTTCACCGGCGAATGATTCGGTTCCACGGTGCGCGTGCGGCGAGAATCGCGGCCAGCACGGCGCCGTAGACCAAGGGCTCGCGCAGGTCGGCTTTGACGAGCCACAGAAAGTGTACGACTCCGCCGATCGCGGCGACGTACACCAGACGATGGAGTGCGGTCCAGCGTTTCTTCAGCTGCTTGATCGCCCCCTTGCTGGATGTCGCCGCGAGTGCGAACAGGATCACGAAGCTCGCGAACCCGACCGTGATGTACGGGCGTTCGGCGATGTCTTCCCCGAGAAAGGTGAAATCGAAGCCCAGGTCGAAGACGAGATAGGTGGCGAAGTGAAGGGCCGCGTAGAGAAAGCTGTAGAGCCCGAGCGTTCGTCTGTGGGGCGCGAGCCAGCTCCAACCCGCGAAGCGTCGCAGGGGTGTCACGAGCAGGGTGAGCAGCAACAAGCGCAGGGCCCATTCGCCGGTTTCGTGGGTCACCTTTTCGACCGGGTCTGCCCCGAGTTCGTCGAGGAAGAACGCGATCGTCAACCCGAGCAGGGGAAGCGCACCGAAGATCGGAATACCGAAGCGCACGAGCGCGGCGGCCATCAGTAGTGCTTCCGCAGATCCATGCCTCCGTCCCGCAGTCGCATCGCCGGTCTCGGCTCCGGCCCCTCGGCGATTCACACGTCTTTCGAGTCTTGCGAGACCGCTGCAAGGCTGCGGGTGGGTTTTCCCATGGTCCATCGCTCGGCTGCGAAGGGAGCCGGGCCTCGACGGCAATCCACAGGCGACTCTCCAGAGAAACCCCCGCCCGGACGAAGAGAAGCCGTCGTTTCGAATCGAAACCAGGAGGAGGCATGGGTAGGCGCCGACGCTCGCGTTCGATCTTTACGCAGCCGCTCGGTCGCTCGATCTTCGTCGCCTACTTCCTGGGCGGGATCGTTCCGCTGCTCGTGCTCGCCCTGGTTCTCCACTTCCACGTCTTTCCGACGTTGAAGAACGACCTTGCGATGACGCAGGCCATGTTGGGTGTGATCGGCGGCGTTTCGCTGTTGAGCCTCGCGTCCTACTTCGCCCTGCGTCGGATCTCGTTGAACGCCGTCGAGCGCATGAAGACCGACAACCTTCGGCTCGAGAACATCCTGGCGGTTTCGCGTGAGCTTTCGACCTCGAGCCACACCCACGCGGTGGCGGAGCTTTCGGTGGCGAGCTCACTTCGCCTCACCAGTGCCGAGTTTGCCTACCTCATGATGCGCCCCTCGGACGACAAGCCCCTGGTTCTCGTCGAGTCGTCGGGTGAGGGTTCGCAGGCCTGTTTTTCACAGCACGAGTCGCTGATTCGTGAACTCGTCGAAGCTGCCATCGGAAACGGCGCCGCGACGGCACTGCGAGCCGACACGGTCGAAGGCCTCGGCGCCGGGATCGCGTTTCCGATGATCAGCAAGGGCGGTGGCACGGGCGCGATCATCGTGTTGAACCCGTGCGATCACGAAGGCGACTTCAGCCTCGAAGAACGCGACGCATTGATGACCCTTTCGTCGTTCACTGGCGTGGCCCTGCACAACGTCGACCTGCAGGACGCACAGCGCAACTTCTTCGCCCACATCACCGAATTGCTCGTGAGCACCATGGACGTCCACGTCGATGACCGCAAGGGGCACGCACGGGCGGTTGCGGCGGTTTCGAACTTGTTGGCCCGCGAACTCGACCTGCCCGAAGAGCGCATGCAGACGCTGCATTTCGCCGCATTGCTCCACGACATCGGGATGCTCAAGGTCGAAGCGCGACACCAGCGCTCGCCCAGGCACTTCCAGCGACATCCCCAGGTCGGACATCGCGTCCTGTCTCGCATTCGGCTGTGGGAGGACATCGCGCCCATCGTGCTCTCCCATCACGAATGGTGGGATGGTTCGGGTTATCCCGAGGCCATCGAACGGGAAGACATCCCCTTCGAAGCGCGCATCATCGCGGTGGCCGACTGCTACGACTCGCTCATGCGCCCCACCAAGCTCCGCATGGCGATGACCTCCGAGCAGGCAGTGCAGGAGATCCGCGAATACGCGGGGCGGCAATTCGACCCCGCAGTGAGTTCCGCACTCGAACGTCTCGCGGAACGCGGTGAGCTCCCGAGCGGCTAGAGCTTTCGGGTAGTGCCGCTGCCCCGGGTCGGGCTCGCAGCCCGCGGACACCATCCGACCAACGGTGCGGTCGAGGCAAACTGTCGCTTGTTGCCGGAGTTTGACGCCGTGTTGCGTATTTCGGGCCGCTTCCGAAGTGCGCTCGAGCGGCCGTCCGAATCGCTTCGATTCGCGACGATTCGTGGTTTATCCCGCCGCCTAAACGGTGCATGATGTCTGACAGCATCGATCGATCGTGCGATCGATCGAGCAACCACGTGTCGGGACCGGACGGTCGCGCACCGCCGTTCCCCACGAGCCCACGGGCCCACGAGAAAAGAAGAGGGAAGAGAGTAAACGCAATAAACGCTTCGGCTCGATGTCGAGACAGTGCGCCCGCCGACTCGGCATGAAGTAGCCCAACAGGAAGGGAGACCCAGCTCATGCAAAATGTGCAAACCGGCAAAACCCGAAACTTCGCGCTGATCGGCCATTCGGGTGATGGGAAGACGACCCTGGGTGAATCACTCATCCACGTCGCGGGCGTGACGGAAACCGCCGGCCGCGTGGACGACGACTCCTCGGCCCTCAACTACCTCCCTGAAGAAAGAAACGGGCACACGGCTTCGGTCACTTCCCACGTCTTTGCGTTCGACCACTCCGACTACCACTTCACCCTCGTCGACACTCCCGGCGATCCGAACTTCCAGGGCGACGGCAAGATCGCCCTACAGGCCCTCGACGCGGCCGTCCTGCTCGTCTCCGGTGTCGAGGGGCCCAAAGCGGGCACCGAAAAAATGTTGCGCACCGCGCAGCAGGCGGACATGCCCATCATCGCCTTCGTGAACGAATTGGATCGCGAAGACGCCGACTTCGACCGCACCGTCGAGATGCTCACCGAACTCGAGATCAGGCCTGTCCCTATTTCGTTCAACATCGGCAAGGGAGACGGCCTCGAAGGTGTCGTTGATCTGGTCCACATGGAAGCCGTGCGTCTCGGTGTGCACGGCCCCATCCCGGACGAGCTCAAGGACGAAGCCAACTTGCGTCGCGACACGCTGGTAGAAGCGGTTGCGGAAGCGACCGATGATCTGCTGGAGGCGTACCTCGAAGAAGGAAACCTCGGGGCAGAAGATCTTCAGCGCGGGCTTCGCGCGGCACTTCGCAGTCGCATGATCGTCCCCGTGGTCTGTGGCTCGGCACTCACCGAGCACGGCGTCACCTTGCTCCTCGAAGAACTCGAAGAGTTCATGCCCTCTCCGATCGAGCGCGGTGAATGGCTGGGCGCAGACGACGAACCGAACCCGATCGCGCCGGCTGAGGAGGCGCCGTTCTCGGCGATCGTCTTCAAGACGATCATCGATCGCTATACCGGCACACTTTCGGTCATGCGCGTCGTGTCCGGCAAGGTCAGCGCCGACTCCCACATCATGGACGCGACCAACGGTGAAAAGCTCCGCGTCGGCAAGCTCTTTCTGCTGCAGGGCGAAAAGCACATCGAGGTTTCCGAAGCCGGGCCTGGTGACATCGTCGCGGTTGCGAAGCTCAAGGACGTCCATACCGGTCATGCGCTCACCGACGAAAAGGGCGGTGTGCATCTCCACGAACTCGAGATCCCAGGAGGGGTGATCTCCTACGCCATCGAAGCCGGCAGCGGCAAGGAAGACGAGAAGATCTTCGCCGCACTGGCGAAACTCGAGGAAGAGGATCCGTCGCTCCATGTCGGCCGCGACGACGCTACCGGAGAGTTCCTGCTCACCGGCATGGGCGAGCTCCATATCCGAACGACGGCAAAGAAGCTGAATCGCCTGTTTGGATTGGATATCCACCTGAAGACACCGAAGGTGCCGTACCGAGAAACCATCTCGAAGCGCGCCGAGCATGTCGAAGGCAAGCTGAAGAAGCAGACGGGTGGTGCGGGCATGTTTGGTGTTGCGTACGTCGACGTCGAACCCCTGCCGCGCGGAGAAGGGTTCGCGTTCGAAGATCGTGTGGTGGGTGGCGCCATCCCGAAGGGCCTGATCCCGGCCGTCGAAAAGGGCGTGCGTGAAGCCTGCCAACGGGGCCCCCTGGCCGGGTATCCAGTCGTCGACATCACGGTCAAGTGCGTCGACGGCAAGTACCACGCGGTGGATTCGAACGAAATGGCCTTCCACCTCGCCGGTTCGTTCGCGCTGAAGGCGGCCGTCCAGGCGGCAGGCCCCACGCTGCTCGAGCCGTTCATGACGGCCGAGATCACGGCGCCCGAGGACCACGTGGGCGACGTCATGGGCGACATCGCCGGGCGCCGCGGGCTCGTGCAGACCACGGAATCACGCAGTCATAGCTGCGTGATCATCGCCAAGGTGCCGATGTCCGAGATGCTCGACTACGCGACGGCGCTGAGTTCCATGACGGGTGGCAAGGGCGAGTTCCATCTCGAGTACTCGCACTATTCAGAGGTGCCGGCGAAGCTCGCGAGCAAGATCATCGAGGAGTCGCAAGTGGCACCCGGCGAGCACTAACGCGGGGGGAGAGATGGTGCGTTCGCCCGGGGCGCCGAATCAGGCGTTCCGGGCGATCCAGCTCACCACGTCGGAATAGCTGAGCACGCCCACCATCTCGCGGTCCTTCATGACGGGTGCGCTGCGCACGCCCGTCATGCGCATCAGGTTCACGCAGTCGGGGATGAGGAGATAGTCGGGCAGGCTCACGACGGGCGAAGTCATCACTTCGCTCACGACCAGTTCATCGAGCAGGTCCGGGCCAGCATCTCCGAGCAACTGGACGATGTCCTTGATCGAGATGACGCCGGGGCTGCGTCCTGATTCTGGCGCGTCGATGAGCAGGCAGTGGATCCTCGACGCGTTCATGTGCTTGAGCGCTTCCATGACGCTCGATTCCGAGTCGCAGGTTTCGATCTTCGTGCTCATCAGATCGCGCGCGGTGAGTTCTTCGAACTTCATGGCTGTATTCCTCTCGTTGGTATCTTGCTAGCCCGGATGATTCATGAAGCCCGTAGGGAGAAGGCCGTGAAATGGCTGTGCTTTCGGGCTTCGCAGTAGGGCTTCATGAATAATCCGGGCTAGTGTCCTGTTCCAGAAATTCCGTTGCATTCGACGACGTCGGACGAGCGCTGCCCGCGTTATCGTCGATCGTCTTGGCTATGGGGCCAAGGCTCAATCCTCCGCCTTGTCAGCACTCGCCCCCGCCGTCTCGGTGCATAGGGTGCTGATGCCCACTGCCCGGAAATTCGACACGGAATTTCTGGGACAGGAGACCAGGTTCCGCCGAGAGTGATCGCAGGCGCGCAAGGGTTCGCGCGCTGGCGGCGCTCACGAGGCAATCGGAGACAGGCAACCGTGGCAGGTCGTGTGGTCGCGTGGATGGTCGTTGTGCTCGTCGCGTTTGCAACGCTTTCGGGCTGCGCAGGGCGAGGGACTCCTGCGAATGCCCTCGTTTCGGGCGTCGACCCGGGCGATCGCGAGCTTGCCCTCGAGCTTCAGGCGATCGACGAAGAGATCGAATTTCTCGAAACCTGGCTGGCGGGCTATCCCGGACGCTTCGAGTCGCGCCGTGAGCGCATGCAGGTGGCGACACGCTGGCGCGCGGCCGTCGAGCGTGCGGTCGTGTTGTTGAACGTCGACCTCCAGCACCCCGAGTTGTTTGCGCGGGTAGGCGAACTCTATCGCCAGGGTCATAATCTCGACGTCCCCGACGCGGCGGGCTCGGCGTACAACACCCTGAATCGTTGCCTCGCACTGGCGCGCGACCACGTCGGGTGCCACTTCAGCCTGGCCCGCCTGTTTCTCGCGTCGCCCCCTCAATACGCTGCGCGGGCCGAGCAGCACCTCGAGCGCATTCGTTCATTGGTCGAACCCGACTCGCGCCCTGACGTCGAAGCCGCACTCGCGCAGGCCTACTTCGTACAGGGGCGCCGCAGCGCCGCGCTGCGGCAGGTCGATCACTATCTCACCCTCGAACCCGACGACGCCGAGGCGAAGCGCTTTCGAAAAGAGTTGCTGATCGAGGTGCAGTCGGGCCGATAGGAAATGGGAGATGGGTTCGCTCCCGCGCCGCGTCGTTCCCGCGCGTCGTTGGCCGGGTGGACCCACGCACTTCCGAAAGGAGAAGGCCATGCACCGTCTTCGCGTCACTTCGTTCGTCTTCGTCTTGCTGCTCTCGTTGCCGGTGTCGGGCAACGCGGGGGAGGTCGACCTGGCCGCGACACTCGAGCAAGCAGGCTACGTATCGGTTCCTGTCACGCGAGGTCCGGACCGTCGGCTCTATGTGGAGGGCAAGATCCACGGTGAGGTGATGAACTACTTGATCGACTTCAGCAACGAGGGCGCACTCTTCGATGCACGGCGCCTCAAGAAGATGGGGATCGAGTTGACGAAGACGGGGCACAAGATCCCGACGCGCCGCAAGACGGTCCAGATCAAATCGGCCGAGATCCTGGGTCTCGAATTCCAGGGGAAGTCGATGCCGAAGACCACGATCCTGGCCGGCGACGTCGGCGCCATATACAACACGCCTCCCGGCAAGGACGGACCCGACGGCGCACTTGGAACCGAGTTCTTGAAGAGCCTCGGTGGCGTACTCGACTTCGAGACGATGCGGCTCTACTTGAAACTCCGCTGAAGGCTCCGACGATCGCTAGCCGGAGTGGTCTTCCGAAGGTGTCCAGGCTGGCGGTGTGAAGTACGGGCGTGAGCGGTCGCGCCAGGCGTTTTCGAGCACTTCGCGAACCCAGGGTCGTGCTTCGAGGTCCGCGATCTCCGACCGCGCGAACCAACCGACGTCGAGGGTCTCGACGTTGTCGGGCCGCGGTTCACCGCTCAGGCGTGTTCCCAGGAAGAGCACGATCATGAACGAAACGCGATCGCCGTTGGAGTACGCGGTGGTGTATTCGGGTCCCCCGTAGACACCGAGCACATCGTCGAGCCGGACGTGCAACCCCGTCTCTTCGTACATCTCGCGAACGGCCGCTTCGGAAGGCACCTCTCCCGGTTCGACGGCACCGCCCGGGGTGGTCCATTCGTCGTACTCGGCATGGTGAACGAGCAGGACGCGATCCTGGTCGTCATAGGTGAGGACACTCACGGCCGGAATCTCGAGTAGCTGGGTGCCGATCTTCTCGCGAATGCTCGCCATATAGGGCGACATGGGCATGATGGGTTTCCTTCGTGCGGGCCGGGCTAGTCCTTCGCGCCACCGAAGAGTTCGCGGTTCGCGCGGTTCAGGAAGATCAAGCCGATCGCCGCGTTGAAGAAGATGAAGAAGTTGTGCTGCACGAACCCGAAGGCCGTCATCTCCCCTTCGTAGCCGGGGAAGAGCACGACCCAGAGGGTGATCGCCACCGTGCGCATGGGGCCGGGTGTTGCGGCCCCGAAGAAGATCACGGGCAGGTAGCCGAGCATTTCTAGGTTCGTGACTTCGACGCCAAAGAAGCCGAGCGCCATCGAGTAGACCCAGACCGCCGTAAGCAGTGCGGGTGAGCGCAGCAGGATGATCATCGGGAAGTGCCACGTCTCGGCTTGTCGAAAGGCGTGGAAGATCGGCTTGTCGCGCAGGTTCGAACCGGAAAAGAGCTTCCCGGTGAAGAACAGGCGAAAGATCACGAAGAAGATGAGCGCACCGGCTGCGATGGCGGGGATCAAGCCGAATTCACTCGGTAGCGCGTCCCCTCGCAGCGCGTAGCCCACGCACGCCCACGACAGCAGGTAGTAGAACTCGCAGAACATGATGAACAACATGCTCGAGCCGACTTCGAAACCCGGGACGCGGTCGCGGCGGTAGAGGTAGAGCGCCATTGCGCCCTTACCCACCTGCTCGTTCACGATCGAAAGAATGTAGGAGCTGCCGCGGATCGGCAGGATGTCGAGGTACGCGACCTTCGTGTTGTACCAGTTGACGACACGCCAGAGCACGAGCGAGTCGATCAGGAAGAAGAAGAACGAGTACGGCACCATGAGCAGGAGCCATCGCCCCCACGGCACGCTGGCGAACACTTGCGTGAGATAACTCACGACGGTTTCGTCTTCGCGTCCTGCTGCACCCGCGAGCTTGCTGTAGAGATAGGCGAAACAAGCGATGGTGATCAGCCAGGGGGTCGCGCGTTGCCAAAGGGGGAGCGGCGGCCGCGGGTTGGCGGGCAGTTCGCTCTGCACTTCGCTCGACGGGTCGGAGGGCGGTTCGGATGTGCTCATGGGGAATCGGCCTTCGGTCCAAGGTAGAAGCCCAGGGTATCGTCGAGCGGCGTCAAGCCGATCGCGAGGTGCTCGATGGCTGTGCGGTTGTCGATGTGGTCGTCGTGTTCGAGGACACCGAGCATCGCTCGTGTGATGGGTGGGTCTTTCGAGATCTTCTCCATGACCGCGGCCACCAGTTTCATCAAGCCAACCGGAATCTTGCGAACGCGCGGTGCCTTGCCGTACAGCGCCGCGGCCCGCGTGACGAGGTCGCGATAGGGGAGGGCTTCGGGCCCGCCGAGATCGAAGCCGCGTGATTCGCTGCCGGGGTCGTAGAGCGCAGCGAGGATGGCCTCGAGCAGGTCACGCACGTCGATGGGTTGATGGATCGACTCACCACCGCCGACGAGGGTGACCGAATCCTTCGTCGCCTGGGCGCGCAGGGCGCGAGAGGCGGGATCGTCGGGGCCAACCACCATGGGCACGCGCAAGACCGTCGCGGGCGTCTTCGCGCGCATCAAGATTTCTTCTGCACGTCCCTTGCTCGCGAGACATGCATTCGACGAAGTGGGATGGGAACCGAAGATGCTCAAGTAGACGACGCGATCGAGTTCGTTTGCGTCGGCGGCTTCGGCGACCGCAGCACAGCTTTCTTCATGTGCGGTGCGGTAGCTCGAATTCGACCCCTCCTTGAGGATTCCCACGAGGTGGACGATCGCGCGGCAGCCCGCTGCGGCGCGCGTGATGCCCGGGGCATCCGAGTAGGCGAGGGCTTCGTCGAGGACTTCGATCTGCGGCCGGATCGCGTCGGGAAGTTCGGCGACACGTTTGGCCGCGCGCTCACTGCGCACCAACGCACGCCCCGGCACGCCGCGCTGCGCCAAACGCTCGAACAACTGCAGGGCGATCTGTCCGTTGGCACCGGTCACGAGCACCGGTCGGGGGTCACTGGGCATGCGGGCAGGCTAGTCCGCTCCGCTCGCGTTCGCCTCGCAGCCGTGAGGCGGTTTGACATCGCGAAGCGCGGCCACCTACCTTGGCCAGATGCCCTCCAAATACGTCGATATCCAGGGAGTCGCGACGTTTCTGCGTCACGCGGGCGCGACCACCCTGCCCGAGCGTCCCCCGCCGCTTGACCGCGGCGAGATCGTGCTGTGTCTCCACCACCGCGGTGGAAACGCGCGCAACTTCGACTCCTTCGCGAACGAGCTCTCGGGCGACCACAGTCCCCTCGCCTTCGACCTCCCCGGTCACGACCGCTCGGGCTCGCAGGTGGGGCTTTCGTCGGTCGAAGCGATGGCGGATTTCGCGGCGGCCGTGTTGAAGGGGGTGCAAGCGGATCGACCGGCGATCGTGGTCGGCCACGGCATGGGGGGCAATGTCGCGTTGCAACTTGCGTGCAGTCATCGCGAAGCCGTGAAGGCCGTGGTGCTCGTGGCAAGCGGTGCGCGTTACGTGGGTGGAGACGACTTGATCGAGAAGTCGCGATTCGTCTCGCTCGGACGAGCCCGCCGCGAGTTCAACCAGAAGGCGTTCGGCAAGAATACGCCCGGGGCGATTCTGCGCGCGGGGTTCATGGACACGATGAAGACCGATCCCCGGGTCATCTACTCCAACCTGATCGCGATGCGTGACTGGGACGCCGATGCGGCGCTCGCTGAGGTCGTGGTCCCGGTTCTGCTCGTCGTTGGCGACAGCGAGCACCCTGATGTTCGCGCCGAAATCGATCGCACAGCGGCGGAGCTTTCGAATACACACTTCGAGGTGCTCGAGGACGCGGCCCACATGCTGCCTCTCGAACATCCCGGTGCGCTTGCACGAGGCGTTGGCGCGTTTCTGGGAGAGCTGTCGTGAGCGTGTCGGGCAAGGTCGCGATCGCGGGGGTATACGAACATCCCGCCCGCTGGGCGCCGAACAAGACCGAGAACCAGATCATGGCCGAATGCGCACGCGGCGCGCTCGACGACGCGGGGCTTGCTCTTTCCGATGTCGACGGGCTGTTCGCGGCCGGGATCGGGATGGGGATCATGGGCGTGGTCAATCTCGCCGAATACCTCAACCTCAAGCCCGACTACCTCGACGGCACGAACATCGGTGGTTCGTCGTTCGTCGCCCACGTGAGTCACGCCGCGGCGGCCATTCACGCTGGCATGTGTGAAGTGGCACTCGTGCTCTACGGAAGTACCGCCGCCTCGAACGCCATGGCGATCGGGACCGGGATGGGGAGCGGCGGTCGCGACCCCCACGGTGCTTTCGTCGGTCCTTACGGAATGACGACCGTGGGCAGCTACGCGATGGTGGCCCAGCGGCACATGAACACCTACGGAACGAAGAGCGAGCAGCTCGCACAGATCGCCGCGGCCACGCGATTCCACGCTTCGCTCAACCCGCAGGCGAAGATGCGCGACCCGATCGAAGTCGAAGACGTGCTCGCGAGCCGCGTGATCTCGAGTCCCTTGCACCTGCTCGACTGCTGCATCATCAGCGACGGCGGCGGGGCCGTGGTGGTGACGAGTGTCGCGCGCGCCAAGGACCTCGCGAAGAAGCCCGTCATCGTGCAGGGCTGTGGCGAAGCGGTGTGCCACCAGGAAGTAGGCACGCCCGACCTGCTTACCGTGGCCGCGAAGCAATCGGGCGAAAAGGCCTTCCGCATGGCGGGCCTCGCGCGTGAAGACGTCGACTTCTGCACGATCTACGACTCGTTCACCATCACCGTGCTCGTGACCCTCGAATGCCTGGGCTTCTGCAAACCCGGGGAAGGCGGCAGCTTCGTCGAAGACGGTCGGATCCGCCTGGGCGGCGCCCTGCCGGTGAACCCCGACGGCGGCGGGCTCTCTTCCAATCACCCCGGTATGCGCGGCATCTTCCTCGTGATCGAGGCGGTGCGTCAGCTGCGAGGCGAATGCGACGGGCGCCAGGTCGAAGACGCCAAAATCGCCTGTGTGCATGGCACGGGTGGCATCTTGGGCGTCTCCCATAGCGGCGCGACGTTGCTGCTTGCGAACGAAGCGGGCTGAACCTTCCTTACTTCATCTACCTGCGTCCAGACTGGCACGACTCGAGCGAGGCGAAACCATGCCCAAGGAAATCGAATACACCGCACAGCCCTACGACTGGGAAACTCGCGCCTATTGGGAAGGTTGTGGTCGTCACGAACTCGTGCTGCAGCGTTGCCGCGACTGCGGCGCAGTCCAGCATCGTCCGCGGGCGCTGTGTGTGTCGTGTCTTTCGGACGCGATCGAACACTTCGCTGCAAGCGGTCGCGGGACCGTACATACCTTCACGGTCACCAACCAGAACGGCCTTCCCGCGTTTCGCGAAGCCTGTCCCTACGTACTCGCCTACGTGGCGCTCGACGAGGGCCCGCAGCTCATGACGAACATCGTGGGCTGTGAGCCGGCCGAAGTCGAAATCGGCATGCGGGTGGTCGTCGAGTTCTGTGACGTCGAAGGAGAAGCGGGCGAGGGCGCCGCCGCGGTGCCGAGGTTTCGACCTGCATGAAGCTCGACCTCCACAATCATTCGATCAAGTCCGACGACGGACGCGCCAAGGTGGACAACTACTGCAAGTGGATCGCGAAGCGCGGCCTCGACCTCGACGGTTTCGTACTCTCCGAACACCGGCAGTGGGACGGCGAATCGGACTACCGTGCCCTCGAAGACGAATATGGGCTGCTGATCCTGAAGGCGAGTGAAGTCGAAACCGAATACGGCCACGTGCTGGTGTTTGGCGTGAACGACGACCTCGTGAACGCCTTCGACTTCGCCGACGTGCGCATCCCACTTCGCACCGTGCTCGCAGAAGCGAAGCGCTGTGGCGCGTTCGCGGTGCCGTGTCATCCCAGCCGCGCCATCGTGGGCATGTTTTCGCACTTCGACGAGTTCGGTCCGGCCGAAGGGGTCGAGGTGGTCGAAACGTTGAACGGCGGAGGGCGTGGCACCGAGAACGACGACGCCGTGCACCTCGCCGCGCAATACGGCTACCGCGGCGTCGGGGGAAGTGATGCGCACATCGTCTCCCACATCGGCCGCTGCGTGACGGAATTCGACGACGACATCGCCTCGATCGAACAGCTGGTCACAGCCCTCCAGGGTGATCGCTACCGCGCGCTTTCCGTTGATCTAGACTGAACACCGCGCAGTTCGGGCGCCGAGCCGCCCATCCGGGAGGCTCGCCCCGAGCCCCTCGCAAGAACCCCGACAGCCGAAGGATCGTCATGCAGATCGACATCGAAGCGGTCAAGAAGGAGCATGTGGGTTTTGCGTTCGACGAAACCACGTTCGACATCAAGGCCGAAACCCTCGCCAACTACGCGCGAGGTTGTGGTGAGACCGAGGCGCGCTTCCTCGACCCGGGCCACCCCGACTTTCGCGCGGTGCCCAACTACGCGTCCAACTTCCACGGCCGGCGCAACCTGCCGGAAAATTTCCCCGCCGACATCCTGCGCAGTTTCGACGCGGGCAAGTGCGTCGAGAACCTCGCACCGATTCGCCCCGGGGACACGATCACGGGGCGCAGCCACATCCATGACATCTACGAAAAGACGGGTCGCTCCGGTCCCATGATGTTCGTCGTGCACCGCATGGAGTTCACCAACCAGGACGACGCCAAGGTGGCGGTGGTCGACTGGCGTCTCGTGATGCGCCTGGGGGAGATGTAGACGATGAGCGAAGAAGCGCGACGCTTCGAAGACGTCGACTTCGGCGATGAAATCCCCGAGTCCTTCGCCGACGTTCGCCTGGCGACCGTGCATGTCTTCACCGAGGCCTCGGGCATGACGTTCAGCCGCTTCAACGACCACCAAGCGGCGCGCAAGCAGGGGATGCCGGGTGCGGTCGTGCCGGGAATCATGAGCCAGGGGATCTTCGCGGCGAAGATCCACGAATGGGCGCCGGGCTGTGAGGTCGAGAAACTCGATACGGTTTTCCGCGCACCTTTGATTGCAGACACCGAGGTGCGGGTGCGCGGCGTCGTTACCGACATGGATGATGGCGCGCGAACGGTCGAAATGGATCTCACCATGCTGAACGAAGCGGGGGAGACGCCAGTGATCGGTACAGCGTTGGTTCGGCTGGCGTGAGTGGCTGAATTCGAGAAACAGTGTGAGGAATGGTTGTGAGTTCTGAAGGGTCGTTTGCGGAAAACTTGCGGGCGGTTTGTTCGGAGCGGGGCTGGGAACTGCTGCCGAGTGGGGTGAATGTGGTTCATCCCGATGGGCGGCATCAGCTGGTGTCGTTCGAGCTTTTCGAGAACGATGGGCGCAGGTTGGTGCGGCTGATCAGCGTGATCGGGGGTGCCGGAGAATTGCGGCAGGAACACCTCGAGCAGGCGTTGCGGGCGAACATTTCGCTCGCGCACGGCGGGCTCGCGCTCGATGGCGACGAGCTGTGCATGACCGACACGCTGTGGCTGGAAGAATCCGATCCCGGTGAAGTCGAGGGCGCGATCGCGTATCTCGCGAAGATGGCCGACGCCTACGAGCAGATCCTCTTCGGCGCCGACACCCACTGAACGGGCC
The DNA here is from genome assembly GCA_030748735.1 of Myxococcota bacterium. Classification (GTDB taxonomy): domain Bacteria; phylum Myxococcota_A; class UBA9160; order UBA9160; family UBA4427; genus DUBZ01. Next base: position 11,905 of record JASMLK010000025.1, on the reverse strand, counting down.
GTGCAGCCCGGCCTCGGGGCCGGTGGGTTGCGAGATTCGACGGTGGTCAAGGCGAGGGCATGCCGCGTCGATGTTTCCCGTGCGGCGCGATCTCGTAGGCCGCTGCGGGAGCTTCAGCATGCCGATCACGCGATTCCTCGTAGTGACTCTTTCCACGGGACTCACCGCCTGGGCGGGTTGGTCCGTTGGACGCCCCTTCGGGATCCTTCCCGGCTTCTTGATCGCCAACCTGGGGTGCGCGACGGGCTGGTACTTCGGCCGTACCTTCGTGCGCAACAACCTCGACTGACCGCGCACCGCCGTTCGGATCAGCGCGCGCCCACAAGGACCGACGATGCAGACGCTCACCGTTGTCATCGTGCTGGGCTTCACGCTGTGGATCTTCTCCACCACGCCGGCCGGTAAGCGCCTGATGGGGCGCATGGGGCTCGATCTCGCTCGAAAGCAACGCGCCAAGCCCGAGGACCACGACTATCTGCTGCGCGTGTGTGGTGGTGACATGAGTGAGCTGAAGCGGCGCCTCGACGAAGCGCGACGTCACAACGTCGACATGTCGGAAGCCGAGGCCTATCGAAAGGCGATCCGGGCGCACCTGCGAGACAAGATCTAGCCCACGCGAGTGTCGGGGCGGCCTATTTCGTCAGTTCGAGCAGGATCGCGAGGCTGATCATCACCGCGCTGATCAGCGTGACGCCGCCAACCGCGTAGCCCATCCAGTGGTTCGCGTCGTCTTCGACGCTGCCGCTCTCGCGATGGATGCGGCTGGCTTCGAGCGCGCCGGCGAGCGCTTCCTGTTCAGGCACTTCGAGTTGACCCAGGTGTTTGAGAATGCGCTGATAGCGAATGCCGCGGTCCATCAATTCGACCGCGAGAAGCAGGACCGACATCTCGCGCGCCGCTTTCTGGGAAAGGCCGCGCGCTTCGATTTCGCGCGCCAGGGTCCGGGGGCCGAGCTTGCGCGTGATGGGGTGGTGGAGGACGAGCTGGCACGACAGTGCCTGGGCCATCTTCTCGCTCATGCCTTGATCGGAAAACAGCTGCGTCAGGATCTCGATGCGCGACGTAGCAGCGGGAGATGTCACGGCGACGGCCAAGGGGGTTCTCCTGTCCTTCGTCCTCGTTGTTCGGCGCAACGGCCGCGAAAGAGCCGACACGCGTTCTCGACGCATCGGATGGCCCGCGACGTCGCATGAGGAGAGCCGCGGCGTTGATGTGCAAGCGATGTGCGGCGACGGGTTTCAGTGCCACGGAAAAACTGACGATGAGGGCGCAACGGGTCGCACGTGCAGGTCGGTCTCTCGCACGTGCAACCAGGCGCTGTTTCCCGCGCGTTGCTGGTGGGGAATGACAGGAGGGAACGCAATGTCGTCGAACCGAATCGGGTCGAGGTTGGCTGTCGCTGTCGGCCTGTGTGTGGTTGGTGTTGCCGCCCACGCGGTTGCGGAAGACGGTCCCCCGCCGCAGGTCGAGGAAGAGGTGCTGAGCGCCGAACAGGCGTTCGAGGCGGCGTTCGACGTATCACTCGATGCCACGAAGCCGGAACCGGCGCCGCCGGCCGATCTCGTGAATGACGACCTCCCCACCCCCGCTGAAGAAAGAGAAGAAGACGCCGAACGGTTCGAGACCATCGAAGCCGTCGCGGTCCTTCACGATTCGAAGGGCAGTGCGCTCACGGGCCGCGTGGAGTTTCGGCCCGCGGGCGATGCATTGACGGTGCGCGCAGAACTCGGCGGGCTCGTACCCGGTGCGATGTATCGCCTCCAGATCCACGAGTACGGGGACTGCAGCGCGCTTCGTGCGAAGAGCGCCGGGGCCGCCTTCGGCGACGCCGAGCGTCTGGCTTCGTTTCGCGCGGGAGAAGACGGTTGGGTCGATCTCGCGTTCTCGCACCGCGGCCACATCCTCGACCGCAGCGCGGAGTCGGTGCTTGGACGTTCCCTCGTGGTGCACGGTGCGATGGAGCGCGAAGGCTGTGGGACGATCGGCCTGGCGCGGCAGAAAGTGGCGCAGCCCGAAGCCGTACCCGCGAAGATCGAATAATCCGGCCAGGACGCCGCCGCGTTGCCCTGAGCAGTGGCTTCGTCGAGTGCGCTGCGCACCCCGGCGAGTTCGCGCGTGAGGGTGTCGAGGCTCGCCTCGAGGTCGGAGCGTGCTGCGTCGGTCGCGGATCGATAGGCGGCAGCTTCTTTGCTGTTCGCGTCTTCCGTCGACCCCGCCGCTTGATCGGCGATGGACCGCGCATCGACCATGCCTCGTTGGATTTCACGCGCGGCACCGATTGCAGTGTTCAGGGTCTCGCGCACGCCCGCGGTCGAACCGCGTTGCGTGCTCACGTCCCCGCGAATCGCTGTCGCGATCCCCGAGACCTCTTCGATGATCGAGGTGATCTCTCCGATCGCGTCGACGGCACTCTGCGTGGTCTTCTGCATGGCCTTCACGTTGGCCGAGATGTTCTTGGTCGCGTCGGCGGTCTGGCGAGCGAGTTCCTTCACTTCGTCCGCCACGACCGCGAAGCCGCGCCCGGCTTCGCCCGCCGAGGCGGCCTGGATGGTTGCGTTGAGGGCCAGGAGATTGGTGCGCTTTGCGATGTCGCTGATGAGCTGCACCACCGTACCGATCTCGCGGGCCGATTGTCCCAGGCTCGTGATCGTGTCGTCCGTGCGCTCGGCAATTTCGTTCGCGCGTGTTGCGACACTGCTCGCATTGTCCGAATGCTGCGAAACCGTGTCCACGGACGCATGAATGGCTTCGACGGCGTCCTCCACCTCGCTGACCGCCTGGGTCACGGCATCGGCATCGCGGGTCACGTCGTCGAGGCGTTGGGTGAGTTGCACCGGTGAGGCCTGGCTCGTCGGGTCGGCCTCTTCTGCCGCACGCGGTACGGGTTGGGCCACTGCGGATGCGAGCTGTTCGACGTGCGTCGCGAGTACCTCGCAGGAACGTTCGGCGCTTCGCACGCGCTCCGTCACCTTGGTGTCCGTGGCTGTGATGCTGGGCATCTTCGCTGTCGGGGTCGGTCGTGCGGCTGGGGTGTCGGGTTCCACCCTGGTTCGAGGCGGCTGTGTTTGCGCGGCGGCGGGTTCGGTGCGCGGAAGCTGCGCACGAGTCTGCGGCGCGGGTGCCGGCTCGATGACTGCGGGCTCTCGAGCGGCGGTCGTTGCGACATTCGAGGTCTGCTCGTTCACTGGAGCCGCGACCATTCGAACGCGCGAGAGCAGCAAGACGAGGAGAGCGCACAGGCCCCCTCCGACGGCTGTCCCCTGCCGATTCGCGGCGATGTTCTCCTGGATCTCGCTTCCCAGGCGCGCGGCGCGTTCGGCGTAGCGCACGGTGGCTTCGCGCAGGCGCATATGGGTCGCTGCGATCGCACTGCGCGCGGTCGCGTTGGCAACACTCGCCCCACTGAGGTCTCCGGCGTCGAAGGCCGCCCGTGCGAGTTCGAGCTGCTCCTTCATTTTCGTTGCGGCTTCGCGAATGAAACGCGCATCGTCGGGGTCGTGTTCGGCGAGCAGGTCGAGTTCGTTTTCGAGAGCCTGCCACGAAGTCTTGGCGAGCGAGATCGAGCCCGTGTTCGCGAGTTCTTCGAAGGCGGGGTGCGCGAGCTGCTTGCTCACGCGTTCGGCGCTGTGGGTGAGGTCCGCGGACCAGAAGCGCGTGACGTCGAAGTAGTGGGTGACGCGATCGAGTGCGTCCATGCGGGCGAGTACGTCGCGCTGCTGCGTGAACAGCGCGTCGTTCTGGTGGTGAATGGCGAAAGAGAGCGCGAGAGAAACGAACTGCGCGAGGGTTTCAGCGAATGAGAAACGCCGCGTTGGCCTCGTCGCTGTCGGCTTCGTCGCGGCCGAGCCGCTCGATCTCGAACCCATTGACAGCGTCTACCCGCGCGTGGGGAGGTCCTTCGCGGACGAAGGCGACGGCCTGTTCGACATCGCTTCGCGCGCCCTCGAACGTGGCTTCGACGCGCCCGTCCGAAAGGTTGCGTACCCAACCCGAAAGCCCGAGTTCGCTCGCGCGTCTACGCGTCGATTCGCGGAACCATACGCCTTGCACGCGGCCTTCCACGTAGCCGTGAGCGCGGACCCTGGCTGCTTCGTCGCCGCCCGGAGCAGACATCGACGTCTAGCCGTCCGAGCTCTCGTCTTCGGGGCGCCGTGCCCTCGACATCATGTCGAGGGACATCTTCAGCACCGAGTCGATTCCCGCCTGCGGGATGTTCATCCCGCCGTCGATCACGATGTTCTGGCCCGTGATGTAGCGCGACGCCTCGGAGCAGAGAAAGTGGACGACGTCCGCCACTTCTTCGGCTTCGCCCGTGCGCTCGAGGGGTACCGACCGCTCGACGGGTTCGAGGATCGCGGGGTTCTTGTAGAGCATCTCGGTCATCGGCGAACGAATGACTCCGGGTGATACCGCGTTGATGCGAATCGTCGGGCCGTACTCCTGCGCAGCGCCTCGCGTGAGCGCGAGGACCCCGGCCTTGGCGGCGGAATAGGGCAGCTCGCCGCGGGTGGGATCCGTCGCGCTAACCGACGCGTTGTTGACGATCACGCCTCGCCCGGCTTCGAGCATGATGGGTACCGCGGCCCGCATGGCATAGAAGGTGCCACTCAAGTTCACCGCGATCAGATCGTCCCATTGCTGGTTGGTGTACTCGTGCATGGGCTGCAGCATTCCCGTGCCTGCATTGTTGATGAGGATCGTGAGTCCACCGAGGCGTTGGTTCGCGCTCGTGATGGCCTGGTCTACTGCGTCGGGGTCGCGAACATCGACTTCGATCGCGACACCACCGAGCGGGGCAGCAGCCTTCGAGACCTCGCTCCCCGGACGGTCGAGCAAAGCGACCTTCGCACCCGCACGGTGCAAGCGTTTCGCGATCGCGAGCCCGATGCCGCGCGCACCACCGGTCACCACTGCGAAGTCCTGATCGAGCGAGTCGACTTCCATTGTCGGACCACCTCTCGGCTGCTGAAGGTCTACCAGATGGTTGCACACGACTTGCCGCTGTGGTCCCCGGCCCCGCGCTGCGGTCAAGACTATGAGAAGGAGTTCCGAATGAGGGAGTGGGAAGCTGCGCGGAGGCCTCGATCTCGCTCTGCGCGCAAGGACTTCGGGAGATTCCCGTGCGACTCATCGCGTGCCACGAATGCCACACGCAGTACGACGTGACCCACGTCGCGGACCCCAAGGTTCGTTGTCGCTGTGGTGCCGAGATCGAAAACCGTGAGCTCGAGGCCATGGAGGCGCGCATCTATCGCTGCGCTTCGTGCAGCGCCCAGGTCGACGCCTGTGCTTCCGAGTGTGACTACTGCGGTTCGCAGGTCGTTCGAGACGAACGAAAGCTCAGCCTGGTGTGCCCCGAATGCTTCTCGCGCAACACCGACGACGCGCGTTTCTGTACGGCATGCGGCGTTACGTTCGCGCCCGAGAGTGTGGACGCGAAGGGCGAAGAGTTTCCCTGTCCGTGCTGCGGATGCCTGATGGCGGCGAGGCAGCTGATCGGTGTCGCGATCAACGAGTGTCCTCGATGCAATGGTCTGTGGGTGCCCGACGACAATCTCGACTTCTTGATCGCCCGCGCGATGGATGCGCGCGAGCGCTCGCGTGACGAACCCATCGCGCCACCGCGGCCGCGCAAGAAGGGCGCGAACCCCCTCGAGCAGCGGGTGCAGTACCGCAAGTGCCCGGTGTGTGACGGCATGATGGCGCGGCGCAACTTTCGCAAGACATCGGGCGTCATCATCGACCAGTGTCCCGAGCACGGCACCTGGCTCGACGCCGACGAACTCGAAGCGCTCGCGGGTTTCGTGTTGAGTGGCGGACGGCCGTCGGCCGACGCCTTCATGAAGGGACTCGAGGCGGAAGAACGTCGGCACAAGGTGACGATGGCCGCCATCGACGCACAACTGGGCGGCCGCGATCGCCGCGAAAACGAAGGCGGCGGACTCGTGGGTCTGCTGTTCGACCTCTTGAGCTAGGAGAAGCGAAGTATGGGCATCATGGACAAGCTACGCGCAGAACTGATCGACATCGTCGAATGGATCGACGACAGCCAGCACACGCTGGTCTGGCGCTTCCCGCGCTTCCACAACCAGATCAAGAACGGCGCGCAACTGATCGTGCGCCCGGGGCAGACCGCCGTTCTGGTAAGCCACGGCAAACTCGCCGACGTATTCACGCCCGGCCGCTACAGCCTCGAAACCAAGAACATCCCCGTGCTCTCGACGCTCCTCGGTTGGAAGCATGGCTTCGACAGCCCCTTCAAGGCCGAGGTGTACTTCGTCAATACGACGCGGATCACCGATCTGAAGTGGGGCACCCCGAACCCCGTGATCGTGCGCGACCCCGACTTCGGCCCCGTGCGCGTGCGCGCCTTCGGGACGTATTCGCTGCGCGCCATCGACCCGAAGATCCTGCTGAGCGAGCTGGTGGGGACCGACTCGGTCTTCGAAGCCGACGAGATCAGCGAATGGCTGCGTTCGATCATCAACATGGCCTTCGCCGACGTGGTGGCCGAAGCCGGCGTGTCGGTGATCGATCTGGCGAGTCGCTACACCGAGCTTTCCGAAACGCTCCGCGCTGCAGTACACGAGCGCATCGACGACGAGTACGGACTCGAACTGCCCAAGCTCAATATCGTGAACGTCTCCGTGCCGGCCGAAGTCGAAAAGGCCCTCGATGCGCGCGCCAGCATGGGCATGGTGGGTGACCTCGCCAACTACCAGGCCTTCCAGGTCGCGCATTCGATTCCCGACGCCGCAAAGAACCCCGCCGGTGGAATTGCGGGTGCGGGTCTCGGTGTGGGGATGGGGATGGCGATGGCGGGCCCGATGATGGGCAACGCCATGACGGGCGGTCCTTCCGGCCCGACTTCTTCGTCGCCCATCGCAGCCACACCGCCGCCTCCGCCGCCGCCCGCCCACGCGTGGCACCTCGCACAGAACGGCCAGAGCACCGGCCCGTTCAGCGACGCCCAGCTCGTGGACGCGATTCGCAGCGGTAGCCTCGGCCGCGACATGCTCGTGTGGTCCGCGGGCATGGCGAACTGGACCGAAGCTGCACGTGTGCCGGAACTCGCAGCCCACTTCCCCGCAGAACCGCCGCCGCTGCCCTAGCCCGTAAGAGCGCGCAAAGCACTCGCCGGGTCTTGCCTGCCGGGTTCGCCCGTGGGTTAGACTCGTGCGCCTATGCCTGTACATCGTCTGATGGAAGAACCGCTTCACCTCGGCCTCGGCGCGACCGCGGAGATCCAGCCGCAATTCACTGGCGACATGGCTTGGTACGAAGCCTATGCGGCGCGAACCGAAAGCGACGGCAAGGAAGGTCGCCTCGTGGCGATGCACAGGTTCACCGCGTCCTGGGACACCTGGGAAGTGCATCCCGAGGGCGCCGAAGTCGTGCTGTGTGTCGCGGGTGAGATGACGCTCATCCAGGAGATCGACGGCAAGGAGCGTCGCATCATCCTGCAGTCGGGCGAGTACGCGGTCAACCAGCCCGGCGTCTGGCACACGGCTGACATCGCGGTCCCCGCGACGGGTGTATTCATCACCGCGGGCGCGGGAACCGAAGTCCGACCGCGCTAACGCGGCTTCGGCTCTACCAGCTTCAACCAGCTCGCGAGGTCACCCGTGTAGTCGACGGCCTTCTGTCGCTCCGCGATGCGGGCCACTGTGGCGTCGTAGGCTTCGGCGCTCGGGTGCGGGGTGTGGGCGAGATGTTCGGTCACGCCTTCTGCGAGATCGCCGGCTGCGGTGACGGTGGGGTCGGAAAGCGCCGCACGCCCGGCTTCGACGTCGTCCGCAACGCCGAGGAAGGCCTCGATGGCGGCGGTCGATACTTCGGCCGCGTGCTTGCGTGAGGCGATGATGTTGCCCTTGCCCGTCACGACGTTGCCGACGGAAAAGACGTTGGGGTAGGCGCTCAGGCGCCCGGTGTCCCAGTCCTCGAAGTCGTACAGCTCGCCCTTCATGTCGATGCCTTCGATGGGTTCGGGGATCGAACCGATCGAGCTGATCACGCAGGCACCGCGCCGTTCGAAGGTTTCGTCGGTGGTGACGACCCGGTTGCCCTCGAGCTTCGTCCGGCGGAACACCATGCCGACGAGCTTTCCGTCTTCGACGATCACGTCGTCTGCAACGCAGAGTTCTTCGACCTCGAAGCCGAACTTGCGCATCGCCTTGTCGAGCAGCGTCGCTCGACTCCGGCGCACCTTGGCTTCGCGCTCGGGCGTGGCGTCTTCGGGGATCGTGACGACCGGCATGTCCTCGATGCGTCGGCGGTAGTAGATCGTGCAACCCTGGAGACCGAGGTCTTCGAACTCGAGACCATGGCTTTCGAGGATCTTCGGGATGCCCTTCACCTCGAGGTCGATCACCTCGACGTCGATGCCGCGCTCGGCGAGCTTGGCGCGCGCGCCTTCGAGCATGACGATCTTCGCGACGTCGATCGATGCGAGACCACCGCCGAGCACCATGGTGTCGTCGACGACTTCGAATTCGGGGCCCTGGTAGTTGGATTCTTCGAGGTGATTCCACCAGAGCACGAACGGGTTCTGGTAGATGAGGCCCTTGCCCACGCAGGCCTCGGCGCCTTCGATGCCGACGGGCCGGTCACGCCAGGCACCGTTTGCGAGCACGACGGCGCTGAAACCCCACTCGTTACAGAGCGCACTGAAGTCGATGTCACGCCCGACGCGGGTATCGGGGACGTAGTAGACGTTCGGGTGGTCGAGCTTCCCGCGAATCGTGTCGTATTCCTTGTTGCGCAGCTTGTGGTGCCAGCGGGGCAGGCCGTCTTCGATCTTCCCAAAGGGACGCGGGTTCTGTTCGAACACGGCGACTGTCACGCCTTTTTCGGCGAGTCGCCCTGCGACTTCGGCCCCTGAAACTGCCCCGCCAATGATGGCGACGCAGTGTGGGCGCGCTGCGGATTCGCTTGCCATGGCGGGCAGTATGTCAGCTCCGCATGCGCGTCACAACAAAGTCGCCGTGTGCTGAGGCGAAAGCTGCAGCCCGCTCGCTCCGGTGTGTGCATTCGCGCCGCAGGGTCCGCGTCCGTGGTACGCTGCCGGCGGTTCGGGCCCTTAGCTCAGTGGTTAGAGCACCCGGCTCATAACTGGATGGTCCCTGGTTCGAATCCAGGAGGGCCTACCACCTTCCAGGCTCCAAACTCCCGGCGGAGTTTCGCCGCGCCCGCGCTGCGGATCGGTCGGGCCGCGCGCAGTACCGGTCAGTTCGTCGTCTGGCACGGCTGCCCAACGCGCGCGCCAGCTGCACTTTGGTCGCGTTCACAGCGTGCGCGTAGGCCGGATTTCGCGCGCTCGCCTTTGATTCCGGGTGTCTCCGGGGAGCTGATTCCGGGTTAGAATCCGCGCCGCTGCCAGGACCCGCGCACTGCGGCCCGCGCTCAGCGCGATTGGCGAGCCCTTCCACACCCCACCCTTTTCATCCGACCCTTCTCGCCGCACGCCCGTGGCGAGCGGGTCGACTCACCAACCATGAAGGCGACGCAAAGCTTCGCCACCGGGTCCGAGCCTCGTGCCGGATACCACCCAGCAATCCAAAGGAGTTCCATCATGCCCGAAGCCGTCATCGTCGAAGCCAAGCGGTCCGCAATCGCCCGCGGCAAGCACATCAAGGGTGATCTCAGCGGTTTTCATCCCGCCAATCTGTTCGGCACCGTCCTCGACGGTGTGATCGAGAGCGCGGGCATCGACCCGGCGCTCGTCGAGCAGGTGATCGGCGGCTGCGTGACCCAGGCGGGCGAGCAGGCGGGCAACGTGACGCGCATCGCCTGGCTCAATCGAAACAAGGGCTGGGCCGGCGGCGGTACGACGATCGACGCCCAGTGCGGTTCGGGCCAGCAGGCCAACCACCTGATCCGGGCGCTCGTCGGCGTAGGCTCGCTCGACTGCGGCATCGCGGGCGGCGTCGAGGTGATGAGCCACGTGGGCCTCGGCGCCAACGTGATCAACGGCCCGGGCTTCTTCATTCCGACCGAGGACCAGGGCTGGAGTTGGGACATGAGCCCGACCCAGTTCGAGGCGGCAGCCCGCATCGCGGAAAAGCGCGGCATCACGCGCGAAGACGTCGACGCCTTTGGCCTGCGCTCACAGCAGCTCGCCGCCCAGGCGCGCGACGAAGGCCGCTTCAAGAACGAAATCCTCCCGATCCAGGCCCCGGTGCTCGATGGCGAGGGCAACCCGACGGGCGAGACGAGGCTCGTGGACACCGACCAGGGCATTCGCGAGACCAACCTCGAAGGTCTCGCGCAGCTCAAGGAAGTGATGCCCGGCATGCTCCACACCGCGGGCAACTCGTCGCAGATCAGCGACGGTTCGGCGGCGGTGCTCTGGATGTCGGCCAACAAGGCGAAGGAACTCGGCCTCAAGCCCCGCGCGCGCATCATCACGGATGTCGTGGCGGGCGCCGACCCGTACTTCCTGCTCGACGGTCCGGTGGACGCCACCGAGGTGCTGCTCAAGAAGTCGGGCATGAACATCAACGACATCGATCTGTTCGAAGTGAACGAAGCGTTTGCCGCCGTGGTGCTTTCGTGGCTGCAGACCTGTGGCGCGCCGGAAGACCGGGTGAACGTGAACGGTGGCGCGATCGCGTTGGGCCATCCGGTGGGTGCGACGGGTTCGCGGCTGCTCGTGACGGCGCTCCACGAACTCGAACGCACGGACAAGACGACCGCGCTCATCACCATGTGCTGCGGTGCGGCCGTGGGTACGGGCACGATCATCGAGCGCCTCTAGGGACACCAGCAAGAGAGGCCTCTCCGTTCATGCGGAGGCGTCTCGTCGCGAGAGGGAGAAGCAATGTTGGACGGCAAGGTGGCGATCGTTACGGGCGCGGCTCGGGGACTCGGTCGCGAAGAAGCGCTCGAACTTGCGCGCCAGGGTGCGCGTGTGGTGGTCAACGATCTCGGTGTTTCGGGCGACGGGTCCGGGCGCGATACGAGCGCGGCCGACGCCGTGGTGGACGAGATCAAGGCCCTCGGTGGCGAGGCAGTCCCGCACTTCGGCGACGTCGCAGATTGGAACGATTCGCAGGCGATGGTCCAGACTGCGATCGACACCTACGGCGACCTGAACATCCTGGTCAACAACGCGGGCTTCTGCCGCGACAAGATGATCTTCAACATGACCGAGGACGACTTTGACTCGGTGCTGCGGGTGCATGTGAAGGGGAGCTTCTGCTCGCTCAAGTTCGCGTCGATGTACTGGCGCGAAAAGGCGAAGGCAGAAGGCGGGCAGGTCTACGGCCGGATCATCGGGACTGCGTCCGAGGCCTTTCTCTATTGCTCGGTTGGCCAACCCAACTACGCGGCGGGCAAGGCGGGGATCACCGCGCTTACGCTGTCGACGGGGTTCGCGGTGCAGAAGTACGGCGTGACGGCCAACGTGATCTGTCCGCGCGCGCGGACGCGCATGACGGACACCGGCGGGTTCTTGTCGGAGATGTTCGCCAAGCCCGAAGAGGGCTTCGACACCTTCGACCCGGCGAACATTGCACCTTTCGTGGCTTACCTCGGTTCGCCTGCGGCGGAGCACGTCTCGGGCCAGGTGTTTACCTGCTGCGGTGAGAACATCACCGTCGTTGGCCGCCCGGACATCACCACACCCGAGAACCAGTTCCACAACGAGGGGAAGTGGACGGTCGAGAAGCTCGACGCGGCACTGGGATCGTACTTCGCAGGACGCACCTTCGGTGACGGATACGCGATCCCCGGCGCGTGACCCGCGCATCGAAGGGCGGACTTCGCAGTAGGGCTTCATGAATAATCCGGGCTAGAGGCCCGGCCGGAAAGTCCCCCTGCATTCGGTCGCGTCTGCGGCCTTCGTTCTGCGTTGCGCTCCCATCGCCGTAGCGACGGCTACGCCTCGGTCGCGCGCCTTGAACGA
>JASMLK010000024.1 GCA_030748735.1 Myxococcota bacterium | reverse complement strand
CGCAAGGTCCCTCTCCCTTCGATCCAGTACCGGTTCCCCCCAGCCGGCCCGCGTTCGAGTGCTCGCGAGAGCCTGTAATCCTGTGAAGTACAGCCTGATCAAGCGAAAACTGGGGCGGGTCGAGCGCGCCGTCGACAAGTCGATCGAGAGAGCCGAAATCCCCGGCGCGGTCGTGGTCGCACGCATGCCCAAAGAGGGCGAGGTGCTCGAGCACGAATGCGTGCGCGGGCACGCGGTGCTGCAGCCCGAACGGCTGCCGATGACGCGCAAGACGATCTTCGACCTCGCCTCGCTCACCAAGCCGCTTGCGACGACCGCGTCCATCATGCTGCTGGTGAAGGACGGCCTGGTCGATCTCGACGATCCGGTGGCCAAGGTGCTGCCGTCGTTCGCCGACCGCGACAAGGAGGCGGTCACCATCCGCCACCTGCTGACCCATTCTTCGGGGCTGAAGCCGTGGCGGGGTTTCCATGAGCTGCTGATCCAGAAGGAACGCAAGACCGGCGAGCGCGTGCTCGGTACGCCGGAGGGGCGGGCCTGGATTCTCGACCGCGTGTTGCGCAGCGGGCTCGTGCACGACCCGGGCGAAGCCGCGGTGTATGGCGACCTCGACTTCATCGCGCTCGGGGCGCTCGTCGAAGAAGTCACGAAGCAACCGCTCGACCGCTTCTGTGCGGAACGCATCTTCGAACCCCTCGGCATGAACGACACGCGCTTCTTGCCGTTGCCAGTCGATGGTTCGAGCGGTGTGCCGGAACCTTTGCGTCGCCGCATTGCTGCGACCGAAGACTGCGCCTGGCGTGATCGGATCGTCTGGGGCGAGGTTCACGACCCGAACGCTTCGGCGATGGGTGGCGTCGCTGGGCATGCGGGGCTGTTCGCTCCGGCCGACGATGTCATGACCTTCGCGCTCGCCTTCCTCGATGGCTGGCATGGTCGCAGTGAGTTCTTCCCCCAGGAACTCGTGCGCACGTTCTGCGCCCGCCAGCACTTGCCCGAAGATTCCGACTGGGCGCTTGGCTGGGACACGCCGACGAAGGGTTCGTCTTCTTCGGGTGAGCGCTTCTCCGAAAATTCGGTTGGACACCTGGGCTTTACGGGGACATCGCTCTGGATCGACCTCGAACGCGAAGCCATCGTCGTCATGCTGACGAATCGCGTGCACCTGGTCGCCAAGCGCAGTCGCTTCGACCTGCGTCCCGCCGTGCACGACTTCATCATCGATGCCTTCGACGCCGGCTAGCAGTCCCGCTCCGGGACACCAGCTTCCCTTCGATGCCGACGCGCTCGAGCGTGTGCACTTCGTTGCCGTGGGCGGCACGGGGATGGGTTCGCTTGCGGGGCTCTTGAAGCGCCGCGGGCTCGAGATCACGGGTTCCGACAAGGCGCTCTATCCGCCGATGAGCACGGCCCTCGAACGTTGGGAGATCCCGGTCCAACCGGGCTTCGATCCCGCGAACCTCGAAGCGCAGGCCTACGGCGGTGATCGCGCGCCCGACCTCGTGGTGATCGGCAACGCCGTGCGCCCCGACAACCCGGAAGCCCAGGCGGCGATCGCTTCGGGGGTGCCGTATCGCTCGTTTTCGGACGCGCTGTTCGAACTCGCCATGGCGGACAAGCACCGCATCGTGGTCACGGGCACGCACGGCAAGACGACCACCACGACGCTCACCGCCTACCTGCTGCTCGCGACCGAATGCGACCCATCGCTTCTGGTTGGCGGGATCTCCCTCGATTTCGACGGGAGCTTTCGCGAAGGCCGCGGCAGGCACTTCGTCGTCGAAGGCGACGAATACGACACCGCCTTCTTCGACAAGACGCCGAAGTTCCTCCACTACCACCCCGACACCGTGATCCTGACTTCGATCGAATTCGACCACGCCGACATCTACCGCGATCTCGACCACGTGAAGAGCGCGTTCCGCTCGCTGGTGGGCGGGCTCTCCGACACGGCCTGCATCGTGGCCGACTGGGGCTACGCGAACGTGCGCGAGGTTGCGTCCGAATCGTCGTGCGCGGTAGTTCGCTATCGCGTCTTCGCCGAAGGCGATGCGCCCGAAGCGGAAGTCGCCGACCTCGATTGGATCGCGGACCGGCTCGAACCCCACGTCGATGGCACGCGCTTTCGTTTGCGCCCGCGCGGAGGCGAACCGGTGGTGATCGAGATGCCCATGTTCGGGGCCTTCAACGTGGCGAACTGTACGGCTGCACTCGCGGTGCTCGAGCGCGAGGGCGTTTCCCTCGAGGCGGCTGCGGCGGCGCTCCCAGGGTTCCGCGGAGTGAAGCGGCGACAGGAAGTACGCGGCGTCGTGCGCGGTGTCACGCTAATCGACGACTTCGCCCATCACCCGACCGCAGTGAAGGCGTCGATCGGCGCCTTGCGGGCGCGCTTTCCCGAAAGCCGCTTGATCGCCGTCTTCGAAGCGCGCACCAACACGAGTCGACGCGCTGTCTTCCAGCAGGCCTACGCCGAAGCATTCGATGGCGCCGACCGCGTGATCCTGCGGCGCCTGCCCGACGAGCCGATCTACAGCGCCACGGGTGAACCCACCGAACTGTTCAGCGCCGAAGACCTGGCGCGCGATCTTTCGGTGCGCGAGATCGAAGCGCATGTCTTTGCCGACATCGACGCCGCCGCAAGCGAGATCGCGGCCGAGTGCGAAGAGGGCGACGTCGTCCTCGTCATGAGCAACGGCGACTTCGGCAATATCTGGGAAAAGATCCTGGGCGCGCTCGAAACGCGCTGAATCCCCGGCAGCAGCCCTTTGAAGAACCCTGACCGCGCCAGCCGTAGTCATTCGGTCCGAGATCAAGGCGCGGAATCGTGGGCGTAGCCTTCGCTACGGCCGCGGTTTCGCAGCGCAGAGATCGGGTCGAAGGGCTGCGGATGGCGACCGAAGGGTTTTTCAACGGGCTGCTACGGTGAGGTGGGGAACAGTCAGAGCGGGTTGACGGCGATGTGCCGGGGGAATCGTGGCAGCGGTCTCGAAAGTCTTCGATTGGGGGATCGCGCCGCTCGTGTTGGTCGCGCTCGCCTTCGAGCCGAACTTCCGCCACGGGGTGCTCAACTTCAACGAGTCGGGACAGCACCTCGTTGCGATGCACGAACTCGCGAACGGCAGCGCGCTGTTTCGCGATGTCTTCGCGCAGTACGGGCCGCTTCACTACTACGTGCCCACAGCGCTCGGGCGCGTGTTCGGTGAATCGATCGCGACCCTGCGCGGGTATTTCATGGCGGGCGAGATCGCGGGCCTGCTCGCCGCGTGGGCGTTGTGCCGTGCGCTGATTCCACGCCGCGGCTTCGCATTCGCGGCGGCCGTGGTGATCGTGATGGAAGCCCATCATCCGTTCTGGTCGACGCGCTGGGGCGGGTTCCGCTTCGCGTTCGTCTATCTCTCGCTGTTGGGGCTCTGGCTCGGGCTGGTGCGACCGCGGTCGTGGTGGCTCGTCTTTGCCGGTGCGAGTGCGGGGTTGGCCTTTCTCCATACCTACGACGCGGGGGCTGCGGCCGGCGTGGGGGCGATCGGGTTCTTCGTTCATTCGTGGTTGTCGCGCGCAGAGGGGCGGGTGCCGCTGCGGGAGGCGGGGCGTTACGCAGTTGGTGTTGCGGCGGTGTTACTTCCCTTCGTGCTGCATCTACTCGCCACCGGGACGTTCGGGGACTACCTCGATCAGCTTCCGTTCTTGAACCCGGGGCGTGCCTTCGCGCAGCCGATTCCGATCTCCGCCCTCACGCTCACGGTGCTTGCACCCGCGTTCGTCTACCTGGGGACGGTTGGGTTCATCGCTCACGGATTGCGCCGCGAAGTGTTCGAGCGCGAGGGCGGCGTTGCGATCCTGTTGGTCGTCGCCAGCGGCGCGTTGCTCTACCTGAGCGCATTTCGGGCGATTCGCGGTCCCCAATTCGAGATGAGCCTTCCCCTCGTGATCGTGGCGCTCTTCTTCCTCGCCGATCACGCCTATGGGGTGTTCGAGCGCGGGCTCGACATCGCAGGGGATCGCATTGGCGGTTGGCTCGCTTTCGGCTTCGTGTTCGTCGTGATGCTCGCGCTCACATTCGGGGAGATCCGCACCTACCAGGGTGGGATGGCGAAGTTCCTGGCGCACCAGCGGCAGAAGGCGGGACAGGTTGCCAAGCACATCGGAGCCAACCCCCTCGAGCAGTATCGCGAGCTCGCCCTGCCGGGGGGAGGTGGTGCGCGTCTTCCCGAACGGCAGGTCGCGGAAATCGAAGAGATCACGGCGTTCCTGGCCGAGCAGACGCGGCCGTTCGAAACGATGCTCGCCTATCCCGACCTCGGGGCATACAACTTCTTCGTGGACCGACCGTTGGCTTCGCGCTTCCCGATTGCCGTACTCGCAGCGGCCGACGTGGCGTGGAGTGACGAACTGCTCGACGTCGTGCGCAATCGCCGGGCGGATATCGTGCTCGTCGGCCGCCAACTCGGCACCCTGGCCCGCGCGACGGGGCGGCGCGAAGAGTTCTTGCCGCGGTTCCGCACGATCGTAGAAGAGAACTATCTACTGGTGCGCCGCTTCGAACAGCTCGACGTCTATCGCGCGGTCGGCACCGGACGATCGCAGGAACCCAGGTAGAATCGAAGGCACGATGGAAACAGTCGCCGAACACATTCGCGAGATCGAAGCTGCGTGCACCCGCGCGCTCGAACTGACGGTCGAGGCCGAAGACGGTTTCGATTCGATCCTCTTTCATGCGGGAAGCTCCGCCCACTATCACCGAGACGATCTCGCGGTGCCGTTTCGCTCGAACGCGCACTTCCTTCGCTTTGGTTGGATCGAAGGGCCCGGTCATCTGTTGCTCTTCCGGCCGGGCGAACGCACGCGGCTCTTTCGTTCGGTCGAAACCGACTTCTGGTTCGCGGACACGGCCCCCGTCGACGACGAATTGATGGAAGCGTTCGAGGTGATCGAAACCGACGACGTCGTCAGCGACGCCCTCGACTGCGAGGGGCTCGGTCGGCGCGCCTTCGTGGGCGCCGATCGCGAAGTCGCTCACGCGCTCGGCATCGAAGACGAAGCGTGCGAGCCGCGCGCATTGATGTCGGCCCTCGATTGGGCATGCGGCATCAAGACCGACTACGAAATCGACTGCACCCGCGAAGCCACGCGCATCGCCGCGCTGGGCCACACGGCGGTGCGCGACGCGCTGCCTGAAGGCGCGACTGAATTCGAACTGCACCTCGTCTACCTCGCGGCCACGGGGCAGACCGACGAGATGCTTCCCTATCCCAACATCATCGCCTGGGACGAAGGGGCTTCGGTGCTTCACTACCAGCATCGGCGCACGACGAAGCCGAGCCCCGGACGCGTGCTGTTGATCGACGCGGGCGCACGGCACCGCGGATATGCGAGTGACATCACGCGGACGTACCACGTCGACGGCGGTGAGCCGGACAGCGCCCCGTTCGGCGCCTTGCTCGCGGGGATGGAGTCGCTGCAACAGCAGCTGGCGCAGGCCGTTGGCCCCGGTGTGGAGTTCGTCGATCTGCACCGGCAGGCGGAGCACGCGATCGCGGAACTCCTCGCTGAAGTTGGCCTGCTGCGAACCAGTGTCGAAGAGGCGAGAGAGCAGGGCGTCGTCTTCGCCTTCTTTCCCCACGGCCTCGGGCACCCTCTCGGCTTACAGACCCACGACGTGGGCGGGCATCTCGAGGGTCCCTACGGCTTCGAAATCCCGCCGCCGGACGACTGCCCGCATCTGCGGAACACACGCAAACTCGCGCCGCGCAACGTGGTCACGATCGAGCCGGGGCTCTACTTCATTCCCTCGTTGCTCGATCCCCTGCGCGGGCGAGATGCGCTCGATTGGAAGCTCGTCGATGCGCTCATTCCCTACGGCGGGATCCGCATCGAAGACGACATCGTCGTGACCGACACCGGCAATGAGAACCTGACGCGCCCCTTCCTTCCGTGACCGACGGCGCGAACGTCCTCGAGCTCGTCTGCGACTACCTGGAACAAACGTACCCGACGAATGCGAACGGGCGCATGCGCGCGGAGACGGGTGCGCCGCTCTTCGTGTTCGCGCGCACGACGCTCGGGTGTGTGTGGCGGTTTCGCGAAGACCTCGCTTCTACCCTGGTCCGCGATCTCGCGCGGCTCGCGGGACGCGAGCCGCCGGCACAGACGATGGATCCGCCAGTGCCGCCGCCGGAGCGTCTGGAGCCGATGCGGCGGGTGCTCGAAGCGGCGGCCCCCGAACACCGTCGGCTGTTCCATGACGCCAACGCCCACGAGCGCTTCACGCTTCGCGACTTGCGGGAACCAGGGGACAGCCCCGCGGCCTCTGCGATAGCTGACCTCTATCTCATCTGATCCGCAGCAACGCGCTTGCGATCGGTCGCAAGTGGTGCGGCAGACCCAACGGCGAATACGACGCCGATTGCTGTAGGATCGGGGCGGGGCGATAGCGAGTCAGGCGCTCTGTCTCGTGTCAAGCCTTGACTGCATGCTACTCATCTCCTTCACGATGCCCGAGCAGCATTCACATGACCAGCCGTCATAGGGCGTTCGAGCGCTTCCTGCGAAGCGCCGGTCTCGTCCTCGCGCGCGACTACGGCCAGACGTACTCGGATGCGGTATTGGATGACGCGCGTGGGGAATATCGGCGGCTCTTGCCGGAAGTGCCCGACATTGGTGGAGTTCAGAACGTCTTCCAACCAGTGATGACGGTGAACGGCTGGATCGTCGCGCTTCACCGGGCAATGAACACGCATGGCCGTGCGCCAGCGGATGCGATCCGAGTCTGTCAGGAAGTCTTTGACCAGTGGCTCCAGAAGCTGCCGGGGTTTCTTCTGCGCCTCATTGGTCGGCTGCTGTTCTCGGCGCCGGCGCGATGGTATCTGGAGAAGCAGGCACGACGTTCACAGAGGCGGGGCTACGTCGATGACTTCGTGTGGCGTGTCGAGCGTGGGCCGGGCGATGAGATGTCGCTCGTCTTCGACGAGTGTGCCGTCAACAAGTTCTACGAGGCCCAGGGTGTGGAAGAACTCAAGCCCTACTGCAACTTCTTCGACGTGACCTACAGCCGGCTCATGGGGATGGGGATCGATGCGAGCGAGACGATCGGGCTCGGCTGTGATCGGTGCGCGTTGCGGTTTCAGCACAACAGGGAAACGACGATTCCCCCAAACCTGAACGAGATCATCGGGTAGGGAAGGGGGTCCATCTCGTGTCCGCGCAAGGACAACTGGCTTTGAACCCGGCTGGAGCCGGGTGCGCGCGGAGGGGGTCGTGCCTGCGGCGCTGTTCGCGGGCAAGCGTGGGGCAGAACTCTCGCATTCACGGCGAGGCTGGGCGAGCATCTCGCTGCGCCCGGGAGGTTCTATGCCCATCCGGTTCGTCCCCACTGCTCCGGAAGTCGACTGCCACGCCATCCTGCAGGACCCGAAGATCGAGGCGGTCCTCGACCGCTGCTATCGGGAGTGGGCCGCGCAGCGGCGCGGGCTGATCTTCCACTTTCTGCCGCAGCTGCACCGTCTGCTGTTCAAGCAGAAGATGGACTGGCAGAAGATGTTCGGGATCACGAAGGACCTCTACCTGCCTCTCGAAGCAGAGCAGGGCGGTCTGCTGTACGTCGCCGCGAGGGCGATCGGAGCGAGGCGCGTGGTCGAATACGGCACGTCGTTCGGCGTGTCGACGCTCTACCTGGCCGCTGCGGTTCGAGACAATGGCGGAGGAACGGTGATCGGTACCGAGATCCTTCCCGAAAAGGCCGAGGTCGCACGGTCGAATTTCAAAGAAGCGGGTGTCGACGAATTCATCGACCTGCGCGTAGGCGATGCTCGCGAAACCCTCGAAGACTGTGGCGGCGAGGTCGATCTCGTCCTGCTGGACGGCTGGAAGGACATCGAACTCGATGTCCTGAAGACGATCGAACCGCAGCTCCGCCGTGGCGCACTCGTATTTACCGACAACGTCCACACCTTCGAGGCGGACAACCACGAGCAACGCGAGTACATGGCAGACCCGCGCAACGGCTACCGCGCAGTCGTCCTCCCCGTGAAGGACGGCATGGAAGTGGCCGTCTATACCGGGCGCGAATAGATGGCGACGATCGCGAAGTTCCTCGGTGGGATCGTTGGCGCTTTGGTGATTGCGATCGCGGTCTGGGCGCTCGTTCCCGCATCGACCCCTGCGATCGAAGGCCCAGACGCCATTGCTTCGCTCGAACCGGTCGAGATTGGCGGCGTCGACCAGTGGTTGCTCCTGCGTGGTCGCGATGTCGGAAAGCCGGTGCTGCTCTTCCTCCACGGCGGGCCCGGTGCGGCCAACATGGCGCAGGCGCAAGCCCATTCTTCGCAGCTCGAAGAGCACTTCGTGGTCGTGCATTGGGATCAGCGCGGTGCCGGCAAGTCATGCGCGAGCGAGGTCCCACCCGCGAGCATGACCGTCGATCGACTCGTTTCGGACACCCTCGAGGTGGTCGCATGGCTGCGCAAGCGCTTTGGCGAAGAGAAGATCTACCTGCTCGGCCATTCGTGGGGAAGTGTGATCGGCGTGCTCGCCGTGCAGCGTGACCCGAGCCCGTTCCACGCATATGTCGGGCTGGGGCAGGTCGTCGACATAAAGCGCGGCGAGGAGATCTCGACGCACTGGGTCACAGAGCGGGCGCGCGCGGACGGCAACGCCGAGGCGCTCGAAGACCTTGCCAGCGTGCCACCCCCCTATGAAGGCGTCGAAGCCCTCATGCTCCAGCGCAAGTGGCTCGGCCACTACGGAGGCGACTACCGCGCCGGTGGTGCGATCGTGCGCTTCGTGCAGGACGTGCTCACCGCCGACGTATACACCCTGGCCGAAAAGCTCTCCTTCTACGGCTGCGCGATCGAATCCCTCGATCGCATGTGGTTCGAACTCGCCGACATCGACTTCATTCGCGATGTGAAGCGCCTCGAAGTGCCGGTTCACTTCTTCATCGGGCGTCACGACTACAACACGCCCTTCGAACTCAACGCCGAGTGGGCGGAGGTGCTCGAAGCGCCAGAGGTCGAAGTCTTGTGGTTCGAGCAGTCGGCCCACATGGCCAATCTCGAAGAACCCGGCCTGTTTCAACGCAGGCTGATCGAACTCGTCGAGCAAAGAACGCGCCCGGGTGGCGTGCGTTAGTGTCACGACCCCGCGAGCAGCGCAGCGAGAAGCGCGCTGCGATCTCCACGCGACGGCCTCGCTCGCCACGGGTTCCGTCAGCGGGTCCCGGCGTCGAGAGAGGTTGCGAAGGCGCGAATGCGTTCGGCGAGAGACCCGTCCCAGTGACGCGCTGGCAAACTGGACCGCGGGACAAGGTCGTGTGGGTTGCGAGGATTCGCGCCGACACCCGACCCGAGGCCTCGTCTGGTCGAACCCGCTCGAGTCGTTGGTTGCACCGACTGCAGCGTGTCAGCGGGCGAATGTCGGATGCAAGTTCGAGGTGCCCTGCGACTTCGAAGAGTTGCTCTCGCGCGCGTTCCCCGCGCACTTCGGCAGGGGACCGTCATTCACGGTCCTTCGACTGATCTGGCTGTCGCCAAAGAAGTGCGCTCTCGAATGCAATACTCTCGAAACGCGGCTGCCCCAACGACTCCGCGCCATGTACGAGCGATCAGTTCAATCTCGTCCGGATCGATCCTCGCGGTCCTCGCGGTCGGATCGGTCTTCGCGTTGGGGACGCTCCGGGCGGCCTTCCCGCTCGCTTCGACCTTCCCGTTCACTTCGCTCCGAGCGTTCACGGCCACCGCGCCCATTCCGGTCTTCGCGATCTCCGCGATCGGAACCGTCGCTCGTGCGCTTGCCGATTTCCGAGCGGTCGGGGCGTCCCTCGCGGTGCCATCGCATGCGGTCGGCACGCAAACGGCCCCGGTCATCGACTCTTCCTTCGATCATGATCCGTTGTCCGTGCGCGGGCGGGCGCTGGAATTTCGAGGTGACGACGGGAGTCCCCGCGATTTCGAAATCACCTTCGCCGCGCGACTTCGTTACGTAGCCTTCGATGGAGAGTCGTGTGCCGCTCGCGAGATCGAGCGACGCGGGATCCACGTCAGCACGCTCAATCGATCCCGTCTCGGGGTTCCAACGCCCTCGTATGGCAACGCGATCACCGCGCGCCGGGCGTTTCGACGACTCCATCAGCGATGCGCGAATCGCACCGACATAGGTCGTGCGTTCACTCGTCGGAACGGCAGGCCCCGTGACAGAATCAGGATGTTGCTCTGGTCTCGCCCCCAGATGGCTCGCCACCACGATTCCATCGGGGCGCCGCTGACCGCTCACGGCGATTCGTTCGCCCGGCACCAGCGTGTCGATGCCTCGCTGCCCGCCGCGTGCGCGGTCGCGAATCCCCACGCCAGCAGGCACGTGCACTGGTTGTTCCATGATCCAGATGCGATCAGTTGCGCGCTCGACGCGCGTCACCGGACCCGAGAGAGAGTTCTCGACATCGATTCGCTTTGCGAACAGCCGCCCGCCCGGTCGCGTCTCGACCCGGACGACCTGGCCGACCGCCAGTTCGTCGGCGCCAATCTCTTCGCCATCGTCCCGTACTGGTGTGGTGTGGTCGTACTCGACGCGGAGGCCGTTCACGCAGATGCTGCCAAAGTCCGTGATCGTGCCGAGGATGCCGGTTCCGCCCGCGCCCGAACCTTCATCGCCGCCGCGCCCGGTGCCGCCGGTACCGCTGCCTTCGCCGAGGTCGAGCGATTCGCTCTCGAGTTCGGCGTTGGCGCGCGCACGCCCGGTCCCCCCGCTGCCCGTGCCCTCGCCGCCTTTGAACTCCGGCGGGATCGGGGCACTCGGGTCGCGGGGAACTTCTTGGTACGAGTCGGGTTCGCACACGGCGGTTGCGCTGGCGGGGAGGATCGTGGAGGAAAGGAGCACCGCGGCGACGACGCCGGCCATCGTGGGGCAGCTATCCATCATCGGCTTCTCCTCCTGGCGTGTCCGTGATGTCCTTGCCCGAGGTTTCGTCGGCCGAATAGAAGTACGCCCCCACCGTCATGCGATGCGTGGCGCTACTTCGGCCGGTGTCTTGCTGCTGGAGTTCGAGGGCCGCGCGGTTCACTTTCCGCAACAAAGCGGCGCCCTCATCGCGGACCATCACCGACAGCCTGGTGGCTGATTCTTCGCAAAGTTGGTCGTAGTAGATCGACCGGTCGAAGAACGGGGGCGATTGACCGAGCAGATTTTCTGCGCCGGTCGCGATGTGGTCGCGCAGGTTTCGTCCGAAGAAATGCACTTTCTCTTCGTATCCGTGCTCGGGGACGAACGACTCTGAAGCGAGATGGAGCAAGCCGTCGTCGTCTTCCTTGACGACCCCGAGGCGCATCCATTCGTCAAGGATGCTGCGCGGCGGCAGATTGATGGTGACGGAGGTGACGAGGGCTTCAAAGGAGGGCTCACCCTCGGGAGCGCGACGGGGAAGCGGCTGCGGGTTTCCGCTCGCATCGACGAAACGTTCGTCTCCGATCCATCGAGAGACGAGCAGTGCTCCGGTGGCGACGCTTGCGGGCACGGCTTCTCGTTCGAGCAGTGCCGCACGAATACGCTTCACCTCTCGCCGATGGATACCCGTGAGCAGACTGACGCGGCTGTCGGTCGGGCGTCGGGTGGGGATCGCGAGGTCGTGCTCGGCGACTTCGACGTAGAGGTCCTTGAGCAAGCTCGAAACGAAAGGGTATTCGAGTTGCTTCTCGAGGAGCAGGCGCACCAGCGGCCGCAATAGCCGACGGAGTGCCCTCGCCAGCATTCCCGTCGTGTCCTGCGCATCACTCACGGATGCAACCCCCTCGGCTCCATGGTGCTGTGTGATGGATCGATACGAGCGAGTCGCGTGCGCGCCTCCACATCCGCCGGGTCCAGTGCGAGGCTCGCCCGATAGCCAGCTGCGGCTTCCCTCATCCTGCCGAGTCTCGCCAATGCGTTGGCCCGATTGAAGTGGACCGACCGATGTTTCGGATCGAGTTCGATGACGCGATCATAGGCCTCGATCGCCTCTTCGAGTCGCCCGCGGGCCGCAAGCTGGACGCCCAGGTTGAGACGCGGTTTCACCCACTCGGGGTCGAGGCGGAGTGTTTCCAGTAGTAGCGCGACCGAGGCATCATGGTCACCGACCTCGGCGGCGTCGAGCGATAGGATGAAATAGCTTTCTGCGTCCTCACCGAGAAGTTGCAGGGCCTCTCTGGCAGACCGCGCAGCCTCTTCGGTCTTGCCGGCCCAGCTCAGCACCTTGGCGAGGTTTCGCAGCGAGATGCCGAGGGCTCGCTCGTCGACCTGGGCGCGGACGCCGGCTTCGGCGCGTTGCAGTGCGACGTCATGGGCATCGGGGCCAGCGTCGAGCCAGCCTACACGGTGGAGTTCGTTCATGAGTTCGCGCGCGAGCACTCGGTGCCCCTCGATCGTCGGATGGACGTGATCGAGGAACCAGTCGGCACCGGGCGGTCGTGCGGTGCCATTGCTGTGGCGCGAGAGGATCGCGGGGAAGTCGACGGTTGGTGTTTCGTGGCGTGCCGCGATCTCGCGAACCGATCGAACGATCTCGTTTCGAGCCCGCAACGGACAGACATCTTCATCCCGGGCTGCTTCGAGTTCAACACGTGCTCGCTCCGCTTCCCCGAGGGCAAGCAGTACGCGACCGTACCGATAGCGCGCCTCGGCGTGGCGGGGCTCTGCGTCGACGGCGCTGGCGAGAGACTGACGCGCAGCCTCGAGGTTGCCTTCGCGCTCGGCGCGTACTCCATCCTCGAGAAGCGAGTAGAACGCCTCGAACTCGGCTTCGTTCTGCGCGCGGTTCGTTTCACTCTTGAATGGCGACGAATCCGTGAGGTTCGCCGCAGGTACCACGACGAGAACCTCGGCGCCGACGCCCCGCCCGGTTTCGATGACGCGTTCGAGGTTGAGTTGGAAGTGTCGAATCACCTTTGCGGCGAGTGCGTCGTCGCGGGTATAGGCGTCCAACCCAACACTGCGATCGAGTCTGGTTTCGACTTCGGCTGCGAGCACGTCGCGCTGATGTTCTTCGTCGGTCGCGAGCGGCGCCGAAAGCAGCGAAGAGAGCGCTGCGTAGCTTCGCAGACCACGGAGTCGGTAGTCGAGGCTGGTCAACCAGCGTGGGCGATCGCGCATCGCGTGATAGGTGCGCTCCTCGAGGAACTCGTTGTGTCCGGTGTATACGATCAGCAGATCGGGTTCGTATGCGGAGAGTTCGTCGGCGACAGCGGCGACGCGGTAGCTTGCATAGCTGATCCCCCCGGCGTTGATCACCTCCCATCTCGTCGAGGGGGCGACGACCGGGAGCGAAGCTCGAAGGAAACCGCAGAAGCTCGTCGTGTCATTGTGCGGACGACCATATGTGGTCGAGCCACCGAGGCAGAAGACGCGACGGGTCGATGCCTGCTTCACCGCGTCGAAGCCCTGGTCGTTGAAGAAGCGGCGCTTGTTGGTGGCGGTCTGCAAGCGAGTGTGTCCATCGGGTTCGGTGATTTCGACGAACAACGGGAGTTCACCCGCGAACCCGACGAAGGGATCGTCACGCTCGACCGCGGTGGTGGTTCCCGTGATTCGCAGACCGAGTTCGAGCACGGTCCAGAGAAGGACGACCGGGACCGAAGCGAAGAGGAGTTTGCGTCCGATGCTCATGTCGAGACCCTAGAACTGATAGGTGAAGGTTGCGCCGAGTCCCCAGTCGGGCGCGTTCTCGGACAGTCCGAAAACCGCGTAGGGGCTGAGGCGGCGGTGGCTGTCGAAGCGATACGAGCTGAATACCGCGACTTCGTGAGAGTCCTCGGCGAAGTCGCTGGAACTCTGTCGGTAGTCGTATGCGGTACCGATGCTCAGGCGGCGTGCGGCGGGAAGCCCGGGGATGAGCTTGGCGAAGCGCACGTTGGCCCCAACGGTGGCCAGCCAGATGTCGTCGGGCCTCCCGCCCTTGAACCGATAGCTGGCACCGCCGAACGCTGTAATCGGACCAAATGATTCGGCGAGTTCGAACCCGAGAGTGATGTCGGTCTCGCCGGTGCCGATGTCGTCGCCTTCACTCGCGGTCGGGATCTTTGCCTTGACCCTGAGGTCCACGATGGGAAGGATCTCTTCCTCGGGATACCAGGAATAGGTGAGCGACGTAACGATGTCGCCGAAGCCGTGACGGGTGGAACTACCTGTGGCACTCACCACGTCGTTGTCGCCGACCACGAATTCATCTGCGCCATCGATCACCGAGTACGGGATCGAGACCTTCAAGGTGACGGGGTCGTACTCGAGCTTCGCGAAAGCGGGAAACGACCAGTAGTCGGTGTCTTCGGGCTCACCGTAGTCGCCCGTCGAGAAGTCGAATCCGAAGCCTACGGAGGCGTAGAAGCGTCGGTATTGCGGTTCGGGTTCTTGCTGTTCATGGCCAACGTCCGACCAGTCGTCGCTTTCGGTCGAGACGATCTGGTTGGCGAAGCACGGTGGTGCGGTGACCAGCTGCGCTGCGAGTAGCAGACCCGGGACGAGTCGGTGCATGGATGTCTTTGACATGCGGAACTCCGTAGGCGAAGAGAATGCGAATTGGTTGCAGCTCGTCGCGAAGCGGTGTGGGGAGGGTAGGGGGGACGGCGTCGTGCCGTCCCCCACCCGACGATCTCAATCGTCCTTGCTGTCGCGATCTGCCCGGTCTTCTCGATCGCTGCGGTCACCCCGGTCACCCCGGTCACCGCGATCTGGGCGATCTTCTCGATCGCTGCGGTCACCCCGGTCACCCCGGTCACCCCGGTCGCCCCGGTCACCCCGGTCACCCCGGTCACCCCGGTCGCCCCGGTCACCCCGGTCGCCCCGGTCACCCCGGTCGCCCCGGTCACCCCGGTCACCCCGGTCGCCCCGGTCACTTCTGGCCCCCCGCTCGTCGGTGCGTGTCCGCTCGCTCAGCAACGTACCATCGGCCGCGAAGATCCTGGTCGTGCGAACCCGAGAGCGGGAGCCGTCCGCGTTCCGCGTTTCGGTCCGGGTGCGTTCGCGGGTGTTACCCGTGATCGCGTTCACGGTCACCGTCTTGCGGTCGCGCGTCCTGCTCCCGTCGATGGCACGGGTGCGGACGTCGGTGTCTTCGATCTTGACGCGATCTTCGACCCGCTCATCCCGATTCGTGCCCCGCTGGTCGTCGTCGATGCTCCCGTCGCCGCGGCGCTTGCGGCCGTCTGGGCCGATGTCATCCGAGGGCGTCGAATCCATGCTGGCGGTGCCCTGCGCCAGGGCGCTTTCCGGTGCGAACAGGGGCGACGCGAACAACACCGCGAGTGCCATCAGGCCTGCGGCGCTCCTGGGGCCACTGCGTCCGTCCCGCGTACTCGATCGTTTGACTGTCATGACTTCATCTCCTTCGAGGACCATTCCTCTCAAATGTCACTATGTAACATTTATCGGGAGATGCAATGTGAAAACTTTACATTTTTGAACGATGTCGCACTCTTGCTGGATCGCCCAGGTGCAGGTTGCCGCACAAATACTTGTGACATAACAGGTTTTCTAGATCTTTCCGCACGGAAGAAAACAGGCCGGCCCGGCTCTGCCACCTGCGCGCGGAGCACCGTTGAGGCCGTGTCGAGCACTCGCTCGATGGTGCGCGTCTCGAAGTGCTCCGCGGGGGGAAGACCCGGTGCGTGGTGCCCGTGCTCTACGAAGATCGCCTGACCGCCAGATCCGTCCACGCGCAGAAGGTCGAGAAGTACGCGGTGGCTCGTGTGTCCGCCGTGTTCGATATCTATCCGCGCGAGGCGATGGACTCCACCGTGTCTCTGCGACTCGATCCGTGCCCGTGAGCGCGGTGTCGGCGCTCAGCTCGTCAACCGATACCGATTGGGAGGCTCGATGATCCTCATCACGTCGACAGTCACCATCACTCCCGAACACTTCGACGATGCCGTCGACTTCTCGCGTCGCCACGTCGCGGCTTCGCGTCTCGAGGCAGGCTGTCTCACGCACCAGTACTTCGAGGACCCCGAGCAGCCGAGGACGCTCGTTTTTCTCGAAGCGTGGAAGGATCAAGCCGCCATCGACTTCCACTTCGCGCAGTCGTATTCGCAGAAGTTCGCGACCGCCATCAAGAGCTGGTCCGAGGGCCCCGCTGGCCTCGAGATTCACACCGTCTCGGAAACGAAGCGTCTCGAGCTGTAGTGGTACGCTTCGCGGTGCACGCGTAATCGAAGAACCCCCTCTGCAAGGAGCCCTCATCCATGCTGCCCGATGCGACTGAATTGGCCGACCTCGTCCGCCGTGGAGAAGCCTCGCCTTCCGAGTTGGTCGAGGACGCGATCTCGCGAATCGAAGCCACGAACCCCACGATCAACGCGGTCATTCATCCGCGATTCGACGCCGCCCGACAGGAAGCCAAGGGTGTCGACGAGGGCGCGTTCCACGGTGTTCCGTTCCTCGTCAAGGACCTCGGCTGTGCGATCGCCGGTGAACCTCATCACAAGGGCTGCCGCGGGTTGAAGGATGCCGGATACGTTGCGCCTCGCGATTCCTACCTGCACAAGCGCTTCCAGCGGCTCGGCCTCGTAACGCTCGGCCGCACCAACACACCGGAATTCGGTTCGACCATTACGACGGAGCCGCTCGCCTATGGCGCTTCGCGGAACCCCTGGAACCTCGACCATTCGACGGGTGGTTCGAGCGGCGGCTCGGCGGCCGCGGTGGCTGCGGGGCTCGTACCGATCGCGCATGCGAACGACGGTGGGGGTTCGATTCGAATTCCCGCCAGCGAATGCGGCCTGGTCGGGCTCAAGCCGACGCGCGGGCGCGTGTCGCAGGGGCCGGATCTCGGTGAGGGTTGGGCCGGAGCCACGATCGACGGCGTCGTCACGCGCTCGGTCCGCGACACCGCCACCGCGCTCGATGGCATCAGCGGTTCCGAACCCGGGGACCCCTACTACGCCCCACCGCCACATCGCCCCTATGCGAGTGAGGTCGGTGAAGCACCCGGAAGGCTGAAGGTCGGGCTCTCGCCCTCGGTGCCTGCGGGAACCACGCACCCCGATTGTGTCGCCGCGGTCGAGGTCGCGGGTAAGCTGCTCGAATCGCTCGGACATGAAGTCGAGGTCGCTCAGCCGGCGGCGCTTCGCGAGATGGAGTTCGTGCAGCACTTCACGACCCTCATCACGGCTGCGGCCGCGGCGGACTTCGAAGAGCATTCGGCATGGGCGGGCCGCCGGTTGACGATCGACGACGTGGAGCCCGACAACTGGCGCTTCAAGGAGATCGGCGAATCGGTTGGCGCTGCCGCGTATATCGCCACGGTGAACTGGTTCCACGCCTGGCACCGGCGCATGGCTTCGTGGTGGTCCGACGACGGAT
>JASMLK010000023.1 GCA_030748735.1 Myxococcota bacterium | reverse complement strand
CACTTCTACGACGTCTACGAAACCAGCGACGGCAAGTACATCTCGCTTGGTTCGATCGAGCCCCAGTTCTACGCGCTGCTGCTCCAGCACTCTGGGTTCGGCGAAGGACGCGAGCTGCCTCACCAGATGGACCGCGCGCAGTGGCCCGCGCTCAAGCAAGACATCGCGGCGATCTTCAAGCGCAAGACCCGCGACGAGTGGTGCGAGATCATGGAGGGGACGGACGTCTGTTTCGCGCCGGTGCTTTCCCTCGGCGAAGCACCGCAGCACCCCCACAACGCGCATCGCGAGACCTTCATCGAGCGAGACGGCGTTACACAGCCGGCCCCCGCGCCGCGCTTCAGTCGCACGACGGCCGAGGTCGAACGCTCTCCCGCGTATCCGGGGCAGCACACTTCCGAAGTGTTGAGCGATTGGGGCTTCAGTGTGGACGAGATCCGCGCACTCCAGGACGCCAAAGCCGTCGCGTGACATTAAAGCAGCTGCTCGATCGCCGCCGCCACACCGTCGCGTTCGTTGCTCTCGGTCACCAGGTCGGCGGCTTCCTTGACTTCGTCGACGGCGTTTCCCATGGCGATGCCCACGCCCGAGCGCGCGATCATCTCGGTGTCGTTGGTGTCGTCGCCGATCGCTGCGATCTGCTCGGGCGCGATACCCTGCTCGCGCGCAACCGCCTCGAGGGCGGACCACTTGCTCACCTGGGCGCGAGTGATCTCGAGAATGTGGCCCTGGTAGTTCTTGTTCATGATGAAGTTCGTCTGGACCTGGCCGCCCAGGTTCGACTCGATGCGCCCGCGCAGCGGCAGCAGGGAGTCGGCGTCGGCCATCGAACTGATCATCACGACCGCTTCGCCGGGCGCTTCGGCCAACGTCTCGACGGGGTGGGCCACACCGGGGTTGGCGTCGAGGTATTCGGCCTGGAATGCGTGGCAGCGATCTTTGGGTTCGTGAAACACGTCGATGCCCTCGAAGTAGCGGTCGACGTAGACGAGAGGGGGGGCCACGCTACGCATCAGCTCCAGGGCCGGGGTGTAGAGGGAGGCGGGGAGGAACGCGTCGGCGAGGGTTTCGCCGCTGGCGGCGTCTTTGACCAGGACGCCGTTGTGGAGCACGACCGGGCCTTCGAGTTCGAGTTCGTCGAGCAGGGGTTTCACCGTCCGGTAGCGGCGCCCGGTGCAGACGACCACGAGCACGCCGGCCTCCCGAACGCGCGCCACGGCTTCGCGCACGGCGGGGCGGACGTGTCCCTGCGGATCGGCCAGGGTTCCGTCCGCGTCGAGGGCCAACAGGCGTAGATCGATCGTGCGTGCACCCGACATCGAGCCGGCCAGTGCTCCTTCAGTTCTGAACGGCGTTCTCCAACGGCCTGCTAGAGTACCGCCGATTCAATTCGAGAGGGGAACCCGATGTCGAACAATTCCATCATTGCGATTGCAGTCGTGCTCTTTCTGGTCATGTTTGCGCCGCGTGTCGTCAAGATCGTCCCGCCCGGCCATGTCTCCGTTTCCGACTTCTTCGGCAACGTGAACCCCGAACCCAAACCCGCCGGCGCCCACGTCGTGAATCCCCTGCTGCGCTGGCACAACTTCGACGTTCGCGAGAATACTCACAAGGAATCGGCCCAGGTGCCGACCCGCGACCAGCTGCAGACGAAGGTCGACGTGAGCATTCAGTGGCGCATCAACCCCGCGATGGCGGCAAAGGTCTTCATGGAAGTGGGGACGCGCGAACAGGCCGTGGCGGTCTATCTCGTACCCAAGGTGCGCTCCCTGGTTCGCGAACTCGGCACCGCGATCGCGAAGGCGGAGGACTTCTTCCAGGAGGAAACGCGCAGGAAGCTCGAAGCGTCGCTGCGGGAAGGGCTCGTGAGCTACCTCACGCCGCTCGGGATCGACGTGAAGGCCGTGCTGATCCGAGACATCAATCTGCCTCCGGTGCTCACCAAGGCGATCGAACAGAAGAAGGAACGCGAACAGGCAGTCGAGCGACAGAAGGCCGAACTGGAGCGTTTCCGTACGGAACAGCAGCAGCAGGTCGCGGCGGCCGAAGCCAAGAAGCAGTCGGCCGAGCAGGAAGCCGAACAGATCCGTGTTCTCGCCAAGGCGCGTGCCGATGAAATCCGGCTCATCAACGACGCGGTGGCGCGCAACCCCGCCTACATCCAACTCCAGGCACTCGAAGCACTGAAGAGCATGGCCAAGGACCCGGCGGCCAAGATCTACTTCATGGACTCGGACGCGCAGCAGCCGCTGCCGCTGATGCACATGGGCGAGCGCCCCAACTGAGGGGCTAACCTGGCCGCCTCATGGTTGCTGGGCTTCGTCGCATCCAGCGTCCGGTCAGGATGTAGATCGCGAGCACCGTGGTCACGGACACGGAGCTCACGAGTGCTGAAATGAAGATCCCCGTCGGCCCGTAGCCGAGCCCCTCGGCCAGGTACGTGCCGAGCGCGAGGTTGAAGAGCGCGTTCGCGACCGAAGTCCCCATGGCGAACATCATGTCCCCCGCCCCCTGCAGTGCTCGGAAGAAGGGGAAGTAGAACGCCATGGAGATGAAGGTGAGGGACTGGTAGAAGAGCATTTCGTCGCCGAGTTCGACGACGCTCGGGTCGTCGGTGAAGGCTTCGAGGAAGGGCACCCGGTAGAAGAAGAGCGCGATGGCCATCGCGATCATCAGGGCTGCGTGTACCGAGACCCCGCTCCACAGCGCCTGCCAGGTACGCTTGCGATTCCCCGACCCGAGGTTCTGCCCTACGAGGGTCGCGATCGCACCCGCGAGCGGGAAGGCGATCATGGGCGCCACCATGCCGAGGCGCAGGCCGATCGAATACGCGGCCTGCGGCGTTTCGCCGAAGCCCCCCATCAGGCGCACGAAGTAGATGGTGACGAGGAACCCCGAGACCATCTGGATCGCGGGCGGCCAACTCTGTGCGACGATCGTGCGAATCACGGCGAGGTCGGGTTTGAAGTGACGCAGGCGCAGGTGGATGCGTGTTCGTCCGCGCAGGATCGTGGTCCAGATGATCACGGTCGAGACCATCTGCCCGATGACCAGGCCCAGCGCCGCACCCCGGATGCCGATCCCCGGCAATCCGAACACCCCGTAGATCAGGCTGTACTCGGCCCCGAGCGAGACGAGGGACTGCACGACGGCGACCAGGAACGGGGTCGTCGTATCCCCAGCACCGGTCAGCAGCGAGTTGGTGAGAAAGACGAAGATCATCCCGAAGTTCAACACGAGGACGATCTGCACGTACGGCACACCCACCTCGAGAACCTGCGGCGAGACCTTCATCGCGGCGAGCAGGTCTTCGGGGAAGAACGCTCCGAGGCAGGCCATGAAGAGCGAAACCACCCCGCCCAACAAGATCACCTGACCCGCTACATGGTCGGCGCCTTCCTGGTTCCCGCTCCCCACGGCGCGCGCCACCATGCCCTGGGCGCCGAAGCTCGCTCCCATCACGAGCATCACGAAGACCTGTCGGACGGTCTGGTTGGTGACGATGACCGCCGTCATCGCGTCGGTGCCCAGTGTGCTGATCAGCTTGAGATCGCCCATCTGGAAGATGACGCCACCGAAGAGACTGGTGGCGACCAGCGGGATCGAGAGCACGAACAGCGACTTGTACAGGTTACCCTGCGTATGGTCGCGATCGCGCAAGCGCTCGAGCCAGCCGGCGCGGACTTCAGTCGTTGCGCCGGGCTCTGTAGGGTCGGTGTCAGCCAATGCGATGCCGGACTAGATCGCCTTGCCGCGCTGCTTGGCGACGACGCGCCGGGTAACGAAAGAACGGCCGTCCCGAATGCGGTCGACGTGGTAGATGACGGGGGTCGTGGGGTCGCCGGCGCGCAGGAAGTAGCCGTGGAGGGAATGGGCGAGCATGTCGCTCACCGTGCGGCCGGCGGCCATCAGGGATTGGGCGGCAACCTGTCCCCCGAAGATGCGTCCAGTGCGATTGGGCTCGTTGTAGCCGCGGTAGAGATCCTGGTCGATCTCTTCGAGGTCGAGGCGTTCGATCAGGGCAGCTTGTGCCTCGAGAGACATCTCGGGCGTGATCTTCGGCGGTGCAGGGGAGCTCAAGGGTGTTCCCTTTTTCGAGGTGGTGGGGCGCGGAGTTTGGGTGTTGCCGGGGTTAGACCGAGGAGCGGAGCGGCACCCCCTCGTCGAGGCTCTCGTCTTCGCGGGTGGCGGCGAGCAGGGTCAGGGGTTCGCGCGACTTGAACGCTTCGGCGCGAATCGGGCAGGGTTCGACTTTGCATTCGCTGCAGTGGCGGGGGCGGCAGGGGTCGTAGTGCACGATCACGTCCCAGTCGTCGCGGTCCTGGTAGAAGGCGTCCGCTTTGTATTGGTCGTCTGCGTCGTGGAGTTGATCGGCGTCGAAGTAGCGCGGCACCGTCAAGTGGAAGTCGACGTGGTGTAGCGCGCCACTGCGCCAGACACGCAGCGAATGGACGTCGATGCACCAGTCGGCCCGTCGTTCTTCCAGGCGATCGATGATCGACTGGAGCAGGTCGTCGTTCGCTTCGTCCATCAAGCCGCCGACGGCTTCGCGCGCGAGGCTGTAGCCGATCCGCAGGATGTTCAGCGCAACGATGGTCGCCGCGATCGGGTCGAGTACCGTGAGCCCGGTGAGGCGGACGGCGAGGAGTCCGATGATGACACCCACGGTCGTCCAGACGTCGGTGATGATGTGCATGCCGTCGGCCCGCAGAGCCATCGAGCCGACGCGTTCTCCGACGCGTACCAGATGCCGACCCAGGGCCGCGTTCACCAGCGTGAAGACCGCCAGGATCCCCATCCCGACACCGATCGTGTGGATCCTCGATCCGAACAGGAAGTCCTTGCCGGCGGTATAGAGAATCGACAAGGCGGCGACTACGATCAGCGTGCCTTCGACGCCCGCAGCGAAGAACTCGATCTTGCCGTGCCCGTAGGGGTGGTTGCGGTCGGCCGGAGTCGCCGCGAGCCGAATGCTGTAGACGAGGAACATCGCCGCGACGACGTTCACCGTCGATTCCATCGCGTCGGAGAACACGGCCGTCGATTCGGTCACGAAGTAGGCGGCGAACTTCCCGGTCAGTACCGCGAGCCCCCCATAGAGGGACCACAGCGCGGCCGTGCGGCGCGCGCGCTCTTCGTCGTCGCCCAGGGGCTTTGAAATGGTGGTCATGCTGGTCGAGAGGGGGCGCTCTGCGGGTATGGAAAGGGACTCCCGGAAATACCCGAGGGGTCGAATGGGAGGGGGAATCAGGGTAGTCATCTCCCCTGGTGAAAGCGAGCGCGCAGTGAGTTCGGCGCGCGGGAACTTACGGGTGGCCTTGCGTGCTCACGAAGGCGCCACTCGCCAACGAGGCGGGCACGAATCATTGCGACTCGCCCCCTCGCCACTGCGCGGCTGAAACGCCAGAGGCCCCCAACCTGGGTTTTCGGCCATCCAAACAACACCCTGGTCGGATGGACGCGGACGAAACCCAGAAACACAAGATCATCCACCGTGACATCAAGCCGTCGAACCCCTTCGTGACCACCGACCGGGTGGTGAAGATCATGGACTTCGGTCTCGCGAAGATGGTCGAAGAGGTGCGTCGGTCGACGACGATCATCGGCGGCACGCCCAACTACATGGCGCCAGAACAGGCCGTGGGTGAAGCGACGGACCACCGCGCCGATCTCTACGCCCTGGGTGGCACCTTGTTTCACCTGCTCTCGATGGCGAAAGCCCCGGAAGACCGCTTCCAGAGCGCCAGAGAGGTCGCCGTGGCCCTCCAGGCCTACCTGAAAGCGAGCGCCTGAGCGGCAGCGCCACCGGCACCCCCTCGCTACTCTCTGGCCGCCCCGCGACCCCTGCGTGGGCGTTCATCCAGATTCGTATGCGCTCGCGACCCTCCGGCCCTGCGGCGCGTGCTCCATGGCGAAGCTGCGCGTGGTCGCAGAGAAGCGCCGACAGCGAACAAACGAAGGGAATGTGAATGTCTTCCGAGCTCGATTTCAACCAGTTTACCGGGACCGACGGCTATGTCGTGTCCCCGGCGCTCGTCGATGCCGTCAATTGTGCCATCGCCCTCGAACGCCCCCTGCTCATCAAGGGCGAGCCGGGCACCGGCAAGACGCTGCTGGCGCGACATGTCGCCTCGGGCCTCGGCCTCCCGATGGAAAGCTGGCACATCAAGTCGACCTCGAAGACCTCGGAAGGCCTCTACGTCTACGACACGGTGCAGCGCCTGAACGACGCGCGCTTCGGTGACGGCGAAGTGTCGGACATCCGCAGCTACATCAAGCTGGGCCCGCTGGGCCGCGTGTTCAAGAGCCCCGACCGCCACGTGCTGTTGATCGACGAGATCGACAAGGCCGACCTCGAGTTTCCGAACGACATCCTGCTCGAACTCGACGAGATGCGCTTCAGCGTGATGGAAACGGGCGACGAGATCAAGGCGAGCCAGCGTCCGGTCATGATCATCACGTCGAACAACGAGAAGGAACTGCCGGACGCCTTCCTGCGCCGCTGCGTCTTCCACTTCATCGACTTTCCCGAGCGCGACCTCATGAAGAAGATCGTCGACGTCCATCACCCGAATCTCGACGAAAAGCTGCTCGACCAGGTGCTCGTCAAGTTCTACTGGCTGCGCGGTCAGTCCGAGCTGCGCAAGAAGCCCTCGACGTCGGAGCTGATCGACTGGATCTCGGCGCTGCTTCGCTCGGGCATCTCCCAGCAGCAGCTCGAACAGTCGATCCCCTTCCTCGGTTCGCTGCTCAAGAACGAACAGGACACCGAGGCGCTGGTCCGCTACCAGGACGAAGGCGGTGCGGTCCCGCAGAACTGGTCGGACCTCGGCCCCCGCTACAATCAGTAGACCATGTTCCTCGACCTCTTCTACGAGCTTCGCGAAGCCGGCGTGCCGGTCGGCCTGCAGGAATGGCGCATGCTGATGGAGAGCCTCGAAAAGGGCCTCCACGGTTCGAGCCTGCTGCGCTTCTATCACCTCGCGCGCGCCACCCTCGTCAAGAGTGAAACCTACTACGACGCTTTCGATCGCGTGTTCGCCCACGTGTTCGAGGGGGTCGAGGGTGAGCTCTCGATCGAGGACGAAGTGCTCGAGTGGCTGCAGGATCCGAAGAACTTCGAAGAACTCACGGACGAACAGCGCGCGATGCTCGAGTGGCTCGACCGCGACGAGCTGATGCAGCGCTTCCTCGAGACCCTCGCCGAGCAGGACGAACGCCATGATGGCGGTGGCAAGTGGGTTGGCACCGGGGGGCGTTCGCCGTTCGGCCACGGTGGTGAGCATCCGACGGGGATCCGCGTCGGAGGCCCGGGGCGGAACCGCTCGGCGATGAAGGTCGCCGAGGATCGCAAGTTCCAGGATTACCGGACCGACTCGACCCTCGACCTGCGCAACATGAAGCTGGCCCTCAAGCGCTTGCGACAGCTCACACGCGTGGGGCCGGCCGACGAACTCGACCTCGACGAAACCATCGACGAAACCTGCCGCAATGCGGGCGAGATCGACCTCGTCTTTCGGCCCGAGCGCAAGAACAACGTGCGGCTGCTGCTCTTGATGGACGTCGGCGGCACGATGGACCCCTACTACGAGCCGATGAGTCGCCTGCTCACCGCGATGCTCGAAGAACGCGGCCTACGCGAGTTCAAGGCCTACTACTTCCACAACTGCGTCTACGAAACGGTGTGCGAAAACGCCAGCCTGGCACGCGCCGACTCGATCCCGACCGGCGACCTTCTCCGACGTCTCGACGAGCGCTGGAAGGTGATGATCGTCGGCGACGCTTCGATGCACCCCTCCGAACTGATGTCGCCGCGCGGGAACATCAATCCCCGCCTCGAGAGCAAGACCCCCGGCATCGAGTGGCTGCGCCGCATCGACGACCACTTCCTGCGGACCGTGTGGGTGAATCCGGACCCGCAGAAGATCTGGCAGAGCACCCGCACCTGCCGGATCGTGATGGACATGTTCCCGATGTTCCCGCTCAGCATCGACGGTATCGGCGACGCGGTGTCGGCCCTGGTCGGTGCTCGCAAGGCGGCTGCCTAGTCACATCTTCCCGGGCGAGCATCTCACGATGTTCGACGACCCCAACGCCGAGAAAGTGGCTCGCGAACTCCGCCGCCGACTCGCGCTTGCTGTGTCGTCCTGAAGCCCGAGGTGCGTGTGCCCGTCGACGAGCTTTGCCGAAGGCGGCCCGCGTCGGACCTTCTCCCTATGGGGAGGTGATTTTACATAGCGCAACTTGAACGGCTGGATTCGCGAAAACCCAGCTTGTTCTTCCTTCCGCGCGCCGGTCGGGCGTCCGCGCATCGACTCTTCCAATGGAAGGAGTCGCGGATATAGAATGATCGGTATGAGGATCGCTCGAGCCCTTCGGATTTCGGACGAGACGACGACACCGCGCATGCAACGGGCCCGACGGCTACTGCTCATGCTGTGCTTGGCACTCACGCCGGCGTTCGCTGTCTTCGCGCAAGATCGCGATCCGGACGTATTCCGCACGGAGCTCGGCCGGCCTGCCCCCTCGACCTCCATCCCGCCCAAGAACGACGTGGCGCAAAGCGCGCGGCAGGCGGGAGCAGACTTCTACTTCCACAAGAGCGGGCGCCGTATCTCGTTTCTTCGAAAGGAGCGCAGCTACGTCCTCATCGGAGACCGACCTCGCGGGCGGGCAGCGCCCCGCGCAGCGCGCGTCGAGCAGAGCCTCGGCAGCGAAGCCGAGCTGATCGACACCCCGAAGCTCGGAGACCGGACCACCTTTCGCGTCAAGCAGGGCGTGAACGCCAACTCGGTTCTCGACCGCGTCCGCGCGGTGGCCCCGGAGATTTTCGTCTCTCCAGTGTTCACGAGCGAAAAGGGCGTCGGAAACATCGGAGTCTCCCCGAGCGTCGTCGTCCGACTGGCCCCCTCGGCGGCCGCCTCCCAGGTGATCCCCGAGATCGAGGGCTCCGGGCCCCTCTTCCTGAACCGCGCGCTTCGCAGCTCGACGCGCGAGTTCGAGTTCGCGATCCGTCCGGCGCCCGCAGACGCGGGCGAGATCTTTGCCGCCGCCCGGGCCATCGGCGCGATGCCCTCGGTCGAGTGGGCGGAGCCCAACCTGATCGTATCGGCCGAGCGGCAGCTTACCCCCAACGACCCCCAATATCCGGACCAATGGCACCTGCACAACACCGGGCAGAATGGAGCCGTCGTCGATGCCGACGTCGATGCACCGGAGGGCTGGGACGTCTCGCAGGGCAGCGGGATGGTCATCGCCATCTTCGACGACGGAGTCGATCTCGCGCACGAAGACCTGGCCATCTGGGCCAATCCAGGAGAAACCGGAGGCGGCAAGGAGAGCAACGGAATCGACGACGACGGCAACGGCTACGTCGACGACCACCAGGGTTGGGATTTCGGCGACGACGACAACGATCCGAGCCCTGGAGCGGGCGACAGCCACGGAACCGCCGTGGCGGGCGTCGCGGGCGCAATCGGCAACAACGCGGTCGGCGTGGCCGGAAGTGCCTTTGCGGCCGAGATCCTTCCCATTCGCGGCGGGTCGATGTCCTGCACGAAGTGGGGCGAAGCCATGCGCTACGCCGGGAGATACGGACACGTCGTCAACAACAGCTGGGGAATCGGCGCTTGCGAGATCTCGATCGATGCGGCCATCAGCGACGTCGTGAGTGGGTCCGTCCCGGGCGCGGTGCGCGGCGCACTCGGCACGCCCGTGCTCTTCGCGACCGGAAACTCAGCCGGCGGCTGGGAGCGATTCACGGTGACCGGCTTCACCGGCGGGTCCTTCGATTTCGAGTGGCGATTCGTCAAGGATTTCTCGATCAGTCAGGGCCACGACACGGTCTGGCTCGACGACATCGACTGGCCCGGCGGCACGAACGAAGACTTCGAGGCCGACGCCCTCGGGTCGATTCCGGGTGCATTCACGAGCGGTGGAGCGGCGAACTGGACGGTGGTCGACGACGGCGTGCACGCGCGCGGCGCTTCGGGAAGG
Source organism: Myxococcota bacterium (assembly GCA_030748735.1). GTDB lineage: Bacteria > Myxococcota_A > UBA9160 > UBA9160 > UBA4427 > DUBZ01. Next base: position 1,767 of record JASMLK010000023.1, on the reverse strand, counting down.
TCGGCCCGGGCAGGGACCATCACCGACAATCAACAGACGAGCCTCTTCGCGCTCAACAAGAGCGTCGGGACAGGCGACCTCTCGTTCTGGGTCTGGGTGTCGTCCGAATACAGCTACGACTTCTTCGAGTTCTACGTCGACGGGACCCGCCATTTGCAGGTTTCACCGGGTCAGTACGGCTCGCACGAGGACGAAGTCGGCTACCCCGCCTCGAATCCCGATACCATCGCGGTCGGCGCCAGCCGGGACGGCAGCGTCGGCAACGAGGAGCAGAGATCGGCCTACAGCCAGTTCGGCCCGGAACTGGACGTCGTAGCGCCCAGCAGTGGAGGCGGTCAGGGAATCACCACGACGGACCGCACCGGCACGAACGGCTACTCGGCAACGGCCTACACCGGGAACTTCGGCGGCACCTCGTCCGCCACCCCGCTGGTTGCCGGGATCGTGGCGAACATGATCGCCGACGATCCGACCCTGACGGCCGCACAGCTGCGTCAGCAACTGCGGGACGGAGCGGACCAGATCGGTCCCTATGCGTATACGTCGGACCGGAACGACTTCTACGGTCACGGCCGCGCCAACCTCGCCGCGTCGATGCCCTCCACCTGCGGAGACGGCATCCTCGACACGGGCGAAGCCTGCGACGACGGCAACACGAGCCCGGGGGACTGCTGCTCGGCCACGTGCCAGGTCGAATCCGCCGGAACCGTCTGCCGCGTCGCCGCCGGCACCTGCGACACCGCCGAGGTCTGCGACGGCATCAGCGACGCCTGCCCGGCCGACGTCTTCGAGCCCGACACCACCGTCTGCCGTTCGGCGGCCGGGGTCTGCGACGCCGCCGAGACCTGTGACGGGCTCGGCGCCAGCTGCCCGGTCGACGCCAAGCTCACCAGCGAGTGCCGAGCCGCCGCCGGCACCTGCGACACCGCCGAGGTCTGCGACGGCATCAGCGACGCCTGCCCGGCCGACGTCTTCGAGCCCGACACCACCGTCTGCCGCCTCGGCACCGGAGTCTGCGACGCGCCCGAGACCTGCGACGGAGCGACCGCCGCTTGCCCCGCCGACGTGCTCGAGCCGGCCACGACCATCTGCCGCTCAGCCGCGGGCGACTGCGACGCCGCCGAAACCTGCGATGGACTCACCATCCACTGCCCGGCCGACGCCAAGCTCACCGGCGAGTGCCGCGCTGCCGCCAGCACATGCGACGTCGCCGAGACCTGCGACGGCATCAACGACAGCTGCCCCGTTGATGGATTCGTAGCGGACGGCACGAGCTGCGATGACGCCGACGTCTGCACCGATCTCGATGCGTGCCTGGCGGGCGTCTGCGAGGGCACTCCGATCTCGGGTCCGCCGCTCTGCGAACCGCCTCCCGCCGTGCCTCTGGCACAGCCGTGGGGCTTCTCGATACTCGTGCTGGGACTTCTGACCGCCGGGATCCTCGCATTGCGCGGCCGGAAGGACGGCCCGAGACCAGCAGAATAGGCGCGAGGCCGATTCCGACGTCTTCGAGAGCCACCGGGAAGATCCGGCGTGGTTTGCTTCGCAGGACGAGCAAGACGAGTTCGGTTTGGCGGGAGACGCCCGTCTTGGAGAAGAGCGACCGCATGTGGGCGGGCCGCCCGCTGACGATCGACGACGTGGAGCCCGACAACTGGCGCTTCAAGGAGATCGGCGAATCGGTTGGCGCTGCCGCGTATATCGCCACGGTGAACTGGTTCCACGCCTGGCACCGGCGCATGGCTTCGTGGTGGTCCGACGACGGAT
>JASMLK010000022.1 GCA_030748735.1 Myxococcota bacterium | reverse complement strand
GGTGATCGTCGTTTCGAAGCTGCGGAACGCCGGACCTGGCCAGCCCGCCATGGCCAGCTGAAACGAAGTCACGAAGGAATCATCGATGAGCGAAGCCAACGACGAGGCGAAGACCAACCCCCTGCTGGACACGTCGGGGTTGCCCCGCTTCGATCGCATCGAGAGCGAGCACGTCGTCCCCGGCATCCGCGCGCTGCTCGAAGAACTGGAAAGCGACTTCGAGGCCCTCGAAGCCGACATCGCGCCCACCTGGTCGGGGCTGATCGAACCCCTCGAGCGCATGGGGGACCGCCTCGCCTACAGCTGGGGTGTCGTCGGTCATCTCATGGGCGTGCGCAACAGCGACGCGCTGCGGGCCGCCCACGAAGAAATGCAGCCCGAAGTCGTTGCGATGAGTCTGCGGCAGGGGCAGAGCCAGGCGGTCTATCGCGGTTTGCGCGCGATGCGCGAAGGCGATGAATGGGATCGTCTCGACGCAGCCCAGCGCCGCATCGTCGAAGTCATGCTGCGCGACGCCGAACACACCGGCGTGGCCCTCGAAGGCGAAGCGCGCGAACGCTTCAACGCGATCGCCGAAGAACTCGCCGGCCTCGCGACCCGCTTCAGCAACAACGTGCTCGACGCCACCAAGGGTTTCGCGCGCATGCTGCGCGACCCGGCCGACGTCGCGGGGCTTCCCGAGAGCTGGCTCGAACTCGCAGCGCAGTCGGCGCGGGAAGAGGGCGAAGAACCCGAAGCCAGCGCGGCCGATGGCCCCTGGCGTTTGACCCTCGATCATCCGAGCCTGCAGCCCTTCCTCGAACACGGCAAGAATCGCGCGGTTCGCGAAGACCTCTATCGCGCGTTCATCACGCGCGCGAGCGAAGGCGACCTCGACAACGCACCGAACATCGCCCGCACCCTGGAGCTGAAGAAGGAAATGGCGGCGTTGCTCGGCTTCGAGACCTTCGCGGCGTTGAGCCTCGTGACCAAGATGGCCGCCGAAGTCGGGGCCGTGGACGCATTGCTCGAACAGCTGCGCACCGCCTCGATCGACGCGGCGAAGCGCGACCTCGATGAGATCCAGACCCACGCCGAAGCTTCAGGCGAGCACACCGGCCCCCTGTGTCATTGGGATGTGCCGTACTGGGCGGAGCGCTTGCGCGAAGCCCGTTACGACTACAGCGAAGAAGAGCTGCGCCCGTACTTCCCCTTTCCCAAGGTGCTCGAAGGTCTGCTCGCCCTGGCGTCGCGCTTGTTCGAAGTGCAGTTCGAGTTCGCCGACGGTGACGTGCCCGTCTGGCACGAAGACGTTCGCTTCGTGCGCGTAAACGACGCGAAGGGCGAACCGATCGCCGCCTTCTATCTCGACCCGTACAGCCGCCCCGCCGAAAAGCGCGGCGGGGCCTGGATGGACGAGTGCGTGGGCCGCAGCCGCGTCTGCCTACACAGCGGCGAAGCCGTGCGGCTGCCGGTGGCCTACCTCGTGTGCAACCAGACGCCCCCGGTTGGCGATCGCCCGTCGCTCATGAGCTTCTACGAGATCGAGACCCTCTTCCACGAATTCGGTCACGGTCTCCAACACATGCTGACCAAGGTCGACTACGGTCTCGCCGCGGGCATTCGCAACGTCGAGTGGGACGCCGTCGAACTGCCCAGCCAGTTCATGGAAAACTGGTGCTACCACCGCGAGACCCTGCTCGGGATCAGCGGTCACTTCGAAACCGGTGATCCGCTCCCCGACGCATTGTTCGAGAAGATCTGCGCGGCGCGAACCTATCGCGCGGGAAGCCAGATGCTGCGCCAGCTGCTCTTTGGCATGACGGACATGGAGTTGCATCACCGCTTCGACCCGAAGGGCGACGAAACCGCTTTCGACGTGCAGCGTCGCATTGCCGAGCGCACGGCGGTACTGCAGCCGTTGCCCGAAGACCGCTTCCTCTGCTCGTTCGGTCACATCTTCGCCGGTGGTTATGCGGCGGGCTACTACAGCTACAAGTGGGCCGAGGTGCTTTCGGCCGACGCGTTTGCGGCCTTCGAGGAGGCGGGTCTCGAAGACGAAGCGGCCGTTGCAGAAATGGGACGCCGGTTTCGCGACACCGTGCTCTCGCTCGGCGGAAGCCGTCCGCCGTCCGAGGTCTTCGAAGCCTTCCGCGGTCGGGGGCCGGAACCGGACGCTCTGCTGCGACACGCGGGACTCGCTTCGTAGGCGATGCCGGGAAAGGCGAGAGATGCGAAGGCGCCAGCCGCTTCCAACTACCGGCGAATCTACGCCGTGGTGCGCCGGATCCCGCGCGGCAAGGTGGCGACCTACGGCCAGGTCGCCGAACTGGCCGAGCTTCGCGGCCATGCGAGGCAGGTCGGCTACGCCCTGCACGCAACACCCGACGATGTGGAGATCCCGTGGCAGCGGGTCATCAACGCAAAGGGCGAGGTGTCGACGCGGGTGGACCCGATGATGGAGGGCCTTCAGCGCTCGCTGCTCGAAGCCGAAGGTGTGGTGTTCGATCGCCACGGACGGGTCGATCTCGACCGCTTCCGCTGGCGGGCCGGGCTAGACTCGGAGCCGAGACGCAAGAAGGCCGCAAGGCGCAAGACTCGCAAGGAAACCCGACCATGAGCATGATCAAGCTCGCCATCGACTTCGACTGTCCGAGCCCGACCTGGTGGGAAAGCGGCGGCCGCGACCTGTGGGAAAGCGTGCTCGAGGGCTTCGATAACAATGACGTCTTGCTCGAAAAGTCGATCGCCGATTCGTGGCTCGCCGCGGCGGCGGAGATCCCCGGTTGGAACGATGGGAATGAGTTCGCCCCCCACCCGATCCGACTCAAGGAAATCGACGAAGACGAGATCCTCTAGCTCCGTCTTTCCACCCACTCCCCAAAGCGACGAGCCGTGAGCGAAGCCGAAACCGCCGGGAGCGAAAGGGAAGCCGGGAGCGAAGCGCGACCTGCCGGGGGCGGTGTGTGGGCGTGGGTCGCATGGGCGTGGATCGCAGCCTTGCTCTGGTTGTTCGTGTCGTCGCTTCCCGCCACGCAGGTCGTGCGGGAAAACGATCTGCCGGCGTACTACAACGCGGGCCTGCTCGTTGCGAGCGAGCGCACCGACCTTCTCTACGGCGACACCTTCCGGCCGCGCCACAATCGCTTCACCAATCTCCCGATCATCGCGCCACTCTTCGTGCCGCTTGCGAAACTCGACTATGCCTCGGCGTGGCAGCTGTTCTGGTGGCTGCAGGTTCTTTCCTTCGCCGCGACCGCTGCGGTCCTGCTCTTTGCGGTGCACCGCCACTTGTCTCCGCTAACGCCTGCGCGGGCGGCGGTCTTGCTGACGATCTGGGCCGCCTTCATCCCGACCCTGCACCGTTGCCTCGTGCTCGGCCAGTCGACCCCGATGCTGGTCTTCGTCTTTGCGCTCTTCTACCTCGCCTGTCGCTACGGGCGAAAGGGGCTAGGGGGGGTGCTGCTCGGGGTCGTGTGTCTGATGAAGATCCCCCCGATGCTGCTGCTTCCGTTACTGGCAGCGCGTCGGCGTATGACGACAGCGGGGATCGCGTTTTCGATGTGGTTGGCCGCGGTCGTGCTTTCGGCCCTCGTGTTCGGTCCCGACACCCTCACGCGTTTCGCCCAGACGGTGATCTTCGACAACGCAGGAGGCGCGATCGCCACGTTCAACAACCAGAGCCTCGACGGTGCCTGGATGCGACTGCTGAGTGACAAGGGGCTCACCGACTGGAAGCCCACACCGCGACCGTTCCTCGTGTCGTTGGCCGACCTCGCGAGCATCGTGGTTCTCGCGGTCGTCCTGTTGCGAAGTGGACGAACGCTGCTGTGGCCGCGTGAAGTTCCCGACGACAGCGACCCGACCCGCGGAAGCCTGGAAGTCGAACTCTTGATCGGTGTGCTCGTGATGGTGTTGGTCTTCCCCGTGGTCTGGATCCACTACTACCTGTTCGCCATGGTGCCGCTCGCTCTCGTACCGTTCTGGATCGAACGGCAGGGCTTGCCGCACGCACGCTGGCGCATCGCGTCGTACGCGATCGGTGTGCTCTGCGTCGGGTGCGTCGCGGTCTACGGCAACGTCTACTACGAGGCGCGCGAGGGCGAAGCCGGCTTTCGCGCGCTGCAGAACCTGCGACCGCTGGGCGCGCTCCTGCTGCTTGCCACCGTGTTGCCGGCAATCGGCGCCGCGGCGAGGGGTGGCTCTGCGAACGACGCCCGGGCCGACGGGGTCTGCTAGCCTGCCCGCCGCTCTGCGCGTCACCGCCTGGCGTCATGCTTCCCCGGGCTCCCCGGGTATTGCTGCAAGGAGATCCTCATGGGAAACAACGGAATCCACGTCGTCGTCGCCGCAATCATCCTGGGCATCAGCCTGATTGGCGCGTCGTATCTGCTGTCGCAGTCGATCGAAGGTCTTTCGCGCCAGGCGCCCGCGTTCGCCGGGGCGGTCGCGAACCTGCAGCAGGCCGGGGGTAGCGAAGCCAAGCCGGCCGCCGCGCCCGCGCCGCCTCCGCGTCGTCGCGGCCCCGATCCGAGCAAGGTCTACACGGTGTCGACGACCGGTGCGGCGTCGAAGGGCCCGAAGGATGCCAAGGTGACGGTGGTCGAGTTCTCGGACTTCCAATGTCCCTTCTGCAGTCGCGTTGCTCCGACACTTGCGCGTCTACAGAAGGAGTACCCGAACGACGTGAAGATCGTCTTCCGGCACTTGCCGCTGTCCTTCCACAAGCAGGCACAGGGCGCGGCCGAAGCCGCCGAAGCGGCGGGGCTGCAGGGCAAGTTCTGGGAGATGCACGACAAGATGTTCGCCGAACAGCGCTCGCTTTCGGACGAGAAGTACGCGCAATGGGCAGCAGAACTGGGGCTCGACGTCGAAAAGTTCAAGAAGGACATGAAGTCGAGCCAGGTGCAGACGCGCATCGCCCGGGACAAGCAGGAAGCGGCCGCCCTCGGCGTGAGTGGCACACCCGGCTTCTTCATCAACGGACGCTTCCTCTCCGGCGCCAAGGCCTACAGCGAGTTCAAGACCCTGGTCGACAAGGCGCTAGCAGCCAGTTGAAGAACCCTTCGGTCGCCATGCACGGCCCTTCGACCCGATCT
>JASMLK010000021.1 GCA_030748735.1 Myxococcota bacterium | reverse complement strand
GCTCGCCTACGCGATCGGCGTCGCCGAGCCCGTGTCGATCCGCGTCGAGCACTTCGGCACCGGCAGTCTCGACCACGGGGCCCTCGAAAAGCTCGTGCGCAAGCACTTCGACCTGACGCCGCGTGGCATCGACGAAGCGCTGAACCTGAAGCGCCCGATCTACCGCGCAACGTCCTACCATGGGCACTTCGGTCGCGAAAACGTGGGCTTTCCCTGGGAAGAAACGGACCGCGCCGAAGCGATCGCGCGCGACCTCTAGCCCGGGTTATCCAGCCGACACCCAGCGTATCCCCAGCCGATACCCACACGACCCCCCGACAGGAACGGATCGATGGATGTGCCGACGGTGCGCGAAAGCGCAACCGTTTCGTCGAGGGGCTTGCCGACTCGCATGGGTGCGAGAGGTGCGCGTCGTCGCGTGCGGATCGCAACGAACACGTTGCGCACGCGCCCCTGTGTGAGCGTGGCATGTCTCCTGACCTTCCTGCTCGCGGGTGCCGCCCATGCGGACACGGTGCGGGTGGGCATCGTCGAAGGGGCGAAGCGGCTCGAAGTCAGCGACGCCTCGGGGCGTGCGGTTGTTGTCGCCGCGACTGGAGCCGGGCTCGCGGTCGCTGGCCGCGATGTGGGCATGCGTCACAAGTTCCCCGCCTCAGCGGGGCCGTACCGCCTGAAAGCGGTGGGGCGGGGCTCCTGGCATCTGCGCGGGGGGCTCGCGGTCGTTCGGGGCGACAGCGGCTTCTACGTCGTCAACCGGGTGCCCCTCGAGGACTACGTGGCGGGAACGCTCGGCGGGGAAATGATCTCGTCCTGGGCTCCCGCGGCGCTACGGGCCCAGGCGGTCGCCTGCCGCTCCTTCGTCCTCTACCAGATGGCCAGACGCGCCAGCGAGCCCTTCGACGTGACCGCCGACGTTTCGAGTCAGCGCTATCTCGGCGTCGAGGGCGAATCGGACGCGGCCTGGGCCGCCGTGCGGGCGACCCGCGGCGAGGTGCTCCGGGACAGCACCGGCCCCGTGCTGGCCGCCTTTCACTCCGCATCCGGTGGCCGGACCGCCAGCGCGGCCGAGGTCTGGGGAACCCCCATCGCCTACCTGCGGAGCGTCCCGGTCGAAAGTGAGGACGCCTCTCCGGACACCTACTGGCGTGTGGCGGTCTCGCAGCAGAACCTGCTCCGCGCGCTCGAGGGGCTGGGCCTCGAAATCGGCACGGTCGAAGCGGTCGAGGTGAGTCGGCGCTCCGGCAGTGGGCGTGCGGCCGAAGTGCGCTTTCGCGGGAAAGCGGGGCGTGCGAAAGTCACCGGGCGCCAGCTTCGGCAGGCACTCGGACCCGGTGCAATTCGAAGCACGATGTTCGACGTGCGGTACGCAGAGGGCGAAGCCGTCTTCGTCGGGTCGGGTTACGGCCACGGAGTCGGGATGAGTCAGTGGGCAGCGCAGGGCATGGCGCTCGAAGGTGCGACCTACAGCGACATCCTGGACAAGTTCTACCCCGGTACCCGTCTGGCTCCGTCGATCGAAACGGCGAGTCGCCTGGCCGGGGGCGAAGGCAAGAAGATGTCTCGCGGGCGACCGCCCGTCGCGGCACGTCGTGAGCGAGCGGCCCGCAAGCCGGGCGCAACCCGCGTGAAGAACGAAGGAAGGAAGGCAGACCGAATGGGAGACCGCAGACGATGACCTTGTACCCGACGTTGCCCCTGCAGGCGGCGTCCGCCCAGGGTGGAAGCATCCCTTTCTTCATTCCGATGATCCTGATCGGTTTGATCTTCTATTTCCTCGTCATTCGCCCGCAGAACCGCAGTCAGAAGGAGCACGACGAAGCGCTCAAGACGGCAGGCAAGGGCGACCTCGTGGTGACGCGCGGGGGGCTTCACGGCAAGGTGGCTTCGGTCGATGACGACACCTTCGTGATCGAAGTGGGCACTCTAAAGGGGAGCCCGATCAAGCTCACCGTAGAGAAGAAGAGCGTCGACCGGCTGACGAAGGCCGGCACGAGCGACGCGAAGACCGATTCGAAGAAGGGAGGCGACGCCTCATGAGCTCGCTGCAGGTGAGAACGATCCTGATCGCGGCATTGGTTTTGTTGTTCGCGTTCATCAGCGGGTCGAACTTCTTCAGCAAGGAAGAGCGGGTGGAAAGCTCGCTGCTCGTCGACGACGGGCTGCGGCTCGGCCTCGATCTGCAGGGCGGCATCCACTGGGTCGTCGGCGTCGAACTCGACGTCGCGATCAAGCGCGAACTCGAGTACCAGCGCGACAGCATGATCGACTTCCTGCAAAAGGACGGCGTGGCGCCCACGCTCACGCGGGTCGACCAGGCCAAGCTCACCTTTGGTGCCGCCAGCGATGAAGACGCGCGCAAGATTCGCGATCTCGCCGACGAGAGCGGCATTCTCGTCGAAGAGGGCTCGTCGGGCAACGAGATCACCTATGCGCTCACCGACGAGTGGACCAACGAGATCCACGAACGCACGATGATGCAGGTGCTCGAAGTGCTGCGGCGCCGCATCGACGACCCGGTGCGCGGCATCCCCGACTCCGTCGTGACCCGGCAGGGCAAGGACCGCGTTCTGGTGCAGATCCCGGGTGGCCAGATCGATCGCGGCCGCGCGCGCCAGCTGCTGAAGAGCACGGGCTTCCTCGAGTTCAAGATCGTGCTCGCGAGTGCCGGTACGGTGAAGTCTCTCGAAGAGCGCTTCCCGGACGGCCTGCCCGAAGGGCAGATCATCGCCACCGAGCGTGACCCCGAAACCGACGCCGTCGTCGAGGCCTACCTCGTGCGCGAAGCCGCGGACCTCACGGGCGACTACCTCGTCGACGCTCGCGTGGGCTTCGACCAGCAGCAGCGCTCGCTGGTCAACTTCACGTTCAGCTCCGAGGGCGGTGACAAATTCGGCGAGCTGACGGGCGAGAACCTCCAGAAACGTCTCGCCATCGTGCTCGACGAGAACGTCTACAGCGCGCCGACGATCCAGAGCCGCATCACCATGCGCGGGCAGATCTCGGGCCGCTTCACGCCGCAAGAAGCCGCTGACCTCGCGGTCGTGTTGCGCGCCGGTTCGCTTTCGGTGCCCGTGGTGATCGAAGAAGAGCGCACGGTGGGGCCGGCCCTCGGTCAGGACTCGATCGATCGCGGGACCCGCGCCGCCATGTTGGGCCTCCTGCTCATCATGGTCTTCGTGATGATCTACTACCGCGTGTCGGGCGCGTACGCGGGCGTGGCGCTGACCGTCAACCTCGTGCTGTTGATCGGCTTGATGTCGCTGTTCGAAGCCACGCTGACGCTTCCCGGCATTGCCGGGCTGGTCTTGACCGTCGGCATGGCGGTCGACGCCAACGTGATCATCTTCGAGCGCATTCGCGAAGAACTCCGCGTCGGCAAGACGGTGCGCGCCGCGGTGGCGACCGGCTTCGAAAAGGCGCGCTGGACGGTGCTCGACGCCAACATTACGACCCTGGTCACGGCGCTTCTGCTGTTCGAATTCGGTACCGGGCCCATCAAGGGCTTCGCGGTGACGCTTTCGATCGGCATTCTCACGAGTGTGTTTGCGGCGCTCGTGGTGACGCGACTTCTGTTCGAAATCTATCCCGGTACCCGCAACACCGGCGAACTTTCGATCTGATCCGCGCAAGCGGTTCTTGAACCCCGGAGGCAATCGTGCCGTTCGAGTTGGTCAAACCCGGAACCCACGTCGACTTCATTGGAAAGCGCAAGCTGTGTGCTGCGCTCTCGGTCGGTGTGCTCGTTGCCAGTCTTATCGCGACCCAGGTCAATGGTGTCCGCCTGGGGATCGATTTCGCCGGCGGTACCGAGATCCAGCTCAAATTCGACGCGGGCGTCGAAGTGAGCGAAGGGCCCATTCGCGAGGTCGTGGGCGGCCTCGATGGGATCGATGATCCGAGCGTCGTGCGCTTCGGCGAGGTGGCGGAGAACGAGTTCCTCGTCAAGTTCAAGGGCACGCTCAAGAGTGGAGACGCGTCGGAGGGCGGCGACAAGGTCGAAGCCCTGCAGACGGCGCTCGCCGCGGGGATCGGGCCGCATACCGTTCAGCGCGTCGACTTCGTCGGCCCGCGCGTGGGCGCCGAATTGCGCGAAGACGGCCTGTCTGCGCTCTTCTGGGCCAGCATCGTGGTGCTGATCTACATCGCCTTCCGTTTCAGCTCGCGCTTCGCGCCCGGCGCGATCCTCGCCGTCATCCACGACCTGCTGGTGACGGCCGGCATCTTCGTGATGCTGGGGCTCGAGTTCGACCTGCGCATCCTGGCCGCCATGCTGGCGATCCTGGGTTACAGCCTCAACGACACGATCATCATCTACGATCGCGTGCGCGAGAACCTCGAGCTGCACACCAAGCGTGATCTACCCGAGGTGCTGAACCTGAGCGTCAACCAGACGTTGTCGCGCACGGTGCTCACGTCGGGCACGACGCTGCTGACGCTCGGCGCCCTCTACTTCCTGGGCGGCGAAGTCATCCGGCCCTTCGCATTCGCGATGGTGCTCGGCGTGCTGGTCGGCACCTACTCGTCCATCTATATCGCGTCGCCCACGCTTCTGTTCCTCGAAACGTGGCTCGGCGATGGTGGGAAGAAGGCGGCCTGATCGACGTGTCCTGAGAGGTCGGCCCGAACGGGAGCGCCGGCTCAGGCGCTCTTGCGGGCCTGCTCGGCGATCGGCGTGGCACCTGCGCTATCGCTCGGCCTGGTGCTGGCGGCCGACTTCGTCATCGAGATGCTGCCGTTGACGGTGGCACCTTCCTGGATGTTCAGGCTGGGTGAGGCGATGTCACCATCGACCGTACCGGTGGCCTGCACTTCGACGCGCTGGGTGGCGTTGAGGTTTCCCGCGGTCTGGCCCACCACGATGATCGCCTTGGCTTCGATGTCGGCCGTGATGCGACCGTCGGCCCCGACCGTGATCTCGTTGTTGGGAAGCTGAACGCGACCTTCGACCTTGCCTTCGATGATGAGATCCTCGTCGCCCGACAGATCGCCCTTGATGATGATCGACTTCCCAATGGTTGCCACGGTATTCCCTCCGGTGGGCGCCTCGGCGCCGCGGTCCTGGCTCGTGCTCTGCGAGCCTTGCTTACCCTGATCGGCTGACGAGCCGCTTCGCTTCGAAAATTTCTTCATGTTTGCTGCCAGACTGGAACGCTCTGCGGTGTCACCCGCCGGTTCTGCGTTCGCAGCCGAGGTATTGAGGGAGGAAGCAGGAGTCGCGCTGGAAGGCGTCCCCTGCGCGGTAGGCGGCTGGTTCTTGCCATCCGCCTGGCCAGTACTCTTCTGGTTCTTGCTGCTGAACAAACCCAATCTAGGCCTCCAAGGAATACGTTCAGGCGCGGGCAGATTATCGCAACCGTCGCACGACCGGAATGCGCGGAGATCCCCGCACTCGTTCCCACACGCCATCCATCGGTCGCAGTTCGCGAACAGAACGTGACGAAGGACCGCGCAGAGTGGGGCGCGGTTCCCTGCCGGGCCTCTAGGGAAGAACGGGTTCGAGAAGGTCGCGCACGCCGAAAGTTTCGGGTTCGACGCCATTTCTCAACTCGGCCACGGAACCAACAACGATGTTGTGGTTTCGCAAGATCGTGCCTTGCGCTCGGTCGAGGGTGCTCGCCGAAGTTCGGTAGAGCTGCAGCGCCTCGATCTTCGCGCTTTCGGCTTCGACGAGATCCGACTCTTTCTGGAGCACATCGAAGGGCGTCGACTCGCCGTGTTCGAGGCGAATGCGCTCCGCGCGAAGCTGCTCCTCGGCCGCGATGCGCTGGCGCTCGGAGGCGTCGATCCCCTTGCGTGCCGCTTCGAGGGCCCGAATGCCCTGACGCACTTCGAGGATGATCTTCTGATCGAGATGCTTGAGGCGCGTCTGGGCCTGGCGCAATTCGAGTCGCGCCTTCGAGACGCTGTGACGTGGGCCGTAGTTGCCGAGCGGGATCGAGATCACGCCCCCGACGGAGTATTCGCGCGCCCCTCGTCGCTTGAACCAGTTGTCGGGTGTGTCGCTGAGTTGGTCACCGTCCGGGTCCGGTGGATCGCTGCCCGGAAGGACGAAAGCGTCCGGATTCACGTCCCCCGCGACTCCGGACGTCCCGTACGCCGCATTGAGATTCAGCTCCGGAAGGCGCTGGTTCTTGCGAAACCGGACCAGGGTCTCTTGTCGCTCGATATCGAGTTCGAGGGAGGCTCGCTCCGGTCGATTCTTGATCGCCTGTTCGGTGGCAATCACCGGGTCGACTTCGTACTCGGCAAAGTCGGCGGGAAGATCGGTCGGCGCGATGTTGATGTCGCTGGTGGCGGTCAGGCGCGTGCCGTAAACGGCATCGACCAGCACGTCCTGGGCGTTGTGATGCGTCGCGTCTGCGCGGATGACGTCGAGTTCGCGTGCGGCCACGCCGGCTTCCGCCTGAATGACCTCGACGCGTGACTTCACGCCCACTTCGTACTGCGTACTCGTCTGGTCGAGGAGCGCGCGTCCCGTTTCGAGGCTCTTCTTGGCGACGCGAAGTTGTTCCTGCGCTGCGACGAGGTTCCAGTAGGCAGACACGGAGCTATCGACCGTGTCCATCACCACGGCGCGGAAGTTCTCGTGGGCCACCGACCGCCCGACATTCGCGATCCGCACCTGGGTCCAAGGGTCGTTCCACACGAGCCCCCTGAGAAGAGGAATGCTGGCGGCAACCGCGAGGCCTGATTCATAGGAAGGGTCGAGGCTGGTCGTGGGCGTCCCGCCGGTCGTCTTGCTGCCCGTATAGTCGAGGGACAACGTGGCACCCACCCAGGGTACCAGGCCGCTCATGCCGACCGAGCCGTTGGTGGTCTTGACCTCGGTGCCCTCCGGGTCGAACGAGCTGACACCCTTCGCGCCGCGCTGAGAGGCATAGCTGAGTGAGCCCGTGACGGTCGGATCGTACGCACTCCAGGCCACACTCAGGTCCTGTTCGGCGATCAACGGTGCATGCCGCTCGATCTCCACGCCGAGGTTGTTTTCGAGCGCGAGGTCGACGGCATCGCGGAGCGAGAGGCTGGTTGACTCGGCCGTTGCTTCGACCCGGTCGTCAGCCGGCCCGGCCGTTTCGGTGGCGACTTCGGTCGAGCCGTCAGTCTCGGCCACGGCCACGGCCACGGCCACGGCCGCGGTTGAGGCGTAGGCGAGTGTGAACGAGGCCAGGGCGACCCCGAAACCCTTCGCGATCCGCATCGATGTTCTCCTGGACGGGGCCCCGTGTCTCGCCCCGGCAGGGCAAGTGACGCGTCCAGCTGCGAGACGCGCGCGACTTCCCTGTGGTGGTGGCTTGATGCTGGCTTGGTGGTTGTGGGCGTGGAAGATGACGCGGGGCGGCGGCGCGTCGGGCGCACTGAGTAGCAGATCCGCTATTTGGCGGCCAAGCACGCCCGCTGTCGGGCGGGCCGTGTCGAACGCCGTGATGGCGTCGACTCGTCAGTGGAATGGGAACAACGGCGCAGGTTCAGCGCGCGCCCTTGCTAGAATCGCCCACCATGACGGTGGCTTCGGTGGTGCTGGGTGCGGGGCGTGGCGAGCGCATGGGCGGGGATTTCCCCAAAGCCTATGCGGTGCTCGCGGGTTGCTCGCTTTTCGAGCGTTCCATCGCGACGATGCTGGAGGTCCCGTCGATCTCGATCGTGCAACCGGTGATCGGTGCGTCGGACAGGGAGCTGTTTGCAACGAATGTGACGCTGGAAGACCCCAGGCTCCGTGCACCCGTCGTGGGCGGTGCTGAGCGACAGGATTCCGTGGCAGCGGGTCTCGCAGCGTTGCCCGCCGAGGTCGAGGTGGTTTCGGTTCACGACGCGGCGCGTTGCCTCGTCACAGAGGGGGAAATCGTGCGGGTGATCGACGAAGCACGCGAATACGGCGCGGCTCTGCTCGCGATCCCGGCTCGCGACACCATCAAGCGCGTGCGCAAGGGGGCAGTCGTCGAAACGCCCGACCGCACCGAATGTTGGGCCGCGCAGACGCCCCAGGTCTTCCGCCGCGACCTGCTGACCGAGGCTTTCGAAAAGGCCGCGGCCGAGGGCTTCGTCGGCACTGACGACGCCCAGCTGGTCGAACGTCTCGGCGTTTCCGTTCGCGTCGTGCGCGGCAGCGAGCGAAACATCAAGCTCACCGTGCCGGAAGATCTCGCCGTGGCGGAACGCTGGCTGGCCATGGAGTCGAGTTCATGAGCATTCGCATCGGACAGGGCTTCGACGCCCATCAACTCGTGCCCGATCGCCGGCTCGTGCTCGGCGGGGTCGACATCCCCTACGACCGCGGACTCGAGGGGCATTCAGACGGTGACGTGGTGTACCACGCCGTGTGCGACGCGATCCTCGGCGCCATGGCGGACGGGGACCTGGGCAAGCACTTTCCCTCGTCCGACGAATCGCTGCGCGGCGTCGACAGTGCCGTTCTCCTGGGCCGCGTGGTGGAACGCATGACGGGCCGCGGGCTGCATCTCGGCAACCTCGACCTGACGGTGATCGCGCAGGCCCCGCGTCTCGCAACCCACCAGGCGAAGATGGAAAGCAATCTCGTCACGCTTCTACACGCCACCCCGGACCGGGTGAACCTCAAGCTCACGACGACCGATCACCTGGGTGCCCTCGGTCGTCAGGAGGGCATCGCGGCCCTCGCCGTCGTGCTCCTCGAAGCCAGCCAGGAAGGAACCCAAGCGCGTGAGTGAGATCGTCCTCTACAACACCCGAACCCGGAAGAAGGAAGTCTTCGTTCCTATCGAGCCAGGGAAGGTCGGGATGTACACCTGCGGGCCCACCGTTTACGGGCCTTCGCACATCGGCAATCTCCGCTCGCAGCTCGTGCCCGATCTGTTGAAGCGCTTCCTGCGCAGCGAAGGCTACGAAGTCACCCACGTCGTAAACATCACCGACGTGGGTCACCTGGTTTCGGACGCCGACGAGGGCGAAGACAAGATGGAACTCGCCGCCCAGAAGACCGGGCAGACCGCCGAAGAGATTGCGGAGAAGTACACGAAGCTCTGGCAAGAAGACCGCGCGCGGCTCAACTGTCAACCCCTCGAACAGAACCCGAAGGCGACCGACCACATCCCCGAACAGATCGAACTCGCCAAGGCCCTCGAAGAGAAGGGCTTCCTCTATCGCCTCGACGACGGCATCTACTTCGACATCACCAGGTTCTCCCGTTACGCCGACCTCGCGCGCCTCGATCTCGAAGGGCAGGGCGCCGTCCACCGCATCGCCGAGGTCGAGGGCAAGCGCCACCCGGCGGACTTCGGCATCTGGAAGTTCGCGCCCGAAGGTGTGAAGCGGCTGCAGGAATGGGATTCGCCCTGGGGCCGCGGCTTTCCGGGATGGCACCTCGAATGCTCGGCGATGAGCAGCAAGTACCTGGGGCTGCACTTCGACATCCACACGGGCGGCATCGACCTCGCGACCGTGCACCACACCAACGAGCTCGCCCAGAGTGAGTGCGGCTTCGACGTGAACCCGTGGGTGAACTACTGGGTCCACAACGAGTTCCTCGACTTCGGCGGCGAAAAGATGTCCAAGTCGAAGGGCAACGTGAAGTCCCTCGACGATCTCGTCGAGCGCGGCTACGACCCGCTGGCGTTTCGTTACTTCATCCTGCAGGCGCACTATCGCCAGCAGCAGGCCTTCAATGCCGAAGCGATGGATGCAGCGGCGACTGGCTACCGCCGTTTGGTGAAGGCGGTCGTCGCGGTGCGAGACGTGGTGGGGGAGGGTGACGCCGAAGTACAGGCCCCGTATCGCGAGAAGTTCCGCGCGGCCCTGGCCGACGACCTCAACGCCCCGAAGGCGATGGCGGTGGTGTGGGACGTGGCGCGCAGCGATTCGCTTGCGGACCTCGATCGCCGCGATCTGCTTCTCGCCTTCGACGAAGTCCTGGGCCTCGACCTCGCCAACGCGAAGCTCGAAGAAGAGACCGCGGAGTCCGACCCGCGCATCGACGCCTTGCTCGCAGAACGCGACGAGGCTCGCAAGAACAAGGACTTCGCGACCGCCGATCGCATTCGCGACGAACTCGCCGCCGAAGGCATCACGATCATCGACTCGCCCGAAGGTTCGCGCTGGAGCCGCAAGTAATGAGCGGCGACGCCCAGGAGGCCCGCTTCGAACTCGTTTCGGAGTACAAGCCGGCGGGCGACCAGCCGCGCGCCATCGAAGAACTGGTCGCGGGCATCGAGCGCGGCGACGAACACCAGACGTTGCTCGGGGTGACGGGGAGCGGGAAGACCTTCACGGTCGCCTGCCTGGTCGAAGCCATCAATCGGCCGACCATCGTGATGTCGCCCAACAAGACGCTCGCGGCGCAGCTCTATGCGGAGTTCAAGGAACTCTTCCCGAACAACGCCGTCGAGTACTTCGTCTCGTACTACGACTACTACCAGCCCGAGGCCTACATCGCGGCGAGCGACACCTATATCGAGAAAGACTCGTCGGTGAACGACGAGATCGACAAGCTGCGCCACTCGGCGACTCATTCGATCCTGACCCGCCGCGACACCCTCGTGGTCGCGAGCGTGTCGTGCATCTACGGCCTGGGTGCGCCCGAGAACTACGGCACGATGCACATCTATCTCGAAAACGAGATGCATCTCGTGCGCGACGACCTGCTGCGCAACCTCGTCGACCTTCTATATACGCGCAACGATCACGACTTCCATCGCGGCACCTTCCGGGTGCGGGGGGACGTGGTCGAGATCTTTCCGCAGTATGAAAACGAACGCGCGATTCGCGTGGAGTTCTTCGGCGACGAAATCGAGAGCCTCTCCGAGATCGATCCGCTGCGGGGCAAGGTCGTAGCAAAGCCGCAGCGCGTGATGATCTATCCCGCGAGCCACTACGTCGCAGGGCGCGAGCGCATCAAGCAGGCGATCGACGGCATTCGCGGTGAACTGCAGGAGCGCCTGCAGTCCTTCGAACGCGAGAACAAGCTCCTCGAAGCACAGCGCCTCGAACAGCGCACGATGTACGACCTGGAGATGCTCGAGGAGATGGGCTTCTGCCATGGCGTCGAAAACTATTCGCGTTGGCTCGACGGGCGAAGCGCCGGCCAGACGCCGTACACGCTCTACGACTACCTGCCCGACGACACGCTGGTCGTGCTCGACGAGAGCCACATCACCGTCCCCCAGATCGGCGGGATGTACCGCGGGGATCGCGCGCGCAAGGAAACGCTCGTCGAATACGGTTGGCGTCTGCCCTCGGCCCTCGACAATCGTCCGATGCAGTTCGAAGAATGGCGCGAACGTGCGGGGCAGACGATCTACGTGTCGGCCACCCCCGCTGAGTACGAACTCGATCTGTGCAACGGCGTCGTGGTCGAGCAGATCATTCGCCCAACGGGCCTGATGGACCCGAAGATCGAGATCCGTCCCGCGAGTGGGCAGGTGGACGACCTGCTCGAAGCGATTCGCCTGCGCGTCGACAAGGGCGAACGCGTGCTCGTGACGACGCTGACCAAGCGCATGTCCGAAGAACTCACCGAGTACTACGCCGAGCTCGGGATCAAGATCCGCTACCTCCACAGCGACATCGACACGATCGAACGCATGGAGATCATTCGGCAGTTGCGCGAAGGCACCTACGACGTCCTGGTCGGCATCAACCTCCTGCGCGAGGGACTCGACATTCCCGAGGTCTCCCTGGTCGCGATCCTCGACGCGGACAAGGAGGGCTTCCTGCGCTCGGCGCGTTCGCTGGTCCAGACGATCGGCCGCGCGGCGCGTAACGCCGGGGGCGAGGTGATCCTCTACGCCGACCAGCGCACCGATTCGATCAACCAGACCCTCGAGGAAACCGAACGCCGCCGCGAGGCCCAGGCGCAGTACAACGCCGAGCACGGCATCACGCCGAAGACGATCGCCAAGAAGATCACCAGCCTGCACGACTCGATCTGGGAAAGCGACTACGTCACGGTGCAGCGGAGCGAAGAGCTGGCCGAACCCGACGTGCCCTCCCACGAGCTGCCGGTGCTCATCAAGGCGCTGCGCAAGGAAATGAAGGCCGCCGCCAAGGACCTCGAATTCGAACGGGCCGCCGAACTGCGCGACCGCATCAACGAACTCGAAGACCGCCGCCTGCGGCTCGGTTGAGGCAGAATCCACGAGATGGCCGAGCAGCCGAATCGTCTCGAGGAAAGCGCCGCTTCGCTTCCGACGGGCCCCGGTGTCTACCTTTTCAAGGACGCCGAGGGCGGTGTGCTCTACGTCGGCAAGGCCCAGAACCTGCGCAGCCGGGTGCGTCAGTACCTGATCGGCGGGGATGGTCGCTTTCGCATTCCGGCGCTGGTCGAGCGCGCCGCCGATGTGAACGTGCTCATCACCGAGAACGTGAAGGACGCGCTGCTGCTCGAGAACGAACTGATCAAGCAGTACAAGCCGATGTTCAACGTGCGGTTGCGCGACGACAAGCAGTACCTCGCGCTGCGTCTCGACCCGAAGGAAGAATGGCCGCGGCTGCGAACCGTACGGAAGTTTCGCCGCGACGGCGCCGAGTATTTCGGGCCCTACACCTCGAGCATCGAACTCAAGACTTCGCTCGGAGACCTCCGGCGCATCTTCCCCCTGCGTTCGTGCACCGACGCGGTGCTGCGCGACTACCGGCGTCGCGGTCGACCCTGCATCGAGTACGAAATGAAGCGCTGTGCTGCACCGTGCTGCGATCGAATCGACGAAGCCGGCTACGCCGAGTTGGTGGACGGCACGCTGCTCTTCCTGCGCGGTCGTTCCGCCGAGCTCGTGGACACCCTCGAAGATCGCATGCGCAAAGCGTCCGACGAAGAGCGCTACGAGGAAGCCGCTCGTTTGCGCGATCGCATCGCCGCGGTCGAACGCACGATCGAGCGGCAGCGCATCATCGTCGAAAAGCCGGTCGACCGAGATGTCTTCGGGCTCGCGCAGGAAGGCGACGACGCCGAGGTGCAGGTGCTTCACGTGCGCGAAGGGCGCGTCGTGGGGGCCGAGGGCTTCGACTTCTCCGACGTACGGCTCGACAGCGGCGAGATCATGAGTTCGTTCCTCGGGCAGTACTACGGCGAAGAATTCGGCAGGCGAATTCCTGCAGAAGTTCTGACCCCGGTCGTGATCGAAGACGAAAGCGCGTTGCTCGATCTTCTGTGCGAACGCGCCGAACGCCCCGTCAGTCTCAAGACCCCGAAGCGTGGCGACTTGAAGAAGCTCGTCGACATGGCGCGCGAAAACGCCGACCTCAGTCTCGAACGGCGACTGCGGGCGCGCACCAGCATCGACGGCGCACTCGAAGAGATCCGCGACCGCTGTGACTTGAAGGAATTTCCGCGGCGCATCGAGTGCTACGACGTGTCCAACCTGCAGGGAACCCTCGCCGTGGCGAGTCGCGTCGTGTTCGAAAGCGGGGTGCCAGTAAAGAACGACTACCGTCGCTATCGCATCCAGCGCGCGCAGGCCGGCGACGACTACGATTGCCTGCGCGAGGTACTCGAACGCCGCGTCGCGAAGCTCGACAAGGAACCGTTGCCCGACCTGTTGATGGTCGACGGCGGCCGCGGGCAGTTGGGCGTGTTGACGGCCGTGTTGGGCGACGTGGGCGTCGAACTCGACACCCTCGGCCTCTCGAAAGAACGCGAGGGCGTTGGTCCACGCGCACGCGTGCGGCGCGGTGGGGGGCTCAAGGCCGAGCGGATCTTCCGCCCGGGTCGCGCCAACCCCATCATGTTGCACCCGGGCTCGCGGGGGCTCTTGCTCTTGCAGCGGGTGCGCGACGAGTCCCATCGCTTCGCGATCGAGTTCCAGCGCAAGCTGCGACAGAAGGTGAACTTCACGTCGATCCTCGAGGAGCTGCCCGGGATCGGACCGGTCAAGCGCAAGGCGTTGCTCAAGACGATGGGCTCGCTGAAGCGCATCCGCGAGGCGTCGGCCGAGGAGTTGGCGGCCATCGAGGGCATTTCGCCGAAGGACGCCGAGGGCATCGCAGGCTTCTTCGCAACGTTGATGGCCGCCGACTTCGACGACGTGAACGGGGCGGAGGCCACCGGCGGCGCTCCTCCCGAAACCGATCCCGAAACCGATCCCGAAACCGCACCCGAAGCGCCCGACGTCCAGAGCGAAGGCGAAGATCCCCCGGACCTCTAGCTACGCCCTCCACCCACGGCCCTGCTCACGCCCTCGGGCGTGCAGACGACCCGTAGCCCACGCGCAGTGAGCTGCAGTGGAGTGGAAGTCCACACATGGGGTCAAGGGGGGTGGGAGTTGCTCCTATGTTGACCGGGGAATCGCGGAGGAGCGGCGGTGTCGCGACGCCTGATGGCGAAGCTTCGATGGGGATGGATGTGGGCCTGCGTCTGCCTGTTGAGCGCAGGTGCGAGCACGGCCGAAATCTATCGCTGGGTCGACAGCTCCGGGAAGATGCACTTCACCCAGGACCTCGCATCGATCCCGCCGCTGTATCGCGCGGCCGCGAAGCAGCGCGCCGAGAACCCCAAGCAGGACGTTCCAATCCAGACGTACAGCCCCCCGGCGCCGTCGTCGCGGCGCGACCGGCGCACGGCCCGGAGCATGCGCGGGGCGAAGAGCGGCCGCGTTCACACCGTGCGGGTCGAGCGGGCGGGCCCGAGCATGCGGGTCAACGTGCGGATCAACAACGAACTCGACGTGCCGTTCATCATCGATACCGGCGCGACCGACGTCGTGCTCCCGCTCTGGGCCGCGAAGAAACTCTCCCTCCCGGTCGAAGGGCCGGGCGTCCGAACTTCGCCGCGGCAAACGGCGAACGGTGTTGTGCAGGCACCCGTCGTGATGCTCCGCAGCGTCCAGATGGGAACCGCGCGAGTCGAGAACGTCGCGGGTCTCTCCCTCGAGAGCATGAGCTACGGCCTGCTCGGGCTCGGCTTCTTCAATCACTTCAACTACAACATCGACGCCGCACGGGGTGTCGTGACCCTCACCGAAAACTCGCTGGCCGAAGAAGGCGTGCTGCGAGGTGGTCGTGGCAAGGGCCAATGGGTTTCGGAATTCCGTTCTGCCCATCGACTGATCGAATACGCCGAAAGCCAGCGCGACGAGGTTCCCTTCGGCCGGACGCGTCAACGCGAGCGCTGGAACGTGCGGGTTGGTGAGGCAAAGGACCGGCTGCGCCTGCTCGAAGCCGAAGCCGACGAAGCGCGCGTCCCCTCTACCTGGCGCGACTGAAGCGGTCGCATTCATGTTGCCGTGCCGGTGTCCGGCGCAGCGGGGAAACAGGGTACGCAATTACCCATCGCCTATCGCCGCCGCTTGGCGGGTGCCGGAGGTCGACCGGAGCTCGCGGCAAGAACACCTGCGACTTCGGCGTGTTAGCGAATTGCCTGCCCGCGACCTGCAGGTGGCATCGATCTTGCTTTTTCTGCTGGTAAGCCCAGCGAACAGATGCGGTTGGAAGCACCGTCAGAGATCCGTCAGGGGATGCCACGGCAATGGCCACGAAGCGCGCGCAACGAAACATGGTCCTGGCGCAGCGAACGCTGCAGCAGGTCGAAGCCACGGAAAGACGAGAGTCGTGGCACGCGCGAATCCACGCCGACCTGGCCGCGCGCGGTATTCCGTCGACGATGTGCGATGCCATCGCCGCCAAACTGGGGGCGCACGCACACTTCGACGAACTGAGCGCCGAGGCCTATCGCGCGATGATCGACGGTGCGGTCCTCGCCTGTGGCGCGCGTAATCCGGAGGAGCGGGAGGCACCCGATGTCGTGAGCGACCCCGCCGAGGTTCGCGAGATCGAGCGCATGATGCAGGCTTTCGCAGGCGAACTCCGCAAGCTCGACGAGAGCCTCGAAGTCCTCTCCGCCTATGTCCAACGGATGCGCAAGCGTCCGGACCCGCCGCGCGAACCTGCCGAGCGCGTACGGCGCACGTTGCACTGAGCCGTCGGTCCGACGCGATCGCGTCGTGAAGGCGCGCTAGCCCGCATGATTCATGAACATCCTACTGCGACGGCACATCTCCGCACTCTGGCAAGAGAAATCGACGTCCCGCTGCTCGACGTGGGGTGAACCACGTCTGCGCGGCGGAACGCCGATTTCTCTCGCCAGAGCACGAATCTGCACCGTCTCGCTACGGATGATCATGAATCATCCGGGCTAGCCGTCACGCCCCATCTCCTCCCGGTCCCGCGGTGAGGCACAGCGCAGTTGTTGTGGCGAGCGACGCTGGCCTTCGCGGTCGGCTTGTTGTGGGCGAACGCCGTCGGTGGCGGAGCTGGGCCTGCGGCGAAAGCAGGCGGTGTGGTGCTTGCCGTCGCGTTTGCGGCGGGAAGGCGGCCGTGGCTGCGTGAGTTTGCGATCTGCGCCGTGATGCTGGCGTGCGGGGTGATGGCACTCGCGGGTCCCCTTGCTCGAGCGTCCGCCGAGATCCTCGAAGCCCCGCGCGACCTCATCATCGAGGCCACCGTGTGCGGCAGCGGCGGTTCTCTGTCGCGTCCCCATGTCGATCTCTGCCGCGGGTTCGACGTGGAGGAACCCGAGCGCGCCGTCCCCTCGCGCATTCGAATGGGTGCGCCCGACGATCCGGGGGCGATCGCGGGGTTGGATGATCTCGTGTCGGGTCACCGGGTTCGGGCGCGCGTGCGCCTGCTTCCACTGCAGGGTGCATCGAATCCGGGTGCGCGCGACTGGCGACGCCGATTCGAACGACAGGGCATCGCGGCGCGTGCAAGGTTGCTCGACGCTGCCCTCATCGTTCGGCTTTCGTCCCGCGACGATTTCATCGCGCCCGGGGTCGCGGGGGTCGTGACCGGGTTTCGCGCCGTACGGCGCGAGATCGCGAGGCGTCTTTCCGAGTACGGGACCGGCGGTGGTTTGCTCCGGGCGTTGGTGTTGGGCGACCGGTCGGGTCTTTCCGAAGCGCAGCGCGCCATGTTCGCCAACCTGGGGATCGCGCATCTGCTCGCCGTGTCGGGGCTGCACGTCGCGTTGGTCGCGGGCTTTGCCTTCGTCGCCGGGTTGGCCTTGCTGAGAAACACGCATCGCGTTGCGGCCCATCGCGATGCGCGAAAGGCCGCGTTGGCCTGGGCGGTTTGCGCGGCCGTCGCGTATGGCGCGTTGGCGGGTTGGGGCATCCCCGTTCGGCGCGCGTTGATCTTCCTCGTCGTGATCGCTGCGACGGTCGGCCTGCGCAGAACCGTTCGTCCGACGCAACCGCTGGCCCTCGGTGCCCTGGTGTTGCTCGCGGTCGAACCGCACGCGCTCTTCGAGGCTTCAGCGCAGCTGTCGTTCGCGGCGACCGCTGCGCTGCTCGTTGCCTCGGGCGCGACTTCTCGGGAAACGGGACGAAGCGACAACTCGTTCGCCGCAGCGACGGTGAGCCTGATGCGAACGTCGGCCACGGCGATGGTTGCGACTGCACCGGTCCTGGCGGCACATGGTGTTCCCCTCGGAGCGGCGGGGCTCGTGACCAACCTCATCGCGGTCCCCTGGGTCACGTTCGTCCTCCTGCCGGCTGCGTTGTTTGCCGCCGTGGTTGCATGCGTCCCTGAAAACGCGGCGGGACGGCTCCTTCTCGAACTCTCGACCGCGCTCGCAGGAGCGAGTTTCGAAGTCGTCGCGTTGGTGGATCGTTGGCAGCCGGTCAGCCCGGCGACGGGGGCCCCCTCGGCCGCTTCGATCCTGGTGTCGCTTCTCGGTGTCGGCTGGGCGCTGCGGTTGCATGCGACCTGGGCGCGTGTCGCAGTCTGTGCATGTGTGATCGGCGGGCTGCAACTCGCGCCGCGCGCGAGCATCGACCCCGCGCCCCCGCGCGTGGTCTTCTTCGATGTCGGCCAGGGGGATGCGATTCTCGTTCAAGGACGCTCGGGGGCGGTGTTGGTCGACGGAGGGCGCGCCGTCCCCGGGCGCTTCGACCAGGGCCGTCGAGTGGTCGTGCCGGGGTTGCGCGCACTCGGCGTCGCGGAACTCGACGCGGTCGTGGCGACCCACGCGGACATCGATCACCGCGGCGGGCTCGAAGCGATCTTGCGCTCGATCCCCACCCGAGAACTGTGGCTGCCGCCCCATGCGGAAACCGATTCGGGCTTCGGCTCGTTGTTCGCACTCGCGCGACGAATGGGCATTCGCATTCGAAACGTGGCCGCCGGCGATCAGCCGCGCGTGTTTGGTGATGTCAGGCTCGAAACCCTGTGGCCGCGTCGCGACCAGAGGGCTGCGACGCGCAACGACGA
>JASMLK010000020.1 GCA_030748735.1 Myxococcota bacterium | reverse complement strand
TCGACCGGATCGGTCGGGCCAATCAACTGGATCGCCGACGTGCCCACCGCCGTAGCCATGTGGAGGGGACCCGAATCACCACCCACGAAGAGCCGC
This sequence comes from Myxococcota bacterium, assembly GCA_030748735.1. Classification (GTDB taxonomy): domain Bacteria; phylum Myxococcota_A; class UBA9160; order UBA9160; family UBA4427; genus DUBZ01. The sequence continues at coordinate 21,511 of JASMLK010000020.1, read as the reverse complement.
GCTTGCGCGATCAACGCGACAAGCTCGGAAAGGCCCTCGCATGTGGGAGCCAGCCGAGCCGCTCCACCGGACGCCTCGACGATGTCGCGAGCGATCTGCTCTTCGACATCTCCGCGGCCGCGAACAACGAGCGTGGAGATGCCCCGCCTGCCCTTCAACGCGCGGGCGAAAGCCGCGTAGCCACTCGCGCGGTAGCGCTTGTACGCCGCACCCGGGCTCGAACCCGGATGGATCAGGGCGAACTCGCCCACGCCCTCGGCCGCCCGCTGCGCAGCTTCTCGCTGCAAAGACGAAACGACCATCACGTCGCCCAGGCTCGTCGCCCGAGGCTCTGCGGTGGGCAGCGACAGGTACTCGATCAGGCCCGCATTGCGGTCGTAGCGGCTGAGCTTCGCCGGTGCGAGACGCGCGCGATGGGTCGCGAAGAGGAAGCTCGATTCACGGCTGAAGGGCCGACCATAGGAAACGCGCATGGGCGCGCGGGTCGCCCACGAGAGAAAGCCACTCTTCAAGATCGCGTGGAAATCGAGCACGAGATCGAAGCGACGTTCCCGCAGGTCGCGTGTGACCTCGCGCAGCGCCGCGGTGAAGTCGCGAAGACGACGCTCGCGCAAGAGCCCGCTCAATCGCTCACGCGGAAACTCGATCACCTCGTCGAGTTCCAGGCGATCGCGCACCACACCCGCTGCAGCCCGCTCCACCAGCCAGCTGATCTGCGCATCGGGGTAGGCGCTACGGACGACCCGCAGGGAAGGCAACGTACGAACCACGTCCCCAAGCGCACCCAATCGAATGATCAGGATGCGTGAAGCCTGTGGCGCCGCAGGAAGTGGATTGGTGCAGTAGCCGATGACACACCTCGCCGGATGCGATCCCGCTGGATACGATAACGCGCACGGACTTTTCCGCGCACGCTCGAGTTCTTCGATGGATCGGTCGAATAGAGCGAGCCCGCAACGAAGCGGAGCATGCGCGATCGCGCATGCATGAAGCGCGAGAACTCCTTCACTTACTTCTCCAGCAACGGGGCGCCAGGCATGTCGGATGCTTTTCGAGAACTGGCCTTCGGCCCGTGGCACGCAATGGTGTGTCGGCCATGGGCTGATGCGGCGAGCGAAGCGTTCGAATCGTTGCGGCTACAGGAAGCGAGCACACTCGACGAGCTGGATCTCGCGGTCGGCACAGCGACCGGCCGCACCCGGACCTACCTGCTCGACCTCGGCGAAGAGTCCCGCGTTCACATTCGACCCTATGTGCATGGCGGCGCCTTGGCACGTGTCACCGGCAATCGCTTCCCCAGTCCGGACCGCTTTCGCGACGAACTGCGCGTACACACCCAACTCGCCGCCCAAAGCGCTCCGGTGGCCACGCCGATACTCGTACTCTGGCGGCGTCGCGGCGCATTCGTCGAAGGCGCAATGGGCACGAGCTTCATCGAAGGGGCCGTGGATGGTGGGGAATACCTGTCGCGAGCACGCGAGGCTCCGGGGGTCGAGGCTGCGGTGGTGGCCGTCGCGCAGGCAACGCGACGTTTCCACGACGCGGGGGGACGTCACGCCGACCTGAACCTCAAGAACGTGATGCTCGAGGGGGAGCCCAGCGCCCCACGGGCATGGTTGATCGATCTCGACTGCGCCTCGATCGCAACCGATGTCAGTCCGCGCCGGCGAATGCACGAGCTCATGCGGCTCGAACGTTCGGTGCGAAAACTCGGGCATCGAGAAACGCTCACGAACGCGACGCGTGGTTCCTTCATCGACGCCTATTGCGACGGCGACGCGAAGCTTCGAGAATCGATGCTCTCCCACATCCGGCTCGAGCGGGTGCGCAACGACATTCACGCGTTGTTTCATCCTCGTGTGGCGCGCTGACGCTCATCCGCGCAATCACACGCCAACCTTCGCGATGGCGTGCTTCGCGTTATGCTCCGCCCATGGCAAGCGGCATACTCGGCATTCTAGGCGGTAGCGGTCTCTACGAAATCGAAGGGCTCTCGAACCGCGAGTGGATCAAGATCGAAAGTCCCTTCGGCGACCCGAGCGACGAGCTCCTGTTCGGCGAACTCGATGGCCAGAAACTCGTCTTCCTCCCCCGGCACGGTCGTGGACACACGCTTTCTCCCGGTGCGGTGAACTACCGCGCGAACATCGACGCATTGAAGCGCGCCGGCGTGACCGAGCTGCTTTCGCTGTCGGCGGTCGGATCGTTCAAAGAGGAGCTTTCGCCGGGCACCTTCGTGGTGATCGATCAGTTCGTCGATCGCACGCGCAATCGCGAACGCAGCTTCTTCCACGAGGGCGTCGTGGCGCATGTCTCGATGGCGCACCCCACCTGCAATCGTCTCGCGGACTCTGCCTTCGAAGCGGCCCAGGGCCTCGGTCTTCGCGCAGTCCGTGGGGGTACCTACGTGGGAATGGAGGGGCCGCAGTTTTCGACCCTCGCCGAGTCGAAGCTCTACAAGAGCTGGGACTGCGACATCATCGGGATGACCAACGTGCCCGAAGCCTTCCTCGCTCGCGAAGCCGAGATCTGTTACGCGACCGTGGGCATGGTGACCGACTACGACTGCTGGCACCCCGATCACGACGCGGTCCAGGTCGCGGACATCGTCCGGGTCCTGCTCGAGAACGCCGACAACGCGCGAAGCCTCGTGAAGAAGGTCGCACCCGAGGTCACGAGCTTCGCCAGACCCTGCCCCCACAGCTGCCAACGTTCGCTCGAAGACGCGATCATCACGGGTGAAGAAGCCAGAGACCCCGCTGTCGTTCTCATGCTCGACGCCGTCGCGGGTCGCGTTCTGAAGTCAAACCAACACTGACCAACGAGGGGCCCTGTGCCGATCACCGACTACATCCGGACGATTCCCGACTTTCCCAAACCGGGCATCCAATATCGCGACATCTCCACCCTGCTCGGCAACCCCGAGGGCCTGCGCCTTTCGGTCGATGCCATCGCCGATCACTTTGCCACCGATGACATCCACTGCATCGCGGGGATCGAGGCGCGTGGTTTCATCTTTGGAACCGCGGTCGCGTACAAGATGGGCCTCGGCTTCGTTCCCCTGCGCAAGCCCGGCAAGCTTCCGGGCAAAACCTACAGCGAGTCATACCAACTCGAATACGGCGAAGACCAACTCGAGATCCACGTCGACGCGATCGAACCCGATGCACGGGTGCTGTTGATCGACGACCTGATCGCAACGGGGGGTACGGCAGAAGCCGCGACCAACCTGATCCGGCTGGCCGGCGCCCATGTGGCCGGCTTCTGCTGCGTGGTCGACCTGCCGGATCTGGGCGGGATGGATCGCTTGCGAAGGAAGTCGATCGACTGCCTCGCGCTGTGTGAATTCGAAGGCGAGTGATTCGAGGGAGTTCGTGTCAATGAAACCGTTTCTGTTCGGCGGGCAGGTGTCCGGGCCCGTAGTTTCTCAAATCGGCCTCGCCGTCATTCGCGTGGTCGCGGGCCTGTCGCTGGCCTTCGCCCATGGCCTGGGCAAGCTGCCACCACCCGATGGCTTCGTTTCGCTCGTCGACAAACTCGGGCTTCCCCTCCCCAGCCTGTTCGCCTGGGCCGCGGGGTTGAGCGAGTTCGTCGGCGGCTTGTTGCTCGCGGTGGGGCTGATGACACGCCCGGCCGCCATGTTGATCGCCGCGACGATGGGCGTTGCCGTCTTCGGCTATCACTCGGGCGATCCGTGGGCGAAGATCGAGCTTGCGGCTCTGTACGGCGGCATCGCGATCTGCTTCGCGTGTACGGGCAGCGGTCGCTTCGGACTCGATCGGGTCGTGAACCGCATGTGATCGCGCTTCGCGCGAGTCGCCCGCAGGCGCGATCCGGGTGGGCGGTTTCTCGCAGCCCGAATCGTAGAAAGTCGCACTCTCGTGCGTTCTCGATGCCCTTCGGGTTCCGTTTCCGTTTCATTTCAGGCCCGAGCGAGCGATCCTATCCTCTGCATCCACCAGCGGAGGGATTGTGATGCGTTTCGCTTCGACATTCGGCCTGCGGCTTCGGGTCCTGTTCTTCGTCGCTGCTTCCAACTTCATAAGCCACACCGCGCTCGCGGCCGTGCGTGACCCCGCGACCGCAAACGAGTTGGTCGAAACCACGGTGCGCTACGCCACCGAGCCTTCGACCGGGAGCATGGTGCTGGCCGCCATCGTCGTCGTCGCGGTCGTGCGACGAAGCCGGCCTCCCATCGGGTTCGAACCGCGCCGCTAGCCCACCCGCGCGCTGGCCGGTGCATCCACGCACTTCTATGCTGGCGCCATGTCGATCACCGATACGGACTGGAAGAGTCTCGAAGTCGAACAGCAGGGGCCCGTGCTCCGGGTCTGGCTCAACCGACCCGAACGCCTGAACGCGATTTCGCCCGTCATGCTGATGGAGATCGGGGATCTCTTCTCGGCGCTCGAAAGGGACTTCGATACGCGCGTCGTCGTGCTGGGCGGACGTGGCCGCTGCTTCAGCGCCGGGGCCGATCGCAAAGGGCCCGAACCCGAGCAGCAGATCCCTTCTCCGCGCTCCGATCGCGAGCGGCGATGGCTCGACCAGGTCGGTCGCCGCGCCTGCCAGGCCATCGAAGACTGCGACGTCGTCACCGTGGCGCGCGTCCATTCTCATGCCGTCGGTGGCGGTTGTTGCTTCGCCATGGCGTGCGACTTTCGCATCGGGTCCGAAGACGCTTCGCTGCTCGTACCCGAAGTCGACCTCGGCATTCCGCTCACATGGGGCGCGACCTCACGGCTGATCCACGAGATCGGTGCCGCGCACGCACGCGAGGTCTTGATGATGTGCGAGAGGATCCCGTCCGCGAAGGCGCTTGCCTGGGGGATGTTGCACGAGGTGGTTTCGGCCGAAGAACTCGACGCCGCCGTCGATGGCTGGACCGAAAAGCTGGTGTCGAAGCCCGAACTCGCCATCTACATGACGAAGACCCAACTACGGGGTTATGCACGACGAGACGCGCTGGGCGACGCAAGCGAGACCGACGGGGACATGTTGCAGCGCGCCATGACGAGCAACGACGCAGCGGGGCGCTTCAGCTTGCCGAAGAAGTAGCCCCGGCCCCGGTTCTACCAGGCCTTCTCTTCGAGAAGGATGTAGAGCCGTTCGCCGAGATCGCGCACACGACCGAGCCCGGCGCGTAGTTCTTCGACGCACTGGGAAAGCTCGTAGAGGTCGATCTCTCCGTCTTCCCAGTTCGCGAGTTCGAGCCACTGCCCGGCGACCGGATCGATTTCCGAATCCTTCAAGCTCGCGAGGGCGCGTACGACTGTGGGTTCGAAGTGGACGATCGGGTACGACTGACAAGTCGCGTCGCGCAATGGGCGAAGTGAACCCGCACCCCGAGCCTCGCCTCCCACGGCCTGTGCGAGTGCGACCAACGGCTGGGTCGACGTCATCGAAAGCGGTTCGCCGATCGGCTCGGTTGGGATGTCGTCATACTGCATGACACCCGCGGCGCGGCTGGCGCTCGAAATGAAGAACGTGACTTCCATGGCTCCCCTGCGTCCCTTCCGCCGCAAACCCATCACGAATGTGCAGCGATCCGTCTCAACATCGGTCGCTGCAGTAGAAAACTGAAGCGCGGGGAAACGCACAGATCACCGGCACTGGGCACAACTACCAGAGGCTGAAGCCGCCCTTTTCGCCCTCTTCCAGCGCGGCGACCAGTTCTTCGCGGCCCGAGTTCCTTCGCGACGTCGGCGATCTGGGCCAGCGGTTCGTCGAGGTTCTTCTTGATGTCGACGCCGAGGGCCTTGAGGGGCGAGACGTAGACGACCTGCGTCCCGGGCAACGTCTCTTCTTCATCGTCCACCCCGTCGCCCAGACGGAAGTCGCGCCGGTTCGCCTGCTCGGCTTCTTTGTAGAGGCGGTCGATACAGACGAGAAAGGCCGAAAGCGTCTTGCCCGAACCCGTGGGAGCCGCGATCAGCGTGTCGCTGTCGCGCGCGATCGCCGGCCAACCCTCGGCCTGGGGCTCGGTCGGACCTTCCGGGAAGTTCCGCTCGAACCAGGTGCGAACCACGGGGTGAAACGTTTCGAGAACGGGGGGATGACGAAGGGTTTCGGACATCGGCAACCCGGGAGGTTAGCAATCGCCCCCGGCGCCGAACATCGCCGGGGCGCCAACCACGGCTCATTGCTGCCAGAATGCGACAGCAGCACCGCCCGCTCAGGCCCCCGCCACCTCGACCAGGATCCCGTTCGCGATGCTCGTGCCCGACGGCACGTCGAGGGAATACTCGTCGAGCAACTGGTTGGCGTTCGCACCGGGCTGCTTCGTGTTGGCGACACGCAACGCGGTGTCACTCGAACGATGGCCATAGCCGTGGGGAAGACTCACGACGCCGGGCATCATTTCGTCGCTCACCTCGACGGGGGCCGTCACGCTACCCGCACGCGACGAGATCTTCGCTGTGCCGCCCGTCTCGAGGCCCAGTCGCGTGGCGTCAGTGGGATTCACCAACAGGGTGCAGCGTTCCTTCCCCTTGGCGAGGTTTTCGAGATTGTGCAGCCACGTATTCATGTTCTGCAGCTGCCGCCTCCCGATCAACACGAGGCGATCGGGCGCGCGCCGCGCTTCGAGGCTTTCGTGAAGACGCTCGATGTCCTTCTCGAAGATCTCGTGGACGAGCTTCAGCCGACCGTGGTCCTTGCGGATGATTCCCGGTAGCCGCGGTTCGAGGGGGCCGAGGTCCATCGCGTGCCCTTCGGCTGCGATCTTCGCGAGATTCAAACCATCGCTCGCGTCGTCGAAGGCGTCGCCGTAGGGGCCCGTGCGGATCATGATGTCGAGCAGGCGTTCGATGCCGGGTTCGGTCGATAGCTTCGGCCGTGCATCGTCGACACTCACGTGTTCGCAAGGTGTGCCGGCCTTGCCGACGAGGGCCCCGAGCATGCCTTCGAACAACATCATGTCGAGCACCGAACCCTGGGTGCCGTTCGCCCGGGCGGCGACTTCGAGCATGACATCGCCGAGGTCCGGGAGCTCCGCTTCGGGTTCGAGGATCTGCGGCGTGTAGCGCGCGAAGTTGCGCACCGCGGTCCCCGAAAAGAGGAAGTCGTAGTTCGAATGCTCGATCGCCACCGTGGTGGGCAGGATCAGGTCTGCGTGGCGCGTGGTTTCGTTCAAGTAGATGTCGATCGACACCATGAAGTCGAGTTCATCGAGCGCCGACGCGAGCCGTGCACCGTTGGGCGAAGAAAGCACGGGGTTGCCGCAGATCGTGACGAGCGCGCGAGCACGATCATCGCCCGCCGACGCGTCTTCGAGTTCTTCGGCGAAGGTCGCGATGGGGAGTTGGCCTTCGTATTCGGGCAGGCCGCGCACGCGTGACTTCCAGCGCCCCAGGTTGAGTTCGGCGCCGTCCCACATGTGGTATTCGCTCTGCCCGGTGGCCGGGCGCGTGAACATCGAACCGCCTTCGCGGTCGAGGTTGCCTGTGAGGACATTCACGACGTCGACGAGCCAACTGGCGAGGGTGCCGAATTCCTGAATGCAGGTGCCGATGCGCCCGTAACAAACGGCTCTGTCCGCGGCGGCGAACTCGCGCGCAATGCGCCGGATGACTTCGGCCGGTACGCCGGTGACGTCGGCAACGCTCTCGGGCGAGAACGGCGCCGCGAGTTCGCGCACGCGGTCGACGTCGTCGGTAAAGGGCGCGAGGTGCCCCAGGTTCGTGAGCCCCTCTTCGAAGAGCACGTTCACGAGAGCGAAGAGGAAGAAGGCATCGCTCCCCGGCACGATGAAATGATGCTCGTCGGCGACTTCGGCGGTTTCGGTTCGACGCGGATCCATCACGACCAGGCGTCCGCCCCGGCGCTGCAGGTCGCTGATCTGCTTCTTCGCGTTCGGGGCCGACATCAAGCTGCCCTGGGACACGAGCTGGTTGCCACCCAGCGAAAGCATGTAGTCGGTACGCTGGATGTCCGGCACCGAAATCGCCCACATGTCCCCGTAGAGAATGCTGCTGGTCAGGTTCTTGGGTTGCTGATCCATCGACGCCGCGGAGAACAGGCGCTCGCTCTGCATCGCTTCGATGTACATCGGCACCGTGATGAGCCCCGAAGCGCAATGGCCGATGGGGTTGCCGATGTAGGTCGCGAGGGTGTCCTTGCCGTGCGCTTCCCGAAGAGCCTTCAAGCGCTCGCCCGCAAACGCGTAGGCCTCTTCCCAGGAGATTTCTTCCCAACCGTCCGCGGTCTTGCGAAGGGGCTTCTTGATGCGATCCGGATCTTCGTAAAGGCCCTTCACCGCAGTGGCCTTGGGGCAGACGTAGCCGCGGCTGCGCGGGTCGTCTTCGTCACCTCGCACCGAGAGGACCTTCTTCGCCTCGCGATTCACCTCGACACGCAAACCACAACAGGCTTCGCAGATGGGACACGAGCGGGTGAACGTTTCGCTGCTTGCAGACGAATTCGACATGGACGCCTCGCAGGGGATGGGAACAGAGTCCGGGGTTGGCGAATCGGGCAATTCTATATCGTGATCGGAGCCGCGCACATCGCCTCGATGATGCTCGCCGGCCTGTGGGCGATCGGAGAGACCATCGCGGCCGAACTCTTCCCCACCAACGTGCGCGCCACGGTAAACGGACTCACCAACAACCTGCTGGGCCGCTGGCCGCACCGCACATGAAGTCTTATCCACCACGCCGCGATGGTATCATCGCGAGCTTCGATCCTGTTGATGACCAGGCCAGGGGACGCCAGTGAAACGATTCTTCAAGTGGTCGGCAGTGCTCATCGGCTTCCTTGCCGCGCTCACCGCCTACCCGACCTATCGGCTCTACCACGAACTCATGAAGTCCGTGAGCGAAGACCCCACGGTCTGGGAAGAGGACATCCGCGCCCTCGAGGGCAAGACGCGCGAACGCGGCCCGCTGAATGAACCCGTCGTCTTCATCGGCAGCTCGAGTATCCGCTTCTGGGATTCACTTGCTGCGGACATGCAGCCACTCGAAACGATTCGGCACGGTTTCGGGGGAGCCAAGCTCGGCGACATCGTCCACTACGCCGCGCGGCTGGTGAATGTCTTCGAACCCCGTGCCGTGGTGGTGTACTGCGGAAGCAACGACATCCAACCCGAAAGCACGAAACCGCCCGAAGAGCTTCTGCGCCGCTATCGACGCTTCGTCGATGTCGTGCGCCGCAACCAACCCGACCTGCCGATCTACTACATCGGGATCAACCCCACGCCCCTGCGCTGGTCGGTATGGCCGCAGGTGCAGGCCACCAACGCGGCGATTCGCACCTGGACCGAAGCCACGCCGGGCTTGCACTACATCGAAACCGGGCCCGCGTTCCTGAACGACGAGGGTGAACCCGACCGAGCCTTGTTCCGTTTCGACCGGCTACACCTCAACGATGCGGGTTACGAAGTCTGGACACGCATGATTCGGCCCAGGCTCCTGGCCGACCTCTCCGTCGAACGAGCGAGCTAGGGTCTACGACATGTATCGACTCTTCTCCTGGGAACACAGCTACTTTTCCGGCAAGGTCCGCGCGTACCTTCGCTTCAAGCAGCGACATGGCGCGCTCGGCGACGGGTACGAAGACATCCTCGCAAGCCCCGACCTGATCCAGGGGCTCTTGATCCCGCGATCGGGCAGCGGTGCGGTCCCCCAGATCGAAGCGCCCGACGGCACCTGGGTGCAGGACTCGAGCGACATCATCGACTTCGTCGAAGCACGGCATCCCGAGGCGCCCGTCGTCCCCGACCCCGTAACGCGCCCGCGCCAGTGCGTCGCCGCTTATCTACTCGAACTCCTCGGCGACGAATGGATGGTGGTGCCCGGCTTCTGGGAGCGCTGGTACTTCAGCGAAGACGGACGTGCGCCGAGTCATCGCGGCTTCAACGAACAGCAGTGGGGTGCAGTGCTCGCACCCGGCGCACCCGGCGACGCGCGCCGTGCAGCCGGTGCGGGCTTCTTCGAAGCGGCATTCGGCATTTCGACTTCGCGCAGCGAACCTCGCGGCGTCTATGCGGGACTCGTGCATCTCGGCTGTGACGGCGAGATGGAGGACGCCTGGCAGGCCAGCCAGCACCGTCTTCTCCAGCACCTCGAAGCGCACTTCAGCCAGCACGACTTCGTGCTCGGTGGCACGCCGAGCCTCGCCGACTATGGACTGCTCGCGAGCCTGTACGCGCACCTCTATCGCGACGCGGTCGCGGGCTTTGCACTCCGTACCCACTTCCCGATCGTCTGTGAGTGGGTCGAACGCACGAACGGCGAGGGAGCCCTCAACGCCCGGCTCGAAACACAGAAGCTCTACAGCCTCGATGCGGACGGCGAACTCGTTGCCCGCGTGGCGACGAGTGACGACGGCGCCTGGCTCGAAGACGACGCGATCCCCGAAACGCTCGCGCCCGTCCTCGAGGTCTTCTTCGAAGAAATGTGGCCGGTCCTGTCGGATGCCTGCGATGTGCTCAGCGCATTCATCGCGAGCGACACCCACGAGGCTGGAGGCGAACTCCCCGGCAAGACCTTCACCGCGACCCCCGGCTTCGAACAGCACCAGACGGGCCAGGGCGCACTGACCCACAGCTTCGAACTCGGCGGCAAGACGGGCCGCCGCATGGTCGTCCCCTATCAGATGTGGATGCTGCAACGGTTCGAAAGCGCGATGGGTCGCGCCACGGCAACGGCCGAAGGCGAAAAGGCCGTACGCAGCTGGCTTTCGGGTTTCGCGAGAGGTGAGGAACTGCTGGAACTCTCTTCGCGACTCGAGGGTTGCCGCGTGCGCAAGGAAGGCGCCCTGCTCTATTCGTGCGACTAGACTCCCTCGCAGGGAAGCGTGATGGAAAAATCTCTGGTCATCGGCGCCGTGATCGTGGTCGCGCTCATCGCGGTGAGCCTGCTGGCCCTCGGGTGTGACATGCAGCGCCGTATTCTCTATCCCCGTCCACCGGTCCCGCCCGGCGAGCCGCGCCTGCCGGCCGGAAGCGACCGGGTGTGGCTCGGTGAAGACGAACCCACCGAAGCCTGGTTCCTCCGCCCCCCAATGCAGGAACGACGCTTTCCGGTCGTGATCTTCACCCATGGCAACGGTGAGCTGATCGACCACTGGTTGCCCATCTACCAAGAAGCCACGCGCCGAGGCGTGGGGGTGCTGCTGGTCGAATATCCCGGCTACGGAAGGTCGGGGGGAAAGCCGAGCCAGAAGTCGATCACGCGCGCGATGCTTCAGGCTTACGACTTCGTGGCAGACCAGCCCGGCGTCGATCGCGACGCCATCGTGGCGCACGGCCGCTCGCTGGGTGGCGGTGCCGCATGTGCACTCGCACTCGAGCGCCCCCTCGCAGCCATGGTGCTCGAATCGACCTTCACGAGCGTGCGTGCGCTCGCGGGTCAACTCGGCTTCCCGCGTTTCATGGTCGTCGATCCATTCGACAATCTCGCGGCCGTTTCAGAGCTGGACATTCCCATCCTGGTGATCCACGGAGAACGAGACGAGATCATTCCGGTCGGCGAGGGTGAAGCGCTTGCAGCCGCGGCAGAAACCGAACTCGTCCTCATGTCCTGCGGTCACAACGACTGTCCGTTCTCCTGGCCGATCGTCGAAGCCTTCCTGGCCGAACTCGGCTTGCTCGACCGCTAGCGAAAGACGGGCCACAGCCCCGAGGAACTGCAGATGAACGACCCCGACATCATTGCGAGTAAAGCCGAGCTACGCGAAGTGATCGCAGAGCCACACGCATCGATCAACGTGAAGATCTTCGATTCGATCGATCACTATGCGCGCGTCTTCATCGAGAAGGCTCCGCTCGTGATGGTGGCGACCGGCTCTCCGGAGCACGGGCTCATCTTCGTGGTCCCCGGCGTCAGCGAGACCTTGCGCGTGAACGGTCGCGCGGAACTCACGCGCAACGGCGAGATCCTCGAACGCCTGTCGGCACGCAACAAACCCGCCCTGCTCGCGACGCGCGTGCACGTGGAGGAAAGCTTCTTCCACTGCGGCAAGGCGTTCATTCGATCGAAACTGTGGAAGCAGGAAAGCGGGAGACGACGTCGCGAAGGATCTCGATGCGGCGCTCGCCAGGAACTACGAAGAAGAATTGTACTGATGCCCCGGAGAATCGAATGAGATTCGTGAAAGCCGCCACCGCGCTCGTCGTCGCCATCGTCGTTCTCGCCGGCATCGTGAGCTACAGCTGGACCTTCACGCCGATCGGGCGCCTCGAATACACCGCGGCGGTCATCGCGAAGCTATCCGAGTGGAATGATCGCCCGGTCGAGTTCACCGCGGAGGCTCGGCAGCGCGCGAACGAGATGGTGCGCTCGCGCCTACCGGAAGGCCCGACGCTTGCCCGCGTCGAAGACCGAACGATCGGGGCCAACGGCGTCGAGATTCCCCTGCGCATCTACTGGCCCGACGCCGAGGGGCCGCTGCCCGTCTATCTCGACATCCATGGCGGCGGTTGGTGGACGGGAGACGGTTTCGCGATGGAAGGCGCCATCAAGCGGCTCGCGGCCGAAGCCGAGGTCATCGTCGTGTCGGTCGACTATCGACTTGCCCCCGACCATCCCTACCCCGCGCCCCTCGACGACTGCTACGCCGCACTCGAATGGTTGTACGCGAACGCGCGCGAACTGGGCGGTGACCCTGAACGCCTCGGCATCGGTGGCGGAAGCGCGGGCGGGAACCTCTCGGCCGCATTGGCGCTACGTGCACGCGACCAGGGCGGGCCACCGATTCGTTTCCAGTATCTGTTGATCCCGGCGACCGACCTCGTGGGTGAAGACTGGCCTTCGTACCGCGAAGCCGGTGAGCGTTACGTGCTCAAGGTTTCGGGGCTGTGGCAGATGTATGCCGCCTACGCACCCGACCCCGAGGTGCGACGTTCGCCCTACGTGAGCCCACTGCTCGCCGATGACCTTTCGGGCCTTCCGCCCGCCCTCGTCGTCACGGCGCACTTCGACCCGCTGCGCGACCAGGGCATCGCATACGCCAAACGTCTCGAAGAAGCCGGTGTGCCTACCCAACTCCACGCCGAAGACGGCGGGCTCCACGGCTTCTTCGGTTCGCCCAAGCGAATGGATCGCGTACTCCAGGTCAGCGCGAAGGCGATCCGCGAAGCGCTGCATCGACCTCGTTAGTTAGCCCTGCTCACTCTTCGGTACCGGCACCCGATCGGCTCGTGGTTGATCCAGGGCGACGACGACGGAACCGTGGCGGTCGAGAGCGCGAAGATCGAGGGGATGGCCGACTCCCGCCTCGTCGATGAAAACCACACATTCATCGTGCGCAGCCAGTTCGTCGCGCGAGAGATCATCTACTTCCTGAAGAACGGACACTTCAGCGAGGGCTAGCGGCCTGCTGCGTATTCCGTAGGCTCCCGCGCCCCAACCAAAGCAACGGAGAAGTCCATGAAGATCCTGAAGGTCGCGGCCGTGTTGGTCGCCGTTCTGGTCCTCACGGTCGGCACTGCGTTCGTGGCTGCCCGCTTCAACGACGGACCGGTCGGGATGCTCCCCGGTGGTCCGCTGCGCAGCGGGCCGATCGTGCCCTACTTCATCATCGCCTGGAGCTTTGCGCGCAACGTCGAGACGATCGAAATGCAGCTCGCCGACGACGACACTTCGCGGACGACCTGGTTCATCGAGCACGAAGGCCGCGGGTTCATTCCCGCAAGTGTCTCGTTTCCTCCGGGCAAGAACTGGTACCTGCGCGCGGACGGCAGCAAGGCGTGGCTGCGAATCGAGGGCAAGCGACACGAGGTTCGCCTCGACCGTTTCGAAGACACGGCGGTCATCGCGGAGCTCGGCAAAAAGGTCGAACGCAAGTACGGACGCGCACCCGGCGGGAGCGGCGGCGCCTGGTGGTTCGAAGTCGAGTCGATCGCGCCGATGCCCACCGTCGACTTCTAGAGCCATCATGCGCGCGAGATCATTCCCCCCTTGATCATCCTCGCGTCGGTCTTCGGCGCCCTGGCTTGCGGTCCGATACCCGGAGGCGCTCTCGCGGGCAAGCAGACGAGCTTTCCTTCGGACTGGGCGCCCCATCTCGACCGTACAATCGCATCGCTTCGCGATGGCGGCGTGGTGGCCGGTCGAAAGGAGGCCTGAGACGCCATGACGGAATCGGCCCGTTCCTCGTTCATGTCGATCGCGGTTTCGCGAAGCGTGGTCAAGCGAGCCCTCGGCTATGCGATCGTGGTCGGTGCGATCTTGATCTCGATCAACCACGGCGACGCCCTGCTGCGCGGCGACATCGACTCGGTTCGCTTGTTCAAGATGGGGCTGACCGTGTTGGTTCCGTACTCGGTGTCGACGCTCTCGAGCGTCCAGGCCACCCGTGACCACGCCGCCAACGCAACCCACGCGCGTGGTAGCATGACGAGCCGCGATTCCTGATCGGTCCGTGCGACCGAGCTGACTCCACCGACCCAGCCCACCTATTCGCCAGGGAGACTCGAAGATGGAAGTCGAAGGCGGATGCTATTGCGGTGCCGTGCGTTACAAGGCCACAGGTGACCCGTTGTTCAAGGGACAGTGCCATTGCCGCGAATGCCAGTACGGAAGTGGCGGCGGCCCGAACTACGTGATGGCCCTTCCCGCGGATTCGTTCAGCTACACCAGGGGCACCCCCAAGGCGTTCACGCGAAGCGATCTCGAGAGCCCCGTCACCCGTGAATTCTGCGGCGACTGCGGAACCCAACTCTCAAGCCTCGCTCCCTCACTACCCGGGGCAGCGCTCATCAAGATCGGCACCCTGGACGACCCCGCGTCGTACGAAGGCCCACAGATGGCGATCTTCACCTGCGACAAGCAGCCCTTCCACCAGATCCCCGATGGCCTTCCCACCTTCGAACGCACACCCAACGGCTGAGCGGGCGGTCACGTCGACATGAGTGAAGAACGAGCCCTTGCCGATCGAATGTCTAGCTACGCCGACGCGGTGGCGGCGTTTTCCCTGGTGAACTCCCTGGGGTTCTTCGCAGCCATCGCCGAAACGGAGGTGCGCTGCGCGCTGGTCGACAACCGGGCCGTCGTGGTGTCGATCATGTTCGTCGTGCAGTTGATCTACGTCGCGGCCGTGATCACCTTGCGAAGGGTCGAAACGAATTTGCGCGGCGACCTGGAAGCGTCGGCCGCGGTCGATCGCTTTCGCAGGAATTGGCATCGGGCGCGTGTGAGCTTCGCGAGCGTCACGGCCTTCGGTCTCGCGCTCTTCGCGTGGATCGTGCTGGACGGGGACTCGTGTCGAGGGCTCGTTCCTTGACCGGCCGCAGACGCCTTTCGATCGGGCTTCTCGCCGACGCCGCACGCCGTCGCTACGACGAGGGGTTCGAGGCGCACCGTCTTGCCTTCGAGCACGACCGGCTCGACATTCATTGCGGCCTGCATGGACGAGAACCTCCCCGGCGCATGAACCGGAACTCGGGCGATGCTATCTGACGAGGCAGACCGAGGGACACAGCACCGTGGCGAAACGCCGAAACGACAACGATCACGAAAGCGGGCCCGACGAATCGAGCTTCGCGGCTTCCTTTTCCCGTGACGCCGATGTAACCCCGATGGACCGCGGAAACCTCGCTCCGGTTCCCACCCCATCGCAAGGCGGGGGGCAAGATGCGGCTGGGCCTGGGACGCGTCACGACGGACAGCGAGGTTCGTCAGCGCAGAAGTCGAAACCATCAGTCGTTCGCGCCACGCGCAGGGAGATGCGTGAACTGCGAGCGGGAAGTATCCGCCCGCAGGAATCGATCGACCTCCACGGCTTCACCCGCGAGGGCGCCTACCGAAGACTGTGCAACGCCACGGCGCGAGCCCGGTCGAACGGGAAGCGCTGTGTCGTCGTCATCCATGGAAAGGGACAGCGATCGGAGGACGGTGTCGCGGTCCTTCGCGACGCACTCGACGATTGGCTCCAACGAGTACCACTGGTCGAACACGTAATTGGCTCTTGCCGCGCCCAACCGCGCGACGGTGGAACGGGAGCCACCTACCTGCTGCTGCGCGCGCCGGGCGAAAAAAAACCCGCGAAGTAAAGAGAGCAAGGCTCTTCGGTCTTCGCGGGCAAACCCGATCCAACTTCGTCGCGGCGATACCCCGGTATTCGATGAGCCACACCCTGTGGCTCGTACGACTCCGCGGGACCGGGTCGAAAGCGACGATCAACGTCGAATCTACGCAGCGCCCGAGCCTATCTCCACTCGCATTGGCACTCGCGAAAACCTGTCCAAACGGCTGAAACTGGGGCGATTTCGGGGGGTGCGGGGACCGCACTCCCGTTCACCCATGAGGCGCCCGGCCCCGGAGCGCGAAAAATCCTCTATGGTCTCGCGGCACGGCTGGGCACCGCGCACTCCCCTCTCATCGCTCGAAGCACAGGTCTCCACGAGGCCGAGCTCGAGACGCGGAGGGACGCGAGAAACGCGAACGCAAGAACTGCGAAACGCGCCATGAACGCGAAAAGGAGCGCTGCGCGATGCCCCAGATCCAGCCGTCCCCCACGGCCCTGTCCCCCGAGAAGCCCGGGACCAAAGCTCGTAAGAGCGGGTCCTCTCGAAGTCGATCCAACACTGCGAACGGTTCCCGCGCGAAAGCGCGAGAAGGCGATTCCCAGGAAGCCGGCGAAGACAGCAAGGCCGCGCGCGTTCGGCGCGTCCCGCGTCAGGAACGCTCGCGCATCCTGGTCGATTGCATTCGCATCGCCGCTTCGGAGATCCTGAAGAAGGACGGCCCCAAGGCGCTCACGACGAATAACATCGCCGCGCGCGCGGGTGTGAGCATCGGCTCGCTGTACCAGTACTTCGCCAACAAGGAACAGATCCTCGAAGAGGTCTTTCGCGAACGAGCCTCGAAGAACGTCGAGGATTCCCGCGAATGGGCGAACTGGCTTCGCACGCTGCCGATTCGCGACGTGATCCGGGCGATGGTGGACCGCGCCGTCACCCGCCACCGCGAATTCCATTCCTTCCACCCCGAGTTCTATCAGAAGCATCACCGAAACCTCGACCCGAACCTGAGTGCGCTCGAAGAGCACACCGGTGAATCCGGGACCGAGGCCGTCGTCGCCTGGCTTCAGGAGATCTTCGAGCTGCACGTCGAAGAGCTGCGGGTGCCGGACGCCCGGCTGGCGAGCGTTGCGCTGTTGCACGGCATCTCGGCCACGCTTCACGGTCTCGTCGACGGCGAGCACGGTCTGCTCTACGACGAGAACATCGTGAACAAGCTCACGGACATGACGTGCGGCCTCCTGCTTCGGGACGACCAGCCCCGGGCCGAACCGGTGCAACCGTCGGCGATTCAGACGAACTGACGTCACCAGAAACACGCCCTCGCTGGCGTGAACGGAACGCGACCCGGGTCATCGACGCAACACCCCCACCGGGCCGCGCCAGAGTTCGCATCAAGCCCGCTTCGAATTAGGGGCGGGCCTACCGCTACGTGCCGGCGCGCGTGACGCGAAGCGTGAAGCCGTCAGCCGCGACGACCTTCACGTGCTCGCCCACCGGCAGGGTCTCGCCCTCGACCTGGGATCTCGCGGACCAATGCTCTGCACCGATGCGAACACGACCCTCGGGCGCGCACGCTTCGATGACGATCGCGGACCGGCCAATCAATGCTTCGGTTCCGTGAGGTGGACCGGGCTCGTAGGCCGAACGCACGAACCGGAACATCACGGCGTCTTTCGCGCACCAGCCGACCATCATGAGTGCCGCGAGCCCACCCGAGAGGGTCCCGAGGTAATAGAGCGCCACGAGCAGGAAGCCGACCATCGTCGCCCCCGGAATCTGCATCACGATGTATTTCTGCAGCGTCTTGCGGCTGTCGTTTCGGGAAGCGGTTTGATTCATGAAGGGGCTCGCGCCAAACGGGCTTTGTGTGGTTGTGGTCGAGGGCGCGAGAAACTACCCCGAATGGACGCGCACGTCCCGACGGGCCCGCCCCGGGGCGCAGCCCTGCTAAGGTTGCCGACTCCCTCTCACAGCCACCCTGCACCCCAGTGCATCCCCGCATCGATTCCATGGAGGCCGGCCGTGAACGCGCTCATCTTCGACACGGAAACCACGGGGATGGTGGAGTGGAAGCAACCGCCCGAGCACCCGGGTCAGCCGGACCTCGTGCAGCTCGCCATGTTGCTCGTAAATCGCGACGACTGGTCGATCCAATGCCGCGCGTCACTCCTCGTGCAGCTCGCCGATGGCGTCAAGATCGAACCCGAAGCCGAAGCCACGCACGGGATCTCGGCCGAGATGTGTCAGCGCTTCGGCGTGCAGCCCGTCGTGGCCGTTTCGCTCTTCAACCAACTCTGCATGCAGGCCGACGTGATCGTCGCCCACAACATCAGCTTCGACGAGAGCGTCATGCGCACCGCCCTCTACCGGCTGGGCAACAAGCCGAACCGCTTCGACGGCAAGGCGATGGTGTGCACCAAGGAAGCCACCACCGACATCCTCAAGCTTCCCGGCAAGTACGGCTACAAGTGGCCCACCCTCGCTGAAGCCTACCGGCACTACACCGGGCTCGAAATCGAGAATGCCCACGATGCGTTGCAGGACACGTTGGCTTGCCTCGAGGTGTATCGGGCGCTCGTCTCGGAGGGGGTGGTGCCCTGAATCGCCACGGGGTCCTCGCGAAGTCCGAATCCCAGCGATAGATCTCCTGCAGGTTCTTCCGCGACGTGCAACCCGGAAACACGCACCGCCAGCCATCGCGGTCGAGTACGGCTCGGTACTTCTTGCTCATGTTCTTCTTCAACCAGGAATCCTCCACGTTCCAGCTCTCGAGGGCGTGTGCAAGCATGGTCTCGAACGCCTCCGGCTCGCTGGGTAACCGCCCCGCCTCGCGCTCGATCGCCTTTCGAAGCGTGCAGAGCACCGCCCGGAACAGCCGAGCAACCTCGCGCGGGGCGCGAAACGTGATCCGGACGCGCTCTTCGAAACGCGTGGGGTGCGCACACTTCTGGCGGTCACAGCCTTCGGCACCATCGCCGCCCTGGGCGGCACCGTCCTCACCTTCGTCACCACCGCTCAGCGAAGCGAACCACGCCGGATCTTCCCGGTGGCTTTCGAAGACGTCGGGATCTGCCTCATGCAAGAACATCGCGTGCTCGACGGCCTGCTTCAGGCGAAGCCCCGTGGCACGCTGCGAGATCCCCAGACGCTCGCGCGCATGGTCGCCGCTGCGCGCGCAACCCAGCCGGCTCCAGCCCTGCAGCGACACGAATCGCGCCGCCAGCACGGCGAGCGTCTCCCGCAATGGCCCCCGAACTCGCGCCAGGTGAAGGAGCGCGTCTTCAGCAGACGTGCCGGTGGAAACGCCACCGCACGCTTCGCCCGCGTTACCGACCGCTGCGACCGCTGCGACCGTTGATGCCCGCTCCGCGCCACTCATCTCACGAGCATGGGCAATGGCTGTGACACGCCCGGTCACAGCCGATCGAGCAACTCGCGGATTCGGAAAGAAGCGGTCGTCGGATGGCCGGACGGCGTCGAGTTTTCCCGCCTTCCCGCGAGCGTTCTTACGACTGGTCCCAAACTTGCTGTTGGTCGAGTGCCCGCGGTCCCGGCGAGAAGTCCGTGATCGATTGCGTTCGCCACCGACCCGAAAAGACACTTCTTCACGAAGTGGTTCGCGAACAACTCGAAACGTTCCTCGCGAACGCGCGTCAACAGGGAGCGCCCATCGCGACGTTCGTCGAACGAGAGCTTCGCGCCTACCTCGAGTGCGGCGTACTCGCTCATGGGTTCCTGCGGTTGCACTGCGACGGTTGTGGCCACGACCGCTTGCTGGCCTTTTCCTGCAAAGGGCGCGGCGCGTGCCCTTCGTGCGCGGGACGGCGCATGGCAGACACGGCGGCTCACCTCGTGGATCGAGTCCTTCCCGAAGTCCCTGTCCGCCAGTGGGTGCTCACCGTGCCGTTCCCACTCCGCTACCCGCCCCACTTCCACACGCTGCTGCTCGACGGCGTGTATCCAGGCCCCGCTCACACGCCAGGCCGGTTCCTGCCTTTGCCTCCACCCTCGACCGAAAACGTCGCTCGTGTGATGGCGGGAACCGCCCGGCGGATCAAGAAGCGGCTCGAACGACGGGTCATCGAGCAAGAGGAGGACCAGCTCGCCGCCGATCAACCACTCCTCGCGATGCTCGCCGCGGCCTCTGTTCGGTCGCGTATCGCCACCGGACCCGAGGCCGGGCGACCGTGGCGAAGACTCGGGGATCAGGTGGTGCCGATCGAAACCGAGCAGGAGTCGGGCGCCTCCTCGAAAACCGACCTCCCGGAGCGCTGCGTTCGCCAGGGAGGGATGAGCCTGCACGCCGATGTCGCCGTACCCGCGCGGGACCGCATGCGGCTCGAACGCCTGTGCCGCTACATCCTGCGCCCCGCGCTCTGCCTCGATCGGCTCGAAGCCCTGCCAAGCGGCATGCTCTCCTACCAGCTCAAGAACCGCTGGCGCGATGGCACCACCCACATCCTGATGGAACGGCGTGAGCTACTCGAGAGACTCGCCCCATTGATCCCGCCGCCTCGTGCACACCAGGTGCGGTACCACGGCATTCTGGCGCCGTGCGCGGCGGGCCGAAGTGTCGTGGTCCCAAACGGAATCAAGAGTACGGCTGCGGCGTCGGACGATGAACGGAGCAGAGCAACGAGCGACCGAAGCACGACCGCAGGCGCAATCCATCCCGGAACCGCGCCGGACCAGAACCCCAGGCCCACGATGGTTCTGCGAGCCGGAACGCGCACTGCCACGGGCGTCGGAAACGACATCAATGCAGTCCGATCTGATGCCGCGCCCCTCCAGACCACCGAGGGCGCTCACGGGCCGAAGGTCGCCCGATCCCAAGTCGAACAACCGTCGCGAACCTCGGCAGTGTTGCGCACCCGACGCCTGTCCTGGTCGGAGCTACTGAAGCGGGTGTTCGGAATCGAGGCACTTCGCTGCCCACGCTGCGGAGACACGATGCGCGTGATGGCGACGATCACCGATCCGGCGGTGGCTCAGCGCATCCTCGCGTGCCTGCAACTCCCGCCTCGAGCTCCTCCGCTTGCAACTGCTTCAACCACCGCTGAAGTTGAATTCGAACCCACCCTCGAACTCCTCGGGCATGACTTCGAACCCCCGCTGCCCGAGTTCGACTTCGACCAACGCCCGCGCAACGACGGTAGTGGCAACAGCGAAGCGGAGACATGAAGCCTCCCAGTGCTCTCACGGGAAGCGCAGGAAGCCGCACAAGCCCTCGCCAACCCGTAAGATTCCAAAGCCCCCCTCGAGTCCCAGACGCCGCCTTGCGTCCTCGGACCGCATCAGCGACGCTTTTCTGTGAACCTGTGGCAACGGGCTCGCCTGGAAAAGCTTGAAATCGCCCCGCGGCGGGCCTTCTCGGTCGATGGGATCGAGTTGACATAGCGTTGGTGGATTCAACGGATCAACGCAACATCCTCGCCTCTGTCCTATGAAACCTGGAGGAAGCGAAGGTGGTTCGAGCGAGGCGTTGGGGAGGAACGGATTTCGAGCGGGAGGAGATCTGGCGTGCTTGGAAGAGCGGGAAGA
>JASMLK010000019.1 GCA_030748735.1 Myxococcota bacterium | reverse complement strand
GAGCCGTCGCAACGCTGGTCATGCTGGTGGTTGCGGGCCGCATCTTTCGCGAGGTCGAGTGGTCATGATCTCGGCCGTCGACATCGTGCTGCTCACTGCGCTTGGCTTCGCGGGCTTGCGTCTGTGGCATGGCACGGGGAGCCCGACCTCGCGCGCCCTCATGGTCGCGAGCTTGTTGTGGCTGGCCTGGGTGGTTGTCTAGCGCGGGCGCGTGCTCACGAAACCGCCGCGCCGCGTCTTCCCCGCAATCGCCATCCCACGAGCCCAACCAGCGTCGCCAATTGGCAGAAATGCGGCAGCAGCCAACCCATGCGGGCGTAGAAGGTCGGTTGCTGCTCGGTGTTGCGCGCGAGGCCCAGCGTGGCGACGAGCACTTCGGGGGGATAGTCGTCGAGGGTCCCGCGTTCGACCGGACGCAACGGGATGTAGTCGACCAGTCGCCCCGTTGCGTCGGCGATCATGCTCACACCGGTACTCACACTGCGAACGATCGGCACGCGATGCTCGACCGCGCGAAACTGCGCGAGGGCCATGTGTTCCCAGGGCTCCGCCGTGTCGCCGTACCACGAGTCGATCGTCTGATTGATCAAGAGTTCGACGCCACCCTCTTGTGCCGCCACTTCGCGGACATAGCTCGGGATGATGTCCTCGAAGCAGATCACCGGCGCAAAGACGACGCTCTCCAGCCCGTCTTCGCGCTCCACCACGAAGCGCCCCGGCCCTGCGCCTGCGTGATGATGCGCGATGTTGCCGACCCAGTCCGTCAGGATGTCGGGGTTGATGAGGGGAACCTTCTCGCCGAAGGGAACGAGCTTCACCTTGTCGTAGCCGGCCACCACCTTCCGGTTGCGATCGATCAGGAAGGTGCTGTTGTAGCCGAAACGCGCGTCGGGCTCGCGCGAACTCGAGCCGAAGAGCACGGGCTTGCGGTGACCTCGCTGTATGCGCCGCGCGATGCGCGGCGCGTACTCTTCGAAGGGACGCCCGATCGGATAGGGAAAGACGCCGCCTTCCGGCCAGACGATCAGCTCGGCGCCCCGCCGCACCGCTTCGAGGGTCGGACCGTGCAATCGATCGAGACGTCGGCCTGTGTCGATGCGAAAGATCCCGATGTTCGGCTGCACGATTCCGATGCGCAGGGTTTTCGTGGCCGCCTTCGCTTCGCGTTCGATCGTTTCGATTCGCGCCTCTCCAATCGCGATCATCACGACCGGCGTAAGCGCCCAGGCCGCAACGCGCACCGTACGCCGCGCACCACCACGCTCGAGCAAGGCACCCGTCAGGCTGAGCTGGGCAGCGACCATCACCCCTTCGATGCCATGCACACCGATCCACTCGGCGAGTTGCATCAGTGCGGGACGTTCGGCGAAGCCGAGGAACGCCGTGTACTCGAACAAGACGGGCCAGCTCACCTGCATCGCGACGAAGGCCGCGACGATGTACGCGAAGCCGAGCGCTCCGCGCCGGGGGCCATACCGCACGAGCAACGCGAAGATTCCGTAGGAAATCGCCATCCAGGACGAAAAGCCGAGCAGCCCGACGAAGCCGACTGCGGTGGGAACGTGGGCGAACTTCACCAGCATCTCGGCGATCCAGGGAGAGCCGCCGACCCCGATCCCCATGCCGCCCATGAAACCGAGCAGGAAGACGCGGCGTGCGGCGTCGCGTGAGCGGAGCAGGATCGCGAGCAGTGGCACGAACCCCACGAAGCTCGCGACGAGCACACCGTCGCGCGGCGCCCCCATCGAGATGACGAAACCACTCGTACTCGCGATCGCGAGGCGCGGGCCAAACCCGAGCCCATCGATCCATTGCGCGACGGAGAACGAGCCGGCGTCTTTCCTCGCTTCCTCGCTCACCAAAGCTTCTCCTCGCGCGCGGTCTCCATGCGGCCGCGACGATAACATGCCGTGCGGCTAGAAAGGCGGTTCTGCCCTGGAGATCGTCCTGCTCAATCGCGCGACTTGACGCGAGATGCCGCCCAATCATGGGCCGCGGGCGTCGCCACCCAGTCGATCGCATTCGCGAGCAGTCGACGATACGACGGATCCGCATAGGTGACCGGCCCGTCGCCCGGCTGGAGGTACACGAGCGGTGACCGGCCCTCCCCCCGCACCCAACCGATCAGTTTGCTGCCCTCGGGATGGTGCCAGCCGTCGCGGTCGTGGCCACGACCGCGAATCGCACGATCGGCTGACGAGAAGCGCTCGTCGCTGAAGTCAGCATCACTGCGAAGCAGCGGGACGACATCATCTTCGAACACCGGGTACAGATAGAGTTCGTCGGTGAGGGTGAAGCCATCGCCGAGACCAGCACACACCGGATGGTCGGTGTCGAGCACCTCGACCCGATGGGTGACATCGAACTGGTAGCCGGAGTCGGGATAGGCCACGCCGCGCAACTCACCAGGCTGATAGTGGAAGCGAGCGCCGACGATCTCGGCAAAGCGAGGCCATGCCGGCCACGACGCCACCGCATGATGCAGGAACACGATGCCCTGCCCCGCCGCGAGCACGGCCTCGAACCCCTCGACGAATTCGGCCGGAGGTTCCTCGAAGCGTGTCGGAGGGTCGCCACCGGTGAACGCGATACCGGGCATGTCGTAACAGACCACGGCATCGATGCCGGCGAGTTTGTCCGGGCGAAACCAGTCGCGCGCTTCGGGGTGCTCGACATGGGTCCACGCGACACCGTCGAGGGCATCGAACATGGCGAAGAAGGGTTCAGCCTCGAAGGGATGCCCCCTGGTCACCACGAGCACAGATCGCTCGCTCGACATTCGACCTTCCCTATCCGTCCACGACCGCGCCGAGCACGAGATCCGACAGCCGCGCCATGCGTTCGAAGTTGCGCGAATCCTCGAGGACGCCGCTCGTCAGGCAGACGAAGACCAGATCGCGTTCGGGGTCTACCCAGAACATGGTCGAACCGGCGCCGAGGCCACCGAATGTGCCGGGGGACGCCGTGAGCCCGAACGGCATCTGGAAGAGGCCTTCGCCGCGCAGGAAGAAGCCGAGACCGAGATACGCGGGAAAGGGTTCCCAGGCGCGCGCTTCGCACATGCCGTCGAAGATGTGATTGATTTCGTCACCGGTGTGGTTCGCGAGGGCGTACTTCAGCAGGGACTGCGACAACAGCCTCGTGCCGTCGAGTTCGCCGCCGCGGCGCAGCATCTCGCCCCAGCGGAACAGGTCGTGCGCGGTTCCGAGCGCACCCCCACCCGGCATCTCGAAGGTGTCGTTCTGCATGAAGTTGATCGCTTCGAGGGCCGCCGGTGGGATGATCCCCGGCGTCGGGTCACGAACCACGACGGGCACACGCTTCGACGCCAGGTCGTCGCGCAGCACGAGGCTCGTGCTCTTCATGCCCAGGGGCACGAAGACATCTTCTTCGAGCAGCTGCCGGAAGGAACGGGTGCCGCCATCGACCCGCCGCGCGATTTCGGCGAGCACCGCGAACGCGCCGATCGGGCTGTAGCTCACGATCGTGCCGGGCTTCGCATAGATGGCCTGGTCCGCCACGGCCAGCGCGACCGCTTCGGTGTTGCCGAGCTGGCCCGGTTCGATGTAGGGCAGGTCCATCGGCAGACCCGCGCGGTGACACAGGAGTTGCGCGACCGTGACGCGTTGCTTCCCCTTGGCCGCAAACTCGGGAATGATCTCGGCCACGGGGGTAGTCAGCTGGATGTCGCCGCGATCGACGTATCGCAGGACCGCGGCTGCGGTCATCGTCTTCGTCACCGAGAACAGGTGGAAGACGTCATCGGTGTTGGCTCGGCGGGCGCCATCGCGTTGCGCAAAGCCAATGGCTTCGTGCATCGCAATCTTTCCGTGACGCGCGACCAACACCACCGCGCCGTCGTATCGCTCGGAATCGACGTCCGCCTCGATGACCTGCTTGACACGTTCGAGTCGCGACTGGTCGATTCCCGCTTCGCTCAGCGTCATGGTCATGGGTCCCCTTGTCTGGCGCAGTCACTGCCAGACCCGATGCTACCTTTTCGATCCACGGGCGAACATGACCATCGACACGTCCGCGCCGGAACGAAGAAGGACATTCCGGCGCTTACGAACGCCAAGACTAGAACCGGTCGGACGGGTACACATGGAGGAACACTTCCCGGTTCCCCTTCGGTCCGTGCACCCGGCTATCGACGCGGCCCCGCTCGCGGTACCCCAGCGCAACCGCAGCGTCGCGGATCTTGTCGACCGCAGCGTCGCGCAGGGCGTCGTCGCGCACGACCCCGCCCTTGCCCACGGATTCGCGCCCGACCTCGAACTGAGGCTTCACCATCAACAGGAGTTCCGCGCCTGGCGCCGCGCGCTGGATGGGTTCGAGCAGCAGTTCGATCGAGATGAACGACACGTCGACGACGACCAGATCGACCGGTTCCGGAAGATGATCGGCGCAGAGTTCCCGCGCGTTCGTGCGCTCGTGAACATGCACGCGCGGATCCTGGCGCAGCTGCTCGTGTAGCTGGGCGGTGCCGACATCCAGCGCAACGACGCCACGCGCACCCTTCTGAAGCAGGCAGTCCGTAAAGCCCCCGGTGCTTGCGCCGACGTCCAGGCAGAACAAACCACTCGGGTCGATCGCCAGGTCGTCGAGGGCGCCTTCGAGCTTCTCGCCGCCGCGCGAAACGAAGCGCCGCACTGCGCCCTTCAAACGAATCTGCGATTCGGGCTTCACCGCGGCACCGGCCTTGTCGACAGGTACGTCGTCGACCAACACCACACCGCTCATGATGAGCGCCCGCGCACGCGTGCGGTTGTCCGCCAGGCCTTCGTCGACGAGTCGTTCGTCGAGACGCTGCCCCTTCATCGCGGGTCGGCACCCGAGCGCAGCGATCGCAACCCGCTCACGTCACTCGGCGGCGCGCAGAAACGCTTCGACGCTCTTCGCGATGCCCGGAGCGTCGAGCCCGAAGTCGGCCGGGCCGTAACCGTGCTCGATGATCTCGTCGGGGAGCGACAAGCACAGCGTGCGCACCTCGACTCCGGCATCCGACAGGGACTCGAGCACCGCGCTTCCGAAGCCGCCGGCACCGATGTGCTCTTCGACCGTCACGATCGCACCGCAACGGCCAGCCAAAGCCACCAATCGTTCGCGGTCGAGGGGAACGACGTAGCGAGCGTTCAACACCGCTGCCGAAATCCCCTGCCCGGCGAGTTCGGAAGCCGCCTCGAGTGCGGGATGCACCACGCTACCGACTGCCGCGATCACGACATCCGTACCGTCTCGCAGCACCTCGGCTTCGCCAACGGAAACCGGCTTGATTTCGGGGTCCATCGGAACGCCGAGACCAGAACCACGCGGGAAGCGGATCGCCGCCGGTCCGGGATATTCGATCGCCGTGGCGAGCATGTGCTGCAGTTCGTTCTCGTCCTTCGGCGCCATCACCACCGCATTGGGAAGCGAGCGCAGATAGGAGTAGTCGTAGACGCCCTGATGGGTCGCACCGTCCGCGCCGACGAGCCCGCCTCGATCGAGGGCGAAGGTGACGTCGAGGTTCTGCAAGCAGACGTCGTGCACGACCTGGTCGTAGGCGCGCTGCAGGAAGGTCGAGTAGATCGCGGCGACCGGCTTCATGCCTTCGACCGCGAGCCCCGCTGCAAACGTCACCGCGTGTTGTTCCGCGATGCCCACGTCGTAGAAGCGATCGGGGAACTCGGCCTGGAAACGATCGAGCCCGGTCCCCGGCGCCATCGCGGCCGTGATCCCGACGATGCGTTCGTCTTCGCGCGCAAGCCGGATCAGCGTGTCGGAGAAGACGCGCGTATAGGCCGGCGGCCCCGTCTTCTTCGGTGCGAACTGCCCGGATTCGACGTTGAACTTGGTGACCCCGTGGTACTTGAGCGGGTCGCGTTCGGCCGGTTCGTAGCCGTGCCCCTTTTCGGTCAGCGCATGAATCAACACCGGACCGTCGCCCGCCGCGATCATCTGCTTCACGTTTTCGAAGGTGTCGAGCACGACGTCCATGCGGTGGCCTTCGATCGGCCCCACGTAGCGGAAGCTCAATGCCTCGAAGAGCAGGCCCGGCGAAAAGAACACCTTGAGGGATTCTTCGGCCTTGCGCGCCCAGTGGAGCATGTCGCCCGGCATGCTGGTGATGAAGTCTCGCGCCCAGCCCTTGATGCGTCGGGTCATCGGCGCAGACATCGTGCGCGAGAGGTAGGAAGACAGCGCACCAACGTTCGGGCTGATCGACATCTCGTTGTCGTTCAGGATGACGATCAGGTTCTTCTCCTGGATGTGCCCGGCGTGATTGAGCGCTTCGAAGGCCATGCCGGCCGTCATCGCACCGTCGCCGATGAACGCGATCGCGAGGTTGTCTTCGCCGCGATGCCGCATGCCGCGCGCCATGCCGAGTGCGGCCGAGATGGACGTCCCGGCATGACCCGCCCCGAACGTGTCGAAGGGAGACTCGCCGCGTCGCAGGAACTTCGAGATCCCGTCGAGCTGACCGATCCCCTCGAACTGGTTGCGGCGGCCCGTCAGCATCTTGTGCGGATAGCCCTGGTGCCCCACGTCGAAGACCACGCGATCGTTCGGGGTGTCGAAGACGTAGTGAAGGGCCGTGATCAATTCGACGGCACCGAGACTCGAAGCCAGGTGCCCACCGGTCTGGGAGACCCGCTCGAGAATCTCGCTGCGGATCTCCGAGGCGACCTGCTCGACCTGTTCACGCGGCAGCTTTCGCAGGTCCGCGGGCGAGTCGATGCCGTACAGCAAGCGTTCGCTCATTGCGTCCTCTGCACCGCGAAGCGTGCGAGTGCGCGCAGCGGATCGGCGGTTTCGGAAAAGCTGGCGATGCGCGCCAGCGCGGTTTCGAGGAGTCCTTCGGCCCGTTCACGTGCCCCGTCGACACCCAGGGCGGTGACCAACGAACACGGATCGTCTTCGCCTTCGTCGAGTACGTCGTCCGCGATCTGGAACGCGATCCCGACTTCGAGGCCGAAGGCGGAAAGCGCGTCGAGCTGTGAATCGTCAGCACCCGCGAGTCGCGCACCCCCAACGATCGAAGCGCGGATCAACGCGGCGGTCTTGCGAGCGTGCACGCTCTGGACCTGCTCGATGCTCGACGCCGCGCCCGCCGCGTCGAGGTCGTCCGCCTGCCCGCCCACGAGTTGGCGTGAGCCAGCGGCATGGGCGAGATCGCGAATCGCGAGCACGAGTGCGTCGGGGCCCACCTTCACGGGTGCCTCGGCAAGAGATTCGTACGCGAGTGCGAGCAGTGCGTCGCCGGCCAGCACGGCATTGGCTTCGCCGTATTCGATGTGGACGGTGGGCCGGCCGCGGCGCAGGGCGTCGTCGTCCATGCACGGCAAGTCGTCGTGAACCAGGCTGTAGGTGTGGATCAATTCGACCGTGCAGGCCACGGGCACGGCATCCGACGCGGTGCCGCCGACCGCTTCTGCACCCGCGAAAGCCAGCATGGGGCGAAAGCGCTTGCCGCTGGGGAACAACAGGTGCCGCATCGCCCCGTGGAGTGCGGTCGGCGGCTCTTCGGCGGGCGGCACGATCTTGTCGAGCGCCGAATCGACGAGCGGCAGACGGTCGCGGATGTAGTCCTTTACGTCGACCGGCACGCGCTCAGTCTCCTTCCATGGCGTCGAACTCGTCGGCGCCTTCGTCGAAGGGAGGGGTGAGCCATTCGCCGCCGGCCTGAACCAGTTGCTCGACGCGGCGCTCGGCGTCCTCCAGACGCGCGGCGCAGTGCTTGCTCAGCGCCACGCCTTCTTCGAAGACTTCCAGCGACGCCTCGAGTTCGAGTTCGCCGTCTTCGAGCCGATCCACCACGCCTTCGAGGCGCTCGAGAGCGGCTTCGAAGGGAACGTCGGCTTCGACGAGCACGGCTTTCGCCTCGCCGGCCGTCTTTTCAGACTTCGCCGACTTGCTCGCCCGTGCTTTCTTGCGGGTCGCCATGGATCTCGCAGCCTTGGGTTCGGGCGGGGCTCGGCTCCAACGTTTCGAGTGTTTCGAGTCGAGGAGCCAGGGAATTCTCGGGCTTCGCAGTAGGGCTTCATGAACGATCGGGGCCAGTGGCCACGCGCTGCGAAGCGCGATGCTACCGGAGCCCCTGCCGGTCTGCCAACGAGGAAACGGGCGCAAGTAGGCGCGTTCATTGGGTTTCCGCGTTCGATGCGGAGGTGGCGTCAGCTCGACTCGCGCGGGCGTACGATGTCGACCGTGGCTTCGAGATCGACCTCGGCCAGTCGCACCTCGAGGGCGTCGCCAACGGCGACTTCGCTCTCACGACGCACCACGGCGCCATCGCGTTTTCGCCGAACCAACGCGTAGCCGCGACTCAGGACGGCGAGCGGCGAAAGGGAGTCGAGACGAGCCGCCTGGGCGGCGAGTCTTCCCCGTGCATCGACCGTGAGCCGGGGCCCGAGGCGCGAGAGACTGCGGGCGGCGGCCTCGAAGCGTATTCGGCGGGCCGCGAGGCGCGCGGTCGGGGCGAGCATGCGCAGGGCGCCGCGTTCCTTTTCGTGCCGGGCCGACGCATGGGTGAGTCGGTCCATCATGGCGGCCACGAGCCGACGCGTTCGATCGCGCACCCCTCCGGCGAGGGCGGCGCGGTCGGGCAAGGCGAGTTCCGCCGCCGCCGAGGGTGTCGGGGCACGAACGTCGGCGACCAGATCGCAGATCGTGAGGTCGGTTTCGTGGCCGACGCCACTGATCACCGGGACGGGGCAATCGAAGACCGCTCGCGCCAACGCCTCACTGTTGAAGGCCCAGAGGTCTTCGAGGGAACCACCGCCGCGCACGATCAGGATCACGTCGCACTCACCGTGATCGAGCAGCGCCTCGAGCGCCGCAACGATTTCGAATTCGGCGCCCTCTCCCTGAACCCGCGTCGGCGAGATCAAGAGCGGCACGCCGGGATAGCGCCGTCCCGTCACGTGGATCACGTCCCGCACCGCCGCACTCGTCGGAGAGGTCACCACGCCCACGCGCTTCGGGAGTTCGGGAGGCCATTCCTTGTGGGCTTCGTCGAACAGCCCCTCGCTTTCCAGACGTCGGCGGAGTTGTTCGAAGGCGAGCTGGAGCGCCCCCTTCCCCACCGGCTCCGCGCTCTTCACGATCAACTGGAGGTCGCCGCGCGCCTCGTAGACACCGACGTCGGCGCCGACGATCACTTCGGTCCCCTCTTCGAGTTCGAAACGCACGCGTTGCGCGCTGCTGCGAAACAACGCCGCGCGAATCTGGCCGCGATCGTCCTTCAGGGTGAAGTAGATGTGCCCCGAGCCCGCGCGATGCAAGTTGCTCACTTCCCCCTGCACGAAGACCCGACCCACACGATCCTGCAGCAGACCATTGATGCCCGTGAGCAGTTGGCCGA
Source organism: Myxococcota bacterium (assembly GCA_030748735.1). GTDB lineage: Bacteria > Myxococcota_A > UBA9160 > UBA9160 > UBA4427 > DUBZ01. Next base: position 1,074 of record JASMLK010000019.1, on the reverse strand, counting down.
CCGGATAGACCCGGCGACGCGGCGCGGTCGGGGGAGCGGTGGGGGTGTCGGACATTGCGGCAGCCTATCAGAGCGTGATCGAAGGGAGTGCCGAAATCACTTCGCGATCGAGCAGCCAGGTCTGTTCCATGACTTCCGCTTCGTCGTTTGCGAGGAGGATCGCGATGAACTTGTCGATCCCGAGGTCGTGGTCGGTCCGCACGCGATCGAGCACCGCCTCTGCGTCGCCCACGACCGTGACCTTCGCGAGCCGCTCGCGAACTTCGCCGGGCTGGTCGGCGACGAAGCCCACCCCCATGCGAATGGCCATCGCGATCCTCACTTTCGGTGCGTCAGCGGTTCGCGGCCACTTCGCGCGGGCTTCGCAACTTCTCGAAGTAGCGCCAGCTCTTCAAGACCTCGAGCGCACGTTCGAGTTGGGCGTCGACGAATTCGCCCTGCTTTTCGTCTGCGGCTCCTTCGCCGCTACCACCCGCTTCGCCGGGGTCGGCTTCTTCCTGGGTGAAGTGCCCTTCGAGGTCGCGCTCACGCATGCGTCGCGGCGCCTCGACCCGCATGGTCGGGATCGCGAGCGCCTCGACGGCAATGTCGGGCTGGATCCCCGTTTCCTGGATCGAGCGACCCGAAGGCGTGTAGTAGAGCGCCGTGGTGAGCCGCAGGGCAGCCCCCCCTTCGAGGGGATAGACGGTCTGAACCGATCCCTTGCCGAAGGTCTCGGCGCCGAGCACCAGCGCGCGCCCGTGGTCCTGCAGGGCACCCGCCACGATCTCCGACGCGCTGGCACTGCCTTCGTTGACGAGTGCCACGATGGGATAGTCGGCTTCGACGTGGGTGTCGCTCGCGAGATAGTCCTGGCGTTGGGCGACTTCGCGGCCCTGCGTGTAGACGATCACGCCTTCGGCGAGCCAAGCATCGGCCACCTTCACCGCCTGATCGAGCAGGCCGCCCGGGTTGTCGCGCAGGTCGATCACCAGCCCCTTCAGCGCCGGTGCGCCCTGCTCTTCTCCCGCGCTCTTTGCGATTTCCTCGTGGATCGTCGCGAGCGACTCGTCGAGTTCGCGATCGGTGCGCTCC
>JASMLK010000018.1 GCA_030748735.1 Myxococcota bacterium | reverse complement strand
CGAGGTAGGAAACGCTCACCATCTTCTCGAGGGAGCGCGTCGCCGAGATGATCTCGCGAAAGACGTGCACGATGCCCGGGTTGGGAAAGGGGCCGGAGTTGCTCTCGATCAGGCTCGCCACGATGTCGCGCTCGCGACTCGCCACGTAGATCGGGCTGCGCTCGCCACCGCTCTTCAGGTGCCCGACCTCTTCCACCAGCCGTGCGCGCTGGTTCAGTTGGTCGAGGATTTCGCGGTCGATGGCGTCGATCTTGCCGCGCAGCGCGGCGAGCCCGCGACGGAGTTCGTCGGAATCCGCGGCCTCTGCGCCGGCATCGGCCGACCAGGCGGGATCCTCGCTCGTGCTCGCTGCGTCTTCGTCGCGTCGATCGGGCATCGAAATCGGACTCCTGCCACGCGCGAGGTCCCGGGGACCGACGAACGAAGCCAATCAAAAGAAGAAGACGAAACGGGGACGCCGCACGCTGCACGACATCCCGAAGAAGGCGAAAAGGGGGCTAACCCCTCGAAAAAGCTGGTGCAATATATCGGACGCCCCTCGGCGCCGCAAAATGCGCCGCGCGCGATTCGCCTGTGGCTGCGCGCGGTTGGGCCACAGGTCTCTCCAACTCGTCGTTGACCCTCGGACGCCCCCTGCCAAACTTCCGGCCATGTCGAAGACGGTCGCGCTGTCAGGTGGAATTGGTTCGGGCAAGAGCTCGGTGTTGAAGATGCTGGTCGAGCTCGGTGCGACGCCGATCGACGCGGACGCGATCGTCCACGAGCTGCAGGGGCCGGGCTCGCCGATGCTGGCCGCGATGGCCGAGGCCTTCGGCGACCACATCCTCGACGCCGACGGTTCCCTCGACCGCAAGGCGGTCGCCGACATCGTGTTCAACGACGAGGAAGCCCGCGCGCGGCTTGGCGTGATCGTCCACGGGCCGGTAATCGCCGAGATGATGCGACGCGCAAAGGAGGGAGCGGAGCGCGGCGATCCGCTGGTCGTGCTCGACATCCCACTGCTGTTCGAAGGCGCGAAGCGCAACACCGGCGCGGCCGTGGCCACGAAGTACGACGCGACGATCTGTGTCTGGGTCCCCGTCGAAACCCAGGTCGAGCGCACGGTCTCGCGAGACCACTGCAGCGAGGAAGAAGCGCGAGCGCGCATCGCCGCGCAACTTCCGATCGATGAAAAGCGCGAGATGGCCAACCACGTGATCGACAACTCGGGCGACGAAGCGAACACGCGCAAGCAGGTCGAGGCGCTCTACCGCAAGCTCACCGAAGCCAGCTGAAGCGTGCGCCGCGCGCGTCAGTCCTGCGAAGCGCGCAACGGGGCCTTCATCTCGGCGATGTAGCTGGCCACGTTGGCGACGGCTTCGTCGCGCGACGTGGCCGCTTCGATGCGATTCACCACGGCGCTACCAACCACGACACCGTCGGCATAGGCCGAAACCGTGCGCGCATGGTCGGGGGTCGAAATCCCAAAGCCCACACACACGGGAATCTTTCCGACGCCACGTGCGGCTCGCACGCCATCTTCCACCCCCTCAGCGATCTGGCTGCGCGCACCCGTCACGCCCGTCAGGGATACGTAATACAAAAACCCGCGGCTGCTCCCCGCCAACATCTCGAGGCGGTCCGGGGTGGTGGTCGGTGCGGCGAGCAGGATACCGTCGACACCGCGTTCGTTACAGCGACCGTAGAGATCGTCACCCTCTTCCGGAGGCAGATCGGGCACGATGATGCCGTCGACGCCCACCTCGGCCGCGATTTTCGAGAACCGCTCGTAGCCCATGGTGAAAAACGGATTCGCGTACCCCATCAGGATCAACGGGATGTCGAGGCGCGGGCGCAGTCGCGACACCAGTTCGAGAACGGCGTGCAGGCTGGTCCCGCTTTCCAGCGCTCTTTCGCTAGAGCGCTGGATGGTGGGCCCCTCGGCGATCGGGTCGCTGAAAGGCACCCCTAGTTCGATCAGGTCGGCGCCCGCTTCGGCCATCGAAAGCACGATGGCTTCGCTCGTTTCGATGTCGGGGTCGCCCACGGTGAGGAATGGGATCAACGCCGTCTCACCACGCGCGGCCAGCGTTTCGAAGCGCTCGGAGATGCGGCCCATCAGTCCGTCCCCTGGCGCGCGAGGATGTCGCGCACTTCGCTGACGTCCTTGTCGCCGCGCCCCGAGAGATTGACGATCAGGATCTGATCGCTCGACATCTGCGCTGCGAGCTTGCGCGCGTGGGCCACCGCGTGCGACGACTCGAGGGCCGGAATGATGCCCTCGGTGCGCGACAAGTAGATGAACCCGTCGAGTGCTTCGTCGTCGTTGATCACGTCGTACTTCGCACGGCCGGTGTCGCGCAGGTACGCGTGCTCGGGCCCGACACCGGGATAGTCGAGCCCGGCCGAAATCGAATGCGCGGGAAAGATCTGCCCGTCGTCGTCGGTCAACACGTAGGTCTTCTTTCCATGGAAGATGGCCTGCACGCCGGCCGTGAGTGTCGCGCCGTGGCGGCCGCTCTGAACGCCCTCGCCACCCGGTTCTACGCCAACCAGTTCTACGCCCTCGTCGTCCACGAAGGGATGGAAGATCCCCATCGCGTTCGAACCACCACCGACACACGCCACGACTGCGTCGGGCAACCGCCCTTCGATTTCGAGAATCTGTTTTCTCGCCTCGAGGCCGATCACCCGCTGGAAGTTGCGCACCATCCAGGGATAGGGATGCGGCCCCATCACCGAGCCGATGCAGTAGTAGGTGTCGTGGATGTTCGTCACCCAGTCGCGCATCGCTTCGTTGATCGCGTCTTTCAGCGTCTTCGAGCCCGACGACACCGGGTTCACCTTCGCGCCCAATAGCTCCATGCGGAAGACGTTGAGCGCCTGCCTGCGCACGTCCTCCTCGCCCATGTAGACCTCGCATTCGAGGCCCAGCAGCGCACATGCGGTGGCGGTCGCGGTGCCGTGTTGGCCGGCGCCGGTTTCGGCGATCACGCGCGGCTTGCCCATGTACCTGGCGAGCAGCGCCTGCCCGAGCACGTTGTTGATCTTGTGCGCGCCGGTGTGGGCGAGGTCTTCGCGCTTCAAATAGATCTTCGCGCCGCCGACCTCCTCGGTCATGCGCGCAGCAAAGGTCAACGGCGTCGGGCGACCCGCGTAGTGGGTCAGCAGGTCGTCGAGCTCGCGCTTGAATTCGGCGCTCTCGCTGATGCGGGGATAGGCCTCGGTCAGTTCATCGATCGCCGCCACGAGGGTTTCGGGCACGTAACGACCACCGAACTCACCGAAGAAGCCCCGCTCGTCGGGCTCACTGTTCAAGTTCAGTGGCCTCCACGGTCTCCTCGTCTTCGGCCGCCTGTACGGCGGCGATGAAGGCCTTGATGCGGTCGGCGTCCTTGCGTCCGTCGACTTCGACACCGGTCGCGACGTCGACACCCCACGGCAGCGAACCGCCGAGGTCGAGCAACGCCTGTCCCACGTTTTCGGGGTTGAGCCCACCGGCGAGGATCACGTCGTAGCCGAGCTCGATGATGTTCGCGGCTTCGCTCCAGTCCCACACCTTGCCCTTGCCACCGCCTTCACTCGGGTGGTCGAGCAGGAGCAGCGTGCCGGGATAGACTTCGGCGGCTTCGACGTCGGCGCCGCGAATCGCCTTGATGACGGGGAGATCGACGCTCTCGACCTCTTCCTCGGTTTCGTCGCCGTGGAACTGGACGCGATCGAATTCGACGCGCCGCAGCACGTGTTCGATCTCTTCCCAGGTGGCGTTCTGGAAGAGCGCCACCTTTTCCACGGGGCTATCCGCAATGGCTTCGCAAATCGATTCGGCGGTGTGGATGTCGACGCAACGCGGCGACGTCGGAACGAAATTCACCCCGACGAGATCCGCTCCCGCTTCGACGGCCACGAGTGCGTCTTCCGCATCTCCTGCCCCGCAGATCTTGATGCGAACGTTTCCGCTCACGACGATGCTCCTTCCTGGTTGGGGCCACTTGTAAGCCCGGTGCGAAGACGATGCAGTGCCACGCCCGGATCGGGTTCCCGCATCAAAGACTCGCCCACGAGGAAGGCGCGCGCACCCGCCGCCTGCAGGCGTTCGATGTCCGCGAGATCACGGATGCCACTTTCAGCGACCAGCAGCACGTCACCCGCTGCGAGAGCCCCGGGCGCACGGCGGTCGAGTTCGAGGGCGAGGCGCTCGGTGGTGGCCAGATCGGTGGTAAAGGTCGCGAGATTGCGGTTGTTCACCCCGAGCAGGTCCGGTTCGCACTCGAGAGCGCGCGCGAGTTCTTCCTCGTCGTGCACCTCGACCAGGACATCGAGCCCCAGTGCCCGGGCGTGCTGGCTGAAACGCGCCATTTCGTCCGTTTCGAGGGCTGAGGCAATCAGCAAGATCGCGTCGGCCCCGGCGACCCGCGCTTCGTCGATCTGATAGCTGTCGACCGTGAAGTCCTTGCGCAACATCGGTTGTGAGACCGCAGCTCGAATGCTCGCGAGAAAGTCGAGGTGGCCGCCGAAGAAGTGCTCGTCAGTCAGGACCGAAAGTGCCGCGGCCTCGTTTGCGGCGTACTGCCGCGCGCACGAGACGGGTTCGAAGTCAGCGCGGATCTCGCCCTTGCTCGGCGAGCGCCGCTTCACTTCGGCGATCACGGCGGGTGCGGGGCCTTCCGCGAGTGCCGCGCGAAAACCGCGCGTCGCTTCCGGCGTCGCCTGGGCGCGCTCGGCCAGCACGTCGGGAGCCACGCGCGCCTTGGCCTGCTCCACTTCCTTGGCCTTGTAGGCGAGGATGTCGTCGAGGATCGTCACGCGGGCGCTTCCTGCACGCGCGCCCGGCTCGAGGCGATGAGCGCTTCGAGCTTCGCGTGCGCAGCCCCCGTGTCGATGCTGCGACGCGCGGCCTCCATGCCCGCTGCGAGGTCTGCCGCGGCCTCGGCCACCCAGATCGCAGCGCCGGCGTTGAGCACGACGATGTCGCGACACGGCCCCTCTTCGCCCGCGAGCACACCCCGCGTGATCTCGGCGTTTTCTTCGGGGCTGCCTCCTGCGAGGTCGGCTGGCTTCGCGATGCCGAGGCCGAGAGCCTTCGGCTCGATCGTGAGCGATCGCGGTTCGCCACCCGCCACGAAGCACGCCCGCGTGGGACCAGTCGTGGTGATTTCGTCGAGCCCATCGCTGCCGTGGACGACGAGCGCACGCTTCGCGCCAAGGCCCGAAAGGGCTCGCGCGAGGGGATCGACGAGCGCGTCGTCGTAGACGCCGACGATCTGATGCATGACACCCGCCGGGTTCAACAGCGGCCCGAGGCAATTCATCAGCGTGCGTACGCCGAGGGCCTGACGCACCGGCGCGACGTGGCGAAACGCGGGATGTGCGGTGCGCGCGAAGAAGGTCGCGATGCCGATCTCTTCGAGGATCTCACCGCAGGCTTCGACGGGGATCTCGATCGCCACGCCCAATGCCTCGAGTACGTCGAAGCTCCCGCTACGACTCGAAGCGGCCCGATTGCCATGCTTGGCGACGGGCACACCCGCCCCGGCCACCACGAACGCACCCGTCGTCGAAATGTTGAACGTGTCGACGCCACTTCCCCCGGTCCCGCAGACGTCGATCGTATTCGACGCGAGCGCCTGCGCCGTCGTTGCCCGCGCACGCAGCGCACGCGCCGTGGCCACGATCTCGTCGACGCTTTCGCCCTTGGCGCGCAGCGCGACCAGGAGGGCGGCGATCTGCACGGGTTCGGCCTCACCGTCCATGATCTCGCCGAACGCAGCTTCGAGCAACTCGGGCTCGACGTCACTGCCCGAAAGCGCGACCTCGATGGCTTCGCGCAGCTTCATGCCGCACTCGCTTCGCGGCAACGCGCCAGGAAGTTTTCGAGAAGCGCTTTGCCAACGCCGGTGAGAATCGATTCGGGGTGGAACTGCACGCCCTCGATCGGCAGCTCGCGATGGCGCAAGCCCATGATCTCGCCGTCGCTCGTGCCTGCGGTCACTTCGAGGCACGCCGGGACGCTGTCGCGCTCGACGACCAGCGAGTGATAGCGGGTGGCTTCGAAGGGCTGGGGCAGGCCGCTGAAGACGCCCTGCCCGTCGTGTTCGATGTCACTCGTCTTGCCGTGCATGATGTTCGCCGCGCGCACGATGCGCCCACCGAAGGCTTCGCCGATCGATTGGTGCCCGAGACAGACGCCGAACACCGGGATCCCGGCTTCGCCGAACGCCTTCACGGCTGCGAGTGAAACGCCTGCATCCTGCGGCGTTCCCGGACCCGGCGAGATCACCAGGCCTGCGGGCCGCATGGCGACCAGGTCGTTCACGCCCTTCGCGTCGTTGCGCACGACTTCCAGTTCGGCACCGAGCTCACCCAGGTACTGCACCAGGTTGTAGGTGAACGAGTCGTAGTTATCGATGATCAGGATGCGCATGGTTTCGCAGAGCGCGGGCCCGGACGCTTTCGCGTTTGCAAGGCCCTAGTCGCAGCCCTCCCGCGCCAGGTCGATCGCGGCGATCAGGGCCTGCGCCTTGTTTCCGCATTCCTTGTATTCGAGGGCGGGCACGGAATCGGCCACCACGCCAGCCCCTGCTTGCAGCTTGACACGACCGTCCTTGATCACGAGCGTGCGAATCGCGATCGCCATGTCCATGTTGCCCGAGTAGTCGACGTAGCCCACACAGCCGCCATAGGGGCCGCGTTGTGCGTTTTCGAGTTCGTCGATGATCTCCATCGCGCGCACCTTCGGCGCCCCCGAAAGCGTGCCAGCGGGGAACGTGGCGCGCAGCAGGTCGAGCCAGTCGAGCCCCTTTCGCAAGGTGGCTTTGACGTTGCTCACCATGTGCATCACGTGGCTGTAGCGCTCGATCATGCCGTATTCGTTGACGTCGACGCTGCCGATCTCCGCGACCCGTCCCGCGTCGTTGCGCCCGAGGTCGACCAGCATCACATGCTCGGCGATCTCCTTGGGGTCGCTGCGCAGCTCTTCTTCCATCTCGAGGTCGTGGGCTTCGTCACGGCCCCGGCGACGTGTGCCCGCGATCGGGCGCACGTCGATCCGGTCGCCTTCGAGACGCACGAGAATCTCGGGCGAGCTACCGACGAGAACGATTCCCTCGAGCCTCACGAAGTAGAGATAGGGGCTCGGGTTGATGTGACGCAGCTGGCGGTAGATCTCGAAGGCCTCCACCTGCAGCGGCATTTCGAAGGTCTGGGAGAGCACCACCTGGAAGATGTCGCCCGCGCGGATGTACTCCCTGGCCCGTTCGACGATCTCGTGGAATTCCGCTTCGGTCATGTTGCGCGCGACGTCCATGGGGACGTTGACCGCGCCACTGGGCGCTTGTTCGAGCGGTGCGCGCAAGCGCGCAACGGTCGCCTCGATCGCCTTTTCGGCTTCGGCGTAACGCTTCTTCGGATCGTCACCGTTCTTCAGATGAACGTGTCGCACGACGAGCGCCGAATGCTTCACGTTGTCATAGACGACGACGGTCTCGGGAAACACGAACGAAACGTCGGGCGTGTCCATCGTTGCGGAATTCGTGCGCGGGATGTCTTCGACGAAGCGCACCCACTCGTACCCCACCATGCCGACGGCCCCGCCGATGAAGCGCGGCAGGTTCATGTCGTCGGGCTTCACCGGATGGAGTTCGGCGAGTTTCTTACGCAGCACCTCGAGGGGATCACCGTCAGTGTCGTGACGTTCGCTGCGACCGTCCTCGACCCAGACGACTTCGCCATCCTTCGCGCGAAAGGACGCGCGCGCCCCGCTGCCGATGAAGCTGAAGCGCGCCCACTTTTCGCCACCCTCGACCGACTCGAGTAGAAAGCTCGTGCGTCCGTCGTCGAGCCGGCGAAAGAGCGACAGCGGCGTGTCGTGGTCGGCGAGAATCTCGCGCACGACGGGTACGAGATTGCCGCGTGCGGCCAGCGACTCGAATTCTTCCTGGGACGGGCGGATCACGCCGGCCTCGCTGGGGTGAGGCCCCCGGCTGGGAGGGGAAAAAGGGATCGAAGACGGGGAGTTAAGCACAGACGGCCCGGCGGGAAAACACAGTCTCGCAGCCGGTCGCGGGCGGAGTCCGGAGTGTGCCCCGCGCTACAGACCCGAAACGGCGTCGCCGGGTGCGATGCCGGTCGACGAGAGCCCCCGGTTGCCGTTTCCAAACAAGCTGTAGCGGACCAGATAACGAATCTCGCCGCTCTGCTGCTCCTGCACATCGATGCCGATCGCCCAGCAGTCGCAGCGCGAACTGTATTCGACGCTGCCCTGCTGCCTCAGCAGTTCGTCGAACTCGAAATCGTAGTTCGCGCGATAGCGAAGACGCAGATAGGGACCGATACGCAAGGTCGCGGAGGGTTCGATCTGGCTCAGGGCATCGGTCTTCGTGTCCCAGGGATCGCTCCCCAACTGGCGCGCGAAGCGAAACGTTTCGGCGGGCCGCGGTGCCCGGTAGCGGTACGCGGCCCGCAAGCTGATCCACGACCACGGCGTCACGGTCAGCGCGAAGAGCCCCTCTTCGAAGTCGCGATCGTCGGGATCCCAGGTCAGATTGAACTCGCTCGACGTGCGCCAGAAGCTGCTGCTGTGTCCCGCAACCACGAGGCGGCTGAAGTCCTTGTCTCGCCGCGTGACACTGTAGCGCGTCCCGTCTCCAACCCAGTTGTAGTCGATCGAAACGTTGAACTCGCCGGCCAGTCGGTTCTTCAGGTACAAGCGATTGCCCACGCCGAAGGTCAGCGTCTGGCGATCGTTCACGCGGTCCGAGGGATCGAGCAGGACGTTGTCGCGTTCGAACTGCCGAAGTCGCCGTTGCGCCGTGGCGGCGGCCGGCACGAACAACGGGTCACCTGCACTCGAGGCCTGCCCCACCATGCTCCAACCGAGGATCGGTTCGACGATGTGTTGAAGTTGGCCGCCCAGCGGTGCGCCAACCAAACGCGTCCGCAGGTCGAAGCGCGCCGTCAGGTGCGAGGCTGCCGCAGAGTTCTGGGCGCGGGTGTGATAGAGCAACTGCCGGTAGCCCACTTCGGGCACAGCTTCGATGCGATCGAACCAGCGCATGGGAAGCGAAATGCGGGGATGCAACACGAAGCGATGCCCGCGATCGGCGAGTGGCTCGCCTTCGCTGAAGATGCCGTCTTCCTCACCAGCCGGGTGGCTGCTGTCGGCTGCCGGCAGTGCATCGACGCCGATGTCGGCGAAGAGATCGTTGCCCACGAGGTTGGGCTCGTCACCGAAACGATCCTGCGGCAGGCGATCGTTGTAGAAGTGCGTGTAGTCGAACTCGAAGCGCGTGACGACCCCCGACAAGAGCGACTCGCGTCCCGAAAGCCATTCGGCGTGCACGCCTGGCGCCACGTGGTGCACGATCGAATCGCGGTCATTGCTGTCCGCCGCCTGCAGATCGTTTACGAAAACCGACGTTCCCACGACGCCAAGCCGGCCGTCCTTCCCCACATCACCCGAGACGAAGAGCTTGGATTCGAGAAACGCGTCGTTTCGAAAGTCGGTGAGTTCGACGAAGTCGTCCGCGTAGGCGTTGTCCGAAATCAGGTGGATGTCGTACTTGGCACGCACCTTCCCCGGCAGGTGCTGATCGTGTTCGGCCAGCACGGTCCAGCGGGAGACCCGGTTTTCGTCTCCTCCCAGGTCGCGGCGCGATGAATCCGCGCGCTCCTGATCGCGCCCCCAGGCCCCGAACACCTTGCCCTTGCTCTTGCGCCCATTCAGGTATTCGACTTCGAGGTTCTGCTTGAAGCCCCGCTTCGTCATGTAGACCGGTGTTGCGATCACACCCACGTTCTTGCGTGCAGCCCAGAAGAGCGGAAGCCCGACGCTGAGTCCCGCATTCCCGCGAAAACCGAATTCGGGAAACAGCACACCGCTCTCGCGTTCGGTCTTGACGGGGAAGATCACCCAGGGGAGCCAGAGCACCGGCACGTCGAGGATGTCGAGGGTGGTGTTCTGCGCGGTCGCGTAACCTCCGATTTCGACGTCGGCCCGACCGGTGTCGATCTGCCACGGGTTCTTCTCGCCCTCCGGACAGTGGCAGGTTGTGAAGATGCCGCGACGTACGCTGTATTCGTCGTCGCCCGTTCGGATCAGTTGCTCGGCGTCGATCGCATAGCCGCCGTCGCCGGTGTCGAGTTCGCCCCGATACACGAGCCCCTGCAACGACTCGACGTCGAACTCGAGGAACGCACTGCGCAGTTCATCGCGACCGTCGCGGTAGACCACGTTGCCACTCGCCACCCCGCGCTGGCTGCCTCGCGCCACGCCGATCCAGTCCGCCTCGATGCTGCGCTCGCCGTTGCTCACGCGCACGTGGCCCTCGGCCACGAAGAGTTCACCGTCGGCGAAGTACTCGAGGTGGTCGGCGGTGAGCTGCACCGGCCGCTGGCGATCGAGTTGCTGGGCCTCGACAGGCACAGCAACCAGGGCTGACACCGCGACCAGGACGATGAGCCGCCGGATCCACACGTGCGCGCATTGCGTCCGCTCGTCGATGGCGAGGCGCATGGGCCCTCGTCGCAAGGTCGTCCCCCGAAACCCGTGTTCGCGCGGCGCGTTCCGAAACGTCACGCCTGCACGTGTGCGGGCTCACGCTATCAAACGCGTTCGCTCTGCGGCAAACGGTGGCGATCAGGCGGATTGCTGGGCGTCCGAATCGAGGCACGACGAGAGGGAATCGACGTCGCGTGCCACCAGACAATCGTCCACCAGCTTCAACAGCTTCTGGTCGAGCAATTGGTGCAGGGCGTGATGGGCTTCGAGCATGCTGAGCCCCGCCTCGCGGGCGAGGTCCCTGAGCTGCCCGGGAAAGCGCACGCCGTCGTCGCTCGGCGGTTCGGCCTTCTTGACCAGTGCGCGAACGATCGGGCGCAGCAGGTCGTCGACCCCCAGCGCGGCGAGGCGACGTTCCGAATCGACCAGGCGCGCCGTGAGACGGCTGATGATGCGGATGGCGATCTCGGGGCGATCGATGCACATGGCTTCGAGGGTTTCGCCGTCGAGTTCGAGCAACCGAGCATCGGTGCGGGCCTCCGCCCGTGCGGTTCGCCGTTCGCCGAGCACCACGCACATCTCGCCGAAGAAGTCGCCGGCGGCGAGGTTCGCGACCACGTGACGCCCGCCGAGCGTTCGCCGCGAAAGCTCCACCTCACCCGACTGGATGATGTAGAGCACGTCTCCGCGACCCCCCTCTTCGAAGATCGTGTCGCCTGTGGAGAAGTTCCGCTCGAAGCTGCGCCGCACCTGCACTGCGGTGTTGTCGTGCGTCACCGTTGTCGACCCCTGCAAAGCGATCGAAGCTCGGTTCGAACCCGATCCGTCAGGAAATCGACCAGCGGGGCGGGCGGCTTTAACCGGTTTCGTTGGGGTTCAGGACGCGGGGGCCCTGGTTTCGCTACGGATGCGCTGGATCACCTCCTCGAGCTCACTTTGCTGGATCAATCCAGCATGACGAGAATCGATTGTGCCGTCGGGTCGCACGATCACGACGGTCGGGTAGCCCTCGAGGTCGTATTCGAGGGCCGTGGCCTCCCCGTCGAGCAGGATCGGATAGCGAACGGCCTTTTCGGCGACCCACGACTCGACGATGTCGGGCGAAGCGGTGTCGACCGACACCCCGAAGAGAGCCACGTCGGAATCCGAGCGATGGGCGTCGTAGAAGGCGTTGAGTTCGGGGACCTGGAATTCGCAGGGCACACACCAGGTGGCCCAGAAATCCAGCACCACGGTCTTGCCTGCATAGTCAGCCAGGGCCACCGGCCTGGCTTGCGACCCGACGCCGAGTCGCGCAAGCGCAAAATCGGGTGCGGGGTCGCGGGGTTCATTCGAAGGCGGCGGCGTTTCTTCACAGGCCACGGACAAACCGGCGAGCAGCACGGTACCGATCACCGCGCGGGCCCTGCCCCACCTGTGCTTTCGAACCCCAGCGATCATCGTCTCCCCCGCAACATCGACCTTTGCGCGCGCTCGCCGAATCGCGAACGCACGCACGGAAACACATCTAGCCCGGATTATTATAATCCGGCCGGGCCTCTAGAGCGGTAGACACAACAAGGGCGAGACTTCCGTCGCAGCATTGCGACGGGAGACTCGCCCTCGAAATCGCTACCAGCGTTCGGCTGGCGCTGCCGCGACGTCTTCCTGCGCTGGATCGACATCCCACACATCGCCATCGCGATATTCGGGACTCCGCCCGAAGAATTCGATTTCCTGCCGGCCCATCAACTGCTGCCGGGTGACGACGTAATCGCCGAGAAGCGAAGGCGTGAGCACGACGGATGCGACTTCGGAGTCACCGCCGGAAAACGCCCAGGCGAGACCGCCGACGATCAGGCCGCCAACCGCGTAGGTGAGCTTGATCGGCGCGTAGACGAGACTCGCGATCGCCGTTCCGAAGCCAATGCCCGCGTCCTGCGCCATGTCCTTGGCGTCGCTCTCGGCCGAGGCCATGACCGGCGCAGTGGCCACGGCGGTGGCCAACAAAAGGGAAACGAAGCTGCCGCGCAGACCCTTGCGGCTGCCATTGCGGATCGTGGATTCCAAGTGCCCTCTCCTCTCATTCGGATCATTCATTCGAATTGCGCTGCTCGTCCGCAGCCAGAAGCTGGCTGCGGCGCAGCACCTCACCGAATCGATCCAAACCGCGTTTGCCCAAATCGCGTTCGCTTGCTTGACGTTCGAAAAGCTCACGTACGCGAAATCGGACTCTCACAACGTGGACCGACCCCCCATAGGGGAATTCTTCCCCGTTGCTCCGACGAGAGCAAGGCCAAGGCGGTTCACTCGCTCAGAAAGTTTTCTCACTGTCGAGCAAAATGGTGACCGGCCCGTCGTTCGTGAGGTTGACTTCCATGTGGGCCTGAAACCTCCCGGTTTTCACCTCCACCCCGAATTCGCGCGCCGCCTCGGCCACCGCATCGACCAATGGCTCGGCGACCTCGGGCGCCGCCGCGTCCCCGAAGTACGGTCGGCGCCCCTTGCGCGCGTCGCCGTAGAGGGTGAATTGCGAGACCACAGCCAGGGCACCGCCGGTGTCGATCAGCGAGCGGTTCATACGCCCTTCGTCGTCGGGGAAGATGCGCAAATGCACGATTCGTTTCGCCAGTTCCGCGGCCTGGGTCGGACCGTCCCCCTGTCCGACACCCAGCAGAACGAGCAGGCCACGATCGATCGCGGCGATCGATTCACCGTCGACCCGAACCGATGCACGACTCACGCGTTGGACGACGGCGCGCACTAGACGTCGAGTTGGGCTGCAAAGCGCCCTTGATAGACCGCCGCCCCTTCGGCCCGCATCACCACGAGCTGGCAGATGCGAACCCCCGCGTGGATGCGCAGGGGCTGGCTCGACACGTTGCTCAGTTCGAGAACCTGTCGGTTGTCCACACCGGGCTGCACGAGGGCTGAGGTCACGTGAATCATCAACCCCAGGCGCGCATAGCGGCTGCGCCCTTCGAGAAAGGCGCAAAGCGACGGCGCCAGACGCACGCGTTCGCGCGTGATGCCGTGGATCGTCTCACCCGGGTGCAGGACATAGGGCGACGCCAGGGACACGACTTCGGTGTGATCGCGGTAGTCGGTGTCTTCGACGATGTCGATCGCGCCTGGATGGGGCTGGATGGTGCGGATCTCGTCGCCAAGCGTGAGATCGATCGACGCCGGGCCCACCTGACTTTCGTCGAGGGGGTCGATTTCGAGCGTTCCCGCCCGCATCTCATTCAACAAGACGTCTCGCGTCAGCACCGACATGGGGCGCGCGATGATAACCTACGCCCATGGATCATCCTTTCTTCGATGTTTCGCACCCGGTCATCATCGGCCATCGGGGTGCAGCGGGGTCCGCCCCCGAAAACACACTTCCTTCGTTCGAACGGGCGCTCCAACTCGGCGCGGAAGTTCTCGAAAGCGACATCCACGTGACGAGCGACGGCGTCCCGGTGTTGGTTCACGATCCGGATGTCGCCCGCACCACCGAGGGCACGGGGGACGTCGCATCGCTTGCCCTCGAAGCGCTGCAGGCCCTCGACGCCGCCCATCGCTTCACGCCGGGAGGCGAAGCCGGCTACCCTGAACGCGGCAGGGCAATCCACATTCCCACATTGGAAGAGGCCTTCGCGGCGTTTCCCGGCGTACGGTTCAACCTCGAAATCAAGGCCGCCGGGCGTGCACTGGCAGACCGCGTGATCGACCTGGTCGACAAGTTCGACCGCGCGGACCTGACACTGCTGGCTGCGGGCGAGAACGACATCATGGCCACCCTGCGCGAGGCGCGCGCGGAGCGTCGCGGCCAGTTCGCAATTGGCGCCTGCACGGGAGACATCCTCGGCTGCGTCAAGGCCGCGCTCGATCAAGGCCCCGTGCCCGAAGACGTGATGGCGCTGCAGATCCCGGACGCCTTTGGAGGACGCCCACTCGTCACCCCCGAACTGCTTGCCTTCGCAAAGCGCCAGGGCATCGCGGTCCACGTCTGGACCATCAACGAGACCGACGAGATGAAGCGACTACTCGACATGGGTGTCGATGGGCTCGTGACCGATCACCCGGAACGCATGGCGGCGCTGCTGGGGCGCGGGTGAGTTCGAATCGTCCCTTCGCGCGGCCTTCCGCCTGGTTGTGCAACCACGAAGCGTTGGTCCACGAGGCCCACGAACTCGGGCCTGTGATCGATCTCGCGTGCGGCCGCGGTCGACATGCGCTTCACCTGGCCCGGGCGGGAACGCCGGTGATCGCACTCGATCGCAGCGCCGATCACCTGCGCGAACTGCAGGTTCACGCGCAACGCGATGCCCTGCCCGTGCAGCCCTTGCGTTGCGACGTCGAAACCGCGCACGGTTTGCCGCTGCCACCCGAAAGCTGCGGAGCGATCCTGGTCTTTCGTTTTCTCTATCGCCCGTTGGCGAACGTGATCGCGGCCGCACTCCGACCCGGTGGCGTCCTGCTCTACGAAACGTTCACACTGGCGCATCGCGACACCGGTCGCGGACCGCAACGCGAAGCCTTCTACCTGAAGCGCGACGAACTGCGCACACTGTTCCCGGACCTCGAGGTGGTGGCCTTCGAAGAAGGCCCCGAAAGTGACGAACGGCCGGACATCACCCAACGCCTGTATGCACGAAAGCCTCACCCCACAGCCGACGCAAACCGCTCGCATCCGTCCTGGCCCGGATGTTCATGAATAATGCGGGCTAGTATGTCCGTAGCGCTCGTCCCCAACCCGCCAACCATGGAGCCCCCGAATGCCTCTCGAGACCCGTGTCACTGAACTCTTTGGAATCGAACATCCCATCGTCATGGGAGGCATGCAGGGCGTGGGTCGTGCTGAGCTCGTTGCGGCCGTTTCCAACGCGGGGGCGATCGGCTTCCTGACGGCGCTGACGCAGCCCTCCCCCGACGCCCTCTACGACGAAATCCAGAAGACGCGCGAACTCACCGACAAACCGTTCGGCGTGAACATCACCGTACTGCCGACGCTGAAGCCCGTCCCCTATGAGGAATACGTTGGAGCCGTCGTCCAGGCCGGCGTGAAGTTCGTCGAAACGGCGGGACGCAGCCCCGAACCCTTCATGCCGGCGTTCGAAGAGGCTGGCGTCAAGGTGGTGCACAAGTGCACGTCGGTTCGGCATTCGGTGAAGGCCGAAAAGGTGGGCTGCGCGGCCGTCAGCATCGACGGTTTCGAATGCGCCGGGCACCCGGGCGAAGACGACATCCCGGGTCTCGTGCTGGTGCCCGCAACGGCCGACCAGGTGACGATCCCGTTGATCGCTTCCGGCGGCTACGGTGACGCCCGCGGCCTGGTCGCTGCGCTCTCGCTCGGCGCAGAGGGGATCAACATGGGCACACGCTTCCTGGCGACCCAGGAAGCAGGCGTGCATGAGAACATGAAGAACAAGCTCGTCGAATCTTCCGAACGCGACACGGCGCTGATCTTCCGCACCATGCGCAACACCGCACGCGTGTTCAAGAACGAAGTCGCCGAGGAAGTCGTCAAGATCGAAGCCGAGGGCGGCACGATCCAGGACGTCGCCCACCTGGTTTCGGGTGAACGCGGACGTGAAGCCATGGCCGCGGGCAACCTCGACGGTGGGATCTGGACCGCGGGCATGGTGGCGGGCCTGATCAACGACGTCCCGACCGTGGCCGAGTTGGTGACCCGCATCTCCGCAGAGGCGCAAGAACTGATCGAGAAGAGGCTCGGTTCGAAGGTCGTTTGAACACAGGCGCGCTGTCGCGCTAACCGTCTGACTCGCACAAGCGGGCAAGCGCCCATGCGGCGTGTTCCGCCAGCATCGAGTCGTCGCCGTCGCGAAAGCGCTCGACCTTCGCGCGCAGTGAAGGGTCACACCGATTCCCGGCGGCTACCAGGGCGTTGCGCATCAGGCCGCGGTACTTGCTGCGTCGCATGGCACTGCCGCGCGTCGATGCGCGCCAAGCTTCTTCGTCGAGATCGAGCAGCCAGGCAAGTTCGGGCGCGCGCCATTCGCTTCGCGCCTCGAGGCGACTTCTCAGGCCGAGTGGGTCTTCCGGTACCCGTAGCCCGCGTCGCTGATTCCAGGGGCAGACCTCCTGGCAGACGTCACAGCCGTAGACGTGCTCGCCCTGGGCCTCGCGCAGGGCTTCCGGGATCGGTCCCGGGTCTTCGATCGTCGTATAGGCAATACAACGGGTGGCATCGAGTTCGTGCGCTTGCGTGAACGCGCCGGTGGGACACGCGTCGAGACACGCGGTGCAGGTTCCGCACTGGTCGGGAAGCAGCGCATCGAAGGCGCAGTCGAGATCGGTCGCGAGCACACCGAGGAAGAGATACGAACCGAAGTCGGGATGAATGAGGCAGGTGTTCTTGCCCACCCAGCCGAGCCCCGCGTACGCCGCCGCGACGCGTTCCAACACCGGCCCGGTATCGACCCACGCCCGCCACTCGAAAGCCCGAGACCAGCGCGCTTCGATGGCCGCGGCGAGTGCGCGCAAACGATCCGCCAGCAGGTCGTGATAGTCGTCGCCCCTCGCGTAGCGCGAAGCACGCGCCGCACCTTCGTCCTGACCGGACGGCGCCGCGCCGCTCGCATCGTGATAAACGAGCCCAACCACGACGAGACTCCGCACCCCGTCGAACAACAATGCCGGATCTTCGCGCTGCGATCGTGTGCGTTCGAGGTACTTCATCACACCGCCATGACCACGATCGAGCCACGCACCGAACGCGCGACTTTCTGGCGTGGCTTCGGCGGCGCAGATCCCCACGCAGTCGGCGCCCAACGCGTGCGCCAACGCCTTGATCTCGCTACTGCGTTCCTGCGGCGTGGTCACGCCCGCGCTTTCGGCAGCGGTGCGAAGCGATCCATCGCCCGCCCGATCGCAAGCAGCGCGAGGCAACCCACGACGTAGGTCGCGATGCCCGCCAGGTTGTGAAGCGTTTCGCCTGTGGCCATTTCGATGCTGTGATAGTGCGCCACCCCGACGGTGATCGCGACGCGCAACAGGTTGCCCGCCATCGCGAGTGGCACCACGGCCACGACCAACCATGCCCTGCGCGACAGCCTCGACTGCGTGAACCAGGCGAGAAACACCGCGAGGGGGATCAACGTGAGAATGGACGTAATGCCGCTGCACGCTTCGGCGACGAAGAGCGATTCGCCATCGGGCAACCACATCACATTGCCTTCGCGTTCGGCCGCGATGCCGAGCGCGTTCACGAGCGGGATCGCCGTCGCACTCACGAAGAGCTGCAGCCTTGCGATCAGCGGCGTGATCCACCCCTCGGGCACCGGGACCATGAAGATCAGGTAAGAGATCGAGAATGCGAGGCACTTCGCCCAGGCGGTCCCGCGCGCAAACCACACCGCCCCCGCCACGCAGAGCACGAGCGACACGCCCTGCAGCGAGACGATCACCGCGAGGCTGCCCATCAGGTTGAGGCACAGCCCCACACCGAGCAGGAGCCCCCCAACGAGGCTGCGTTCTCGCGGCAACCGGGGGAGCTTCCCGCGCTGTGCCGTCGCGGCCCACAAGGCGGCGATGGGTACGAGAAAACCGTGCGAGTAGTAGTCGTAGCGCTGCCAGACCTTGGACAACTCGATCCACGTCGGCGTCATCGCCAGCAGGAGCGCGACAGCCAGCACGCCTTCCCACAACGTGGGCCGCAACGAAGGACGATGGCTCGTTTGCTGCGACGCTTCGCTCACCCGTTCAGTATCCCCACAAACTTCAAGCCCGGGCGCAGGCCAACCGAAAAGGGGGTGGCGCTAAGGAGGCGCCAGCATGAGCCCGACGTTTCGCGGCAATCGTACAGAAGACCCCCTCGAGGCGCGCGCGAACCCGCGCGTTGGCGCCGACCTGGCCGTGGACATCTACGCACGTGGCTTTTCGGGCCCCCTGCCCGGTCGCACCCGCGATCTTTCGGTAGGCGGCGCGTGCGTAGCGACCGCGTCTCCTTTCGATGTCAAATCGGTCGAATCGATCGTCATCACGACCCAAAGAGGCGAATGCCTGCGAATTCGCTGCGAGGGTTGTTGGCAACGAGAAGAGCCCTCGGCCGAACTCATGTTGTCGGGACTCTCGTTCGGCGACCCCGACGACGAACAACTCGACTTCATCTGGGACATCGTGCTGGACGCCGGCAAGTACCTCGCCCGCTTCCTGTGTGAACGCACCGAGCTCCACGAACTCGAGCTCGAAGACGCAATGAGCCTTTCGCAGATGACGCGCTACAAGGACGTCCCCTGCGGCCACACCCTGTATCGCCAGGGCACGCAAGACGCGGGGAGCGACAGCATCTATCTCGTCATCGAAGGGACCGTCAACTTGACGGTTCGCGTCAAGGGAAGCCGCGAAGTCGACTTCGCGCGGCTCGAATCGGGAGAGTTCTTCGGCGGGCTGCCCGTTCTCGCCGGGGTTCCCCACGCCGAGAGCGCGGTGGCGGCCACCGATGTCCGACTCCTCGAGATCGACAGCCACACGTTGCAATATATCCGCACTGCACGCCCATGGTTGGGATATCGCCTCGGTTCCGCGATGCTGCGGCTCACCGCCCAGCGCATGGCCGGCATCCTCGAGCGCGTGCGCGACCTGCTCTAGAGGCCCGGCCGGACCTCTAGCCCGGGGCGACGCTCATCGCGCGCGATCTCGCCTGCAATTCCAGTCTCCGGTTTGTAGAACCGAAATGTCCTGACAGGCGTCGAGACTGGTATGCTGCCCGCCTCGCGAAACCGCTAGCGCCCCGGGGTTCGCGATGCATGCGCCAATGCTGCGACGCCCCGATCGCGACGAGGCCCACGTGACACCGCATTCCGAATCCGAAGAGAACGCCGAGCGCGGTCTGCTTTCTCGCGCGTGGCATGCGACGTGGACGGCGATTCGCCGCTACTTCGTGGCGGGGCTCCTGGCCTTCGCGCCAATCGGCATCACCTTCTGGGCCATCGCCTGGATCGTGCAACGACTCGACAACCTGCTCTTGCCGCAGGTGGTCGAGTGGCTCTTCCCCGGCATGGACGAACCGATCCAGCTACCGCCCGTGGTCGGCGCGCTCTTCACCTTCGTGGTGATCCTGCTCGCGGGCGTCGTGGTGCGACACTTCTTCGGCGCCGAACTCGTGCGCGGCTGGGAGCGGATGCTGCTCCGCGTCCCCGTGGCCCGCAGCATCTACGCCGGTGTGAAGCAGTTGTTCGAAGCCGTGCTGGCCGGAAGTGGGCGCACGACTTCGTTCAACACGGTGGTGCTCATTCAGTATCCCCGCCGCGGCTTGTGGGCGTTGGCATTTACCACGGGCAATACGCGCGGTTCGTTGCAGGACGCGTTTCCCGAGCAGCAGATGGTGAACTGCTTCGTGCCCACCACGCCGAACCCGACTTCGGGCTTCTATCTCCTCGTGCCCGAGGACGACATTCGCGAAGTCGACATGAGCGTCGAAGACGCATTCAAGGTGATCATGTCCGCCGGACTCGTCACCCCCGAACAAAACGGCCCTCCCCCCGAAGCGGGCTAGAAAGTCCCCCTCTCTCACCAGACCTTCAATGTTCTGGTCCAGGTGCGGGCTTGGTTGCACGAGGACGGAGACGACGGGCTGGCGGTCAGTCGGTTGTCGTGGTTCCGCGCGAGATCCGGTCGACGATGCTCTGGATTTCCGGGCGGTTGATCAGGGCCAGGGGGTCTCCGTTCTCGAGCAGCTGGACGATCTCGGGGTTGCGGGCGAGCTGTTGGATTTCGGGGTCTTCTCGCAAACCCTTCAGGCGCGGCCCCACCTGCTCGAATACGCTGCGCGCTTCGTCGCGAAACACCTCGACATCGGCGCGGGCTTCGCTGCTCACGATTCCGAGGTCGGCCAGGCGGGCACGCATCTCGTCGTCGTGTGAGACCTGGTAGAAGGTCAGGCGATTGAGCGCGCGCTCCGACGCGCCGTTCTCGATCAGCGTCCAGAACAGCTTGTCCTGTTGGAGTTCGCCGATCTTCGGGTCGGCCAGTAGATCCTTGAGGCCCGTCAGTGCAGGGCCGGGGTTCGCCGCGAGCTGCGCCATCAAGCGCGTGCCGGGCTTCGCGGTTTCGCCGTCCTCTTCGAGGGCGAGTCCAACGACTTCGGCCACGGCACTTCGCGTCACGTTGGCGACGGCGGATGTTTCGGTCTGCGGAAGCGCTTCGAGTCCGTC
>JASMLK010000017.1 GCA_030748735.1 Myxococcota bacterium | reverse complement strand
CTACGAGCTGATCGTCGGTGAGCGCCGCTGGCGCGCCACCCAGGTCGCCGGGCTCAAGACCATCCCCGCGGTGGTCGCCGACGTCGCGACCCAGGATCGACTCGAGCTCGCGATCATCGAAAACGTCCAACGTCAGGACCTCAACCCGGTCGAACTCGCCCATGCGTATCGCGCACTGGTCGAAACGGGCGCGACCCAGGACGAAGTCGGCAAGCGGGTGAGCAAGGACCGGTCGAGCATCGCGAACCACTTGCGCCTGCTGGATCTCTCGCGTGAGATCCAGCAGGACATCGAAGAGGGGCGCCTCTCGATGGGCCACGCCAAGGCGCTCCTGCAGGTGAACAACCCCGAGCGGCGGCGCCATCTGCGCGATCGCGTGCTCGAGGAAAAGCTCTCGGTTCGCGAAGCCGAAATGCTCGGCCGCGAAATCGCCGGCCCGGTCGCGCGCAGCAAGCCCCGCAAGCCCCGCAAGGAGCCCAACGTCCTCGACCCGAGCCTCGCCCCCGTGGTCGATGCCCTGCAACGCCAGTTCCAGACCCGGGTGCGCATCGTGGGCGGCGCCGAGCGGGGCAAGATCGAGTTCGAGTACTTCGAAAAAGACGATTTCAACCGCATCGTCGATCTGCTGATGGAAGGCGCGCCTTGAGCGAGCCGTTTTCTGCATCCGCCGCGCCCGCCAGCAGCGCGCCGCCGCCTCGCCAGGTCGGCGGCGACCCGGCCGCCCGGGCGCCCGACCCCGTCCCGGCCGCGGCCGACGAGGTCGCGATCGCGATCGGCCCCGACGCCCACTTCGAGGGCCTTCTCACCTGCCCGCGCTCGACCCGCATCGACGGGGCGTTCAAGGGCCAGGTGACGGGGCTCGACCGCGTCGAGCTGGGCGCCGAATCCCGCGTCGAGGGGCGCATCGAGGCCCGCGACATCGTGGTGGCGGGCCACTTCGAAGGCGAACTGCACGCGAGCCGCAGTGTCAAGCTGCGGGAAACCGCGCGGGTCACCGGCGACATCGACACCCGTGAACTCAGCGCCGAAGAGGGGTGCACGGTGACCGGCCGTTGCCGCACCCGCGGTTCCGCGAGCAAAGATCGATAACTCCCCGATCGCGCGGCGGAATCTATTGAATCTGCCCCCAGGTTTGTCAGAATGGGCGCCGCCTGAAACCCGGCCTGGCTGATCGAACGACCGGTGGGTGGCAGGGGTCAGGCGGCCCAGACGATTTGCTGGTTGGTTCTTCGTCGTCGGGGTCGGGCCGTTGGATCGTCGAGTCACCGCGGGTCGCCGCCCGACGCAACTCGCTGAGCCACCCGCCACGCACTGCGTTGCGTGGAGACCCGGCGCGCAAGAGCCACGCTCCACCCCGCTCCATCGAGGTCGCAAGACCTCTTCGCAGCCAGTAGTCGCGCACCGGGTTCGCTCGGAGGACCACGCCGCACAGGCGACGCGACTTCACGCTGCGAAGACCCACGCAACATCCCGCAAGTCGCCAGTCCCGAAGCAACCGCGAAAACGACGCGCCAAACACCGGCGCTGCAACAATCTGTCGCACTGACAACGCAGTCCAACGGGCGAGCATACGGCCCCCGCAGAGCACGGGTACGAAGCCGAAGCGATCCACACGCGTCGCCGTACCCGGGAGAAAACCAGGTGACAAATCCAAGCAGGCCCGCATTGGCCGTCGCTCGGCGACAGCGAATCGCACCGGTGTCGGCGAACTTCGTTCGCACGCGTTTTTCGCTGGTCACGACCGCTTGCGTCGTTGCGCTGTTCGTAGTCGCGCAACCCGCCGCCGCGGCTGGCACTCTCGAGATCTTCCCCGACCCGCCGGTCCTCGTCGGGTTGATCGTCGGGTTCTTGATTTTGATCTTCCCGTTGAACGCTGCGATCTTCCAACCGCTCTTCCGCGTGATGGACGAACGCGAAGCCAGGATATCGGGCGCGACCGAGGAAGCCAAGCAACTCGTCGACAGGGCCGAAGAGGTCACGGCCAACTACCGCGAAGGCATTCGCAGCGCGCGCGATGACGCCGAAGGCGCGCGCAGAGAGCAACTCGACGCGGCGCACTCCGAACACGCTTCGATCACGGGCGCTGCGCGGGCCGAGTCGGAAGACGAAGTCGCCCGCGCCCGCACCGAAATCGAAGCATCGCTGGGCGAAGCCCGCGTCACCCTCGAAGCCGCGTCCAGAGACCTCGCCAAGGTCGCGGCCGAACGCATTCTGGGACGGCCGCTCGCATGATCATCCGCAAGCAAAGCAAGTCCGCTGCTTTCTTCCTTCTATCTGTTACCGCGTTGGTCGCGGCCGTGGCATTCGCCGAGCCGGCCCTCGCCGCCAGCGGAGGTGACGCGGCGAGCCAGATCAAGGAACTCGTCTGGCAGGGCGTCAATCTCTTGATTCTGCTGGGTGTCTTGTTCGCCGCCTCACGCAAGCCCATCACGCAGTTCTTCGCCGACCGCCGGGAAGAGATCCAGAACGACATCAAGACCGCGGACAAGTTGCTTTCCGATTCGCGCCGCGACTTCGCGCAATGGCAGGGCAAGCTCGCGGAACTCGAGCGCGAAGCGCAGACGATTCGCGAAGAGACGCGCGTGCGCGCCCAGGAAGAACGCGAACAGATCATCGCGGGAGCCCACGACGCAGCCGAGCGCATCAAGAGTGACGCGGTGGCTGCGATCGACCAGGAACTGCGCCGTGCCCACGCCGAGCTCCGCGACGAAGCCGCAACGCTCGCCATCGATCTCGCCAAGGGCATGCTCAACGAACAAATCGACGGTCGCGACCGGGACCGCTTGATGGACGAGTTCATCGTCAGCGTCGAGCCGGCCACCGTCGACATCAACCAAAATGGACAGGGGAACTAGCCGGTGCCGAGTTCAGCCGCCGCCCGACGTTACGCACGGGCACTGTTCCAGATCGCCAAGGAAGATCATCGCGTGAGCGAAGTCGGGAGCGAGCTCGACGGGCTCGCTGAACTGCTCGAAAGCAACGACGAGTTGCGCCGCGCGCTTCTGACACCGCTCTTCCCGGTGAAGGAACGCAAGGCGGTACTCGCGAGCATTTCCGAACTCGCGGGTGTCAGCGTGCCGGTACGCGCCTTCTATTCCTACTTGATCGACCAGCGCCGCCTGTTCGACTTCTTCGGCATTCGCGAGGAGTACCAGCGCCTCGCCGACGAAGACGCCGGCCTCGTGACCGCGACCGTGACCACCGCGAGCCCGCTCGACGAACGCCGCAAGGACAGGCTGCGACGCGCGCTTTCCGAGCGCATGGGGCAGGAAGTGCAGCTCGACGTGGTCATCGACGAAAACTTGATCGGCGGTGCCATCGCCGAGGTCGGAGGCATGGTCTTCGACGGCAGCCTTAGCGCGCAGATCCAGGGACTGCGCGCCAATCTCACAAAGGGATCCTGAAGCATGAACATCAAACCCGGAGAGATCACCGACATCCTGAAGCGCGAGATCCGCGAGTACGATCGCGAGATCGACGTGGCCGAAACCGGCACCGTGCTTTCGGCAGGTGACGGTATCGCCCGCGTGTACGGCTTGGACAACGCGCTGGCCGGCGAGCTCGTCGAATTCGACGGCGGCTTGCGCGGCATGGTGCTGAACCTCGAAGAAGACAACGTCGGTGTCGCGGTGATGGGCGAAGCACACAACATCCGCGAAGGCGACGTGGTGAAGCGCACCGGTCGCATCATCGAGGTGCCGGTGGGTGACGCGATGCTCGGCCGCGTGGTCGACGCGTTGGGTCAGCCGATCGACGGCAAGGGTCCCATCGAAACCAACGAAACGCGCCAGGTCGAACTCAAGGCCCCCGGCATCGTGACCCGCAAGTCGGTGCACCAGTCGTTGGCAACGGGCATCAAGGCCATCGACGCCATGGTGCCGATCGGTCGCGGCCAGCGCGAACTGATCATTGGTGACCGCCAGACGGGCAAAACGGCCGTCGCGATCGACGCGATCATCAACCAGAAGGGCAAGGACGTCCTCTGCATCTACGTGGCCATCGGCCAGAAGCAGAGCACCGTGGCCCAGGTGGTCGACCGCCTCACGCAGAACGACGCGATGGACTACACGGTCGTCGTCGCTTCGACGGCGAGTGAGCCGGCGCCGCTCCAGTACATCGCCCCCTACTCGGGCTGCACGATCGGCGAGTATTTCCGCGATAGCGGACGTCACGCGCTGATCGTTTACGATGATCTTTCGAAGCAGGCCGTGGCGTACCGCCAGCTCTCACTGCTGCTGCGCCGACCGCCGGGACGCGAGGCGTACCCGGGCGACGTGTTCTACGTCCACTCGCGGTTGCTCGAACGCGCGTGCAAGCTCAACGACGACCTCGGCGGCGGCAGCCTCACGGCGCTGCCCATCATCGAAACCCAGGCGGGCGACGTTTCGGCGTACATCCCCACCAACGTGATTTCGATTACCGACGGGCAGATCTTCCTCGAGACGGACTTGTTCAACTCCGGCATCCGCCCTGCGATCAACGTGGGCCTTTCGGTGTCGCGCGTGGGTGGTTCGGCGCAAGAAAAGGCGATGAAGAGCGTCGCGGGTACGCTGAAGCTTTCGCTCGCGCAGTACCGCGAAATGGAAGCCTTCGCGCAGTTCGGCAGCGACCTCGACCAGGCGACCCAGGAACAGATCGCCAATGGTCAGCGCCAGGTCGAAATGCTCAAGCAGGGGCAGTACTCGCCCATGTCGATGGAAGAGCAGGTGGTTTCGATCTACGCGGCCACGCCGCAGAAGGGTCGCAACTCCTGGATCCGCGCGTACGAACTCGAGGACATCGGGGCCTACGAGAGCGAGATGCAGGACTACATCAAGGCGAGCCACCGCGACATCCTCGACGAGATCAAGAGCTCGGGGAAGCTCGAAGAGGGCACCGAGCAGAAGCTCATCGCGGCCCTCGACCAGTTCGCCGACATCTTCCAGCCTGCCGCGGGCAAGATCACAAGCGACGAGGCCGCGTAATCCGTGCCCAGTCTCAAGGACATCAAGCGCCGGATCACCAGCGTCGAAAGCACGCAGAAGATCACGAGCGCCATGAAGATGGTGGCGGCGGCGAAACTTCGGCGCGCGCAGGAAACCATCGAAAACGCGCGGCCCTACGCCGAACGCATGCGGAGCACGCTCGAGCAGGTCGCGGGCAGCATGGCGACGGTCGAGCACCCGCTGTTCGAGGTGCGGGACGACGTGCGATCGATCGAGCTGATCATCATTACGAGTGATCGCGGGCTCGCGGGCGCGTTCAACAACGCCGTGATCAAGCTCGCCGAGCAGTTGCTCGCGGAGCGCGAAGGCAGCCTCGACAAAGTGTCGCTCACCTTGCTGGGCAAGAAGGTCGCCGACTTCTACAAGCGCCACCGACCGGGCGACGTCCGCGAAGCCGCGCCGGTAGGGAACAACCCCACCTACGCCGAAGCGGCGGGTGTGGCGCGTGCCGCTGCCAAGCGCTTCGAAGAGGGCGAAGTCGACGAAGTCATTCTCGTCTACAGCGAATTCGTCACCACCATGACGCAGACGCCGCGCGTCGTTCAGCTGCTTCCCGTGAGTCCTCCGAAGACCGCGGAAGACGCGGCACCCGCCTCGGAAGAAGACGCAGCCCCGTACGATATCGAGCCGAGTCCCGAGAGCCTGCTTTCGGTCCTCGTCCCCAAGGCGGTCGAAACCGAGGTCTTCCGCGCTCTGCTGGAAAACGCCGCCGGCGAACACGCGGCGCGCATGACCGCCATGGAGAGTGCGACCAAGAACACCGAGGAGCTGATCGACAAGCTCACCCTCCAGTTCAACCGCGCACGTCAGGCCGCGATCACGAGCGAACTCGTCGAGATCGTGACTGGCGCGCAGGCGCTCGACTAGCTCCACAATCAAGTTCAAGCGCGCGCACCGCGCGCGAAGAATCTTCATCCTGTCCTAGACAGCTCTAGAAAGACATCAGGGAGTCACACGCAATGTCGAACGGAAAGATCGTGCAGGTCATGGGACCGGTGGTGGACGTCGAATTCCCCCCCGGCGATGTCCCGGAGGTCAACACGGCGCTCACGACCACGAATTCGGCGATCGACGATCGCGATGACAACCTGGTACTCGAGGTTGCACTCCACCTCGGTGAGAACACGGTCCGCACGATCGCGATGGACACGACCGACGGTCTGTGCCGCGGGCAGGATGCGAAGAACACCGACGCCCCGATCCGCATCCCCGCCGGCCCCGAAACGCTGGGCCGCATCATGAACGTGATCGGCGAGCCCGTGGACGAACGCGGCCCCATCAACGCCACCACCGCACTCCCGATTCACCGTCCGGCCCCGGAATTCGTCGACCAGTCGACGGCGGTCGAAGTGCTCGAAACGGGCATCAAGGTCGTCGACCTGATCGCGCCGTACCCGAAGGGCGGCAAGGTCGGCTTGTTCGGCGGCGCCGGCGTGGGCAAGACGGTCGTCATCATGGAGCTCATCAACAACATCGCGAAGGAGCACTCGGGTTACTCGGTGTTCGGCGGCGTGGGTGAGCGCACGCGTGAGGGCAACGACCTCTGGAACGAAATGATGGAGGCCGAGCTCTCCGACGGCTCGACGGTGCTCGACAAGACCGCG
Organism: Myxococcota bacterium; assembly: GCA_030748735.1. Taxonomy (GTDB): domain Bacteria; phylum Myxococcota_A; class UBA9160; order UBA9160; family UBA4427; genus DUBZ01. The sequence continues at coordinate 18,530 of JASMLK010000017.1, read as the reverse complement.
CTGGTCTACGGCCAGATGAACGAGCCCCCGGGAGCGCGCGCACGCGTTGGCCTTTCGGCGCTGACCGCGGCCGAGTACTTCCGCGACGAAGAGGGCAAGGACGTCCTCCTCTTCATCGACAACATCTTCCGCTTCACCCAGGCGGGCTCCGAGGTGTCGGCACTGCTGGGCCGCATTCCTTCGGCGGTGGGTTATCAGCCGACCCTCGCGACCGACATGGGTGAGTTGCAGGAACGCATTACGTCGACCAAGCGCGGTTCGATTACGTCGGTGCAGGCCATTTACGTGCCCGCCGATGACTTGACGGACCCCGCACCCGCGACCGCGTTCACGCACCTCGACGCAACGACGGTGCTTTCGCGCGCGATTTCGGAACTCGGCATCTACCCCGCAGTCGACCCGCTCGACTCGACGAGCCGCATCCTCGACCCGCAGGTACTCGGCGAAGACCACTACACGGTTGCCCGCGAAGTGCAGTCGACGCTCCAGAAGTACAAGGACCTGCAGGACATCATCGCGATTCTCGGCATGGACGAGCTTTCGGAAGAAGACCGCCTCACGGTGGCGCGCGCACGCAAGGTCGAGCGCTTCTTCTCCCAGCCCTTCCACGTGGCCGAGCAGTTCACCGGTGCCGCGGGCCAGTACGTGCGCCTCGAAGACACGATCGCGGGCTTCCGCGAGATCCTCGACGGCAAGCACGACGACGTGCCCGAACAGGCCTTCTTCATGTGCGGCGGCATCGACGACGTACTCGCGAAGGCCAAGGAGCTCTAGCGTTGGCGCTCGATCTCGTAATCGTCACACCGGAAGGCGAGGCCTTCTCGGGCCTCGTGAAGCAGGTCGTGCTGCCCGGCTCCGAGGGTCAGTTCGGCGTGCTCGAACAGCACGAGCGCGTGCTCGCTCCGCTGCAGCACGGCGTGGTCGAAATCAAGACGGACGGCGGCAGCCAGTGGGCTGCCGTGTCGAACGGGTTCGCGGACGTGGCGGGCGAACGGGTCGTGGTGCTGGCGGATGCGTGCACGTTGGCGGCCGACATCGACCAATCCGGCGTCGAAGAAGCGAAGAGCGAAGCCGAAAGCGAACTCGCCTCGCTGGGCGACGGCGAAGAGCACGACGCCCGCCGCGAAACGCTGACCGAGATCGTCCGTCAGAGCGAAGTGCAGCTCGAGGTGCTCTCGAAGTAGGGCTCAGGCTGCCTTGGTGGCCTTCGCCTTGAGCTTCACCTTGCCGTCCACGACTTCGACGCGGAACTTCACGTCGTGGGCGCCGGTCTGCTTCTTGATCGCAGCGGTTTGCTTGTCGATCACGCCCTTGAGCTTTTCGGGGGTGAGGCCCGCCACGTTCTGGCCACAGGACCTGGCGGCCTCTATGTAGCTGTCGAAGATGTCGTCCTTGCCGCCGCCCGGTTTGGCCGTCGCCTTTGCCGCGGCCGGAGCCTCAGCGCGGTCCCGCTCCCGCAGGTTCGCCTTGAAGACGTGGCGTTCGTAGGTGCCGTTCTCGATCTTTCGCAGGATGTCGTCCCAGCGGCGCTTGTGGGTCAGGAACCGGGAGTTGAGGGTGTTGAACTTGAAGCGCTCGCCCGTGTTCTTGATCTGACCGTTGGCGAGGCGGATCATCGTCTTCTGAATCTCGGAGCGCTGATCGATGGGCTCGCGCGGCCGAGCACCCAGGAAGTACTGCTCGTAGTCCCGCCGCAGCTGCTTCAGCTTCACATCGATCATGCGAAGCTCTTCGCCAATGTCCGTGGGCTCGTTGTTCCTACTCATCGCTGGACGTCGAATCGGCTCCTCGGCCGAGGGGCTTTAGCCACACGTTCGCACGGTTCTGGACGGGTAGAGCGGCAGCAATGCGGCGGAAAGATCGCAGATTCGTCTGGTGATGGGCTCCGGTGAACGGGATCATGACGCAAGATGGGTGCACGACGGTCGAAGCGCGTCAAATGCAGAATGACGCGCTGCGAGGCTCAGCCTGTTTCGAGCCGCCAAGCGAAAGAAGGCGAAAACGAGCTGAGAGGCGCTAGAGGCCCAGCCGGGCCTCCAGGGGTTTTTTGCGCTGGGCGGAGCGCTGGAATGACGCGGAAAATCTTGCCTCAACGCGTCCCGCCCTACGCGTCACGACGCAAAATGACGCGAAGAGCGGTCGAACTGACGCACTTGCGTCATAACGACTTCGCGCCGCTCTGCAGATGACGCGCCATCACCTTCGGGTTCGGCCCGCGCTTTACCGGCATCGGTGCGTTGCGCCCCAGGCCTCCTGAAAGGCGGGGCTCCGACAATGGCACGCGCTGCCGGAAATCGGCTCGCCAACAGTGCCTGGGCCCGAACGCGCCAACGCGACACGGCAGCGGGGTGTCGCGGTGTCGCGTTGGCGTGCCGTGCGCGCGCCGGGCGGAAAGCCGGCGCTGGAGGAGCGCTCATGGGCGCCTCACCGGCCGGATGTGGCGTGGTGGATGGCGCCTCGCTTGCAACACCCGATCGTGTCGCATGAAAAGCGAGGTGCGGGCTCACTCGCTCTCGCATCCACGCGGTGCCCGTTGATGGTGAGGTGATCGATGTCGTTGCATGTGTCGTTGCATGTGAAGTGGTGGGAACGCAAGCCGCGTCCGCGTTGCGCGTTGTTGTCTGCGGTCTTCGCGGCCGTGTTCTCGCTCGTGTTGGTGAGGCCCGCTGGCGTTTCCGCCGCACCGGATGAAACCCCCGCAGCCCGCATCGAGGCGGCCTTCGATCGGCTCTTCGACTACCCCTCGGTGCGCACCGTTGAACTGCGCATCAAGCGAGGCGGGCGCACGGCGGGGCGGCGCGAATTCGACTTCGCGCGACAGCTGGTCGACGGACGCGCACACACCATCATGCGCTTTACCGGGCCCTCCTACCTGCGGGGCAATGGCATCCTGATGATCGAAGGCGCGCGCGGGGTGAGTCACACGTGGTTCTATCAGCCGGAAATCGACGCGCCTCGTCGCATCAGCACCTATCAGAAGGAGGACGCGTTCTTCGGCAGTGATCTTTCGTACGCGGATCTCGAAACGCGCAGCTGGATCGACTACGAGGTGACACAGCTGCCGGCGAGCGTCTGCGGGCCAGGCGGAGCGTGCGAGACCACCGACGATGCCGGCGTGGCCAGTACCCACGCCGCCTCAGCGCCGCGCTTCGATCGCTTCGAAGCACGGCCCCTCGAGGGCGGCATCTACGCGCGGCACGTCATCGTGATCGAACGCAGCACCGGTGCACTGGCGCGCCTCGAATCGTATCGCGCTGGCGACCCGAAGCCGGCAAAGGTCCTCGAAGTCGATCTCGCTTCACTCGAGGGGGCGGGCGAGGTGCTGATCCCACGCAAGATGACGGTCACCCGGCGCGACGGCGAGTGGGTGACCGAGGTCGCCTTCCCCCGTGTCGAGATCAAGCCGGAAATCGCCGAATCGGCCTTTTCCGCCATGCGGCTCCGGCGCGGCGGCACGAGTGACCTGTTCAAACTGGTCGACCGACTCTCGGCGCGCGCTGCGAAGAAGCGAGGCGCGGGGGTGGGTCGTCGCCCGGCGAAGAGCGGCGATCGCGTCGAGGTGTCGGCGCGATGAAAACACGCAGCGGGTCGGTCGAGCCCGAAGTGAGTGCGCCGGGTCGCCGGCGCGAAGCGGGCGCGATCACTCGCTTCACCAGATGGTTTCCCGTTGCGCTCACGCGCACCTGTGTGCGGAGCCCGGGCTGGGCGATCGCGATTGCAGCCGTGATCGTGGCGTTGGCGGGTGCGTCGTCGACGCGACTCGTCACCGAAGTCGGCTTCAACGGCTACTTCGGAGCCGACCATCCCCAGGTGCGCGGGCTCGTGGCCCATCAGCGCGAATTCGGCGTGGGGTCGCAGCTGCTTGCGGTCGTGAGCTGCGAGGCCTCGCCCCGCTGTCAGGGCTTCGACGAAGCCTGGTCGCTCGACCTGCTCGGCCGCTTTCACGCTGCGCTCGACGCCGTGCCCAACGTCATGTCGGCGACGAGCATGCTCAACCTCCCCGTCGTGACGGGCCCCCTCGAAAGCCGCCCGATCGGTCGTCGCGCAGCCGGCGGCGGCTTCGAACTCGCGCCCGATTGGCGCTCGTTGCTCGACCGCGCAGGCCAGCAGGCGTTCTTCTACGGCAACCTCGTCAGTCGAGACCGCGCCACTGCGGGCATCGTGATCGAACTCGCCTCGCTCGAGAGCACCCGGCAGCGCAACTCGGTGCTCGAACTCCTGGCGCGGCGGCACGCATTCGAAGAAGAACTCGGTGCCGAGATCTACTTCACCGGCGAGCCGATGTTCAACGTGATCGGGGCGCAGACCGTCGACCGCGACACCCTCACGACCACCGTGGGGCTGTTCGTCGCCATGTTCGGTGTGCTGTGGTGGGTCTTCCGCGACCCGTGGCTCACGTTGCTTCCGCTCGCTGCGATCGGTCCCCTCTATCTGGTGGTTCAGGGTGCGACGGCGGCACTCGGGATACCGGTGAGCGTCTTGATGGGCGTGGTGCCGATCGTGGTGCTCATCATTTCGATGACGTCGTCGATCCACTTCATGTCGGCGTTCGTGACCGCGTACGACAAAGAATGCGAAGGCGATTCGACGACGTCGGACCAGGCCGCTCGGGTTTCGCGGGCGTTGGTTTCGGCCGCGGGCCAGGTGGGCTCGGCATGCTTCTGGGCGGGCTTCACGACAGCGGCGGGCTTTGTGAGTTTCAACTGGAGTGTGCTGCAGACGTTTCGCGATGCCGGGCAAATGAGCGCCCTCGGGTGCAGCCTGGGCTTCGTCGCGATCTTCACCGTGCTACCCGCCGCCGTGACGCTGCGCGCCCGCCGCGGCGACTGGCGTCCCGCCGCGCGTTCACACCATGCCGCAGCGCGGCTCGCGGCTGGCATGCTGGGTTTCGTGCGTCGCGCTCCCCGCATTGCGCTGGCGGGTTCGCTGCTGGGCCTGGTCATCCTGGCGGCTGGGGTCGGGTTCATCGCGGACGGAGGACCTACGGGCTTTGGCGAGCGTTCCTATGTATTGCGTTCGATTCAGTTCATCGAAGAAAGGCTGCGCAAGTGCGACACCATGGAACTCGTCGTCGACATCCCGGCCGGCGCGCATGTCTACGACGTCGAGACGTTGCAGCTACTGGCTGCGGTCGAACAGCAGTTCATCGGTAATCCCGGGGTGGGGGAGACCTGGAGCTTTCTCACGTTGCTCGAAGAGGCCTTCCTGAGTGACAGCGGGCGTGCTCCACGCGATCACGAAGAGCTCTTTGCGCGGCGACTCCAGCTCATGCCCCTGGTGGCGAGTCACGACCTCGTGCGGGCCTTCTGGAGTGAGCGCGAAGTTGAACCGGGAGGCGTGTTCAACGAGCGCGCGCGTGTTGCGATCGGTAGAGGCTGGCACGAGGAAGATTACAGCGACAACGTGCGGTGGGTGGAGGAACGCATCGGGAAGCTCAACCACGAGTTCGGCCCGTCGGGTTATCGCGTCCGTCTCGAGGGCGGCATGCCGTTGGTCGACACCTTTCTCGCGGCCGTGCGCGAATCGCAGTGGCAAACGCTTCGCTATGCGTTCGCGATCGTTTCGGTCGTGTTGATCGGGTTGCTGGCGCGCGCCGGGGTGGCGCTGGTTGCGTGGTCCGTGGTGGCGAACTTCCTCCCCGTGCTCGCGATGTTGGGCACGATGGGGTGGCTCGGGGTCGCGCTCGACCTCACGAACGCGCTGCTCGGGGCGATCCTGCTGGTGATCGTCGTGGACGACACCGTCCACATGGCACTCCACTATCAGGGAGAGCGTGAGCGCGGCGCCCAACCCGCAGCCGCGCTCGAAGCGAGTGTTCGCGCCGTGGGGTCCGCGATCTTGACCAGCAGCCTGTGTCTTGGCCTCGGCTTCTGCAGCATGTTGGCGAGCGAGTGGAGCGGGCTCGTGACCTTCGGCGTGTTCGCCGCGCTGGGGGTCGGGTTTGCGGTCGTGGGAGATCTCATTCTGCTGCCGGCCGCGTTGCTGTCGAGCCGCACGCGGCAAGCGCGTCGGCTCGCCGAACGCCTGCGGGTAGCTGACTCCGTCCGCGTGACCAGCTGACGCGGCACCTTTGCAAAGCGCCGCCCCTGTTCACCGCGATCCTTCTCTCGATCGAGAGCGCACCCGAGCTCGGGACCACGGTCACGAACTCGATCCCCGCCCACGACACCGCGGAAACGAACACCTAGCCAGCGCCGGGTTGCCGGGCTTCGCCCCGGGCGCGGGTCAGTCGCGCTGCAACAGCCGGTCGAGCGTCCGGCCGTCGATCAGCGCGGTTTCGGGTGACGCGGTCGAGCGGATCTCTGCGAGCACGCGATCGCCCAGCGCACGGCGCAGATGCTGGAGGTTGGCCTCGTCGGCTTTCGAAAGCGCGCCGTCCGATTCGCTCAGCACGACCCCCGCGAGCGCGACGCCGCGGCGTTCGATTTCGCGCAGGGTGAGCAGGCTGTGGTTGATGGTGCCGAGCGCCATGCGGGCCACCACGATGACATCGAGGCCGAGGCGCTGCGCGAGTTGGGCCATGTCGACTTCGTCGGTGACCGGGACCAGCAACCCCCCGGCGCCTTCGACGAGCATCGTTTCGTGACGCGATGCCAGTCGTTCGAAGCCCGAGGTCAGGATGTCGAGATCGACAGCGCGGTTCTCTGCCGCCGCGGCCACGTTGGGTGCAGCGGGGAGAGCGAACTGAAACGGGCAGATCTCGTCGAGGGCGTCGTCTACGCCGGCGGCTGCGCGGAGCTTCTGCGCATCTTGCGGCCCTGCTTCCTCGACTCCGGTTTCGACCGGTTTCATGACACCGAGGTCGATCCCGCGGTCGCGCAGCCCGCGCGCGATCGCGCACGAGACCACGGTCTTCCCCACCCCGGTATCGGTGCCGGTGACGAACCAACCACGCGTCATGCGTCGGGTGCCGGGTGGCGTTCGACGGTGCGCACGACCGCGTTCGCCAACGCGTCGATCTCTTCTTCGCTGTGGGTCGCCATCGGGGTGATGCGCAGGCGCGCGGTGCCGCGTGGCACCGAGGGATGGCGAATGCCCTGCACGTAGAAGCCTTCGTCGAGCAGCGCCTCGCAAACCGTCATCGTGCGCGCGTTGTCGCCGAGCACGACGGGCACGATGTGGGTCGCGGACGGTGCGGTGTCGATCCCGGCAGCGGCGAGCTTCGCGCGAAGCCGCGCGGCGTTTCCCTGCAGGCGCCAACGCCGCCACGGTTCGTCGCGTACCAGGCGAAGCGCTGCACGTCCCGCGCCAACCTGCGGCGGCGGTAGCGCGCACGTGAAGATGAAACTGCGCGCAACGTTGATGAGCAGGTCTCGCAACGCCGCGGGCCCGGCGACGAACGCGCCGAACGAACCGAGCCCCTTGGCGAGGTTGCCGAGGTGGATGTCGACTTCGTCCATCACGCCGCAATGCGCAGCACTTCCGCGTCCCCCATCACCCAGCGTCCCGGTCCCGTGCGCGTCGTCGAGCAACACCATGGCGCCGTGGTGGTGGGCGAGTCGCACCATCGTGCGAAGCGGTGCGATGTCGCCGTCCATCGAAAAGACACCGTCGAGGGGCACGAGCACGCGAACGCCTTCGCGGCAGACTTCCGAAAGCACTTTGTCCAGCGCCGCGCAGTCGCCGTGGGGAAACACGCGGCGCTGCGCGCGCGAAAGCCGCACGCCGTCGATGATCGACGCGTGGTTGAGTTGGTCCGACACCACGAAGTCGTTCTCACCTACGAGCGCGGGAATGAGCCCCAGGTTCGCCGCGTAGCCCGAATTGAAGAGCAGGGCCGATTCGCAGCCCGCAAACGCCGCGAGTTCTGCTTCGAAGGCTTCGTGGAGGTCGAGGTTGCCCGAGATGAGGCGCGAGCCCCCGGCCGCACATCCGTAGTCGCGCGCAGCCTGCGCCGCAGCTTCGACGACTTCGGGGTGATGACTCAGGTCGAGGTAGTTGCTCCCGGCGAAAAGCAGGACCTCTTTGCCGTTCAGCATGACGCGCGGGCCGTGCGCACCGCTTAGCTCGCGCAAGGTGCGGTACGTGCCGCGTTCGCGAATGCGCCCGAGCTTTTCGTCGGCGATCTGTTCGATCGTCATGCGCAACCTCCGCGCCTCGTGTCGGACCGAACGCGCGCTACGACTGCGCGGCGACGTCGGGCTTCAGCAGGTCACCCAGCGGGCCAGGCAGGCGGAATGCGTTCGTTTCGGGCAGCGGACCGTCGTAGTCGCTGTTGCCCGAAATCGTGAAGCCCGCGTCGGCGATCATCTGGTAGGTCTCGCGCGAAGCGTCGCCGCGGGTCGTGAGATAACCCTCGACGAAGAGCGAGTTGGCGGGGTAGAGGCCGAGCGGCTGCATGTGACGCAGGTTGCCCTCGCGTCCACCCGCCATGCGGATTTCGGCGCTCGGGTTCACGAAGCGCATCAAGCAGAGCACGCGCAGGCAGTGCTCGGGGGTGAGCGAACCGTCGGGGCTCACCTGCGTGCCGTCGATCGGGATGAAGAAGTTCACCGGGATCGAGGGCACCTCGAGTTCGCGCAGCCGGAAGGCGACTTCGATGAGGTCGTCCGTGCCTTCCCCCATGCCGACGATCAACCCACTGCAGGTCCCGATGCCGAACTTGTTCGCGGCGCGAAGGGTCGCGACGCGGTCCGCGTAGGTGTGGGTCGAGGTGACTTCGTTGTAGTGCGCTTCGCTCGTGTTGAGGTTGTGGTTCAAGCGGTCGAGTCCCGCGTCGCCAAGGATCTTGGCCTTTTCGTCGTCGATGATGCCGGCCGAGATGCAGACGTCGACGGGGTACTTCGACTTCAGGTCGCGGACGAGCTGCGCGAGTTTCTTCGTGCGCTCGAGCGTCGGGCCCCGGCCCGAAAGCACCATGCAGTAACGCGACGCGCCGTCCTTCGCGGCCGCTTCGGCTTCGGCGAAGATCTCTTCGTCGCTCTTCATCGGGTATTTGCGGATCGGCGCTTCGCTGTCCTTGTTCTGCGAGCAGTAGCCGCAGTCTTCGGGGCAGAGGCCGTTTTGGACGTTGTTGAGCACGTGGATGATGACTTCGCGGCCGAAGTGCTCTTCGCGTACGCGGAAGGCGGCGTCGAGGAGGGGGAGCAGGCGGAGGCTCTCGTCTTCGATGACCTGGCGCGCCTGGTCTTCGGTGGGGGCGGCGCCTGCGAGGGCTTGTTCGGCGAGCTTGTCGTAAAGGGTCGACACCGGGGAACTCCTTCTATCTACCTGTCTACCTGTCGGGTTGGGCTGTCGGGTTGGGCCTGTAAACCAAATTTCTCCGTCGGGTTTACGGGCCGGGCGCACTATACTGTCCGCCGTGGCGAAGCCCAAGACCATCTATGCCTGCACTTCCTGCGGGGCCCAGCATCCGAAGTGGCTAGGTCGCTGTAATGAATGCGGAAAATGGGGTTCTCTCGAAGAGGAGGTGGCGGCGCCGAAGGGCTCGCTGGACGCCATTCCGGGCGAGGCACGAGACCTGCTCGGGTTCGGGGGCGCGGCCCGGGTGGAGGCCGAAAAGGTCCGGACCCTGGGCGAGATCGAGCCGGGCAACGTCGAGCGCTTCTCCTCGGGAATAAGCGAACTCGATCGCGTACTCGGGGGCGGCTTCGTGCCGGGTTCCGTGGTGCTGCTGGGCGGCGAGCCCGGGGTCGGGAAGTCGACGCTGGCGCTCCAGCTCGCGGCGCAGATCGACGCCGATTCGATGCGCAGCGGGGCGGGGGAGCGGAGCGTCCTCTACATCAGTGGCGAAGAGAGCCCCGAGCAGGTGCGCCTGCGCGCCGAGCGGCTCGAAGACGACGGCCGCGGGGTCGCGATCCTGGCCGAAACGCGGGTCGAGAGTTTCGCGAACGCGTGGAAGGAGCTTTCGCCGAAGCTCGTGATCGTCGACTCGGTGCAGACGCTGCAGACCTCGCGGGTCGAAAGCTCGCCGGGTTCGGTTTCGCAGGTACGCGAAAGCGCGTCGCTCCTCGCCGCGACCGCGAAGCTCCACGACACGACGCTCGTGCTGGTCGGGCACGTCACGAAGGACGGCACGCTTGCCGGCCCCCGCGTGCTCGAACATCTGGTCGACGTCGTGCTCGGTTTCGAAGGCGATCGCAATCACGCCTTCCGCTTGCTTCGCGCGGCGAAGAACCGCTTCGGTTCGACGCAGGAAGTCGGCGTGTTTTCGATGGGGGAGCGCGGGCTCGAGGTGGTGGAGAACCCGAGCGAACTCTTCCTCGCCGAACATCGCGACGGTGCACCGGGTTCGTGCGTGATCCCGCTGCTCGAAGGGTCGCGGCCGATGTTGGTCGAGATCCAGGCGTTGGTGGCGGCCGCGACCTACGGCACACCGCGCCGTACCTCGATCGGCATCGACGACGGACGCGTGGCCTTGATGCTCGCGGTGCTCGATCGGCGCACGCCCGTCGACCTGGTTTCGCGCGATGTCTACGTGAACGTCGCGGGCGGGGTTCGCGTCGGCGAACCGGCGGCCGACCTCGGCCTCGCGCTCGCGCTCGCGTCTTCGGCCCTCGACATCGCACTGCCGGCGGGTGCCGCGGCGTGCGGAGAGGTGGGGCTCGGGGGCGAAGTGCGCCGGGTGTCGCGCCTCGATCTGCGCGTGCGCGAACTCGCGCGGCTCGGCTATTCGACGCTGCTGGTTCCGCCGGGCACGAAAGCCCAGCTCGAGAAGGGCGCGGCGGGGAAAACGCGCCTGGTCGAGATCGACAACATTGCGAACGCGGTCGCATGGCTACGTGAGGGCTGAGAACGGCGACCGTGAAGCAGCGTTAAGCGGCCGGTTCTACTCACCTTTTCGCATCTCACCGCTCGACACTCCGAAACCGCGCGGCTAACTTGCGCGCTCCATGAGCGAAGCCCCCCCCGCACTCGACCAACGCATTCAGGACCTCTTCAGCCGCATGTCCGACGGCCTCGAGCTGGTCGATCGCGCGATGCGCGAACAGCTCGAGAGCGGGAGCGAGATCATGCCGGTGATCGGCAGCCACGTGCTTTCTTCGGGCGGCAAGCGGCTGCGCCCGATCCTCGTGCTGCTCGCCGCCGAACTCACCGGCTATACGGGGTCGCGCCGCGTGCAGCTCGGCGCCGCGCTCGAGTTGATCCACACGGCGACGCTCTTGCACGACGACGTGGTCGACCTTTCGGAACTGCGCCGCGGCCAGCCTTCGGCGAACGCCATCTGGGGCAACCGCCGCGCGGTGCTGGCGGGCGACTTCTTCTACGGGCGCGCGTCGTCGATGATCGTCGAAGACGGCAGCCTCGCGATCCTCGAGATCTTTTCGAACACCATCCGCATGATGGCCGAAGGCGAGCTCATCCAATTGCAACGAAGCTTCGACACCGACGTTTCCGAGCGGCAGTACTACCAGGTGATCGAACGCAAGAGCGCGGTGCTGCTTTCGGCGGCTTGCGAAATTGGTGCGGTGCTGGGGGAAGTGACGCGCGGCGAAGTGCGCAGGGTGGCGGAGTTCGGGCGCGAACTCGGCATTGCGTTCCAGGTACGCGACGACGTGCTCGATTATGAAGCCCCCGCCGAAACGTTGGGCAAGCCGCAGTGCGCGGACCTCCACGAAGGCAAGGTGACGCTGCCGCTGCTTCTGACTTTGAAGCGCTGCACCACGAACGAGCGCGAACAGGTGGGTGGCCTGCTCAAGCAGGCGTCGCAGATCGCCGCCGCGAACCCCGGCCACGACCTCGCCTCGCTCGCGAGCGAACTCGATCTATCGCCCGTACTCGAACTCGTGAAGCGCTACCGCGGCGTCGAAGACAGCATGCGGCGCGCGCAGGAACACGCCGAAAAGGCTTCGGCCACCATCGCGGCCTTCCCCGACAGCCAGGCGAAGAGCGCGCTGCTCGACCTGCTCGAATATTCGGTGGAGCGCGATCACTAAGCGATCGCGCGCAAGATTCGAAGATCCCCGCGGTCCCGCGGAGCAACACCAATGCAGAGCAAGAACGCGGCCCATCGCCTGGGCCGAAGCGGCGCCACCCGCCGCGCCGCGGCACTCACTGCCGCCCTCGTGGTCGCTTTGGCCACGATTCCGACCGTGACGTTCGCGGCCGATTCGACGACCCATGCAGCCCGCATGACCGGCGTCGTGAACCTCAACACCGCCGACCTCGAGCAGCTCCAACTGCTCCCCGGTGTTGGCGAAAAGCGCGCTGCTGCGATCCTCGAAGTGCGCAAGAGCAAGGGCGGCTTCAAGGCCGTCGAAGAGCTCGTCGAGGTAAAGGGCGTCGGCGACAAGATGCTCGAACGCCTGCGTCCCCATCTCGCCTTGAAGGGCAAGACGACCGCGAAACGGTTGTAGGGGCGGCGAGAGGCAAATCCAGCGAGGCAAAGTGGGGTGCCGGGCTTCGGGTCCGGCATCCCACGATGCTGGCTATCCGCCGCCTAGCTCGCGCCGCGCGCTTGCCAGCGTTTCGGATCGCGAGCCCCGTGCATGCACGCGATGACAACGATCTCATCGCCAGTGGTTGTGTAGAAGATGCCGTATGGGAAACCGCGAAGCAGAACGCGTCGAATCTCGCCTTCGACAGGAGTACCGACGACCGGGTGCTTAACCAGCTCGTCGAGTGTGGCGTCGACCGCGGCCAGGAAGCGGTTGTCCAACCCTGCCTGCCGACTTCGGTACCAGTCGAGTGCGTCTGCGAGATCGGCCGAGGCGGCGGCGGTGAGCCGTGTGATCACTTGCGCTCGAGTTCCGCTCGGACTTCAGACCACGGTTGAGCCTCTTCCGGGTTTTCGGCGTGGGCGGCGAGGCGGCGGCGAAGCTCCTCCCGCTGCGCGTCGGTCACTGGAAGTGAGCTCGGCTCATCCACGAAACTCAGCCAGAGCAGTTCTATCAGCCGGATACGCTCTTGGGGTGTGAGCCGCCGGATCTCGGATTCGGAAGGCAGGGCCATCCGAGGAGAGTACCACTTCATCGTGGTGCCGTCGGAGACCGATCCGGGCCAACTCACCGCGATCGCGCGATAGAATGTCGCTCCACCGAGAGGATCCCAGATGGCCAAGAAGACACGTCTCACGATCAGGCTGGAAGACGAAGTGCGGGCCAAGGTCGAGGGCTTTGCGGATCGCCGAGGTCTCTCGATGAGTGGGGCGGTGAATCAGCTACTGAAGGACGCTTTCGACTCCCGAAGCGTGTCGTCCGATTCGCGCCCTTATCGCATCAAGCCCCGAACGGTTTCGTTTGGCTTCGACATCGCCCGAGCGAGAGAACTGGCCTCGGCCGATGCGGACGAACGCAGAGTCGCGCGCCTTCGGAGTTGACCCCTACGCGGTGTCATCACCCTCGAAGTCGGGTGTGATGTGGCGCGGACCTTCCAGCAAATTCATATCGATAGCCGTGTCACTGTCCCTACTACATCGATTCACACTGCCGTTTGCAGTGGCTGCCGTGGTGCTCGCGAACGTGGCTGGTGCCGAGCTTCCCGCTCGCATCGTTTCCCTCAACCCGTCGTTGACTGCGATCTTGCTCGCGCTCGGGGAAGGGGAGCGACTGGTTGGGGTGGATGATTATTCGGCGCGGCAGATTGGGGAGGTTGCGGCGCTGCCCAGGGTTGGCGGGCTCTTCAATCCGAGTCTCGAGGCTGTGGTGGCGCTCGAACCCGACCTGGTGGTCCTGGTGCCGAGCGCGGAGCAGCGGGCGTTTCGGGAGCGGGTCGAAGCGCTTGGGGTCGGGGTCGAGGCGTTCGACAATCATGCGTTCGATGAGGTGCTGGAGAACATCGAGCGGTTGGGTGCGCTGACGGGTGCGCGTGATGCGGCCGCGGTGAGGGTTGCGGCGATCAAGCACGCGCGTGGGCGGGTCGAGCGTGCGGTGGCGAAGCTGCAAAGCGATGGCGAAGCGGGTGGTGCCGCGAACCCGCGTGAAGGCCACGCCGCGAAGCCGCCCACGATCGCGATGGTGCTGCAACGCGACCCGCTCTTCGTCGTCGGGGGTGGCAACTTCATCGACACGATGCTCACGATCGTTGGGGTGCGGAACGTTGCGGCGGAATACAGCGAGTCGTATCCGCGGGTTTCGCTCGAATGGTTGGTTGCGCGATCGCCGGCGTTGCTCGTCGACTTGAGTCCCGAAGCCAACGACCCGCGTGACACGCTCGCGTTCTGGAAGCAGTGGCCCCACATCGCGGCGGTCGAGAACGACCGCTTGATCGCGCTCGATGCGGCGCTGATCTCGATGCCGGGGCCTGCGCTCGATGCCTCGCTCTTGTTGCTTGCGCGTACGTTGTGGGGCGAGGCGATCGAAGGACACCTCGCGGTAGACGCGGGCCGCACCGCAAAGTCCAACGCACCGGGGCGGCTGCACTGATGCTGCTGACCCGCTCCCGCTTCTTCTTCGTACTCAGCGCGATGGTGTTGCTCGTGGTCGCGAGCGCGTGGTTCTCGCTCTTGCTCGGCCCTTCGGAGCTTTCGTTCGCGCAGGTGTGGGGGGCGGTGACGGGTGCAGAGGCCGCCGGCCCCGAAGCAGACATCGTGTTGCGCATACGCTGGCCGCGCACGTTGCTCGCGATGTTGGTGGGGGCTTCGCTTTCGGTTTCGGGTGTGGTCTTCCAGGCGATGTTGCGCAACCCGCTCGCCGATCCATTCGTGCTCGGCGTTTCGGGCGGTGCCGCGCTCGGGGGCATCGCGGCACTTTCGCTCGGTGCGGCCGCGGGCTTCGGCTACAACGCGGTGCCGCCTGCGGCTTTCGTGGGTGCGCTCGTTACGACCTTTCTGCTCTACGTGATCGCGGGCAGTGGCGAACGCGTTTCGGCCAACAACCTGCTGCTCACCGGCGTGGTGTTCAACGCGTTTGCGTCGGCGGCGATCGTGTTCCTGGCTTCGGTCGCGGGGCTCACCGAAGGCTCGCAAATCTTCCTGTGGTTGATCGGCAACCTTTCGGCGGCGCGTAGTGACGTTGCGGGTTGGGTGGCGCTCTTTCTCGCGTTGGGATTGGTGGCGTCGCTCTTGCTCGGGCGCTCGCTCAACCTCCTGATCCTGGGTGACGAACCCGCCGCACAACTCGGCGTTGCGACCGAAGCCCACAAACGGGTGTTGTTGCTCGCGACTTCACTGATGGTCGGTGCTGCGGTTTCGGTGGCGGGGCTGGTGGGGTTCGTGGGGCTCATCATTCCGCACCTGTTGCGATTGGTGCTGGGTGCGGATCACCGCTTGCTCGTTCCGGCGGCGGCCCTTGGTGGCGGCGCGTTCCTGGTGGTGTGCGACAGCGTCGCCCGCACGGCACTCGGCGGCCGCGAACTTCCGGTTGGCGCGATCACGGCGCTCGTCGGTGGCCCGCTCTTCCTCTACTTGTTGCGCAAGCATCAACAGCGGGTGTTTGCACCATGACGCAGACGCGCTCGCTCGAGTTTCGCGACGTGAGCGTCCGCCTGGGCGCACGCAGCGTATTGCGCGGGGTTTCGTTCGACGTGAAGCCCGGCGAGATCGTCGGCATGGTGGGTCACAACGGTTCGGGCAAGACGACACTGCTGCGCGTTGCGACGCGTGTACTGCGGCAAGACGGGGGCGAGGTGTTGCTCGGTGGCGAATCGATCGCGGGGTTCTCACGCGCCGCACTCGCGCGAGCGCTCGCCACCGTGCCCCAGGACACGCAACTCCCATACCCCTTCACCGCGCTCGAAGTCGTGCTGATGGGTCGCGCGCCCCATCAACCGCTCTTCGGGCTGGACCGCCCCGAAGACCTCGCCGCCGCGCGGGCCGCGATGGCCGAGGTGGGGATCGAAGAATTCGAAGCGCGTTCGATCCAGAAGCTTTCGGGCGGCGAGCGGCAGCTCGTGATGTTCGCGCGCGCGCTTGCCCAGGAGCCTGAGTTTCTGTTGCTCGACGAGCCGACTTCTTTCCTCGATTTGCGTCACCGCATCGACCTGCTCGGTGCGGTGCGGCGGCGGGTCGATGCCGGGGCGGGGGCACTGGTGGTTTCCCACGACCTGGGGCTCGCGGCGCGGGTGTGCGACCGACTCGTGCTGCTTTCCCACGGCGAGGTGGTCGCGGTGGGGCCACCCGGCGAGGTCCTCGAAGCGAGCGTGCTCGAGCGCGCCTTCGGGGTGGCGGCCGACATCGTCACCGCGCCGGACGGGTCGCCGCTCGTGGTGCCCAGGCTGTCTTCCTAGCCCGAAACCCCATCGCATTTGTCGCGGCAAAGCGCCGCAACGCCCCGAAGTTCCTACGGAACCCCGGTGAGCGCGCGCGGGGCTGCGCTACCGTCCCGCGCGCACGGGGGTCCTTAGCAGCCCGTTGAAGAACCCTTCGGGCGCCATGCACAGCCCTTCGACCCGATCTCTGCGTTGCGAAACCACGGCCGTAGCAATGGCTACGCCCGTGATTCCGCGCCTTGATCTCGGCCCGAATGACTGCACCTGGCTCGGTCAGGGTTCTTCAACGGACTGCTAGCCCCATGTGTCGCCCGTCGGCGGGGCCAACCCCCAAGCTCCCCCGCCGACCCCCTTCTATCTACCGATCTACCGGGGAACCACGACCCCGGCCCACCCATCCACCGACCCATCCATCCACCGGCCCACCCATCCACCGACCCACCCACCGACTCAGGTGAGACCAAGCGATTGGAGGCGCGCGCACCATGGCGGCAGTGACGATTAGCGGCGTTCACGGACTCGAGATCCTGGACAGTCGGGGCAACCCGACGCTTTCGGTCGAGGTCCAGACTTCGGACGGCGGCGTCGGCGTGGCCGCAGTGCCGAGTGGTGCTTCGACGGGCGCCCGCGAAGCCCTCGAGCTGCGCGACGGCGACAAGGCCCGCTACCTCGGCAAAGGCGTCACGAAGGCGGTCGCGCACGTAAACGGCGAACTCGCGAAGCTCGTGACCGGCATGAAGCTCGGCGGCCTGGGCGAACAGGCCGCGCTCGACAAGGCCATGATCGACTGCGACGGCACCGAGACCAAGAGCCGCCTCGGCGCGAACGCACTGCTCGGCATTTCACTCGCCGCCGCCCACGCGGCCGCGAACGCGACGAAGACGCCCGTGTATCGCTTCGTCGACGCAGACGCGAACGTGCTCCCCGCCCCCATGATGAACGTGATCAACGGCGGCGCCCACGCGGACAACAACGTCGACCTGCAGGAATTCATGCTCTACCCGCTCGGCGCGCCGACCTTCAAGGAAGCGCTGCGCTGGGGCGCCGAAACCTTTCACACCCTGCGCGGCATCATCCAGAAGAAGGGCTATTCGACGGCGGTCGGCGACGAAGGTGGCTTTGCGCCGGACCTTTCGAGCAACCGCGAGGCGATCGAGCTGGTGGTGCAGGCCATCGAAGCAGCGGGCTACCGACCCGGCGAAGAGATTGCGATCGCCCTCGACCCGGCTTCGAGCGAGATCTATCGCGGCGGCAACTACGAGCTCACGGGCGAGCGCGAAACCAAGAGCACCGACCAGATGATCGAGTTCTGGCAGGACTGGATCGACCACTACCCCGTGGTGTCGATCGAAGACGGGCTCGCGGAAGACGACTGGGCGGGTTGGTCGAAGCTCACCGCGGCGTGTGGCGACAAGGTTCAATTGGTTGGGGATGACTTGTTCGTGACGAACCCCGCCATCTTGAAGCGTGGCATCGAGGAGAAGGCCGCGAACTCGATCCTCATCAAGGTGAACCAGATCGGCACGCTGACCGAAACCCTCGAAGCCGTTTCGATGGCGCGCGACGCGGGCTTCAGCGCCGTGATGTCGCACCGCAGCGGCGAAACCGAAGACACCACGATCGCCGACCTCGCCGTGGGCACTGGCGTGGGGCAGATCAAGACGGGGTCGCTGTGCCGCACCGACCGCGTGGCGAAGTACAACCGCTTGCTCCGCATCGAAGCCGAACTCGGCAGCCGCGCGGTGTACGCGGGGGCGAGCCAGTTGACGGGCGCGGCGGGTTCGAAGTGAAACGCCTGCGCGCACGCGCATGGGGGTCGCTGCTCGTCTTCGTTGCGGGCCTCTTCGTTGCCGCGGCGCCGAGCCGCGAAGGCCACGCCTACGTGCCGCGCACGAACCGCGTGATCGACGCGGTCGCTGACGCCAACCGTTCGGGGCGGCGTGTTCGCGCGCTTCGCTACCAGCTGAACCTTCGCATTGGCGACGGCGCGCCCGTGGCGGTGGGTGAACTCGTGAGTCATCCGACCGGCCTTGCGCGCCTCGAACTGCGCGCGGCGGGTGGGCTGGTGGAACGCCACATCCTGCTCGGCAACCAACACAGCGCTTCGCGCAATGCGCGCTTGCTGGTGCGCCCGCGCGCGTTCTTGCCGCCGCTCTTCGTGCTGCAAAGCAATTCGGGTGCGGTGCTCGAAGCGGCACTCGGCACGCTGCAGGTCGATCGCAAGCTGCTCGGCCTGGCACCCTGTGGTGACCACGACTGCTACGTGATCGGCGACCCGGCGCGCGCGATTCATCGTCCGCTCGTCGCGAAGGCGATGAAGGCGCGGGAGCAAGCCGCGCAGGCGGCGCAAGAAGCGGCCGACGAAACGAGTGCAGGGGAATCACTCGGCACCGTTTCCGACGCGGACATCGATGCGACCGAAGCCGACGATCGCGCCGATCGCG
>JASMLK010000016.1 GCA_030748735.1 Myxococcota bacterium | reverse complement strand
TGCACGAGCTTTCGCGTTTCGCTCAGCAGTTGATCGTTGGAAAGGCCTTCGAGAGAGGACATTGTTCTTGCTACCCCAAGCGGGACCGTGGGGTGTCGCACGAAGGCATTGTAGCGGTGGGTTTTTTGGCTTCGGTGAATGGCGCGTGTGGCGTGTTCTCATCGCGATTGCGTTTCAACTCACAACGACATCGGACCCACGGCACAGGCGTGTTCCGCGCCTTGCACCGCGGCTTTGAATCGCAACGGCCAGCGCCCTCGATTCGCCCGCGAAATCCTGTCAAGGGTTGTGGCTGACTTCTTCGGGATTCTTCGACTGGACGGTGTCCCTTCACCCGACTCGAACAATCGCAGTGACACTCACTCCGCGCGTCGGTTCGAATCCTGAGCCCCAACCCGCTCCGGAACCGCATCCAGAGCGAAATACGCGTGGTCGAGGTCACCGTTCGTGACACGCACGATGCGCAAGCCAGAGGGATCGTCGCCCAATGGCTTGCCGACCGGACCCGTCGTGATCATCTCGAGCCCATCACTCCAGCCGTGGGCGTTGCGGTGGTAGTGGTGGCCAGCGAACACTGCGCGTACGCCGGCTTCCTTCAGCAGAGGGATGTAGAGTGCCCAGGTGATGAAGCTGTGCCGGGTGCAGTGGAGCGTGAGCGGCCGTACCGCGAGCCGGGCGAAGTGTTTCTCGCGGAGTTGCTCGAAGGCTCGAGAGAAGTTCCTGTCAGTTACGTCGATATCGGCGGTGCCGAAAACGCGGCTTGAATGGCCTACTCGCACCACCGATATTAGTCATTCTGACAAGCAGGCCCCAAGGGGCTCTTCCTGGGGCTTCGCATCACCCCGAACGCTGCGATGCCGCCCAGAAGAAGGACCAGGACGACTTGCCCCCGGGCGGAAATGGCCGGCACGGCCGGCGAAAGACCGGAGGACCAGTCCGGGGTCTCGTCATCGAATGCATTGGAAGTGAGCGCCGTTTGGTTCCCGCCATTCGCAGCATCCATCACGAAGATGTCCTCGCTGCCAGCGCGATCGGAACCGAACGCAATCTCGCTCGCATCCGGCGACCACGTCGCCATTGAATCCTGCGCGGGATTGTTCGTGAGATTCATCTGGTTGAGGCCATCCGTATCCATCACCCAGATTTCGCTATCGCCCGTGATGTCGCTCGTGTAGGCAATCAGGGTTCCATCGGGGGACCACGCAGGCACCACGTCCGCCGCAGTGTTATTCGTGAGCCTCGTCTGGTTCGAACCGTCTGCATCCATCTTGTAGATTTCGATATTTCCGTTCACCGGGCAGCAAGTGCGATTCCTGTAACTCTGAAAGGCAATCTGGGTGCCGTCGGGAGACCACGAGGGGCCGTAATCGATGGAGGCGTAGGGGGGAGAGTCGTTGAAAGTCAGCCTCGTCGGATTCGAACCATCCGACGCATTCATGACGTAGATCTCCATGTTCCCGTCGCGCCAGCTGGAAAAAGCAATCAGGGTTCCGTCGGGAGACCACGCCGGCGACAAATCGTTTCCGGTGCTGTACGTGAGCCTGGTCTCGTTCGAGCCATCTGCATCGACCCGGTAGATTTCCGCATCGCCATCCTGGTCGGATACGAAGGCCACCTGGGTCCCGTTGGGCGACCACGAACAATAAAATTCGTCGGAAGACGGATTGGCGGTGAGATTCAGCACGTTCGAACCATCGGAATCCATGATGAAGATCTCGGAATCTCCGGTTTCCTGGCTCGTAAAGCAGATCTTCGACGCCGCCCGCGCCTCGGTTGATCCCACCGCAAGCGCCAAAAACCCAGCCAAGCAAGTCATCAACCCGCGCAACACCAAAGGCTTATTCAACAACATCCCAGTTCCTCCACGAAATACAGCAGAACCGTAATTATCGGCGCAACCCACGGAAAAGAAAAGCCTGGAACGGGTCCCCACGGCTAGTTGAAATAACCCCCATACTCGGACGTCGAGCCAGAACCCAGCTGTCGAGTAGCCCGCGGGGCAGTCACCTGGAATCTGATCTCGGCGAGCACCGAAGAGGGACGCAGCTACGTCGACTACGGCGACTGTGACATCGTCTATTCCGACCGACTCAACAGCGCCATGCCCACGACCGACGTCGAGTGGATGTTGGCCTTCTTTACAGGGAGAAATCGAGCATCGTTCGGTGACCGGCGCCTATCTGGAGAGTCTTCCGGATATCCGCGGCCCGCTGATCTTGCAACGAGATTACGTGCCCGGGATCTGTGGCGAAGGGGAAGGGGAAGGACTGGATGATGACGGCAACTTGATCTGGAATGGCGGGGAGGCCCGTTACCTTTATGTCCTGCCAGCGGACGCGGCCAATCCCGGCCTGTCCCCGAATCTCGACCTTCCCGAAGGAAGCCTGTGGCGCGCGGACGTATTGCATGACGTGGATCCGTTCCCGTCAGGCGTGGACTACGGCGTGCTGCCCGTCAGGGCGCTGCAACGACATCCCGAGTCGGGCGATCCCGAAGAGCCGGTCTCTGGGCACGAGTATTATCTCTATGTTCTCCGAGACGTCGTGCTCCCTCTCGCACGCTGTCTGTTCCAGGTTCCCTGACCACACCCCGGGCTCGCTTCGCCGTGACGTCCGTACCTGGCAGAACGCCAAACAGGGCGCGCGTTTTCGGATGTCCCGGTTGGCACAACCGTCAGCGGCATCGAGGCGTTGGTCGTTGCGATCGCCGCTGCTGGAAGTCGGCGGTGGCCCGCGACGCCCGGAAAGCCTGAGCCCAGTTCCGGGCACCGCGAGCCCCTACCGAAGTCGCCCCCGGCTCAGTTGAGGAGAACGCCCCCTTCGCGGTCTTTGACTTCTCTGGACTTCGGCCCCGGCGTGATCGGGCCCTTCTTCTTGCAGAAGTAGTAACAGCCGCAGCGCTGTCCGTTCTGTCCGTCGATCGAGCAGAGCGGAGCGGGGTTGTAGGTCTCGCAGAAGTCGAGTTCGGCCTTCTCGCCCGGTTCGCACAGGCCCGTTGGGTCGAAGGCTTCTTCGCAGACCTCGGGGGTGTAACTGCCGGTGGACGGCAAGCAGATCTTCACGTCCTTCTGGCCACCGGTGTAGACAGCCCCGGTGTTTCCGATTGCTTGCGAAGCGCCCAGGGCGGTCGCGATTGCAACCACGATCAATGTCGTAAGTGTTAGAGCTCGCACAGGTTATCTCCTTTTTCGGGAAGCATCCCGGGTCGTTGGGGTCGGATGAATTTCCGCCACCCAACTTTAGTGTGATATTTTCCCACAAAAAGTCCAGTCCTTTTCAGATTTTTATCGCCGCGCTGACGGTGTTCCCCGTGACCTTACGGATGCGATGCCTGCTGGAACGCGTCCCGCGCCGTTCATTCGCCGGGCCGCGCGCCAGCATCGAGGCGATCGATCGCCTTGCCAACAGGGGCCGCCACCAGAATCTCGAGACCCATTCAGGTTTGAGTTGACATAGTTTATTAAATAACGTTCACTGAAACCCATGGGACGCCCCCCGTTTACCGACGAACAGATCGAAGCCCAACGCGACTCCGTCATTCGCGCGGCCGAAGGCCTGTTTGCCGAACTCGGCTACGACGGCGTCACGCTGCGGGCCATCGCGAAGATGACGGGCCAGAGCGCGGCCGCGCCGTATCGCTACTTCGAAAACAAGGCCGCCATCTTCAACGCTGCACGCGTTGCCGCGTATCACCGCTTCGCTGCGGCACAGGCAGAAGCGGCCGCCCGGGCCGCCAACCCTGCGGATCGCCTCACTCGCCTCGGCGATGCGTACGTGCAGTTCGCGATCGATGAACCCGACGCCTACCGGTTGATGTTCGAACTGAAACCGTCCGAAGCTGCGCGCGCACCCGAAGTCGAAGAGGGTGGGGCGATGGCGTGGCAGCCGCTGCGCGATGCCATCGGCGAAGCCGTCGAAGCCGGCGCGATATCGGGTGACCCCGACGTACTCGCGCACCTGTTCTGGGCGGGGCTCCACGGGATCACCTCGCTCCACCTCGCCGACAAGTTCCGTCACGGCCTCGACCTGTTGGCCCTTCGCGACCCGATGAAGACGCTGCTCTTCTCGGGCAGTCAAGACCCTTCGAACTCCTGAGCGCCGGTTCGCGCCCCCCGCGATCGGTGCAAACGAAAGGAAGCAAGCATGAAGTCGATCGAAACCGATTGGGACGTCATCGTCGTCGGGTCGGGCCTTGGTGGCCTCACCGCGGCCACGCGAATGGCCACCAGTGGCCTTCGTGTGCTCGTGCTCGAGCAGCACGTCTACGCCGGCGGCTACGCGCATCACTTCCTGCGCAAGGTGAAGGGCACGAAGATCGTCTACGACTTCGACGTCGCGCTGCACCAGACGGGCGACCTGCTGCCGGGACGCTCCATGCACAAGAACCTGCAGAAGCTGGGCGTGCTCGAACGCTTGCGGCTCCGGCAGTTCGACATTGCCTATCGCACGATCGGGCCCGACTTCGATCACGAGATCCCGGCCAAAGCCGACGACTACGAAGCGTTGCTTTGCAGCGCCTACCCGGACGCTGCGAAGGGCATTCGCGATCTGTTCGCGACGCTGCGCGCGATCGATCAGCCCGGCGAAGGGGGCGGGCCGAGCCCCGAAGCATTCGCGAGCATGGGCCAGTCACTGCAGCAGTTCCTCGACGCCCATGTGAGTGACGTCCGCGTCCAGACGATCTTCTCGACCCTCTGGGGCTACCTCGGCCTCGTCCCTTCGCAGATGTCGGCGTTCATGTACGCGCGAATGTGGCTCAGTTATCACGCCGGTGGCTGCTTCTACCCCGAAGGCGGTGGGCAGGCGCTTTCGGACGCCTTCGTGGACGTGATCGAGGCAAACGGCGGCAAGGTGTTGTTGCGCGCCGAGGTCGTGAAGATCGAAACCGAAGCGGGGCGAATCGTCGGGGTCGAAACGCGCAAGCAGGGGCGCTTTCGCGCACCCGCGGTCGTGAGCAATGCCGCGGCGCCACTCACCTTCCATCAGCTACTCGACCAGGGCGACCTCGCCAGCGCAGACGTCGAACATGCAGACGCGCTCCCGATCTCGTGTTCGATCCACCAGGCCTACGTGGGCATCAAGGGTGACGCGGTGAAGCTCGGGTTGGCCGATCGCTCGGCCTTCTACGTCCGCAGCTACGACTTCGACGAAGAACTGCGCGCCCTCGAAGTGGGCGACTACGCCCGGCAGGGCTGGATGGTGGGCAACCACACCCTTGCCGATCCGGGGCACGTGCCCGAGGGCCGCTCGGTCCTCCACGCCGCGCTGATGGCGGACGGCCGTTTGTGGGAAGGACTCGACGAGGTGACCTACCGCGAACGCAAGGCCGAACTCGAGAACTTCTTGATCGATCGCCTCGAAGAACGCATCCCCGACGTCCGCGATCGCATCGAGATCTGCGAAACCGGCACCCCGCACACGATGCAGCGTTACTCGATGAACCCCCTCGGCGCGATCTATGGCTACGCCAATACGCCGACCTCGCACAGCATCCATCGCCCGCAACCGCGCACCACAGTCCCGGGCCTCTATCTTGCGGGCGCCTGGACGTTCCCGGGCGCGGGCTTCACCGGCGCCATGATGTCGGGCTGGAACACGGCGGGGCTCGTCTTCGAAGATGTCGAGGGCCGCAAGCCGTGACGCCCAGCGGAAAGGGCTACCGCCCCGGCTGGCGTGGTTTCGCTTTCCGGAAACCGCCCGTCGAACGCTCGAAGAGATTTGCAGCGTTCACGCAAGATCACCGAAACGCCGTGCGGGCGTTCGTCGAAAAGAGAAAGCCCGTATTCGAAGGGCGGTGAACGCGCCTTCACGTGGCGTCAAGGCGGAGTGTGCACGGTAGGCTCGCGCCATGTCGGGACGCGTTCGTTGCGAAGCACCGTGTAGGACGAGATGGGTGCTCACGGTCGTCGTCGTCGCCTTGCTCTTTGCGGCGCCGTACTTCATGTGGGTTGGCGATCCTCGCGCGCGCTATGTGATCGCCGATGCGGCGATCCTCTTCGTGCTCTCGCTCACCTGGCGATGGGACGTGATCGAAAGAGCTGGCCTCGCCGTTCCGCGGCGAGCCTGGGTGCCGGTGCTGTTGGTGTTGATCGTGGGTGCATGGACCGCCGATGGGGTCGTCGGCCGCATCGAGCAGCAGTTCGGGGTCGAGGTGTCTGGGCACCGGCCTTTGTTCAGTCTCAGCCAGGTCTTCCATCAGGAACTCGTCTTGCGCGGGCTGTTGCTCGGCGCGCTTGCGACCCGGGTGCGTTCGCAGCTTCGTCTCGCTGTCGTGGTTGCCGCGGCGTTCGCCGCGTTGCATCCCCTGTTGTTCTTCCTGCAGGGCGGCCTGGTCTTGCCCATCACCGTGATTGCGTCTCTATTCTGGTTCGGCCTGGCGACGAATTGGATCTTCTTGCGCACGGGCCACATCGCGTTTGCCTTCGCGATGCACGCAGCCTGGAACGTGCGCCGCTTTGGCGCGCGCTACGGCGACCTCGACGGCGACAACTTCATGACGGAAGCCGAGAGCTTCGCGGTGATCGAGGGGGCGTGGCTTGCGGTGGGGGCGGCTTTCCTGCTCGCGGTCGGTGCGTTCTGCTTGCCGGTCTTGGTGGGCGTTGCGACGCGCTTTCGCAGCCACCTGCCGCGCTGTAGGATGTTGCGCGTTCGCCGCTGATCGAGACGCGGCCAGGACGGGCTCCGCAGGTCGGGGGGCCGACTGGTGAAGAGCTGCCCCCCGATTCAGGAGTACCGCTGCAGCCGATGAGACTGTTCGCTCTTCTCTTGACGACCCTCACGGGCTTCAGCGGTCTCGTCTACGAAGTGACGTGGCAGAAGTACCTGGCCAGCTTGCTCGGTTCGCACAGCGAAGCGACGTCCGCGGTGCTCGCGATCTTTCTGGGCGGTCTCGCGGTGGGGTACGCGCTCTTCGGCGCGCTCACGCGGCGTTGGATCGAAGAGGCGGAACGCACCGGGGAGCCACCCCGCCTGCTCTTCGTGTACGGCCTGCTCGAAGGGGGCATCGGGCTCTACGCCTTCGTGTTTCCACTGCTCTTTCAGATCATCTACGCAGTCTCTCACGCAGTGCCGCACGGTGCGGGCGGTATTGGCTTCGCTTTCGATGTCGTGCTCGCTGCGATCCTGATCGGTCCACCCACCGTGCTGATGGGTGCAACGATTCCGATTCTCACCCAGGCGCTCGCGCGCGACCTCGAAGACGCGACGCGCTTCCACGCCTACGTCTACGGGTTCAATACGATCGGAGCGTTCGCCGGTGCGCTGGCCGCGGGGTTCGTGTTGATCCCCGCGCTCGGCTTGTTCGGCGTGATGGCGGCGATGGGGTTGGTGAACCTCGTGGCTGGAGGCGTGTTCGTCTGGCTCGGTCGGGGTCGCCGCGCAGGCGTCCTGCCCGAGGCTGGAACACCAGCACTCCCCCCGGCGGTCTTCACGACCTACGCGGCCGTGGCCTTGCTGACCGGCTTCGCAATGATGACGGTGCAGACGGCGGTGATCCGTGTCGGTGGGCTTTCGTTCGGCTCTTCCGAATACACCTTCGCGATGGTGGTGGCGGTCTTCGTGCTCTGCATTGCGCTTGGGAGCTTCGCGGTATCAGCGGCTTCGAAGATTTCCCATGTCGTGTTGCCCGCGGCGTTGTTCGGGCTCGTGGTCCTGCTCTGTGTGCTCTATGCGCTGCTTCCCGAGGCGCCGTACTGGATCCACGTCGTGCGCACCTGGTTCCGCGACGAAGCCGCGAGCTTCTATCCCTACTACACGGCGGGGTTCGTCGCGGTTGCGGTTGCGATCGCGCCGTCCGTGCTCGTTTCGGGTGCGGTGCTGCCGTTGGTCTTCGACCATCTTCGTCAGCAGGTCGACGACCTCGGTTCGGTAGCGGGGCGCTTGTACTCGTGGAACACGGTGGGGTCACTGCTCGGCGCATTGCTGGGCGGCTATCTCTTCTTTTTCTTCTTCGACCTCGACACGATCATGCGGATCGCGATCTTCGCCGTGTTCGTTTCGGCGGTCTGGTTGACGTTGTCCCTGTACGGGGCGGGGCGTGCGGCCGTGGCTGGCGCCGTGGCGGCCGTCGTGGCGCTTTCGCTCGTCAGCAGCGATTGGGATCCGCGCCGACTCACCACTGGCCTGTTCCGACTTCGTGAACCGGTGCCGCTCAGCGAGTTGGGACCTGGGGCCCTGATCGAGCAGGGCTGGGAGGCCGAGGGGTACGAACTGCTCTTTCACGAAGACGATCCCACCATGACCGTCACCGTGATCGAGCAGGAGCGCGGCGGAAGCAAGGCCCGGTCGATCGTCAACAACGGCAAGTCGGATGGGAATTCGATCGACGATCTGTCGACGATGGTGCTCCTGGCCACGCTGCCGTCTCTGTACGCGGACAAGGTCGAGCGGGCGTTCGTGATCGGCTACGGCACGGGGATCACGGCGGGTGAGCTTGCGTCGTTCGCGTCGGTCGAATCGGTGGTGGTTGCGGAGATCTCTCCCGGCGTGATGAACGCCGCGCCGTTCTTCGACGACGTGAACCACGGCGCGTCGATGCACCCGAAGATCGAGATCGTGCGCAGTGACGCCCACCGCGCGCTGCTGCGCAGCGATGGAACGTTCGACGTGATCGTGTCCGAGCCCAGCAATCCCTGGGTGACGGGTGTCGAGATGCTCTTCAGCCGCGAGTACCTGCAGGCGATTTCCAGCCGGCTGAACCAGGGGGGCGTATTCGCCCAGTGGTTGCAGAACTACGAGATCGACGACGCGTCGATCGCGATGGTGCTGCGAACCTTCTTGTCGGTCTTCGAAGACGTGACGATCTGGCGAACGGCATCGGACTTGATCCTGCTCGGTTCGAACGAGCCCTCCCCCCGTGATCTGCTTGCGCGGATCCAGCAGCGCCTGCAGCAGCCCGACTTCCAGGCTTCGGTGTTTCGCGCCGGGGTCGGGTCCTTGCCTGCGTTGTTCACCCACGAAGTCGTACCGTCCGGCGTACTGCCTGCGGCGAAACTCGAAGGCGCATTGCACACGCTCATGCACCCGCGCCTGAGTCATCTCTCGGGGCGTGCGTTCTTTCGGGGAGGCAGTGGGCGGCTTCCGTTCACCGGTTTCGGCGAAGCGGCTGCGGCTGGGCGGCGCAATGGCCTGCTCCATCGGTTGGCGGTTCAGTCGGGTGGAAGTCTGCGCGAAGTCGATCGTGCCCGGGCCACGCGCATGGCGTGTTCGACCCGCCCCTCGCTGTGTCTCCCGATGCTCGCGCAGTGGAGCGCGGTTGCGCCGCAGTCGGAGGCACTCGGCAAGCTCAAGGGCGCGTTGCTGCCGGACAAGCGCGCCAGCTACCTGAAGACCGTGAATGAAATGCTCCCGCTCTTCGGTGGAGGCGGGCGCGGTCCCGTCCCATTCGCGCGTGCACGTGCTGCGCTCGACCACTACCGCGGCTCCTACGAGCACATCGCACCGTTTCGTCCCGAAGCGTTGCTCTCCCTGTGGCGACGCTGCCAGGCACCGGCTGGCGATGCAGGTGCCTGCAAGCGGGGCTTCGAGGAGGCGCAGGCGTTGCTGTCCGGTCAACGCGTCGAAACGCACGCGAGCGCCAGAGGTGAGGCGCCTGCTTCGGGATCGTAGGTCGCGAGCCGTGCGCTCGTGGCCCGGGTCAGTCTTCGCGCAACAGCCGGCGAACCTCGGCCACGCCCTCGATGCCGGCGGATTCGCTGGCCGCCAGAGGCATGATGTTGAACAAGCGGCAGCCCGCGTCCCGGTACGGACGCAGAAACGCGGCCACGTCTTCGGGGCGGCCGTAGGGGCTGTACTTCTCGAATGCGGCGAAGGGGGTCTTGTAGAAGTCTTCCATGCCACGGGCGAGACGATCGCGTGCGCGTTCGCGATCGTCGTCGAAACCGACCCATACCTGGAGTCCATGCAGGGGCGGACGGTCCGCAGAGAAGCGGGGCGCGAGTTGTTCGACCACGCCCTCGAACCGCTTCGGGGAAATCCAGGTGCCGAGCCAACCGTCGCCGTGGCGTCCTGCGCGTTCGACGGCTGCAGCTGAACGGCCTCCCACGACGATCGGAATGCGCGGTTCGGGCCTTGGCTCGATCCAGCCGCGTTCGAACCGATAGAACTCACCGTCGTGATCCACCGGTTCGCCAAGCAGGAGCTTGTTGAGAACTTCGAGGCATTCGTCGGTTCGGCGTCCGCGGGTGCGTGGGTCGATTCCGCACATGGCGATTTCGTTGCGATCTTCTCCCCCGATACCGACGCCAAAGATCAGCTGTCCCGGAGAGGTTTCGCTGAGGGTGGCGAGTTGCCGGGCCACCGTGACCGGGTTGCGCAGGGCGAGCAGATACACGCCAACGCAGACGCGAAGTGCCGGATCGAGGGCGGTGAGACTGGCGGCGTTGATCAGGCCATCCATCCCGGCACCGACGTGGAAACTCACGTGGTCGGCGACGAACACGTGATCGATCCCTGCGTCGAGGATCTCGCGCGCAAAGGCCAACCGCACCGGTTGGGGACTGCGAAGGATCTCCGGGGAGGCGAGGGTTCCAATCTGGAGTTCGCGTGGTGCCGTGCTCATCGTCGTTCCTCGGTGGATGCGCTGTATGCTGGACGCGAGACGATACACGAGCCGAGGTCGAACGAAGTCGGGGGCGACGGCGAAAGCAGGGGTGGGGCGGCGGGCAAAGGGTGAGCGAGGCACAAACCAGAAGCGACGCGAGTGCGACTGCAGCGGGAATGGAGAGCGAGGGGCCGTTCGACGATCGGCGCTTCGACCTTGCGTGCTGCGCGGCCCTCGTCGTCATCACGTGGTGGGTCTACGCGCCGAGTCTCGCTTACGACTTCGTGACGATGGACGACTACCCATACGTCGTCGAGAACGAGGCCATCCAGCAAGGGCTGGGGCTCGACACGTTTCGCTGGGCCTTTACGACCTTTCACGCGGCGAGCTGGTTTCCTCTGACGTGGCTTTCGTTCGCAGTCGATCACGCCGTGGGCGGGCTCGATCCCGCTGTCTATCACCGAACGAATCTGCTGTGGCATGTGGCGAGCGCAGTGCTGCTCTATCTCGCGCTCGTTCGACTTTCGATTGCACGCCTGGTGAGCGCACTGGTGACCAGTGTGTTCGCTCTGCATCCGGTTCATGTCGAGTCGGTCGCGTGGGTGGCCGAGCGCAAGGACGTGCTCTCGGCCTTCTTCTTTGCTGCGACGCTGTGGGCCTATGCGCACTACGCCGCCCGGCCGTCCGGGGCGCGCTATACGCTCGTGTTCGGAGCGCTTGCGCTCGGTCTGCTCGCGAAATCGAGCCTCGTGACGCTGCCCTTCGTCCTGGTCTTGCTCGACGTTTGGCCGCTCGAGCGCGAGGGGGCGTCGTGGAAGCGGCTCGTCGTCGAGAAGCTGCCGCTCTTTGCGCTGGCCGCTGGCGCAGCGGCGCTCACCTACGCCGCTGGAGCTTCGAGCGAAGCGCTCGAAGGTGAGGCCGGGTTGGGGTTCGGGCATCGTCTCGCCAATGCGGCGATCGCGTACACGTCCTACGTGCGGGACACCTTCTGGCCCGGCGACCTCTCTCCTTTCTACCCCCATCCGCGCGCGGCCGTGTCGCTACCGTTGGGCGTGGCGAGCGGGTTGGTGATCGGGGTGGTGTCGGTTGGACTCATGCTTCGGCGCAACCTCGCGCCACAGGCCTGGGTCGGGTGGTTCTGGTTCCTCGGCATGTTGGTGCCGATGATTGGTCTGGTGCAGGCCGGTCCGCAAGCGCGCGCGGATCGCTTCGTGCACCTCCCGCAGATCGGGCTTGCCATTGCGGTACTGGGATCGATCCCGCGGCGCGCCTTCGAGTCGAAGCGCGCGTGGGTCGCGACTGCGGCCGTCGGCATGGTCGCGATCCTTCTGATGGCGATGGCGACGCGAACGCGGCTGCCGATCTGGCGTGATGGACGATCGCTGTTCGAACACGTCGTCACGAGGACACCCGACAGCGCGTTTGCCCAGCACGGTCTGGGACAGGGACACTTGCGCAGTGGTGGGTTCGAAGAAGCCGAGCCTGCCTTTCGAAGGGCGATCGAGTTGGCGCCGCGCTGGGTGGCGCCGAAGGTGGGGCTGGCCTTGTCGCTCGCCGAACAGGGCCAGGAGCGCAAAGCGACGAGCTGGTACGAGCGTGCGGCGGAGCTTGCGCCGACCGACCTCGGGCTGCGCGTCGAACTCGCCCAGCGCTTGATGGGGGAGGGGGCTTTCGAACGGGCCCGTCCGCACCTCGAGTTCGTGGCCGCCCATGCCGCGCCAGACGCAGCGGCTCGCGCGCAAGTGGCTCTAGGGAAGACGAGCGAACGCGCCGGTGCTCTCGACGCCGCGCGAAAGCACTACGGGAAAGCCATCGCCCTGGATGCGGGCTTTGCCGCGCCCCACCTCGCCCTCGCGTCGCTTTCGAAGCGCAGTGGTAATTCCGCCGCTGCACTCGACAGCCTGCGTGAAGCGGCCCGCGCAGAATCCGATTCGCTGGTCGCGAACAACAACCTCGCCTGGCAACTCGCGACGGCTGACAACGCAACCGCGCTCCAACTCGAAGAAGCACGCCGTCATGCCGAGCGAGCGGTGGCCGCCAGCCAACGCGGTGAGCCCTCGGTTCTGGAGACCCTGGCCGTGGTGCAGGCTGCGCAGGGCGAGAATGCTGCGGCGCGTGCGACCCTCGACGAAGCGCTCGGGCTCGTGGAGGCCCGAGGAGACAACGTCGCCCTGAAGCGCGAACTTCTGCGCAGACGGCGCGGACTGCCGCCCGCAAACGAAGGAACCCGGGAATGAAACGAAGTCCGTTCGGGATTGGCCGGGAAGTGTTGGTGTTGTGCGTTGCGGTCTGCCTGTTCCCATCCGGGTCGGCGCGCGCCAGCGAAGTCGCGCCGCTGATCACCGAGGCGCCGCAACCCACCCGCGTGCTCTTCGTGGGCAACAGCTTCACGTACTACAACAACAGCCTGCACGCGCATGTGCGCGCGATCGTGAGCGATCGCGAAGCCCATGCCTCGCCGCCAACGTCTTCTACGCAACGCTCTACGGCAAGTCGCCCGAGGGCACGAGCTATCGAGCGGGGGGCTCGACGGGGAACTCGCGGAGTTCGCCCAGAGAATCGCGTGGCAGACCGTGCAGGCTTATCAGTCGCGTTGACGAACAGCGGCCGGTGGAATTGGCTACGGTGGCACGCGCCAGGGAGCGGATCCCCGCTTGATCAGTCACGCCGAGGGCGTTTCGCCCAGGAAGAGGAAGCCAACCATGTCGAAGCGCTTTGAAGGAAAGGTCGCCATCGTAACGGGAGCCGCGGGAGGCATCGGTCTTGCCGCCGTCGAACGCTTCGCGAGCGAGGGAGCACGCATTGCGGCGGTCGACCTCGCAGACAGTCAGCTCGATCGTGCCGTCGACGCCGCGAAGGCGGCCGGGAGCGAAGCGATCGCGATTGCTGCCGACGTGACCCGGGAAGCAGACGTCGAAGCCTACGTGGCGAAGACCGTCGAAGGGCTCGGGGGCGTCGACATCCTGTTCAACAACGCAGGCATCGAAGGGGTCGTGTGCCCACTCGACCAGTACCCGGCGGACGTTTTCGAAAAGGTGATGGCGGTCAACGTCACCGGTGTCTTTCTTGGCATGAAGACCGTGGTTCCCGAGTTGCGCAAGCGCGGCGGCGGTTCGATCGTGAACACGGCATCGGTTGCAGGGATTACCGGCAACGCCTTGATTCCTGCCTACGTGGCCAGCAAGCACGCGGTCGTGGGCCTGTCGCGGTCGGGGGCACAGAGCTACGCAGCCGAAGGCATTCGTGTGAACGCGATCTGCCCGTCGCCGATCGATACGCGCATGATGCGGTCTCTGGAAGCCGGGGTCGTTCCCGATGACCTCGGCGCGGCGAAGCAACTGATGGAAGCGTCGATTCCGGCGGGTCGTTACGGCACGCCCGAAGAAGTGGCGGCCCTGGTGGCGTTTCTGTGCAGCGACGAAGCGTCGTTCATCAACGGTGGCGTCTACACGATCGACGGTGCGATGACACCCGGCTGATCGAGTCTTCGGTGTGGGGCTCGTCGACATGCAGGACGGGTGAGCCCGGGGAGACGTTTCGTTGAGCGATGCTGGACAGGGCCATACACGCTCGTACGTGTTCTACACGTTCGGGGTGGCCCTGTTGATCGTGGCCTGGAGTTTTTCCCCGCTTCTTTTCGAAGGGCATTCGCTCTACACCGACGACGTTCGTCACTACCACACACCCATGCTCCAGGCGTGGATCGACGCCGTGGGGCACGGCCGGCTGCCGCTGTGGACCGACCACAGCTACTTCGGCTTTCCGCTGATCGCGGACCCGCAGGTCGCGACCTTCTACCCCGGGACGCCGCTCCTGGCGTGGCTCGGCCCGGAAGCCGGCTACGTGGTCCTTGCGATCGTGCATTTCGTGCTCGCCGCAGCAGGAAGCTTCTGGTTGACTCGAAGCTTCGGGGCTTCGCGTCCGGCGGCTGCGATTTCGGCGATCGTCGTGAGCCACTGCGGGTTCTTCGCGAACGAAATCCAGCACCCGGGGCTGCTCGCGATCTTGTGTTGGATGCCCTGGTGGTGGTGGACGACGCGTCGTCTGTTCGATGTCCCGTCGCGCGGAAGAGGCTTGGCCCTCGCGGCGGTCGTGGCGCTCATGCTGTTCGCCGGAACCCTGCAGGTACTTCTGGGGGGGCTCGTCTTCTATGCCTTCCTGGTCGTGGGGATGACCGCCGACGTCTGGGTGCGCAAATCGGCGAGTACGGCAGCGATGCGGCTACTCGCGGTCGCGGGCGCAAATCTGCTTGGTCTCGCGCTTGCGGCCGTCGTCATCGCGCCGGCTGTTGCGCATCTGCCGTTGACTGCGCGTGCGCTCGGGATGACGTACGAGTTCGCCGCGATGGGTTCGCTGCACGCGAACGACCTCATCGGTCTCGCGCTGAACGGCTATGCGGCACAAGCGTCCGCCACAGCGGAGGTGGGAGCGGTCGGCCGTGACTTCAGCGAGCTTTCGTTCTACCTCGGCGTGGCGACGCTGCCTCTCGCGATCGCGGGCCTCGCTTCGCTCGAGCGACGTTTCGCGTTGGCCGTCGTGGTCGGGTTGGCAGTCCTGATCGCCCTCGGGATGGGACGGCACGGCAGTTTGCATCCGTGGCTGTTCGAAGCCTGGCCGGGCGTATTCGCCGGCTTTCGCGGTATGAGTCGGGCGCTCGGGCCGGTGTCGATCGCGTTGGCGTTCGCTGCGGGTTTCGGCGCGGATCGCATCGCGCGCGCGCCCGCGGGTGAGCGTCGTGCCTGGTTCGCGGCGGGCGTGGGTTGGCTCGCGCTGCTCGGCGCCTGCGCGATGGTTGGACCGACGTCATGGTCGGGCGACGTTCTGGCGTCGTGGGGGGTTGCAGCCTTCGGGCTCGTGGTTCTCGTCGCGGTGGCGCGAGTCGATGTTCGGTACCTGGCGCTCGCGGTCGCTGCGATCGTCGGGATCGACCTCGTTGGTTTCGGCCCTTTGCGCAGCGTCCTGCGCGCCAACCCCCTCGCGAGGGAGGCGCAGGCGGCGGCGGACGAAGTCGCTGCGTTGCAGTTCATTGCGGGAGGTTCACGAACGCGGCTCATGCTGCACGGTTTCGGGCCCGTGAACCTGCCGCTGCGAAACGGCGTCGACGGGGTCGGTGGATACAATCCACTCGTGCCGCTCGCCTATCTCGACTATGTCTCTCGCGTGAATGGTGGCCGACAGTTTCCGCGTGAGCCGATCCGCGACTTCGTGAGCGGAGCCAAGCCCCAGCGTTTTGGATCGCCGCTGTTCGATGCCGGGGCCATCGAGTATGTCGTTTCCAATCGACACGACCGGGTACGGGGACTCGAGGGTGGAGACGCCTCCCGTGTCGGCACGCTCGCGGAAAACGGGGCGGCTCTCTATGTCAATCCCGGTGCAGTCCCTCGGGTGTATGTCGCTTATCGCAGCGCGTATGCCAAAGGTCCGGCTGACCTCGATGGCTTGCTTGGCGGGCGCTTTGCGCCGCACCGGATGGTCGTGGTCGAGGGGGATGGACCGGTTCTCGCCGGACCGGCTGCGATTCGACCCGTTTCGAGTCGGGCGACCCGCCCGGAACGCCGCCATCTCGAATTCGAACACGACACACCCGGTGTCCTGGTGGTGGTCGATGCTTTCCATCCCGGTTGGAAAGCGACGGTCAATGATGTGGCGGCGCCCGTGTTTCGCGTCAACGGGATGTTTCGCGGTGTCGAGGTCCCAGCCGGGAAGGTCCGGGTCGAAATGGAGTTCGCGCCGGCCGCATTCACCCTCGGCGCCGCGACTTCATTGGCGGCGCTGTGCGCCGCAGTAGGCATCGTTGCGCTCCCACTCGTTCGGCGCGGTCGCAGCCATGAGTGAGTCGACCCAGCGCGAGCGGATTGCGGCACTCGATTCGCTTCGCGGTATGGCGGCCTTTGGGGTGACGCTCTTCTGGCACTATTCGCACTTCGGAGCTGGGCGCGTGTTCGAGGGGATGGCTGCTGACTGGCTGTATCGCTACGGCCTGATGCTGGTCGACTTCT
The DNA here is from genome assembly GCA_030748735.1 of Myxococcota bacterium. GTDB lineage: Bacteria > Myxococcota_A > UBA9160 > UBA9160 > UBA4427 > DUBZ01. The sequence continues at coordinate 35,229 of JASMLK010000016.1, read as the reverse complement.
TCTTCGTGCTGTCGGGTTTCGTGTTGAGTCACGTCTACCTCGAAGCCTTGAAACGACGCGAGGTTCACCCGGCAACGTTCTTCGTATTGCGCTTCTCGCGTCTCTATCCGCTGCATCTCGTGACGTTGCTCTATGTGGCGGGTTTGCAGGGGTGGCGTTTCCGCGAGGGACTCGACTCGTTCGTTTACCAGGCAAACGATCTGGCGCATTTCGTGCTGAACCTGCTCTTCTTGCAGCAGGGGGTCGTGCGTACGGTGTACTCGTACAATGGGCCCGCATGGTCGCTCACGATCGAAGAGGTGTCGTATCTGGCCTTCTTCGTGAGTCTCTACTTCTTTGCGAAGTCGTTTCGTGCTGTCTTCGCCGGACTCGTCGTGCTCGGGGCCGCGATCAATCTCACGAACCTCGACACGCATCTGCTCAACCTGGACATCTCGCGCGGACTGGTGGGCTTCTTTGCTGGAGCGCTTGCGTTCCAATTGCATCGGGTTGCGCAGGAGAGGGAGCGGTCGACCCAACTGGCCGTGCTGGCTGCGATCATCTGTGTCGTGGTCGTGGGGTATTACACAAAGCAGGGCTACCCGAGGACGAGCAGCATTTTGGTCGTGCATTCGCTGCTCATCTTTCCGGCGGCGGTTCTCCTCGTTTTGAACAGTGGTCCCTTGAACCGGTTGGTCAGTGTCGGGCCGCTCGCCTACCTCGGTGAGATCTCGTATTCGGTCTACATGCTTCACTTCCCCGTGCAACTGACTCTCGTGACTCTGGATCAACGACTGGGGCTCGGCTTTGCATATTTCTCGCTGGATTTCTTCGTGCTCTATGCGGCGAGCGTGGTCGCGGTATCGGTCGGGAGTTTTCACGCGTTCGAGCGACCGGTGCAGCAGTGGATTCGCTCGCGGCTGATCCGAGCCCGCTGACGTCACCGCCAACCTGCTGGCCCGCAGCCGGGGGGCACCCTACGCCGCGCCACAGCAATCGCGGGTGCTGGGGGAGGAGCATGTTGTACGGAAGAAGCTGGATCGTTTGGTCGCTCGAGGGCGTGGCGAGGTGTTGTCTCGTCGCGGCATTCGTTCTTGCAACGGCCACGCCGGCCTCGGCCGGACTCGGTGGCTACGTGGAATACGGCCTGGTCCAGTACGCGGCGAACTGGATCGACGACGGTTTCGTGCAGGACGGCGACCAGGCCCACGCCATCGGTCTCGGTGTCGCGTGGGACAGCAATCTCGCCGCCGACGAACTCCTCAACTATCGACTGAACATCGGCCTACGCCACCTCGAACCTTCCGAGGGCGACGACGATCTCCGCCTCGACGGCTTGTCGGGCCAGTTCACCGTGGGCCTCTCGCCCTTGAGAAGCGAGTCGATGCGCTTCTGGCTCGGGCCGAGTATCGGCGCGAGCTATCTGGTTTGTGTCGATTGTGCGGGTTCGGGGAACAATGCCGACGTGCACCAGGCGAGTCTCGGGCTCGGCGCAGAGTTCGGGCTCAACTTCCATCTCGACGAGCGCTTCACGATGAGCGTGACGGCCCGGTACACGTTCGAATCCACTGCGCAGAAGGTCTTTCACCCGGTGGACACCGTTTTCGACCGAGGCTGGCAAGGCCGCCCGAGTTTGAACGTGAGCTTCTTCCTGCGCAACGAAGACGACCAGTTCGAAACCGACGAAGAGTGACGCTGGCCCCGTTGCGACTGGCAGCGCTGACGCAGCTGTAGGGGGCCTCCCCGTCGTCTCGTTCGCCTGAGCCGCACCTGCGCGTTTTTCACTTCCATTCTCGCGCCGACGCGGTTCACAATGGACCTCGACCCGGTTCTCGCTTCCGAGGCCGGTCCTGGAGGTTCGAAACGTGCCCAGAAAGACAGCGGCCCTGGCCGTGAGGATCTTGGAGGTCGGCCTGGTTGCAGCGGCCGCGGCACTCGCCTTGGGAACCGCAAGCGCTGGTAAGCCCGCCGCGCCCGTCGATTTCGAGGCCGCTGAAGCCCAGGTGTATTCGCAGGGCGGCGAAGACGGTGTGATCGCGAAGTTGTTCGAGGTCATCGAACCCACATCCCGGTACGCCGTCGAGTTCGGTGCAGCGGATGGTCTCCACGGCAGCAATGTGCGTCGCCTGTACGAGCAGGGTTGGTCGGGCCTCCAGATCGAAGGGGACCCGTCGCAGTACAAGGCCTTGCTCGAAAACATGAAGGACTTTCCCAAGGTCAAGAACCTTCGGGGGTGGGTGTGGCCGGGGAACATCGAGCACATCTTCGACCAGGTCGACGCGCCGAAGGACATGGACCTGTTGGTCATCGACATCGACAGCAATGACTACTGGGTCTGGAAGGTGATCCACGATTATCGGCCGAAGGTCGTGCAGGTCGAATTCAATGCGGCCTTCGCACCGCCCCAGCTCGCGGTGATTCGCTACCACCCGATGAACTATCCCGATTCGACGGACTTCTACGGTGCGAGCATCCAGTCGTTCTACGAACTCGCCAAGCGCAAGGGTTACGAGCTGGTCTACTGCGAGAAGAACGCGGTCAATCTCTTCTTCGTCGACGCGAAGTACTTCGACCGCTTCGGCATCGAAGACAACTCACCGGCGGCACTCTATCGGCCACCGAGCTTCGGCTATGCAAAGGGCGGGCGGGCGCCCAACGGGCGCGGTTGGCCACCAGCGGAAACCCGAGGGCCGCTTTCCTACGGCGGTGGCACCATCCCGAAGGCCTTCCTCGAGCGCTAGCGGGCTAGAGCCCGGCCGGCCGGTCGCCGATGACGGCGGCTTCTTCGAGGGCCGCGATCTCGTCGCCGCTCTTGCCCAGTTCGCGCAGGATCTCGTGATTGTGTTCGCCGAGGACCGGCGCGCGATGGCGAACCCAACGCGAGAGCGATGCGAAGTGGTACGGCAGGGTGCCGATCCAGTGTGTGCCCACGACGGGGTGGTCGAGCTCTTCGAAGTAGCCGCGTGCCGCGAGCTGCGGGTGGTCGTAGAGTTCGCGCGGGTCGGCGAGGCGCGCCGCCGGGATGCCGAGGGCCAGTAGTTCGTCGATGCACTCGTCGCGGTCGCGCTGGGCGAACACGCCGCGCAGATGCTCGTCGATCTTGTCGTGTGCGGCCTGGCGCGCGGCGAGGTCAGCGTGTTCCAGCTCCTGCGTCCAGGCGGGGCGATCGAGCCAGTCGATCAGTGCGCTCCACTGCGCATCGCTTTCGATCGAAAGCGCGAGCCAGCGCGGCTTGCCCAGGGCGTCGTGCTCGGCGCAGGGGTAGAGGCCCTGTGGTGCCGCGTGGGGGCAACGGTTCCCCATGCGGTCGAGCCGGTTTCCGTAGGCCGTGTATTCGATCACCTGTTCGGCGGCGACGTTGAGTGCACCTTCGACCATGGCGCATTCGACGAAGTGACCGCGGCCGCTGTGGTCGCGTTCGGCGAGGGCGACCAGCATCGCGAACGTCGCGTGCATGCCCGCAAGCGGATCGCAGGGGCCGCGCGGGATGCGAGGCTGGTCATCCGGATGCCCGGTGACCCACGCCAGCCCCGAAAGCTGTTCCATCGTCTGTGCGAAGCCCACCTTTTCGCGCCACGGACCGTCGAGTCCGAACGCTGGCATGCGGACCATGATGCAGCCGGGGTTGAGGGCGTTGACGTGGTCCCAGTCGATCCCGAACCCGTCCATTACGCGCGGGCTGAAGTTCTCGACGAAGATGTCCGCGGTCGAGATGAGCTCGTCGAGAATCGCGCGCCCCTGCTCGTTCGAGAGGTCGAGGGTGATGTCGCGCTTGTTCTGGTTCGCGGCGAGGAAGATGTTGCCGGCTTCCCACCAGTCTTCATGCAGGCCCGTCAGCATGCCGCCGACCGTGCGCGCGCCGTCGACGCGCTGAATCGATTCGACGTGGACCACGTCGGCGCCGAGGCATGCGAGTGCGTGGGTCGCAGAAGGGCCTGCCCACCAGGTCGTGGCATCGACGATGCGGATGCCTTCGAGGGGAAGGCTGTTGGCTTCGGCCCTGGGTTCGATGCGCTCCGCTTCGAACCGTGCGTTCGTGTCGCCACCGAGTTCCGGTGCGGGTCGCGGGGGGGCGGGGCGCTCGCCGTCGATGCGGTACGGCGGGCAGGGCGCCTTGAAGTCGCCCTCGGGTGCATCGCGATAGACGCCACGCGCCACGAGATGTTCGTGCTCGAGGACCGTCTCGCCGTTGCCGATCGGTGCGACGGGGATTCGCAGCAGCGCCGCCTGTTCGATGATCTCGGCCGTCGTGCGCTGGCGCGTCCAGCTGCGCACGATGTCTTCCCATTCTTCCAGGCGCGCCATTCGCCCCATGGCCTGATTGAAGTCGCCGCTTTCGCGCAGCTCGGGGCGTTCGATCATCAACAGGAAGTCGGAAATCTGCTGTGCCGTGTTGGTGTTGAAGCCCACGTAACCGTCTTTGGTGGGTTCGATCGACGGTGTCTCGATGCTCTGTCCCGCCGCACCGCCGAAGTCGGGGCGCCCGAGGAGTGAGTACATGAGATCGAGGTAGATGGTCGCGGCGTGGGTCATCCCTTCTTGCAGGGAAAAGTCGATGTGCTCACCGCGACCACTCCGTTGCGCACCCCGCAGCGCGGCGAGCGCGGCGGCCGAGGAGAACGTTCCGGCGACCCATTCGGTCATCCGCCCGCCCGCGATGAAGGGTTCGCATCCGGGGACCCCGCGTCCCCCGATCGAACCCGACTCGGCCTGGATCGTGAACTCGGAGGAGGGCCGGTCCGCGTAGGGCCCCGTAAGACCAAAGGGGGATAGCGAAAGCAACACGAGGCCCGGATGATGTTCGTGAAGCGCTTCGCGATCGAAGTCGCTCCCCACGCCGAAGTCTTCGACCACGAGGTCGGCCTCGGCGAGCAAGGCCGCGACATGGGTGTCGTTCGGCTCGCCGACCACGCTGCGCTTCGAAGCGTTCAGGAAGCGAAAGAGCGCGCCGGTTTCGCCTTCGAGTCTTCCGCGCGTCGCGGACCAGGTGCGAAGCGAGTCCCCCGCTTCGCTCTCCACCTTGATGACGTCCGCGCCGGCGTCGGCAAGGAGCTTGGTGCAGTAGGGGCCGGCGATTTCGCTCGACAGGTCGACGACCCGAAGGCCGCGCAGCCCCTTCATCAAGCGATCCCGTAAAGGGCCGCGGCGGAACCGTGCAACACCTTGCCGATGTTCTCCGCGGAAACCCCCGCGAGCGCCTTTTCCGCGTAGAGCCCGGGATGGGTTCCCGCCGATGCGGGCCCGGGGGCCATGCAGGTCGGGTGCGGGTAGTCGGTTTCGTAGAGGATGTTGTCGGGATAGAGCTCGATCGCATTGGCGAGCCCTCCTTCTTCGAACCAGAAGCTCCCGTACATCTGCCGTCGGAAGTACTCACTCGGCAGCAGGTCCCATTCGGGATGCTCCTTCCCAACACCGGAGTTCTTCCACTGCCAGTCGAGGGCTTCGAGGATGAAGGGAATCCAACCGACCCCCGACTCGACGGAGACCATCTTCAGCCTGGGGAAGCGGTGGCAGATGCCGCCCATGATCACGTCGGCGAGGCACTTGCCGTTGTCGAGGAAGACGAGCGCCGAGGCCCGCGCGAAGTTCGCACTGAAGCCGACGCCCGCGACGTCCTCGAGCAGGTCCGACAGATCACCACCACCGATGTGGAAGGAGATCGACAGCCCCGCGTCCTGGGCTGCAGCCCAGACCGGGTCCCAATGTCGCTCGCGCAAGAAGGGCATGCCGAAGTCTTGCGGTTGGTTGCACATCACCAGCGCGCGGAAGCCCTTCGCGGCGCAGCGCTCGATCTCGCCGACCGCCGCGGCCACGTCCCAGAACGGCATCGACATGACGGGGACGAGGCGCTCGAGGTCTTCACTGGCCCACTCGAAGAGGAAGTCGTTGTAGGCGCTGACGCATTCGAGCATCAGTTCGGGTTCGCCGAGCTTGAGAAAACCGCCGGCGCCGAAGCCGCCGACGTTGGGGTAGAGGACGTTGGCGTAGATCTTCTCTTCGTCCATGTGCGTGAGCCGCGCCCTGGGCTCCATCATCGACGCCGGAATCTGGCTGTAGCCCGACACGAAGTTCGGCGGTGCGTCGGTATGCCCCGCCATCGAGTACGCGCCGGGGTGGCCGATCATCTGGTCGCCGATCACCCAGATGTCATCACCGTTTTCGGCCTTCGTGACGTGGGGAACGCGGTCCTTCCACTTCGACGCAACACGTGTCGTGAACACATCGGGCGGTTCGGTCACATGGGTGTCGATGTCGATCACCCTGTGTTTTTCGAAAAGCGAAGCGGCCATGGTCACGTCTCCTCCGAAAATCGCGAACCCTCGAGGTCCGTGCGCTGCTTCACAACTTTACACGACGCCGCAGATCGTCGAAGCTACCCGGCTCGAACGCGAGTATCGGCGTTCGATGACCTGAACGGCCTCGAGGATTGGAAATGAGCAATGCCCTCGTCATCGGTGGAGCGGGCGCCACAGGGTTGGTGATCGTCGACGCGCTGCGCAAGCGCGACTACCAGGTGTCGATCCTGCACACCGGCAACCACGAGCCCGAGCTGCCCGACGACGTCGAGCACATCCACACGAGCCCCTACAAGTTCGATCAGCTCGAAGCCGCCCTCGAGGGCCGGCGCTTCGATCTGGTGATCGCGACCTACGGCATGCTGAAGCACGTGGTGAAGGCCGTGACGGGCAAGACCGACCGCTTCATTTCGGTCGGCGGCCTGGCGCCGATCTACAAGGGGTGGGGCGACATGATCGCGCGCAATCCCTGGGAAACGACGGACCAAACGCCGCTCTCCCTCGACGAGGACGATCCGCTCGCCACGGAAGACACAGGGCTGCAGTTCACCGCGGCCGTGCGGGGCATGGAGAGCATCGTGATGGGCGCCCACGCGCGCGGCGACTTCAGTGCTTCCCATTTTCGCTATCCGCTGGTCTACGGCCCACACAACATCTGCCCGGCCGAGTGGGGGCTCGTGCGGCGCGTGCTCGATGGACGGCGCACGCTGATCGTTCCCGGCGGAGGGCTTACCATCGTGGCACGAGGCTTCGCGGACAACATCGCGCATGCCATGATGCTGGCGGTCGAAAAGCCGGAGGCCGCGGGAGGGCAGGTCTACAACATTCGCGACGATCGCGTCCAGTACAACCATGAATGGGTCGACCGCGTGTGCGAAGTCATGGGACACGAATTCGAGCGCATCGACATTCCGTTCCATCTGCTGCCGGAAGGCTTTCGCGCCTCTCCACCGCAGCTGCTCTACCGCCACCATTGGTTCCCGAGCATCGACAAGATCAAGACGCAGCTCGGCTATCGGGATGTCGTGTCGTTCGAAGACGCCGTGGAGCGCACGGTGCGCTGGTATGCCGACAACCCGCTTCCAGAGGGAGACGAGGCGGAACTGAACCTCGGGGATCCCTTCGACTACGACCACGAAGACGCGGTCGTCGAGGCGTGGCGCGCGCACGAAGCGACCTTTGCGCGCGAGATTGCGGAGATCCCGCGCAAGGAAGTCGTCTGGCACCACCCGTATCGCAGCAAGTGATGGCTCCACTTCCGAGGGGTGTATTCGATTGAACGTTTCACGCGAAGCCATTCGAACATTCGCTGAACTCACGGGCGACGATGCGCCGATCCACAGCGACCCCGCCTTTGCAAAGCGGAGTGGGTTTGCTGCGCCGATCGCGCAGGGGTTGTTGGTCGCGGCGTTTGCTGAAGCGTCGTTGTCGCGTCGGGGGGACGACGCTGCCACGCGTCCCTTCGAGATCCGTTTCCAGCGACCCGTGTTGACCGACGACCGGCTCGAGTGCCGCGCGGCTGCTGCGGGGGATGGCCAGACCTCGTTCGAAGTGGTGAACCAAAGAGATGAGATCGTCGCACGCGGTGGCACGGGCAACGCATTGGCATGGTCTTCGAGCGCTCCGTCAGATGCCGCCTCGCAGGGCAGTTCGACGCCTGCGGACGTTTGGTACGCCGAAGACGTGATGGAACACTTCGAGTTCGGCGAGGCGGAGATCGCCTGGGGCGACGACGCTGCCGTCGACCGGTTTGGCGCGCTGTTTCGCGGCGGGGATGACACAACGGTCTCCCCGTTTCCCGCAGCGCTGCTCTTCGCGAGAGGCTTCGCGTGCTTTCTCGGCGCGTTGTTGGATTGCCCGTTGCCGGAAGCCGGGTCCGCGGGACACATCGGTGATCACTGGCGGCTCTACCGGATACCCGGCGCTGATGAAACCGTTCGCGTGCGCTACCGCGCTGCGTCCCTGAACGGGTCGCGATCACGTCCCGGCATGGCGATCGTGGGCTTCGCGATCGACCTCTGCGTCGACGCCGAGCGCGTCCTGGAAGGCGAAGCGGTGATCATGATCCCCACGCGACCCGTTGCTGGGTGAAGTCGATCGACGCCCTCTGCCGGTTCGGTAGCGTAGGTTTGCGCGCGAGGGCGGCGAGCAGTGTGAGCCCTTTGCGCACTGTGAGGAGATGGTCGTGTCCGAAGCCGAAGACACCACACCCGGGGATTTGCAGGCCTGGGAAGCATTCTGTGATCAGTTGAAGGCGGCCGGGCGCAACGCCCTCGACGCCGCGCCCCCCAACGACTTCGATCGAGCCGAGGGGCTTCGCTATGTCACGCGGCTGGCCCGTGCCTTCATGCGTTCGACCCTCGAAGACGCGGACCCCGCGCTGGCGCGTCTCAACCTCGAGTCCCCCAAGATCGGACTCGACAACCCCGACTACGTGTACGGCAGCGCGCGCCTTTCGAGCGCGTTCGAATACCGCCTGCGCGGCCGCATGAACGACGCGCAGCTACTCGGTGTGGGGACCTACTCGGGTGGGCTCGGTACGCCGAAGGGCCTGATCAACGACGGGTATCTCTCGAGCAGCGACTTCGTCGTCGAAGCCGATGGCTCCTTCGAGATCGCCATTTCGAAAGAGAAGCGCGAGAAGAACTGGTTGCCCATGAGCGACGACTCGAACCAACTCACCATTCGTCAGACGGTTCTTCACCGTCGGACCGACACCCCTGCGACCCTCGCACTCGAGCGGGTCGACGCCGGTGCGCCGCCCGCCCCCCTCGATCCAGAACGCTTCACCCGCGGACTCGCTCGCGCGGGCGGCATGGTGCAGGGGGTGGTGGGGCAGTTCCTCGGCTGGACGCGTGCCTTCCAGGAACACGCTCACGAGATCCGTGAACTCGATCCGAAATTCTTGCGGGTCGCGCAGGGCGACCCGAACACCCGTTACTTCTACAGCTACTGGGCGCTCGAACCCGACGAAGCCTTCGTGATCGAGTTCGTCCCACCCGCTTGCGACTACTGGAACCTCCAGATCGGCAATCACTGGCTCGAGTCGTTCGACTTCCTCCACTACGACACCCACGTCAACCATGCGACCGCCGAGCTTTCGGAAGACGGCGCGGTTCGCATCGTGGTTGCCCGTCGCGACCCGGGTGTTGCGAATTGGCTCGATACGGCAGGGCATGACCGCGGAGGGTTGGCACTACGCTTCGTCGCGGCCGACGAGATCCCCGAAACGAAGACCCGGGTGGTCAGGCTCGCGGACCTCGGTTGACGCAGTGACGGGTTCGTTTGCAGACAGCGAAGACGAGCTGCTCGAAAGCGCCATCGCCCGGGCGGGCTTCGATGACTTCGGGCCGGACGAGTTCCGCCCCGGCTTGCGGGCGCTACTCGCCGCGCTCGACGAAAACAGCATGCTGAACCCGATCGGTGACTTCGCGATTCGTCGGATGATCGCGGGGCATCTGGCGGCGCGATTGACCGCGGAGCGTGGTTTTCGCGCGCATCCCGAAAGCGCCGAGAATCCAATCGAGCGCCCACTCGTGATCGTGGGGCTTCCGCGCACCGGAACCACCGCACTCCAGGAAATGCTTGCCCTCGATCCCCAGTTCCAGGGCCTCGAACTCTGGCTCACCCGTGCGCCGAAGCCGCGCCCTGAGCGCGACAGCTGGGAAGAGGACCCCGACTACCGCGAGTGCGCCGCTTCCGTCGACATGATTCGCGAGCACCAGCCCGAACTCCACGCGATCCACAAGATGGAAGCGTGGAAGGTCGACGAATGCTGGAACCTCGCGGCGCAGAGTTTCGCCCATTCGAGCTGGCTCGCGCAGACGGCGCTTCCCGGCTACCGCAGCTTCTTCGAGCAGTGCGACATGGTTCCGGTCTACGAACGGCACAAGCGCAATCTACAGCTGATCGGTTCCCGGAAGCCGCAGACGCGTTGGTTGCTCAAGGACTCGACCCATCTCTTTGCTCTCGACGCGTTCCTGGAGGTCTATCCCGATGCGTGCGTGGTCTACACGCATCGCGATCCCATCGAGGCGATCCCGTCGGTGTGCAGCCTGTGCTGGGCTGCGCGTCACGCCCTCAACACGGGTGAGTCACGTGAGGCGTACGGGCGTGAGACGCTCGATCTGTGGCACATGGCGGTGGAGCGTACGCTCGATGTACGTGAAGCACTCGGCGAGGGCGGGCGCCAACGTTTCCACGACGTTTCGTTTCCCGACTTCAAGGCCAACCCGCTGGGTGTGATCGAGGGGATCTATCAGCGCTTCGGCTTCGATCTTTCGAGCGAGACGCGCGCAAAGATGGAGGCGTTTCGCGAGGAGAGCGCGCCACCTCTGCATCGCTACACGCTCGAGCAATGGGGGCTCGACGAAGCGTCGATCAACGAACGCTTCGCACGCTATCGCGCGGTCCACGACCGGGGCTGACCAGCGCTTCTCGCCTGCCCTCAGGAAAGCGTCGGGAGCTTTTCGCCGGCGAAGAAGCGCCGCGGATTGTCGACGAGCAGCGCGTTGATCTGCTCCTCGCTCAGGCCGCGCTCCTTGAGCTTCGGCACGATGCGCAGGCTGAAATGGGAGGGGTTCCAGGTGGCTTCCATCTGGGCCTGGACTTCCTTGGGGAATGGTCGCCCACGCCAGCACCAGACCGAGTCGTGGGAGACGACGATGCGGTCACCCGCGCCGCCTTCGACGAGGCGGACGAGCGCGGCCACGCGCTCGTCGTCGGGCTGGAGCATGTCGAGACCGAAACGATCGAAGCCGAGGTATGAACCGCCGCGAGCAATCTTCATGTGGTAGTCGGTGTCCGCGGTACCGCACGAATGGCCGATCACGATGCGGTTTGCTTCAGCGCCAGCCCCTGTGAGCACCTGTTGTTGCAGATCGCCGACGGTGCCCTGATCGGTATGGGTGGTGATGGGCGCGCCGGTTTCGGCGGAGGCCTTCGCAGCGGCTTCGAAGATCGTTCGCTCGTAGTCGGTCATTTCACCGAGACCGGTCGCCACCTTGATGATGCCCGCTCGCACACCGGTCGAACCGATGCCCTCGCTGAGCTCCCTGATGAAGAGTTCCGCCATGGCGCTGGCCGCGTCGCCGAACGACCCCGCCATGTGCCAGTAGGGGTGTCCGCCTTCACTCTGCTTGTACAACCCGGTGGCGCAGATGATCTGGAAGCCGGTCTGTTGCGCGACCTTGGCCGTGAGCTCGACGTCGCGGCCCAGATCATTCGGGCACGGATCGAGCAGGGAGGAGAAGCCAAGGTCCTGCAACTCGGCGATCCGGTCGACGCAGCGTGCGACGCGCTCGTCGCGCTCGGGGCCGGGGTTCGGCGTGTCGCTTTCCCAACCCGGGTAGCCGATCACGAGATGCTCGTGCATCAGGGTCTTGCCGAGGGCCGCCGGGGCGATCTCGCCGGTGACGGTGGTGAGGGTGTCGTGGCTCATGGTGTCCTCCGGTCGAAGGGGGCGCGGTCGAACTCGTGACTCGGTCTACGCTGTCGACCAACGATGCCGAACCCCGGGGTGCGCGTCCATCAGAGCCTGGACACGACCTCGTCCGCGAAGCGCCGGATCCCATCGCATTTCTGTTCGCACGACTGCGTGCCGTCGCCGTAGAAGAGCCAGGGGACGGTGATGAGTTCGCTGACGCCTCGATCGCGCATGGCGCGGTACCCGTCGGCGTCGTAGACGTCTCGCAGGGCCGCGCAGATACCGAACGGTGAAGCGGCGCGACCGGCTTCGGTTCGCAGCGCTGCGAGCTCCGCCAGGATCCGGTCGAGCTCTTCGGTCGTCTGGATCTCCGAAGCCCAGCCATCGCAGAGTGCGGCCGCGCGGCGTAGCGCCGGCTTCGAGGTGCCGCCGCCGTAGATCGGGATGGTCTGCGTCGGCACCGGACTCATCTCGACCGGTTCGAAGTCGAAGAACTCACCGTGATGTTCGACGACACCACCGGCGAGCACCTTGCGAAAGACCTCGATGCATTCAGTGAGCCGGCGGCCGCGCTTTTCGAAGGGAACGCCGAGCAGGTCGAACTCTTCGCGCATCCAGCCCGCCCCGACACCCAGGGTGAGCCGGTTGTTCGACATGACCGCGGCGGTCGAAACACTCTTGGCCGCCATCACCGGATGACGCAGACCGAGCAGATAGATGCTGCAAAGGAATCGCAAGCGGGTCGTCACCGCCGACATCGCGCCGACGGCCACCATGGGCTCGGGCCAGGGGGTGTCGTGTTCCCAACGCGGGCGACCATGGCTCGTATAGGGGTAGGGTGTCTTGAGATCACCCGGGTAGATCATGTGATCGGAAACCACGATGCCACCGAACCCCGCTTCTTCGGCTGTGCGCGCGATCTCACACAAATGGGCGGGGTCGTTGTACGCAACGGCGATGTAGAACTCCATCGATCGGGGCCTTTCGCTTGGCGGAGTGCAGTCGAGCGCTATTCGGATTCGGATGCTGCGGCGAGGCGCGGGACGGCCTTCGCCGGGAGCTTCCCGCTTTCGAGATACCAGCGGAAGAGGTCTTCGATGGTCTCTTCGGGAGGGCGCCACGAAAGGCCCAGTCGCTCGATCGCAGCGGAATCGATCATCCTGGGAAAGCGCGTTGCGATCTCGACACCTTCGAAGGTCAACGGCATCGGGCGCTTCAGTACCGACCCGGCGACGTCCATCACGCGTGCCACACCGCGAAGCACCCAGCCCGGCGCGCGGATCCGCGCGATCTTTGTACCGGTTACTCCCTCGAGTAGGGCCGTGAAGCCGTCCCAGTCGAAGTAATGGCCCGCGGCGACGATGCGCTCGGTCGTTTCGTCTTCGATCATGCGCGCAAAGAGATCGGCGAGGTCGCGCACGTCGAGCATCTGGTTGCCGCCCGAACTCTGCAGGGTACCGCGCAGAAAAGAGCGATACGCCTTCAGCGATTCACTGAAGCCCGGGTCGTCGGGCCCGACCACACCCGGTGGGTAGACGATCGCGACGCGCGCGCCTTCGCCTTGACGTTCGCGCACCCAGCCATCGCATTCTGCTTTCGACAAGCCATAGCGGGTGCGGCTCACGACCAGGGGCGCGTCGTCCGTGATTTCACGCGTGGGATCGAAGATCGCGGTCAGACTCGAAACGAAGATCCCGTAGAGCCCCCGCTCACACGCGGTGCCGATGACGGTCTCGGTCCCCCGAATGTTCTCGGAGAAGTCGGCATCGCCTTCGGTGACCGAAACACTCGCGGCCGCGTGAACGACCCCCGCGCATCCCTCCATGGCGCGACGCACCGACTCGATGTCGGTCATGTCGCCTTCGATGAGCGCATCGGTCGCGACGCCGATCGGGCCGAGCAGCCGTTCCCCCCGCTCCCGGTCGCGAACGAGCGCACGAACAGGACGCCCCCGGGCGCACAGCGTTCGCGCCGTGTGGAAGCCGACGAAGCCGGTTGCACCGGTAATCAGGATCGGGGCACTGGTTTCCAAGAGCGCCGGGCCGCCTCAGGCTTCCGGGTTGAGCAAGGTGTCGTACCAGTTGAACTCGTTGCGCCTGGTCCAACCCGGCATGCGGCTTCCCTTCTTCATGCGTTCGAGCATGGTGGGGTTGAGGTCGCCGTTGTGCGCCATCGCACCGAAGGTCGCTCCGGCGCAGCCGTGGTCGAAGAAGTCGCGCTGCCAGGCCCACTTGAAGTCGCCTGCATAGCGGAACCAGCTTCCCCCTGTGCCATGGATTTCGTATGGCATGCCATCGGGGTCGTCGATCGGCGCAACCTGACGCCAGATGCCGATGAACTCACCCTTCTGGTCGTCGATCAGCGTGCGGACGTAGGGGTAGGTCCACTTTTCGAGGCCGGCCATCTCGGTACCGAAAGCCCATTCGTGAATCTGCTTGCGGCCGCGGGCCACGAATTCCCACTTGGGGCCGGTGCACCAGCTGTAGATCGCGTCTTCCTCGAAGAACGAACTCATCTTCGACCAGTCGCCGGTGGCGCCAGCGTCGTTGTTGGCCGCGACCCAGCGGTCGACCATTTCCTGCAACTCGTCTCTCGGGAAAGCGGGCATGCGGAGCGTCCTTTCTGCTGGATGGTTCGGTTCTTTCGAACCGGTGGGGCAAGTGACTAGCGGACTTCTGCCTCGGCAGGGATGGCGATGACCTTCGTTTCGAGGAATTCCTCGAAACCCATTACGCCGTTTTCTCGCCCGACACCGCTCTGCTTGTAGCCACCAAAGGGCGTGTCGACGTGGAACCACTGGGCACCCGCTACCGAAATGGTTCCGGTGCGAATGCGCCGCGCCATGTCGACACCGCGTTGGATGTCGCCGGTCTGGATTGCGCCCGAAAGGCCGTACGGCGAGTTGTTCGCGATCCGCACGGCATCGTCGTCGTCCTCGTATGGAATCACACAGAGCACGGGGCCGAAGATCTCTTCCTGCGCGATCGTCGAGTCGGGGTCGACGTCGACGAAGAGGGTGGGTTGCACGAATGCGCCTTTCTCGCCGAGGTCACCTTCCGGCACGCCGCCGCCCACGAGACAGGTGGCGCCTTCTTCCTTGCCCTTCTCGATGTAGCCGAGCACACGTTCCTGCTGACGCTTGCTCACCTGCGGACCCTGGAGGTTGGCGGGGTTCTGGGGATCGCCGTAGCTCCAACCCTCGAAGGCGGTTTTCAGGATCTGCTTGGCTTCGTCGTAGCGCGACCGCGGCACCAGCAAGCGGGTGGTGATCGCGCAGCCCTGGCCGCCGTGCACGCAGGTCATGGTCGCCATGGGAAGCACTGCGGCCAGGTCGACGTCGTCGAGCACGATGTTCGCCGACTTGCCCCCCAACTCGAGGAAGACGTTCTTCACTGTCGGCGCAGCGCATTCCATGATGCGGCGACCCGTTGCGGTCGACCCGGTAAAGGTCACCACGTCGATGCGCGGGTCGCTGCTCAGGATTTCGCCCGTCAGGTGATCGGCGCTCGCCACGATGTTGAGCACGCCCGCCGGAATGTCGGTCTTTTCGACGACGATCTTGCCGATGTGGGTGGCGGACCAGGGGGTGTCGGGTGCGGGCTTCAGCACCGTCGTGCAACCCGATGCGAGGATGGGGCCGATCTTCGCGATGTTCAGATAGAGCGGGACGTTCCACGGCGTGATCGCCCCCACGACACCCGCGGCTTCGCGGCGCAGCAGCCGGCCCTGGTCGCGTCCGAGGAAGGGCACGTCCTTCATGCGCGTTTCGTATTCGTACGAAGCGGCGAGGTCCGCCCAGTACTTCATCATTTCGATCGGGTCGTCGACGTGCATGTAGGACGTCAGCGAAAGCGGGGCCCCGGCTTCCTGCACCACGATCGAACGCAGCTGTTCCTTTTCTTCGAGCAGGCCTTCGTAGAGTTGATGAAGGCACTTCTTGCGGAAGTCGTGGTCGAGCGACCAGTCCGTTTCATCGAACGCGCGGCGCGCTGCTTCGATGGCGCGCAGCATGTCGTCCTTCGTACCGTCCGCCGCCACGCCGAGCGTTTCGCCCGTGGCCGGGTTCACGTTGTCGAAGGTGTTGCCGTTGCTCGCGTCGCAGAGCGCACCGTCGATCAGGTTGCGGGTTTCGGGTGCAAGGGGCGGGAGGGCCATCGACTACCTCGAATCACTTGAAGGGGGTGGAAGGGCGTATGCATCGCCTTCGAACTCGACCGTGGCGGCGCAAGCTAGGTAATTTACCATGCAGCTGCAACGTAAATTGTGATAGCTTGCCGGTTTCGGCGAAGATCTACAGAGGAGCGCTGCATCATGTCACTGCGTGTTGGCTTCATCGGGCTCGGCAACCAGGGCAAGCCCATCGCGGCGCATCTCGCGCCCGCGGGTTTCGACACCACGGTCTACGACGTCGTCGAAGAGCCGGTCCAGGAACTCGTGGCCGATGGAGCGAAGGCGGCGAAGTCGCCGCGCGAGGTTGGCGAGCAGGCCGACGTCGTCGGGATCTGCGTTCCCGAAGATCGCCACGTACTCACCGTCGTTCTTGGCGACGACGGGTTGCTCGAAGGCATGTCGAGCGGCGGCGTGATCTTGATCCACAGCACGGTGCTTCCCGAAACCGCCGACGAAATCGCTGCCGCTGCGAAGGAAAAGGGCGTCATGGTGATGGACGCGTGCGTGACGGGTGGTGAAGCGCGCGCCAAGGTCAAACAGATCACGTACCTGGTCGGCGGCCCCGAAGCCGCCCTCGACAGAGCGCGACCCTACTTCGAGGCGACGAGCGAGGTGCCGGTCATCCACGCCGGCGATCTCGGCAATGGCGCCAAGGTGAAGCTCTGCATCAACCTCATCACCTACATCCAGTGGGCTGCGGCCTACGAGTCGTTGACCCTCGCGCGAGCGATCGACCTACCGGTCGAAGTGCTCGAAGCGGCCGGCAAGTCGAACGGCCAGCTGACGGACATGATGTTGCAGTTCATGACGGGGCATAAGCTGCCGCCCGAAGCGCGCGCGAGCGAACCCTTCCAGGCGCTGATGCGCAACCACATGAACATCGCCGAAAAGGACCTCGCCTGGGCGCTCAATCTGGCGCGCAAGCACGGGGTGGCGCTGCCCGTCGGCGGGCTGGTGTCGCAGTCGATGGCGCGGTTGTACGGCGTCGAAGACGAGGGGCGTCGGTGAGTCCCGCGCGCGAGCGGCGCACGCACGCGGAGCGCACGGCGGAAACGCGCGAACGCGTCATGAAGGCGGTCGTCGACGCCGTCGCCCAAGTCGGGTTCGCGCGCACGACCGCGAGCGAGATTTCCAAGCGTGCCGGCGTCACCTGGGGAGCTGTGCAGCACCACTTCGGCGACAAGGAGGGCATTCTCGCAGCCGTTCTCGAAGCGTCGTTCGAGCACTTTTCCGAAGTCGTCGGCGAAGCCCCCGAAGAACTCGAACTCGAAAAGCGCGTGACGCTGTTCGTCGAGCGCGCCTGGCTCCACTTCGGCAGCGCGCGTTACCAGTCGACCTTCGAGATCCTGTTGAATCTGCCCGCTGAAGTCGAATCGCCCTGGCAGGAACTCATGCTCGGCGGCTGGCAGCGCATCTGGGGGCGCTGGTTCCCGGAAAGCAATCCGCGCGACCAGGCGACGCGGGATGTCATGCTCTACGCAGTCGCGGTATTCACGGGGCTGGCGACGACGCAGAACCTCGAGAGGGGAAACGCGCGCGGGCGGGAACGCCACCTCCGCTATTTGATCGAAACCCTGGTCAACGACCTCGAGCGAGAAGGAAATCTCTCATGAGTGGATCGAAGCGATCGGCCGGACCTTGTGCGGGACTTCGCGTGCTCGACTTCACGACCGTGATCTCGGGGCCCATGTGCACCCAGATGTTGGGTGACCTCGGCGCCGACATCGTGAAGGTCGAATCGCAGTTCGGCGACTCGTGTCGCTACAGCGGCGCACCGTTTCGAGAACCGGGTTTCTCGGGGTTCCTCGCGCAGTTCAATCGCAACAAGCGCAGCATCGTCGTCGATCTCAAGAGCGACGCGGGGCGCGAGCTGGTGCTCGATGTCGTCCCGGAGTTCGATGTCGTGGTCGAGAACTTCCGCCCCGACGTGATGGAGCGTCTCGGCCTGGGCTACGACGTACTGGCCGAACGGAACCCGGGGCTCATCTATGTCGCGATCAACGGCTTCGGGAGCGATGGACCGTACGCGCAGCTCCCGGCGTATGACCAGGTGCTTCAGGGCCTGACGGGGCGCATGCCCGAACAAGGTGGTGATGGAGCGCCCGAACTGATCCAGGGAGCCGTTGCAGACAAGTCGACGGCGATGACGGCGATCAGCGCGGTGCTTGCAGCGTCGCTTGCCCGCGAGCGAGACCCCGAAGGCCGCGGGCAGCACGTCGAGGTCGCCATGATCGATGCCTTCAGCGCGTTTTCGCTCACCGAGCCCATGATGGAACGATCCTTCCCGCCGCTGCGAAACGACGTCAGTGTGGGGCGGGACTTCTTCCGCAGTTGGCAAACGGCCGATGGCTACGTCGTTGGCCTGATCATCCAGGACGCGCAGTACGCGGGACTGTGTCGCGTGATCGGTCGCCCCGACCTCGCCGAAGATCCGCGCTTTGCCGTGATGGCCGAGCGCTTCGCCAACTGGCTCGAGCTCGTTCCCCTGCTCGACGAAGAAGTCCGCAAGCATCCCACCGCGGAGTTCCTCGAAGCGGCACGCCGCGAGGGGGCGCCTTTCGCTCCGGTCAACGACATCGACGACTTCCTTGCCGATCCTCACGTGCAGCATCGCGGGTGTGTGGTCGATCTCGAGGACCCCCGCTTCGGCACGGTGAAGTACCTCGCGCCGCCGATTCGCTTCGACCGAACGCCGGCGCAGATCACGCGTCATGCTCCGCGGCTCGGTGAGCACACGGACGAGGTCCTTGGCGAACTCGGCGTCGACGCCGAGCGCATCGACCGATTGAAGACCGACGGCGCGATTCGTTGAGTGAGACCTGTGGAGTTCGCTTCCATTGTCGAGAAACGAAACTCTCATCGCCCGATTGCGAAACGCCCGCAGTCGCGTCCAGGCTGGTCGAGCGTTAGACTGCGCTTTCTCGCCATCCCACCTCACTGATCCGCTTTCGCATCGTCGATTCTGGACCTGTGGGCCCCATGACCAGCGTCAAGCTCTATTCGCAGCTCCTGAACCCCTTTACGGAAAAGGTGGCCTGCGCCCTCGCGCTCAAGGGTGTGCCGTATCTGCGAACGGAGGTGAGCGGTTCGGAAGAAGTCAAACGCCTGAGTCCCGACAAGCAGACCCTTCCCGTTCTCGAAATCGACGGCAAGCGTGTCGCCGACTCGAACGCGATCATCGCCTGGCTCGACGAGCTCTACCCCGAACCTTCGCTCTATTCACTCGATCCCACGACGCGACGCCAGCAGGAGCGGCTCGCCGAGTGGTCCGATTCGAGCTTCGCGTTCTATTGGAACCGGTGGCTCGCGGTGACGGAGGAGCACGAACGGCAGGAGCGCGAAGCCACGCCGGGGCTGCTGACCCGCATTCATCAACACGTCGATTCGCGACTGGGTATCGAACACGAAGCATCGTCCGAGGACATCCCGGGTGTCCGCTCGATTCTCAGTGACCTCGAGAATCGGATGAATGATCTCGTGGGCTTCCTGGGAAGCCGCGACTACTTTTTCTCGGACGAGTTGAGCGTTGCCGACCTGGCGGTCTACGGCATGTTGCTCGTCATGCGTGACGGCCCGATGCCGCGCACCCTCGACATGCTGAACGCACGCCCGACACTCGCGCGGCACATTGCGCAGATGTCGAAGCTCTCGCGTGGTGGTACCGGAACACGCGAAGAAGAAGGGGAGGGGTGAGGCGGCGCCCTTCACGCCCCGAGGCCACTTACGTGGCGTGTTCCTCGAGATTCTCTGCCATCGAGTTCATGTAGACGCCCCCCGCCTTGATGGCCTGGCCCAGTTGAAAGGCGTTGAACTCCACGGTGGCCGACCACAGCTCTTCCTTCAGGTAGAGCTTCACGCGACCGGTCTTCGGGTCGAATTCGAATCGGGGGTCCTCTTTGAGTTTCGGATCGGCGGCGAGTTCCCGGATCACGCTTCGTGAAGGGCGTCTTTTCACGGGCATGATGGCCCGCCCGAAGTCGCGGAGCGCGGCCTCGAAGAGTCGCTGCACCCGTTGTGGCAGCTTCGAGGGGTCGAGCGGCCCGCCCTTGTGGTTGATGGCGTCGAGTTTGCCGTTGCGAAGTGCGCGCACGAGCGTTTCGACGGTCGTTCGTTGTTTTTGGACGTAGGGGCCGCTTGGGGCGCTGCGGCGCTGCTCGAAGGTCTGGGTGAGGGGTTCATCGGCTTGTGCCACACCCGCGACGCCGCCGCTGAGCATGAGCGCGGCGATCAGCACCGCACTCGTTCGCATGCTCGACTTCGCATGGCCCAGCGGCCCGCGTTCTTGCTTGATTTCCGTGCTCTTCATCGAATGCTTCTCTCCGTTTGCGTTTTCGGTGGAGTCCCGGCGTGTCGACTGTGCGGTTCCGCTGCCGGCCTCGGATGGATCGGGCAGGATCGTTCCATGAGAGGGCCGATGCGTCCAGTCGGTTCGCCGCTCGCCATCGCATTTTTGGCCGATGGCAATGCGGTCCGGCCAATCGTTAGACTCGCGTGGTCGCGAATCGATTCAGACTCGCGATCGAGACTCTCGACTTCAAATGCGAGGCAGGAATCGATGCGCACGCTTCCGTTCTACTACGACTACGCCTGACCGTGGGCCTACTTCGGCAGTTGCCGACTCGATGCCTATTTCGCCGACCTCGACGTCTCCTTCGACTTTCGGCCCGTTCGCCTCTGGAAACTCGTGCAGCCCGCGCCCGGTGAAGAGCCCCCGGGACCGCGTCCCACGATGTCGAAGCGCAAGAGCGCCGACTACATGAACAGCGTGCGCCACTGGTCGCAGCTATGCGACGCGCCGATCTCGCCGTCCGCGAGGGACTTCATGAAGTCCGACCCGAGCCTCGCGTTACGCGCGGCCCTCGTCGCCAAGGACGAAGGGCGCTTTCGCGCCTTCCACGACCCGATGTATCGAGCGCGCTGGGCAGACCCGGCAGATCCCTCGGACCCCGAGCTGATCGGTCGTTTGCTTGCAGACGCCGGGCTCGACGCCGACGCAGCACTCGCGCGTGCCCAATCTGCCGAACTCGAAGACCGCCTCGAACGCGACACCGACGATGCGATCGCGCGTGGCGTCTTCGGCGTGCCCACGATCTTCGTCGACGACGAGATGTTCTGGGGCAACGATCGCTTCGAACTGGTGCGGCACCATCTCACCACGCAGGGGTGAACGGCGCCGCGTTCGCGGTCTGCCGAAACGATCGGGGCTTCGCCCTGCCGTCAGGCTGGCGCTGCGGGAGGGCGCTGCGCGGCCAGCATGGCGAGTGCAGCTGGCGGGAAGTTTCTTTGTGCGGCAAGACCGAACGCATCTCGCGCCCGTGCGGCTTCGAGGTGCTTCGCGAGGGGGGGCGCGAGTTCGATCCCGACGAGCTCGGCCCAGGCCGTGCACGTGGCAAGCATGATGTCGGCGGCACTCCACGAAGCCCCGAAGACGAAGCCCGTTTCTTCGAGCCATTCGCACACGACGCCCGACTGACGCAGGAAGTATTCGCGCGCCGAGGCCGCCGCGACCTTCGACTCGCCATAGACGTCCGCGAGCCCTTCGTGGCGGCGGATGATGTAGAGCGGCGCGTCGAGTTCCATCAAGGTGAATATGAAACGATCGTGGAAGACCGCGCGCTCTGCCGTCTCGGGCGGCGGCGCAAGCACCGCGCGGTCTCGGTAGTGGTCCGCGAGGTGCAGCATGATCGCCCCGGATTCGCCGATCACGAGACGTCCGTGTTCGAGGATGGGCACCTTGCCGCGCTGGCTGACCTCGCGAAAAGCCGGGGCGTCCATGCTCTCGGTTCGCGGAATGATCTCTTGCCACGTGTAGTCGACAGCGAGTTCGCACAAGGTCCAGTGGGCGCGCAGGGTTCTCGATGTCCCCACGCCCCATACGCAGGGCGCTGCGTCGCTCGTTTGTTCGTCGCCAGCATGCTCGGTCATGGATTCACGCACTCCGCCCGAGCGCGCCCGCTTCGCGCAGCGCCGTGATCTCGCTTTCTTCCAACCCCGATTCCGCGAGGATCTCGTCGGTGTGTTGGCCGAGGGTCGGGGCAGGGCGGGAGATTTCCGACGGCGTCCCGTCCATGCGCTCGGCCGGACGCGTCTGGCGGACCTTTCCCGCGACGGGATGTTCGTCTTCGACGACGATCTCGTTCGCGACGACCTGCGGATGCAGGTGCACGTCCTCTCGCATCAAGACCGGTGCGCAGGGAACGTCTTCACGGTCGAGCACTTCGAGCCAGTGCTCGGTGGAACGCTCCCGGATCGCACTCGCCATCAAGTCGAGGCGTTCCTTTGCGTTCTTGACCAGGCCCGCGGTGTCGGCGAAGCGCGGGTCCGAAAGCCATTCGGTCTTTTCCGCCGCACGACAGAAGGCTTCCCATTCGCGATGGGCGACCGTCGACACCACCACGTAGCCGTCACTCGTTTCATAGATGAGGTCGCGGCGCGCAACCTGCTTTGGCTTCTGGAGGTGGTCGGCGACGAAGGTGTGGTACGCCATGCCTTCGGGCCAGGCGAAGGCGAGGACGGCGTCGAGCATCGAAAGGCGTACGTGCTGTCCTTCACCCGTGCGTTCGCGAGCGAGCAAGGCGGCTGTGATGGCTTGCGATGCGGTAAGCGCGGTGACCTTGTCGGGAATGATCACGCGCATCAGGCGAGGGCGTCCGCCCGGTCCCCCCTGGATTTCGGCGAGGGTCGACATCCCCTGGATCATCGGATCGTAAACGCGCTTGTGCGCAAAGGGCCCCGTTTCGCCGAAGCCCGAAATCGACACGTAGACGATGTCGGGACGGATCTCGCGAATCGCTGCTTCGCTCAACCCCATGGCGTCTGCGGCCCCCGGTCGACTGTTCTGGATGAAGACATCCGCGCCGCGCACCAGCCGCTTGAGGGTGTCGAGGGCGGCGGCCTGCTTCAGGTCGAGCACGATCGAGCGCTTGCTGCGGTTGATCGTCGTGAAGGTGGGAGACAGGCCGCTGATCCCCCCCATGTGGCGAAGGATGTCGCCGGTGGGCGGTTCGATCTTGAGAACGTCCGCACCCTGGTCGGCGAGGATTCGGGTCGCCAACGGGCCGGAGATCACCTGGGTGATGTCGACGATGCGATAGCCGGTCAGTGCGCCCGCCATGTTGATCTCCTTGCTGACTCTTTCGTTACGCGTTCGGGCAAGAGACTAGATCCCCACGTCGCGAAGCGCCGCGCGCACGTCGAGGTCTTCCAGCCCGCTTCGGCTCGCGAAAGGAACGCGCGGGCGAAGGTTTCCCTCGCCGGTGTGGTCTTTTCCGGGAAGGTCACGATCTGACAGCTTGCCGGGACGCCATATGCGGCGTGGATGCTGTGGCTACGAAAGGCCGTGTCGAAGTCGATGTCGAAACCGCCGAGGGCCTGCTGCACTTCGAGGTAGTGGCCGAGCAGGCGTCGTTCGTGTTCGCGGCGATCCTCTACCGAAAGCGCCATCACGAGCAGATAGCTCACGTCGCGAAGGGGCGTCGATCTCGCTTGTGCGTCGGGGAATCGGGATCACAGCGCTTCTCCAAGGACGCCGCTCGTGCGGTGTCGCCGTGGAAGTCGAGTCTAGCCGGGTGGCGGGCCGCGCTCGCGCGCGCTGTGGGTGTCGCTTGCTCGCGTTCTGGTGCTAGGCGATCCTCGTTCGAGCGCGGGAGAGCGCCCTCCCAAGTACGCGACGGGTCCTTTGTGAGTGATTCCGAACCCCTGCTGCTGAGTTCCGAAGACCGTCGCGTCGCTCGCCTGTGCTTCACGGTGCTCGGTTTGCTCACCCTGTGCATGTGGACCGGCATCGCGATGTCGCCCTACCTGGTGAACAACCACCCGTTGCTGCTGATCGCATTGGCACCGGTGAGTCGCCACATCGTGTTGGTCGTCCCCGTGGTGGGTGGGGTCGCGATGATCATGGTGGCCGGCGCCCGCCACATGGCTTTCACGACCTTCGCTTTCCTCCTCGGGCGCAGGATCGGCGAACCCGGGATCGCATGGCTCGAAGCGCGAGCCGAAAAGAGCGGCCGCTTCGTGCGTTGGCTGCAGCGCTTCTTCCGTCGCTGGGGCTACTTCGCCGTCTTCGTGTTTCCACTCGGGGCGATGGCGGCGATCGCGGGGATGGCGCGGATGAACCCGAAGGGCTTCTTCAGCGTTGCGGTTGCGGGCGTCGTGTTTCGGCTTGGCTTGCTGGCGCTCGTGGCGTCGAGTCTGCGCGAACCGATCCTCTGGTTGCTCGAAATCGTACGTCGCTGGCAGGGCCCCGCGACACTCGCATGCATCGCACTCGTGGCCGTCTGGCAGTTCTGGAAGTGGCGCAAGCGGCAGGCGAATCCCGAGAAGGGCTCGCTTCCCTACGGGCTCAGCTGAATCAACGCGATTTCGCGCGGACAGTTCAGTCGCAGGGGAAGCCCCGCCATGCCGAGGCCGCGGTTCACGTACATCTGGCTTTCACCGTAGGCGAACAGTCCCCGGGTGCGTTCCGAGATCATGCGCGACACGTTCGTGTTGGCGGCGAAGGGCAGGGCGATCTGGCCGCCATGGGTATGACCGGCCAGCACGAGGGGAAAGCCCAGTTCTTCGGCGTGATGAAAGTAGCTCGGTCGGTGCACGAGCAGCAGGCGCGGAAGGTCGTCCGGGATCTCGGCGGCCAGGCGTTCGAGTTCGCGGTGTTCGGCGTGTTTGTCCATCCAACCGTCGACCGGATCGTCGAGCCCCGCGATCGCGAACGCGCCTTCAGGTGTTTCGATGCGTTCCCAGCTATCGCGCAACAGACGCAGCGAAGCCACGCCGTTCAATCCCGCAACGACGCGATCGGTCCCGGTGTAGTGGTCGTGATTGCCGAGTACGGCGTACACGCCGTGGCGGGCGCGCAGCTTGCCCAACGCCTCGCAGCCTTCTTCGACATAGCGGGGATCGAAGTCGAAGATGTCGCCGGTGATCACGATGATTTCCGCTTCGAGGCGATTGATCTGCTCGATGAAGCGCGTGAGCCTGGTGCCGCGAAGCAGGGGGCCGATGTGGAGGTCGCTCACGTGGGCGATCCCCAAGCCCGGGTGGTCTGAGGGCATGTCCTTCAGGGACACGTTGAGGGAATCGACCCGAACCCGTTGATTTCCAACGGTAGATCCCCACAGGCCGGCCCCAGCTCCCAGTGCCATCGCCCCGGCGCTGAACGCGTTGTGCAGGGCTTCGCGCTCGGCTCCCGCGAGGCCGAAACCCAGGGAGATGACGAAGGCCACGAGCATCGCGCTTGCGAGCAAGAGTCCCGTCATCAGGGCCGTCACACTGCCGAGGGTGAACGAGCGACTGAACCAGAGTGAAGGACCCGTGTCGTGGATGCGTCGACGGGCTGCGGGGAGCAGCACTGCGTTGGCGGCGAAGAGCCCGACGAAGACAAGCACGGCCGTCGTGGCCGCCATCGGGCCTCCCTGCGTCGCGTGGAAGACCCAGGCCACCATCAACCATTCACTCGCGGCCGTGAGTGTCAGCGCGAGCATCATCATGCGGAACATTCGGGGGTTCATGTCGTTCTATTCGAAGTCGGCGCGCAACTGCGCGGCGTGCAGGTTGCAGAAGACGGGCAGGGCCTGCGCGACGGCAATGGTGTCTTTCGCTTGCCGCGCAGGCGGTGGCAGTTCGAAGTCTCCGCGCAGCAAGTGTGAAAGCCACACCGCCTGCACTTCGGAAACCGGCCACAGCGAACACAGTACGCGGGTAAACCCGATGAAGTAGAGGTTGCGCTGTGTCGGGTGGACGATGCGGCGATAGAGCGCGAGGTCGGGCGCGTCGCAACCCAACACGTCACGCGAGAGGAAGGGAAACGCCAGGTGGTAGCCCGTTCCCCAGATCACGAGGTCGGCTTCGAAAGCGGTGTCGTCGCTGAACCGAACCGTGTTGCCCGCGAAGCCTGCGATGCCCGGCCGACCCTGAACGCGCCCGGCGTCGAGGGCCGAGATGAAACCGTCCGAGATCGTGGGCCGTTCCTCGTATGCGGGAAAACGAGGGCTCGGGAGATTCCATTTCGCCGGGTCGCCGACGTCGGCCGCCATCCCACCGAAGACTTTGTTGATGAAGCTCTGCATCAACTTGACCTGTACGGCTTCGGGAACCCAACGAACGGTCTTCGGGAGCGGCGCCGTGGGGTGGGGGGAGTTGTCGTCGAGGGGCTTGCCGTTGATTCGTTTGGGTACGATGTAGCGCCCCGATCGGGCGGAGAGGATGACCTCGCTCGCGAGGGTCGGTCCTTCGCGCCCACCGCCGAGTTCGGTCGCGATCTCTGCGGCACTCGACCCGAGGCCCACCACGACGACGCGCTTGCCCGTGCAGTCGATCGGCGTCTGTGCGTCGAGGTAGTCGAACGCGTGGATCTGCTCGCCAGAAAACGAGCCCTCCGGCGCGGGCTCGGGCATGCGCGGGGTTCCGTACTGGCCCGTGGCGACGACGCAGGCGGCGAACTCGCGCTCGCTTCCGTCTGCGAAGCGGAGCCGCCAGCCGCCATCGTCGGTTGGGTTGGCCGCGTCGACGGCTGTTTCCAGGCGAATGGCGTCTGCGAGGCCGAAGTGCTCGGTGTAGGCCTCGAAGTAGCGGAGCATTTCGCTGTGGTCGGGGAAGTCGGGTGTGCCTTCGGGAAACGGGAATTCCGAAAGCATCATCTTGCCCGTCGACGTGTTGGTGTGCAGCGAGCGGTAGCCGCCACTGCGCTCGGCTTCGACGTTCCAGATACCACCGACGGTGGACGCCGCATCGAAGCACTCGAAGGCGAGCCCCGCGTTACGCAGGTTCTTGCAGGTTGCGAGCCCGGAAGGGCCCGCCCCGATGACGGCGATGGGGCGGCCGTGCGTAGTCGTAAGGGCGGTCACTGCGCTGTGTCAGGATCCGTTCGGGAATGCCGCGCGACACACGCGGGTGGATTCGTCGCGGCCATTGCCCGCGAGGATCGAAGCATCGACGCATCGCTGGTAGCCCATGCGCTTGCCCTTCTTGTGTTGCTTGCCCTTCTTGCAGCAGCCCCCACCCTTCTTCATCGGGCACTGGCCGTCCTTGCCCTTGCACACGCCAGCCTTCTTCAAGGGGCACTCGCCGTCTTTGCCCTTGCACGCTCCGGCCTTCTTCATCGGGCACTCGCCGTCCTTGCCCTTGCACTCGCCCTTCTTGCCGAGCGGGCACTGGCCGTCCTTGCCCTTGCACTCACCTTTCTTTCCGCACTTCTTGCACTTGCCGTCCTTCCCGCGCTTTCCCTGTGGCTTGTCTGTCTGGTCGTCCGCGGCGGCCTTCGCCTCGCTCTCTTTCGCAAGGCTGCGGTCGCCGAGTTCTTCTCGGCTCTTGCCGAGGTCGTCGGAGCCGAGTTGGATCGTCGCCTCCTCGCCGTGGGAATCAGCAAGGGAGGGGGACGCCCAGAAGACGACCGCGAATGAGAGGGCCAGGGTGTAGACGAGCGAGCGCAGGGCTTGCCGGGAACTGGGGCGTGCGAGCTTCATGAGGATCTCCGGGGTCGGCGCCGACGGGTCGGGTCGGCGAGCGGGATGTTCGAGATGCAGTCGTGCATCGGGCGCAGTGAGGGGCGGAGTCTACCACTGCGCGCTGCTCGTTCGTACACCAGGGGGAGTTTCGCGCCATGGGCCCCCGCAGCCCAATGCGAGTGACGACCGAAAGCCGATGACATAGCTTCGACGGCATGACCCAACGCCAGTACGACCCCGACTTCGAAGCCATCATCGCCTTGCTCCCCACCGTCACCGACTTCTCCACGGTCGAGAAGGTGCAGGAGGCGCGCAACATGCAGCGCTACGCCGCGTTCGGTGATGGCGGGCCACCGCCGAAGCGCGATGATGTCGAGAGCGAAGACCGCAACGTGGCGGGACCCGAGGGTGCACCCGACGTGGCGGTTCGCATCTATCGCCCGCGTGCGGCGGCGAGCGGGCCGCGCCCCTGTGTGTTCGAGATCCACGGCGGTGGCTTCATGGTGGGCGATCTCGAGATGATGGATCCCTGGTGCGAGCGGGTCTGCGGTGAGCTCGGCGCGGTCGTGGTATCGACCAACTACCGCCTGGCCCCGGAAGATCCCTTTCCGGCCGGCATCGAAGACTGCTACGCCGCGCTCTGCTGGACAGCCGACAACGCCGGTGAGCTGGGGATCGACATCGAACGTCTCGCGATTGCGGGTCAGAGCGCTGGCGGTGGTCTCGCTGCGGGGTGTGCCCTGATGGCGCGAGACCGCGACGGACCGAAACTGTGCTTCCAGCTACTCGAGATCCCCGAGCTCGACGACCGCCTCGCTACGCCGTCGATGGAGGCGTTCACCGACACACCGCTTTGGAACCTTCCCAACGCGGAATGGAGCTGGCGCCACTATCTCGGCCCGAACCATACGGGCGAAGTCTCTCCCTACGCCGCACCCGCGCGGGCCAAGGATCTTTCGGGGTTGCCGCCGGCCTACATCTCGACCATGGAATTCGATCCGTTGCGCGACGAGGGCATCTTCTACGCGATGGGGCTGATGCAAGCCGGTGTATCGGTCGAGCTTCACAGCTACCCCGGCACCTTCCATGGCTCTGCACTGATGCCCGGAGCGGATGCAACGCGTCGCAATGCGAACGAGGTCCTCGCGGTACTCGGGCGCCGGCTCGGCGCGTAGTCGACGCGAGCCGCTGTGATCAGCTCGACTCGGCCGGCTGGGCTTCCGCCCCGACGGCGGCGAGGGGTTCGTCGCCCGGCAGGCGCAGGAGTGAGACAACGACGATCGCACACAACATCACAACCGTGCCGGCGTACCACGCGAGCTCGTAGCGATTCGTCGTGTCGTAGATGCCGCCGGCGATCGGGGCCCCGCTCGCCTGGAAGGGAATCATGATCGGCGTCATCAGCCCCATCATCGGCCCGAACGCTGCCTGACCGAAAGCACGCGCGAGCAGTGCTGCAGCGAGCGGGGCGACCCCGCCGAGGCCGAGGCCAGCGACGGCTGCGGCGGCGATGAAGGGCTCGAAGCCCGTGGTGAAGTTGAGCGCCAGTACGCCGAGTCCTTGTGCGGCAAAGGCGATCTGCACCGCGCGCAATTCTCCGATCTTCCCCGCAAGCCAACCGAACGCGATCTTTGCAGTGGCAGCACCGACGGCCGCCGCGCTGATCAGGAACGCGGCGCGGTTTTCCGAGAGCCCTGCACCGATCCCGGCCGCGGCGATGTGCAGCATGATGGCGCCCGTCACCATGAAGGAAAGGCCGCTCGCGATCGCGATCGTCCAGAGGTTGCGTTCCCTCAGCGCATCGCGCGTGGAGAACTCGGCGCCATCGGGTGCGGGACGAAACACGGGCTCTTCGGCGTTGGCTTTGCGGGCTTCGCGCTCTTCGGGGCGGCTCACCACCGTGAAGAAGACGATGGGTGTGATCGCGAGGCTCGCGAGGCCGAACATCTCGTACGCGTAACGCCAGCCTTCTGCCTGGGTGAGCGCTGTTGCGATCGGCGGGATCACGAAGCCCGAAGCAGAAATACCCACCATGGAGATCCCGAGCGCCATCGCGCGGTCTTCTTCGAACCAATTGACGACCAGGGCCTGGGTGGTGACGCCGCCCATCGTCGACATCCCCAGCGTCGCGAAGGGCCCGAACACGACGAAGAGGTGCCACAACTCGGTGGCGCGAGAACCAGCGAGGAAAGCGACGCCGAGGCACAGACAGCCGAGGGTCATCGCGAAGCGGATCGAGCCGGTCGCGACCCAACGTCCGATGAACGGTGCGACGACGGCACCGCCAATGCTCATGATCGATCCGATCAGCGCAATTTCGGTACGGCCAACATCGAACTCTTCTTGTAGGGGCAGGAGGAAGACCCCTGCTGAGTAGAAGACGAAGCCCATCGCGAGGAAATGGGTCAGGAAGGTGATGGCGACCATCAGCCAGGCGTAGGACACGTCGTCTCCAGAAAGAACTCGTGCAAGGGGAAGCGGACGCAGAGCTTAGCCGGGATCCCGCCGGTCGGGGGACGCAGTGAAGCCGCGGTTCGCCGTGGGTAGCGCGCGTGCTGCCGATCAGAGAAACGAGCGCAAGAGCTCGCGCGTGTTCTCGCGCTCGTCGTCGGTCCGACAGAACTCGACGGCAGAGAACTCCGTCGCGCCCGCTTCGGCGATCGCATTCAAGCGATCGCGAACATAAGCCTCGTTGCCGAAGATGCCCGCGTCGGTAGGGGTCTCGGCTCCCTCGCGGTCGAGCATCGCGCGGTACGACGGCAATTGTCCGTACATGGCGAACGCCCGATCAGCACGATTGCGAATGTTCGCTTCGTCTTCGGTCACGCAGATGGGCAGGCTTGCGACGATGCGCGGCTCGGGCCGGCCGGCTTTCGCTGCCGCGTCGTGGATGCGCGGTGCGATGTGGGAGGCGATCGTCTTTTCTCCCACCATCCAGAGCACCGTGCCTTCGGTGCGATGACCTGCGAGGCGAAGCATCTGGCTACCGAGTGCGGCGACCAGCACGTCGCATGGTTTCGTTTCGGCCGGCATGGTGATCGCACCGTGACCGGTGAGAGTCTCCCCTTCGAAGTCGACCGATCCGGCGTCGACCAGTGGCATCAAGATCGACAGGTACTCGCGCATGTGCCGGATGGGTTTGTCGAAGGACATGCCGTAGTAGCCCTCGATCAAGACCTTGTGCGAAAGCCCGACGCCGAGGGTGAGGCGCCCGCCGACGATGGCCTGGGCGGTCATCGCCTGGGCGGCGAGCATCGAAGGGTGGCGCGGATACGTGGGGACGACCGCGGTGCCGAATTCGATGTTCGGAACATCGCGGCCGAGGGCGGCGATCACCGTCAGTGCGTCGATCGTGGTCGCTTGCGCGAGCCAGAACGAATGGAACCCCTGCTCTGCGGCGGTTCGCATCTGCGCTTCGAGCCGCGACAGGTCGGGGTTGCCGAGCATGCCGGATGCATTGATACCGATGCGCATTTCTTGGACCTCTCTTCGGTACGTCGTGGACGCGAGACGGCGTCGTGATCAGCGAGTGAGCGGTTCGAGGACTTCCTTTGCGAAGGTCTCGAGCAGGGCCTCGTCACCCGCCTGGATCACCGTATAGCTGATGCCGGTTTCTTCGCGCCGCCGTTCGAGTCGGTCGCGGATCTCACCTGCCGATCCGGTGAGGAAGAGCGGGCAGTCTGCGACCTGCTCGACCGTCATGCCACTCGACTGCGCGAGGCTTTCGCGCAGCGGCTTCGGGTCGTCGGTGATCGCCGTGACGAAGGTGAGTGCGTTGTACTCGATCGCGTCTGGGTCGCGTCCTGCCCTGGTCGCCGCGTCGCGCACCCAGGACACCTTCTCGCGAATGCGTTCGGGTGACGAGTCCGCCGGTGTCGCCGCGGTGACACGGCCTTCCGGTAGCGCGGGGTTGATGCCCACGATGTCGGCGTGTCGCCCGGCGAGTGAGAGCAGTCGCTTGCCGCCACCGCCGATCAGGATCTTCGGCTGCTGCCCTTCCGGCAGCAGCGCGGCCTGTGCGATCTCGCGTACCTGATAGAACTCGCCCTCGAAGCTCGTGCGCTCGTTCTGCCACATCGACACGATGATCTCGAGCGCCTCTTCGAGTCGCGCGATCCGAACGCCCGGCCTGTCGTAGGGCATGCCGGCTTCGACGTAGTCGGTTTCCATCCACCCCGCACCGACGCCGAATTCGAAGCGGCCACCCGAAAGCAGATGCAGCGTGGCCGCCGCCTTCGCGTAGATGACCGGATGGCGATAGTCGATGTCGTAGACGAGCGATCCGACGTTCAGCGACTGCGTCGCCGTACTGATGGCCGGGAGAGCCGTCATCGGATCCCACTGCGTCGTGAAGTGGTCTGGAATGAAGGCGGTCGAATAGCCGAGGGCTTCGATCTGCTGTGCCGCCGCTTGCCAGCGTTCGACGGGAAGGTGCGCGCACTGCACACCGAAACGGAAGGGCTTCATCGTGGGGACTCCTGCGCGGGGCGCGGCGATGGAACGCTGCGAAGCGAGAGATTCGCACCCGCCGACGCGCGTTGCCAGCGAAGGGTGTCGCGGGCTTTCCATCGCATCGACTGGCCTGGACTGACGCGATGAACTCGTGCAGCACTGGTGGCCAGGGTCGAAGCCGAAGCGCGTCGTCTCGGCGTGCAACTCGACGGCCCGCAAGACGTCGAGATCCCGCACCCACCCCATTGGGGTGGCTTCACGCTCGTGGCCGATAGCGTCGAGTTGTGGGTGAGTCGGCCTGCGCGTATTCACGATCGCGCGCAGTGGTCACGTGAACGTGACAGCGATGGTGAGTGGTCGACCTGGCAGGTGCAGCGCCTTCAGCCCTGAGATGCGCCGTGCACATTGTGCCGGGATCGCGTCAGTGGATCCGCCGGATGCTCGTGCGGGAAACGACTGACACGCTTCTTCCGTTCTATTCTGCGCTTGCAGCGAGAGGTGCGAGATCCAGAAGCCCGTCTGGTTGATCACGAACGCAACGAAGAGCAGGCGAAAGGCCGGGTGCGTGAGCGCACGAAAGCGACTCGGCGTGCGATCCCGTCTCGCACACGAGGCGGGAACCCCCATCGCGACCGAGTCGGCCGGCTGTCGGAGCGAGCGCGAGCCTTCAGCGCAGCACCGTGAGCTGGCAGCGGCGATTGCGCGCTTTGCCTTCCGGCGTGTCGTTCGTGTCGATCGGCGCGCTCGTCCCGAAGCCCCTCGTTTCGAGTCGCTCGGGATCGATCCCCGCTTCCTCCAGGTAGTTGCCTACGGCGGAAGCGCGGTCTTCCGACAGCGTCTGGTTGAACTCATCGGTGCCGGTCGAATCGGTGTGGCCATCGATCCGGATTCGCAGTTCGGGGTTCATCTTCAATACCTCGGCGACCTTGTCGAGGGCGGGGTACTGGCTCTCGAGGATCTCGTACCTCTTCGTATCGAACGTATAACTGTCGAGCACCCAACAACCGACGTCGTTCACATTCGCCATGGCGGGCGTGCCCAGGCAGTCATCGCTTTCGTCTTCGACGCCGTCTTCATCCTCATCGACGAAGGCCACCGGGGGTGGGGCACTCACGACCGGAGCGACTTCTTCGACGAAGACCACCTGCTGGAGTTCGCGCAGGGCGTCGGCGTCGGCGATGTCGGTGAGCAGCCGATGTTGGCCACAGCCCGAAAGCTCGGCGATGCCCTGCATCAGTTCCGTGCCCTGCGGATCTTCGCCCGACTGGATGGTGTAGAAGCAGACCTCGCCGTCGACGCTCATCTGGAGCCTGCGCGCGGCTTTGATCGACGAATCCACGCCGAGGTTGCGTCCGTCGCGTTGGGCGACCCCGTCGCTGAAGACGATGACCGCAGATCGGCCCGTACGCCCGGCGAGCAGCACAGCGGCTTCTTCGAGTACGGCGGGGATGTCGGTGCTCACGGCGCCCGGCTCGCTGTCGAAGACTGCGCTGTCGACGGTGTCGCGATCGAAGGGTTCAAAGTCGACGACTTCGAGGTCTTCACCCCCGAAAGTCACGACCGCAGCCTCGTATGCGCCCTCCGGCATGCCCATGGCGAAGGACGACGCGATGTTTTGGGTCGATTCGAAGCGATGGGAACGCGCCTCCATCGAACCCGAAGCGTCGAAGAGGATCAGGGCCTGATTGATGCGGATGCCTTCGTTCTCGGCGAGGGTGAGCTCTTCGACATCGAGGGCCTCGATCGGGGGCGGGGGGGAAACGCAGGCGACGGCCAGCGTGAGGGCCAGGCCGACCGCGAGCGCGCGCAGCGCACCGCGTCGCGAGCGATGGGAGCGGAAGAGACGACGGGGCTCGAGCGGAAGGTCGCGATGCATGCGGAAATCTCCGTACCTGGGCTGCTTCGTTGTCGGTGTGGTTGCGGTGCCGTTGCCGATGGTGGGCGCCCGCGCCGGGGATCCTAGCTCCCGCAGGCTGGGAGCCGGCCTTCGCAGGGCCGGCTTTTTACGCTTCGGTTCGGTAGACCAGTTGACGATTCTTGGAGCCGACTCTAAGCTTGGCATGTCATCCAGGATTGGTCAGGACTCCAATATTGCCGCCCGCAAAGAACCCTCGTTCTCCCGCATCTGTGCCGAGGGCTGAATCGCCGCCCGTCGCGGCCCCTCCGGGCCGCCGAGAACGGCGCAAGCAGGCGTTGCATCAGCACATCTTCGACGTCGCGACCGGGCTCTTCACGCGCCAGGGCTTCCAGGCGACGACCGTGGAGCAGATCGCCGACGCGGCCGACGTGGCGCCGGCCACTTTCTTCAATCACTTCCAGAACAAGCAGGCCGTCCTGATCGAGATGACCAACACGGTCATCGCCCACCTGCAGGGGCTGCTCGACCATGCCTTCGAGCGCGACGCCGATGCGCGATCTCGCTTCCTGGGCTTCGTCGCCGCGGCCGCCACCGACATCTCCGAAGCTCGCAGCATCGCGCGCGAAGTCACGCTCACGATGGTGAGAAGTGACAGCGAGGGGCTCGAGGCGCCGTATCTGGTTCGTGTGCATCAACCCATCGCCGAGCTGCTGCGTGAAGGCCAGCAGAGCGGCGAAGTGCGCGAAGACCTCGCAGCCGACTTCCTGGCCGAAATGATCCTTGGGATGTTGAACGCCACGGTGACGAGCTGGCTGTCCCAACCCGACTACCCGATCGAAAAGGCGATCTATCAGGCCGCCGAATTCGGTTGGGAGGCCGTGCAGGCCTGATCGACACAACCCCCAGCGACTCCTCGAAAGACGCTTCGCAAGTAGGCGCTCGTTTCGAAGTCCGAACCCACACGCGGGCGACTCTGGTGGTCGACCTGGCGCACATAGCGGAGCTCTAAACCGATGGACCCGAACGTCGATACCAACTTCA
The DNA here is from genome assembly GCA_030748735.1 of Myxococcota bacterium. Classification (GTDB taxonomy): domain Bacteria; phylum Myxococcota_A; class UBA9160; order UBA9160; family UBA4427; genus DUBZ01. The sequence continues at coordinate 567 of JASMLK010000016.1, read as the reverse complement.
CCGATTCGGCCAACTGGACCCCCGAGATGGAAAAGCGGCTCGCATGGCTGCGCGAGAACGAACCGCTCTTCTGGTCCGAGACGAGCGGCTATTGGGTCGCGACGACCTTCGACCTCGTGAGTCACATTTCGAAAAACAGCGAAGTCTTCTGCTCGGGCTTCGGCGTGCGCCCCGGGATCTCGGTCAAGCTCAGCTTGATCGACGAAGACGAACCGCGGCACGGAAAGCTGCGCAGGCTGATCAACAAGGGCTTCACCCCCCGCATGGTGAAGAAGCTCGAAGGCACCTTCCGCGAAATCGCGACCGAAACCCTCGACGCGATCGCGAAGAAGGGACAATGCGACTTCGTCGACGACATCGCGGTTCCGATGCCCTTGCTCTTGATCGCCGAGATGATCGGCATTCGCCGCGAAGACCGCGAACGCTTCCATCAATGGTCCGACGCGATGATCCTGGGAGACGGGAATCTCGACAATCCCGAGATCGTGGCTGCGGCGGGGCAGGCGTTTGCGGAATACACCACCTACATCCGAGACATCCTCGAGGATCGCCGCCAGAACCCGCAAG
>JASMLK010000015.1 GCA_030748735.1 Myxococcota bacterium | reverse complement strand
GCCGGCGAGCCTACCGCAAGTTCACCGCAAACAGCGTTTCAAGTTCCCGGGACCACGACCGAATATTGTTTGAACCGAATGGCGATTTCCGCCGTCCATACGTCGATTCGCGTGGAGTCGAAAGCTAAGTTCCGCCGCGATTCGATCCCCCTGAATCCCTGCAGCCCCCCCGATTCGTCCCCCGCGAACCAGAGCTGAGCGAATCCGAACGAGCCTGTGACGCATGGGTGGCGAACCCGGTGTCGTCGCAAGTGTTCGTGTGGGCGCGAGACACGAGACGGTCGGGCAGACCGCTCGCCACCGGGTTTTGTGATCTCGATCACAGCCCACTCGGTGGGGCGTGACGAAAACACATTCATCGGCCGGCAAGGCATCGGGGCAGGTCGAGTAGAACGAACCCGCAACAGCGAGCGAAGAAGCAAGCGTGACAGCGAAGCAGCGAACAGATGAAACGGGAAGTTGGAGCCGGCGCGGCGCAGTGATGCGACACCGCACCGTGTCCCGTGCTGTTGCCTCGGCGTTCGTCGTTGCATCGTTCGTGTCGCTCGTCGCCTCGCAGCAGGCTGCCGCCGACATCGACCTGCTCGGACGCACCGAAGCCACCTTTGCCTGGGCCGAAAGCAACGGTCAGGTCGACCGCTACGACGTCTATCGCGTATGTGGGGTCGGGAGTGCGCCGGTCGAATTCGACGAAACGCCATGGACGACGCGTCCCGGCGACTCGCCGAACGTCACCTTTGGAGGTGAGTACGGCTGGCAGTGCAAGCTGCGCGTGGTGTCTCATTCGATCGATGGCCGCGTCTCTGCAGTTTCCCTTGTTTCCGAGCCGGTGAACTTCATCGCGCCCGACACAGCCCAGAACGACTTCGACGGTGATGGCTATTCGGACATCATCGTGCAGAACCCCGACGACGGCAGCGCGCTCTTGATCTCGGGCGGCAACTTGCAGTCGGGTGACGCCTACCTCCACACGCGCACGACGGTCAGCACCAACGGCACCCAGGATTGGGAGATCGTCGAGACGGGCGACTTCAACGGAGACGGCAACCCCGACTTCTTGTGGTTCACCGAGACCTATCACCAGTCCCTCGACCTCACGACCTACACCTACATCTCGGGTTCGAGCATTCTCGACACGACCGTGGTCTTGAACAGTGTGACGGACAGCGAAGAGGTGATCGCCGTGTCCGACTACGACGGCAACGGCGCCGACGACATCCTGCACCGTACCAACGACCTGCACGGCACCGTGTACGTCACCTTCATGGGCGCCGACGGCGTGATGGGTACCTACCGCTACGAGGGCGTGTTGCAGAGCCAGTTCGACTTCGTCGCCAGTGGTGATTTCGACGACGACGGCACGGCAGACGTGATGTGGCGGCGCATCGAAACAGGCCAGACGGTCGTTTGGCTGATGACCCGTCCCGGCCGCAAGAGCTTCGTGAATTCCGGTGCCCTGCTGAACGACCAGTGGCAGGGACTCACGGCAGGCAACTTCAACAACTCGACCGGGCACGACGTCCTGTGGCGCAACACGGTGACCGGCGAGATCCTCGCCTGGTACATGGACGACCTGGAAACCCCCGAAGAACGCCTGCTCGGTGCCACGGTTCCCAGCAGCTGGTCGCTACTCGCCACGGGTCACCTCGACGGCGACGGCCGCGCCGATCTCACCTGGGCGGATCAGGCAGCGGGTGTGCTCGAAATCTGGCGCATGGACGAGAGCGTGCCGGCCGGCTTCCGCGCTGACTGAGCGACCGTCGCTCCCTCGCCGGGGGTGCGCTTCGACGGCGCGCTCGTTCGTCAGGCTTCGACCTGGGCCGCTCGTGCGACGTCATCGCGCAGGGTCTCGGAGTGAGCGAGTTCGATGACCGTGAACGCCATGGCGCGGGCGCCTTCGAGTAACCCCGCCTCGCCGAGGGGTGTGTGGGTCGCTTGCGCGAACTCACGGGTATGGAGCGCCAGGTTCTCTGCGATCGGGAAGTTCGGATGAATCGTCGGCACCACCTGTGAGATGTGGGTGATGTCGCTCGACCCGATCGCCTCGCTCGGTGCGTGGTCGGTTTCTTCGAGTCCGAGGTGGCCGAGTTGGCGGCGGTAGGCCGAAGCGAGTGGGAGGTTCGGCTTCATCGGCGGTGAGCATCCCGGGATGGGCTCGATTTCGAGTCGGGTTCCGGTGGCTTCGGCCGCGCCCCGCGCGCAGGCGAGCAGGCGCTCGGCCGCGTCTTCGAGATGCTGGGATTCGAGCGCGCGGGCCCAGTACTTCGCCGCCGCTCGTTCGGGAATGATGTTCGGGGCCTGCCCGCCTTCGTGGATGACGCCGTGGAGCCGGACGTCGCGAGGCAGTTGTTGGCGCAGCATGCTGACGGAGACGAAGAGCGCGATCACACCGTCGAGCGCGTTGAGCCCACGCTCGGGATACGCCGCCGCGTGGGCCGCACGTCCGTGATAGACGAATTCGAACTTGCGGTTGCCGAGGAACAAGCGGTGGGCGCGCCGCATGTCCGAGGCGTGGGCCATCATCGCGGCGTCGACGCCCTCGAAGGCACCGCCTTCGACGAGCCGGGGTTTTCCGACGCCGGTTTCTTCGGCGGGACACCCGATCACGACCACGCGCAGCTCTTCGGGGTCGAGCCACTGGGACAGCGCGCTCGCGGCGAGCAGGCTCGCCGGCCCCGAGAGGTTGTGCCCACAGGCGTGTCCGATATCGGGCAGCGCATCCATTTCCGCGAGCAGCGCCACGCTGAGCGGTGCGGTGGCTTCGCCGAATTCAGCCCGAAAAGCCGTTTCCATGCCGCAGATGCCGCGTGTCGTGCGGAAGCCCCGTGCATCGAGATAGGCGACGTATCGATCGCTGGTGTTCCGCTCTTCGAGCGAAATTTCCGGGTTCTCGTACATCCAGCGCGAAAGCGAGACGGCCTCGGCGGCCTCGTCGTCGATCGCGGAGAGGACCCGTTTGCGGTCGGACTCCATCGTCTGCTGTGCGCTCGCCACGCGGCCCTCCCTCCCATCCGCTCCGGTGCGGCCCAGGCTCCTGGTTTTTCGGCCGACCGCGGCGTCTATTGGAGCGCGGGCTCTCCGTTCGGCTCGATCGCGGCGGCAGGAACCGCCGGGCCTGGAGCCGAAACGACGGGGACCGCCTGTACCCCCTCTGTCCCCGGGGCCAGCAACTCTACCGCGCTGTCGTCCTGCGCGAAGTACGCCTCGCGATTCTCGCGTTCCTTGAAGATCGCTTCGCCGAGGGGGGAGAAGTTGAAGACGTCGATGAAGTTCGCGTGCACCCAGATGCGCCCGACCGCGTTCACGTAGCCGGTAGCGGGGTCGTACGGGGCCGTTTCCACCACGTGGCACGCCTCGTCGAGCGGGTCGCTGCAATAGCGATAGACGAGGTTGCCGAGCACACGCCGGGGTTGCTCGAAGCCACCGGTGATCGCGGTCCCCATGTCGATCTGGATTTCGGCACGCGTACTCGTCCGGGTGAGACCCCAATCGAGTTCGGGCCGTACATGACCGCGTAGCTGTGCGGAGAGAACATGGCCGGTTTCGACATCGAAGACCCAGACGAAGTCGCTGAAGCTCTCGGGGATCGGTCGGTGATCTTCCAGCAGGTGGGCTTCGACGGTGGCGGCCGGCACGATGACCCGCAGTTCACTCGCGCGGTCACCCGGCTCGACGCGGGCGGGGAATGCGCGGGAAAAGACGCTGCGCATCTGATGGGGAGCTTCGCGTGGCGACACCTCGAAGTAGACGGAGATTTCACGCGGCCGCGGGTCGAGCAGGTCGAGTGGTTCGCCGGGCGTCGCCAACACGCTGCTCGGGACGAGCAGAAGACACAGCACGAGGCTGCTTCCGAGGACTCGCGCCAACTGTTGAAAGACCGACATGACCCGGAAAGAGACTGCAAGTCGGGTACCACGCGAGACTGCCCCGAGGGCGCCATCCTGACGCGGCTTCGCCGATGTCGTCGGAAGTGAACGCGCAGCCCGGCGGCAACGAGCCTGCGGTTCACGACCGTTCGATCAGAAACGTCGGCCGCGTTTCGTTGCCATTCGGGTGCCCGGACTTCCATTCGGTCCCCGCTGCGCAAACGACTTCATATGGGGCGTTGCAGAGGCTCGCTTTTCGCCGAGAGCGGCTCCGATCGCTGGCTACGCCCCTCCGAGTGCGCTGGAATCCGATGATCAGATCCCCGCCACAGACGCCACCCCAGCGCGGGCAAGGAGCCGGAGACGTGCTGCAGGATCTCGATCGCGCCGAACGGATGCGTTTGATGAAGTTCGTCTGCTCGTTTGCGTGGGCCGACCTCGAAATCCACCGCCGCGAGCGTGAATTCGTCAGCCGCCTGGTGGGCCGTCTCGAGCTCACGAAGGACGAGGAAGTCGAGGTAGCGGGTTGGCTGGAGGTTCCGCCGCCCGCCGGTGAACTGGATCCGACGACGATTCCCGCGCAGCATCGGGCTGTGTTCGTGGCTGCGGTGCGCGGGATGGTCGAAGCGGACGGTGTGGTCAACCAGGACGAGCGCGACTGCCTCACCCTGTTCGAGCAGTTGCTGGAGACGCGCGGGTCGTCTTGACGCAACCGCCCGGATTTGCGAGAAATTCGGCCGCTTCGCCACGCCGTTCCGCGGCGCCTGCGAACCCCGTTTCCAGCCAAACCTGCGATTTCAACGGGAGGTCGTGCCAGCCGGCGACTTCGACCTCCCCCTGAGCCGGGTGATCTGCACGATCGGACGCCCAGGTACGAGGACACCAATGCCCCGACAATATTCGATTACCGCCGAGGCCATTGCCGAAGAACGCGAACGCGTGGGAGGTGACCTCGACAAGGTCGATGTCGCCCGTGTCGTCGCCCTCGACGATCTCGAAATGCGAGAGATCGGCCCTGGCGACGTGCACATGAAGATCCTCGCAGTTTCGGGCGAACACAATGTCGATCACGCGGCCCTCGCCGACACGGTCAACATCACCGAAATGCGCGGCGGCAAGATCTACCCGGGCAACTCCGCCGTCGGTGAAGTCCTCGCGGTGGGGGCGGACGTGACGCGCTTCGTGCCGGGTGACGTCGTGCTCACCCACTGCATCGGTGAACCCGATGAGTTCGGTTTCCCGCTTCGTATCTGGGCCTACGACCAGCCCGATTCGATCGGTTGGTACGGTGAAGAAGCCGTCGTGCGAGACTGGCAGCTCATCAAGGCGCCGCTCGATTGCGGCCTGAACCTGTGGGAGATCGCCGCCCTGCCCCTGCGCGCTCCGACGGCCTATCACCTGTGGCGCCGTGGGCTCGGGATCTACCGCCTCAAGGTGAGCGAAGAGAAGCTGCCCAAGCTCAACGTCTTGAGCTTCGGTGGTGGCGTGGGCGAACTCTTCCTGATGCTCGCAAAGGCCGAGGGCCACAACGCGTACTTCTGCTCGGGTAGTGCCGAGCGGCGTTCGGCCCTCGAGAAGCACGGCATCGAAGGGATCGACCAGCTCGCCTTCAACCGTTTCGCAGGTCGCGAAGACAACAAGGCCTTCGTCGCGGAATGCAAGGAGCGAACGGGCGGCAAGGGGATGCACATCGTGTGCGACATGATGCGCGGCCCGGTCTTCGCAGCAGGGCTCGCCTGTGCGTCGCGACAGGGCGTCAACGTGAGCGCCGGCTGGCAGCTCTCGACGGGCATCAACTACAACTCCGCTGGCGCATCGACCAAGCAGATCACCCTCGATCACACCCACTACGACACGATCGAAGGTTGCGAAGAGGCGACGGCGCTCTACGGCAAGGTGTTCAAGCCCACCGTGCACAGCGAGATCTACGCATTCGAAGACCTGCCGCGTGCGATGCGCGAAATGCACGAGGCCATCCAGACGGGCATTCCGATCATTCGGGTTGCGAAGGACATGCCGGACGCGGTGAAGGGGCTGCTCGACTGAGGCGAGTCGCCTGAACACAGCCAGCACTGCTGGCGTCGATCATGGCAAACCGATGCACGTCCCGCGGAGACGAGGGGCGCGCATTTGGTTTGACTAGCCCGCTGTCGAAATACCTTGGGGCGCGGCGGGCGGCTTTCGGTTCGAGAGCAGCGCGAGTCCGACCGCGAGCAGGACACCCGTGCCCGGCTCGGGGACATGGGTCCCCTGGAGGCGCCAGTCGATCAGGTCGATGCCTTCGTTGGGAAACGTCCAGTCGTCGAGGACGTGGAGTTTCCAGGCGCCAGAGAGCTCGAGGCCGTTGAACGCCGACAGGTTGTCGGCGGCGAGAAACGTCCCGATGATGTTGCCCGACCCGGGGACCCTGGCACCCGTATCGTCGTCGAAGGTGGCGTCCATCATCGACCTCGGGTTCCAGATCTCGGGCCCGACGTAGAGCCGGACCGTCGTCATCGACGCCACATGCACCAGGGAAAGCTGCAGGTCCGTCGCGTAGGGATCATCGGTCGCGGAGAAATCGTCGATGTTCAAGTAGACGTTGAGGTCGCTGATCGTGCCCGTCTCGGTCACGTTGCAGCCCACGATCGTGGCGGGGTTCGTGTCGATGTCGTCGGCGCTGCCGCAACCGAAGTCGAAGGGGGCCGCGGCGGCCTGTCCCGACCCGAAGATCGAGAGCAACGCGATGAAGGTAAAGGTCGCTACGACGTGCGTCGCGTAGTGGGGGACGAGTTTCATGGGGGGGCTCCGGATACTCCAATGGCGCTGTGATCTCCCTATCGGGTGAACCCGGAGAACCCCTCAGCAAGAACACGAGACACCCAGAAAAAAGACGCTTCGGTGTGTCGTGGAGTAGATCCGCGTGCGTGGCGCACCCAAGTTGCTCGCATGCGAACGAGCGATGCACACGCGGGATGACGCCGAAGCACGTCGGTGCGCTTCGCAGTACCGCGCGCCCTGAGTGATGGGTGTCACGCTCGGTGATCGCACAACGCTACGCGGGCGCAAGAAGCGCATCGGAAAGTGGCGGTTCATGATCCGCGCCGAGACGATCAGCTTGTCGTTGGTATCGAACTCGGTGCTCGGCGGCAGCTCGAAGTCGTAGAAGAAGAGCCTCGGTTCGAGCGGCGGCAACGAGTTGAAGTTCGGTGGATGGTTCTGGATGAACACCGACTCCGAGGGGCGCCGTTGAGTTCGAGGTTGCGCTCGACGTTGCACGCGATCGTGTCACCGCCCGCGGTGACACCACAGTCGTCGCGATAGGTGACGTTGGTGCAGGGATCGCCGTGTGAACTCGATGCGTGTGCGTCGTCGTCGGCGCACTGGCCGTTCACCAGACAGACTGTCGGGTCTCCGTCGTCGGTCGTGATGCCCTGGAGCGTGCAGCTCAGGTTGAGCAGGCAGCCGACCGGGTCGCCGCCGTTGATGGCGGGGTCGGTTTCGGGGATCGGGTTACGTTCGGCATCCCGCGGAGTGTCGTCAGGGGGCCACGCGGTGAGCTGGAGTCGCCGGCCGAATGCGAGCATGCGAGCCGAAAAGCGAAGCACCTGCGCAAACTGCCGCATCTCGAGGGGAACCGAGGAAGAGGCGAATGGTCGGGCCGGCGAGATTTGAACTCGCGACCTCTTGACCCCCAGTCAAGCGCGCTACCAAACTGCGCCACGGCCCGAACGGCTTAGTGGTTAGCGAAACACCGGATCAGACGCACCCGGGTGACGCGACTTGCTGCGGGATGGATCGGGAAAACGATCGTCTCGTTCCCGAGCAGCAGCGACGCGATGGCTACTGAAGCATCTGTCGAATCGCGAGCAGTTCGCTGCGAATCGCCCGGAAGGCTTCGATCGAATCGCCGGTCGAGAAGACGGGGTTCGCCGCACTGGCTGCGGCCTCGCGGGCCGACTCTTCAGCGGCTTCTGCGATCGCACCGCCGATCCCGAGATCACGCAAGTGCTTGCGCGCGCCCGCGATCGTGAAGCGCTGCTCGTGAAGCAGCTGCCGGATCAGTAGGATCATCTCGATGTCCTTACGCCGGTAGAGCCGCTGCTTCGAGCGCGACTTCTGGGGCGCCATCCAACGAAACTCGGACTCCCAGTAGCGCAGCACGTAGGGCTTTACGCCGGTGACCTTGCTCACCTCACCGATGCGGTAGTAGCGCTTGCCGCTTTCGGGGATGAGACCGGGCGGGATGAGTGACGCGACCCGCGCCTCGTCGCTACCGGGCGCATACTCTTCCGACGAACCCGCGGACGGCTTTCCCGAACGATTGGAGCCGCGCTTGCGGCTGCCCATCAGGCGCTCTCTTCAGGGATTGTGGGCGCGTTGGCGGCCGCGTCGTCGCCCGCCCCTTCGTCCTCGACTTCGTCGTTGAGGATGTTCTTGAGAACGAGGCTTGGCTTGAAGGTGAGTACGCGGCGCGCCTCGAGCAGGATCTCCTGGCCCGTCTGGGGATTGCGTCCCTTGCGCGCGTTCTTCTCGCGGACCACGAAATTGCCGAAACCGGAGATCTTGACCTTCTCGCCATCGGCCAGGGTCTCCTTCATGATGTCGAAGACCTTCTCGACGAGTTCGGCGGCTTCCTTCTTCGAGAAGCCCACCCTTTCGTAGATCTGCTCGACGATCTCGGCCTTCGTCATCTGGCTTTCCTCTCCGCAGAATCACCCTGGGCCGCCGTGTGGAAGCGGACCGTCGGCTTCCACCCACCGCGCCGGAGTGACGTGAAACCACTCTGGCGCCCCCAAGACACGGCCCAGCCTAGCCCAGCCTCCCGAAATTCAACAGTGAATTCAGGTGATTGGGGGACCGGGTGCAGGTCTTCGCACGGGGCGGGAGGGGGTGCCAAGGGCCCGAAATGGACGGCGGCGGCCGATCAGGCGGCGGCGGCGCGCGCCTTCTGCACCAGGGCGCCAAAGGCGGTGGGGTCCGAGACCGCGAGTTCGGCGAGGACCTTGCGGTCGAGATCGATACCGGCGGCCTTCAGGCCAGCCATGAAGCGGCTGTAGGAAAGGCCCTCGGTGCGGCATGCTGCGTTGATGCGGGCGATCCACAGGCGGCGGAATTCTCGTTTGCGCTGCTTGCGTCCGATGTACGCATAGACGCCGGCCTTGTCGACCGCTTCCCTCGCGGTGCCCGTCAGCTTGCTACGTGCGCCGTAGTAGCCCTTGGCTCGCTTCAGCAGGCGCCTTCGTCGCTTGGCGGCTGCAACTCCACGCTTGACTCGAGACATCGTTGTCTTCCTTCGATGTTTGAACTGGGTTCGTCGGTCGGTGATCGACCCGGGATCGTTTCAGCGCCTCTATTCCTCTGTGATGCCCCTGTGAATAGGGCGAGAGGAAATCAGAGGCCGGGGATCATCCGCTTTACGCGTGCTACGTCGGCCGCCTGGACGAGGTCGTCCTGGCGCAGGCCACGCTTCCGCTTCGTGCTCTTCTTGGTGAGGATGTGCTGCTTGTTCGCCTTCTGACGAACGATCTTGCCCGTCCCCGTCTTCTTGAAGCGCTTTGCAGCGCCGCTATGCGTCTTCATCTTGGGCATGGTGCCGTTCTCTCCTGACCGCGTTCGGAAACCGCAGCGTTGCCGGGCGTTGTGATTCGCCAGGCGCCGTGCGGTTTGCCAGTTCGCAGTTGATTCACAATCGGGGGACCGCGCAATCGAGACCTGGGGCAGGCCGCCGCTCTCCACGGGCGCGGAACCCTACCACGTAACCCAGCGGTTCGCGTCGTTTTTTCGCAGATCTGGGGCCGTTTTTGCGCCTCGACCTGCCTTTCTGGGGGCGATCTCGCCGCGATCGGGGCCGTGAATCAGGCGCCCTCTGCCTCGGCGTCGGCTCCTCCGGCCTCGTCGGCGTGGAGCTTCGAGGCCTGGGCCTCGTCGGCGCGGCGCTGCTTGGCGGCGCGTCGGGCGGCCTTCTTGTCGACCACGGGCTCTTCGGCCTCGACAGGCGCCTCTGCGGCCTCCTGGGTGTCGAGCCGCCTGGCCTCGGCCACCGCCTCGCGGTCGGCCACCAGGATCATCGACATGAAGCGCCCTTCCATCCGGGGCGGATTCTCCATCTTCGCGAGATCGCCGATCATTTCGCGCACTTGCTGGAGCTTTTCGCGACCGCGGTTGATGTGAACCATTTCGCGCCCGCGAAACATCACGGTGAGCTTGACCTTGTCGCCTTCCATCAGGAACTTGCGGGCGTTGTTGAGCTTGAACTCGAGGTCGTGCATGTCGGTGCCCGGGCGCATCTTGATCTCTTTGAGACTCGCCGCGTGCGACTGCTTGCTCGACTTCTTTTTCTTCTGCTCGTACTTGTATCGCCCGTAATCCATGATGCGGCAGACGGGAGGCCGCGAGTTGGCGGCCACTTCGACGAGGTCGAGGCCCGCTTCACGCGCCTTCGCGAGCGCGTCTTCCGGGCTCATCACGCCGAGCTGTTCACTGTTGGCTCCGATCACGCGGACTTCGCGCACGCGAATGCGTTCGTTGATGCGCGTGGCGTCACGTTCCGGAGCGACGATGCGGTATTTCGATCGTGCGGGAATAGTTCAACCCTCCTGGGACAGCGGTCCCATGTTTCTTGCTTTTGTGTTTTCGACCAGTTGACCCACGAGGGCATCGAGCGCCATCGCTTCGAACTGCTGCTTCCTGGACTTGCGAAGGCGCGGCGTCACCGTGCCCGATTCGACTTCTTTTTCACCGATGACCAGTGACAGCGGAATCTTGTTGATCTCGGTTTCGCGGATCTTGAAACCGAGGGTTTCGCTGCGTTCGTCGACCTCGGCGCGAATACCGGCGGCCATGAGCGTCGCTTCGATCTCTCTCGCGCGTTCGTGTTGCGCAGCCGAGATCGGAAGGATGGCAACCTGCACCGGCGAGAGCCAGAACGGGAAATCGCCTCCGGTGTGCTCGATGTAGATCGCCATGAAGCGTTCGATCGACCCCAGCACCGCGCGGTGGAGCATGGCGGGCTGGTGCTTTTCGCCGTCGCGGCCCACGTATTCGAGGCCGAAGCGCCCCGGCATGGCCATGTCGATCTGGATCGTGCCGAGGGTCCAGCGACGACCGAGCACGTCCTCGAAGTCGGCTTCGACCTTGGGGCCGTAGAAGACGGCTTCGCCTTCCTTGATCGCGCACTCGAAGCCCGCGCGTTCGACGCATTCGACGAGCATCTTCTCGGCGTGGTCCCAGTCTTCGTCGCTGCCCAGGTACTTTTCGGGGCGCGTCGAGACCGCCATGTGGACACCGCCGAGCCCGAGTGCGCCGTAAATCTCCGCCATCAAGTCGAAGAAGGCCTGGACCTCGGCATCGACCTGTTCGGGTTCGCAGAAGATGTGCGCGTCGTCCTGGGCAAACGAGCGAACGCGTGCGAGCCCGTTCAGGGTGCCGCTGCGCTCGTTGCGGTGCAGGCGCGAGAACTCGGCCATGCGAAGCGGTAGTTCGCGATACGAGCGAAGCCGGTTGTCGAAGACCTGGCAGTGGCCCGGGCAGTTGGTGGCCTTCAAGCCGATCTCTTCGTGCTCGTCTTCGCCTTCGAAGAAGTACATGTCCTCCTTGAACATCTCGTAGTGTCCGGAGGTCTTGAAGAGCTCGGCGCGGCACAGTTGCGGCGTCATGACTTCTTCGTAGCCATGGCGTGGATAGAGTTCGCGAATGAAGTCGACGAGGCCGTTGTAGACCGCCATGCCCTTGGGCAGGTAGAACGGCGAGCCCGGAGAAACGGCGTCCATCAAGTAGAGGTCGAGTGCGACGCCGACGCGGCGGTGGTCGCGCTTCTTGGCTTCTTCGATGCGCGCGAGGTGGCTCTTCAATTCCTTCTTCGACGCGAAGGCCGTGCCGTAGATGCGCTGAAGCTTGTGGCTCGACTCGTCGCCGCGGAAGTAGGTGCCACTGGCTTCGAGCAGTTTGATCGCGCCGATCTGGCTGGTGTTCTGGACGTGCGGGCCGCGACAGAGGTCCTGGAATTCGCCGTGCTGGAAGACGGTGATCTCGCTGTCTTCGGGGATGTCGTCGATGCGGGAGAGCTTGAGTTCTTCGCCCATGTCCGCGAAGCGCTTGCGCGCGTCATCGCGAGAAACCGCTTCGCGCGCGAAGGGCGTCCCCTGTTTGATGATCCGCTGCATCTCTTTTTCGATGCGCTCGAGGTCGTCCGGGGTGAAGGGCTCGTCGACCAGGAAGTCGTACTGGAACTTTTCGCTGTGGTCCGCACGACCGGCGTCGATCTGGCATTTGGGAAACAGGCGCTTCACGGCGTCGGCCATCACGTGCTCGGCCGAATGGCGAATCACATCGCCGCCGTCCTTGTCCCTGGCGGTCACGATCTCGATCGCGACGTCGTCGTTCAAGGGCAGGCGCAGGTCGACCAACTGGCCTTCGATTCGCCCGGCCAGCGCGGCCTTTCCAAGGCCGGGGCCAATCGCATTGGCGACGTCGAGAATCGTCGAACCCTGGGGCACCGCGAGCGTATTGCCGTCCGGAAGACGGACGCTGATCTCACTCATGAGTGGCGGTGGGTCATGCTGATCTGGATTCCGCTTTTCGCTCGAGCGCTGGTTGCGCTGTGATATTCGGGGCACCTGGCGCTGCAATGGTAGGCACGGGCGGATTTGAACCGCCGACCCCCGCC
>JASMLK010000014.1 GCA_030748735.1 Myxococcota bacterium | reverse complement strand
GGTGCTGCGCCAGATGGGGTCGACTGACGGTTGCCTGATCGGGACCCCGCTCTGGTATATTCAACGCGTTTTCAGCGGGTTGAGTGCGCGCAACGGTACACATCCGCCCGGCATCCATACCGTTACCGGTTGAGTTTCATTCTTCTTGTCGCGGCGTTTCTGATCGAGTCCGAGGCAGTCCAGGAGTCAGGTTTCTTTTGCAGTTCGATTGCCCCGTGACGACCCTGAGACAATGGTGTGTCGCCGCTGTGCTGACCTTGTCTGCGGCGTCTGCGGCATCCGTCGCGAGCGCGGCCGACGCTGCGAGCGTCGAGCGCACCGACGTGAGCGAGGTCGCGATCGACATTTCGTCGCCGAGTAGCGGCGAAATCGTACGCAATCGCGTGCACGTTGCGGCGATTCGAGGTTCGGCGCGTTCCGGCACCAGGGACCCCCTCGACTTCGACGTGATGATCGCGATCGACGTTTCCATGTCGACGCGCTTTCCCAGTGGTATCGACGTCGACGAAGACGGCGAAGTGGGCTTCAACCCGCAAGAAGAGCTGGTCGTTCCCGGGAGCTATCCCGACGACATGGTGTGCAGCGATCTCGACGACAGCATTCTCGGCGCCGAGATCCGCGCCGCCCGCATGCTGGTCGATTCGCTTTCCGCCGGACGCAGCCGCGTCGGTGTGTTGACGTTTTCGGGCGAGGTCGACCTCGAAACCGGCGAGCGCCGTTCGCCCGATCAAAAGGACGCGCTGCTTCGCATCCCACTGACCGACGACTTCCCCGCCGTGCTCGAGGTGCTCGAAGAAGTGCTCGCCGAAGGTTCACACGGAGCGACGAACTTCTCGGCGGCCATTCGCATGGCGGTGGTGGAACTCGTCGGGTTGACGGGTGCGAAGAGCGAGCCCCGGTCGAACGCCCGTCGCCTGCTGCAGTTCTTGACCGACGGCGTGCCCACCTTCCCCTACGGCCGCGGCGACACGCCCGACCCCGAAGACAGCGAAGAAGCGATTCGCGCTGCGCGTCTCGCTCGCAAGGCGGGGATTACGATCAACAGCTTTGCGCTCGGTCGCTACGCGCTCGAATCCCCCGTGGCCACGACCGAGATGGCGAGGTTGACGGGCGGTGCGTACACGCCGGTGCGCAACCCCGGTGAGATCCTCGCGTTCTTGCGCAGCGTGTCGTTTGCCAACATCGAAGACGTCGTGATCACGAACCTCACGACCAACGACATCTCCTACGACGTGCACCTTTCGCCCGACGGGTCGTTTTCGGGCTTCGTCCCGGTGGGCCTCGGGCGAAACGAAGTGCAGGTGACGGTGCTGGCGTCGGACGGAGGCGAGAATTCGGTGTCGCTCGACGTCGACTTCGAGCAGGCGGGTCTCACCGAAAACGAGCTCGTGGCCGAGCTCGAACGCGTGCGAAAGCGCAACAAGGACATGATGTTGCTGCTCGAGCAGAAGCGCATTCAGGCCTTTCGCGAACGCCAGAAGGGCGTCGTGACGATCGAGGCCGAAGACGCGAAGCGCGAGGCCGCCGAGGACGAGTAGCGGGCACTCGCGGCACTGAGCGCACGTGCTCGCAAACCCGTACTTGTCGCGGGGGCGGCGAGAGAGGGACGAGGCGCGTGTCGAGAGCCGCGTTAGAGCGGTACGACCTCGGGCTTCAAGATCTCGCGGCGTACGAGTTTGCCTCGGCGGTAGATCGATACGAGGTCGATCTCGCCGTCGCCGTCCATGTCTTCTTCGCGGCGTGAGATGACGACTCTGCCTTCGAGGGGTTCGAAGACTTCGAAGGTGTCCGCGAAGCCGCGCCCGTTCTTGTCGACTTCGATGTGGGTGACGGTCTCGCGTCCGTCGACCACGCCGTAGCGCGTCCAGGTGTCGAGTCGGCCGTCGCGGTCGGTGTCTTCCTGTGCCTTGTCGCGGCGGCCCTTCTTGTAGTCGATGGTGAGATCGACGGTGCCGTTGTTGTCGGCGTCGTGTCGTTCGCGCGCGAGGTAGCGGCCGTCGTATTCGTAGAAGGCGTCGACCACGTCGTCGTGGTCGCGATCGAGCGAGCGCTCGGTCTGGCGCCCGCCCTTGTAGCGCTCGAAGATGTCGTTTCGACCGTCGTAGTTGGAGTCGAGTTCGCGTGCGACGAGGCGACCCTTGACGAAGGTGAGGTACGCGTCCATGCGGCCGTCGTAGTTGCGGTCTTCTTCATGGCGCAGCGGTGTGTCGCCCTTGCGGGTGATGAAGCGGACGACTTCGGGTTTGCCGTCGCTATCCGCGTCGAGGCTGAGACGCACGGCTTTGAGTTTTCGCTTGTTGTCGAAGCCAGGTGTTCCGGCAGCGATCCTGATGGACTTCTCGTTGAAGATGGCGCGGGGTAGATCGCGAATCTCCGGCGCTTCGGGGGCCGCGCGTGGTGCACTGCGCTTCGAATCGAACGCGCCCTCGAGGTCTTCCACCTTGTGGGCGCCGAGCAGGTCGCGTCGATCGGCGGCTTCGTTGCGTTCCCGTCGCGAAAGCATCTCGTCCTGCATCGCCATCTCGTTTTGCAGGGCGGCCTGCAGTCGCTCTTCGCGCTCGCGCTCGAGTGCAGCGTTGCGCTCCGATACTTCTCGCCGTTTGCGTTCGACTTCCGCTTTGCGCGCGGCTTCGGATTCGGCGGCCCGGCGTTCGGCTTCCTCTTCGAGTCGCGCGGCTTTTTCGATCTGGCGAAGCAGGGCGTCGTCGCCGGCGGACAGCTCGTCGAGCGATCCGCCTTGCGCGTAGACGGGCACAGGGGCGAGAAGAAGCAGCGCCGCGAGCAGATGAAGCGCCGCGAGTGGGCGAGGAACGGAGGATCGGGGCCGCGGAATCGGCCGAATCGGCGAAATCTGGAGCAGGCGGAACATGGTGAACGCGGTGCACTCCTGGGAGGCCGAGCGCAGGTCCCGCAGGGGGCCCGGCGCCGTTGGCCGGCGGCGAACTTGCCACAAATGCCTGACCCCAACAAAAGGCGGCGGGTTGCTGGAAGGTTGCCTCCGGACTCCACCCGCCGCCGCCCGTCCGAGACCCGGCGCTTCCCGGAGCCACCTCCCCGAGCTGGCGAAAGTTGCCGAAGTTGCACAAGAATTACGGATCTTCAGAGGAAGTTTCCGGTTGCGAACGGGGGGGATTCACGGTACATTTCGCCCCTTCGTAGCCATCCCTTCCCTCCCGTACCGGATGGTCCACCCTCCCCAACCGATCTGAACCCGCGGTCCCGTACCTCGCTCTGGTCATCTGGCGAATGCCAGAGCGCCATGGCACGAAGTACGGCTGCTGTGCGGCCCCGGATCGCGGCCTTGGCGAATCCGATTCGATGTGCACCTTGATCGCAATCCACCGCCACGTGCCTGGCGCCTCACTCCTGGTGGCCGCCAACCGAGACGAGTATCTCGACCGCCCAGCGACCGGGCCAAATTTCCTCACCCACGCCAACGGGACCCGTATCCTGGCTCCGCGCGATCTTCGGGCCGGCGGAACCTGGCTGGGCCTCAACGAGAAAGGCGTCTTCGCCGCGCTGACCAACCGGCCGACCACGGCCCCCGATACGACACGACGCTCGCGCGGCCTGCTCGTCATGGACGCACTCGGCTACGCGAGCGCGGCCAAGGCTGCGGGGGCGTTCGAATCCCTCCGCGCCGACCAATACAACCCCTTCAATCTCTTCATCGCCGACGCGAACGATGCGTTCACCCTGGTGTCCAACGCAGGCGCGGTTCGCTTGACGACCCTCGAGCCCGGCGCCCACGTGATCGGAAATGCGGAGCCAAACGACATCGAACACGAAAAGACACAGCGCACCCTCGATGGCGCGCGAGCGCTATTGGGTCGGTCCGGCGACGACATGCTCGATGGTCTCGCAGCGCTGTGCCGTAGCCACGAAGGCAACGACTCGGCAGACCGCGGCCCCCTCGGCGCGACCTGCGTCCACACAGACGTTTACGGGACGCGCAGCGCGATGTTGCTGCGGCTCGAAGAGGATCCGGCGAAGAGCCAGCTCCATTGGGCGGACGGCGCACCCTGCGTTCAGCCGTTCGAAGATTCAACACACCTGCTTCAAGAGCTCAGCCGGTTGGCAAGCTACGACGAAGCGGGATCAACCACGAGGACAGTGAGTTGAGGCGTATTGGAAGCAACATCCGCAAGAAGAACTCGGAAGAACGATCCCATCGGCTGACGAAGAACATCATCCACTACACGGAAGGTGAAGCTCCGCAGAACGACTACCCGCGCAAGATCGTTTCTCCCCCGACGCCGTCCGCCTGCTGCACCGACGAAAACCGCTTGACGGTCGGAAGCATGCGCGAAGTCGACGGCTTCAAGTTCTGTTACAAGATTTGCGAAGAGTGCGGCCACGCGGTCAAGTACTTCTTCCCGGCGAACGAGACCACGAGTGCTGCGGTCAAGGAATATCGCTCCTGGAAGAAGTACATGGTCCAGTAGCGGGTCGATCCATCGAATTGCGGAAGAGGCGGTCGCTTGCGGCCGCCTCTTCTGTTTTCGAGCCTCCGGGGAAGCCCCCCGTTTGCAGGCGATCTATGACACCCCCCTCCCACGACCGACCGATCGAAACGCCCGAACAAGCCGGGCAGTACCTCGAAACGCTCATCAACCATGAGCAGCGCCGCGACCTTTCGACCGCGCGCATGGACCTCGGGCCAATTCGCGCGTTGCTCGAGCGCCTGGGTGAGCCGCAGGCGGGGCTTTCGATTCTCCACGTCGCGGGTTCGAAGGGGAAGGGTTCGACGTGTCTGTTCGCCGAGGCGGCGCTCGGGGCGTTGGGGAAGCGTGCGGGCGTCTTCACGTCTCCCCATCTGCATCGCTGGACCGAGCGCTTTCGCGTTGCGAGTGAGGAGGTCGACGGTCGCGTACTCGCGCAGGCGGTGGACGACCTGCGCCCCCACGTCGACTGGCTACGCGAGAACGACCCCGATCGCACACCGACCTTCTTCGACGCGACGACGGCCGCGGCTCTGCTGATCTTCGCGCGTGCCGGGCTCGACCACGTGGTCCTCGAAGTGGGGCTCGGGGGGCGGCTCGACTCGACCAATGCCGTGGAACCGCGTGTGTGCGCCATCACGACCATCGAACTCGAACACACCGACAAGCTGGGTGACACGATCGCGAAGATCGCCTGGGAGAAGGCGGGGATCATCAAGCGCGCGGTACCGTGTTTCGTGGGGCGGCTCGTGCCAGACGCCGAGGCCGTGATCCGAGACGAGGCCCGCAAGGTCGGCGCGCCGCTGCACGCGCTCGGCAAGGACTTCGAGCCCATCGCTGGCGACGCGCTCGCGGTGCTGGGCCGTCATCAACAGGACAATGCGGCGCTCGCTCTCGCGTGCGTGGAGGCGCTCGAGGGGTTCGACAGCGTGGAGGCGCGCCAGAAGGCGCTCTCGGGCATCTGTGCCGCGGTGCTTCCGGGACGCATCGAGGTGCTCGACGACGCGCCCCGCACGATCGTCGACGCCGCGCACACGCAGGCCTCGGCGCGTGAGCTGGCCGCAGTGCTCGCCGCGCAGCCGGGTGCGCAGCGGCGTTTGCTGCTTTCGGTTTCGGAGGGGAAGGACCTGGGTTCGATCTTCGATGCACTCCTTCCGGGGTTCGACGAGGTCTACGTGACCCGCGCCGAGCCCTACCGCTCGGTCGAGACGGAGGCCCTCGCGGCGCTGGTGCGAGAACACCGTCCCGAGACCGTCGTGGTGGCGATCGACGACCCGGGGCTGGCCGCGCGCGAAGCGCTCGCTGCGAGCAAAGCCAACGACCTGTTGGTCGCCGCCGGGAGCGTGTACCTCGCCGCCGTGGCCCGCGAGCATTGGAGCGCTCCGAGCGGCACCCCGGCTACGTCCACGAAACCATGAATACGCGTTGAGGTTTCGAGCTGGCTGCCACATGCTCGGGGCGCCTCGCCCCCCCACCAGAAAGAAGTACGTCGAGCCCCCGCCCGAGCGAAGCGCGGGACAGCGGCTCACTCGCAACACGGAGACCCCCGCGCGATGGATCTGAAATACGGCTGCAATCCCCATCAGGTCAAGGCTTCTGTCGACCCGGTCGACCCGGGCACCCTTCCGATCGAAAAGCTGAACGGCAACCCGTCGATGATCAACTATCTCGACGCGGTCAACGCATGGCAGCTCGTCCTCGAATTGCGACGCGCACTCGACCTGCCCGCGGCTGCGAGCTTCAAGCACGTGTCGCCGGCCGGTGCCGCAGTGGCGGTCGATCTCGACGACGACCTCGCTCGTTCGTACGAAGTGGCGGGTCGCGAACTCACGCCGCTCGCAACCGCCTATGTGCGCGCCCGCGGCGCAGACCCGAAGTGTTCGTTCGGTGACTTCGTTGCGCTTTCGGATGTCGTCGATGTCGAAACGGCGAAGTACTTGAAGGGTGTCGTCTCCGACGGCGTCGTGGCGCCGGGTTATGAACCCGAAGCGCTCGAGATCTTGAAGGCGAAGAAGAAGGGTGGCTTCATCGTCTTGCGCGGCGACGCCGACTTTACCCCGCCCGCAACCGAAAGCCGCGAAGCCTATGGCTTGAAGCTCACCCAGGGCCGGAACAACCGGCAGGTGACCCTCGACGACGTCGCGACGCCGGTTTGCGGAACCTTCACCGACGCGGCCCGGCGCGACATGGTGTTGGGCTTGATCGCGCTCAAGTACACGCAGTCGAATTCCGTGGGCTACGCGCTCGACGGACAGATGATCGGCATCGGTGCAGGCCAGCAGTCCCGCGTCGACTGCACGAAGCTCGCGGGACAGAAGGCCGACACCTGGCACCTCGGCCGTCATCCGCGTGTGCTCGACCTGGCGTTCAAGTCCGGCGTGAAGCGACAAGAGCGCATCAACTGGCGCATCCGCTTCCTCGAAGGCGACCTCACGCAGTTCGAAGAAGTGGCGCTGCGCGAAGTGCTCGAGGGTGACTTCACGCTGTTGAGCAGCGACGAGTGTCGCGAATGGATCGACAAGCTCGATCGCGTTTCGCTCGTGAGCGATGGTTTCATTCCGTTCCGCGACAACATCGATCACGCGTCGAAGCACGGCGTCAAGTTCATCGCGCAGCCCGGTGGGTCGACGCGCGACGGCGACATCGAGTCGGCGTGCAAGGACTACGGCATCGCGATGGTCCACACCGGGCTTCGCCTGTTCCACCACTAGCCCGGGTCCGTTACTCGACGAAGCGAAGGTTCTCGTGGCGAGCGAACTGGCGAAGCACTGGGGTCTCGATCCCGAGATCGCGCACCTCAACCACGGGTCGTTCGGCGCCTGCCCGCGTGTCGTGCTCGAGGAGTTGCACGGGCTGCAACGCGAACTCGAGCGCGATCTCGGCTCGTTCCTGAACCGCACGGGGGCGGCACGGCTCGCCGAAGCGCGCTGCGGGCTCGGCGCCTTTCTCAATGCAGGCCCCGACGACCTGGCCTTCGTGCCGAACGTGACCTTCGCCATCAACTCGGTGCTGCGATCGTTTCCCCTCGAAGCGGGGGATGAGCTGCTCGTCTGCAACCACGAATACAACGCTTCGCGTAACGTGCTCGACTTCGTGGCGGAGCGCGCGGGTTGTCGCGTGGTGGTGGTCGACTTGCCGTTTCCGATCGATGGACCCGAGGTGGTGGTCGAACGCTTTCGCGCTGCGATCACCGATCGAACTCGTCTCGCGTTGATCGATCACGTGACGAGTTCGACCGGGCTCGTCATGCCGCTGGCCGAGTTGATCGCCTGCTTCCGCGAGCGCGGTGTCGCGGTCGTGGTCGACGGCGCACATGCACCGGGCATGATCGATGTCGATCTCGCGGCCCTCGACGCCGACTACTACGGCGCCAACTGCCATAAGTGGATCTGCTCTCCGAAAGGAGCCGGCTTTCTCTACGTGCGCCGCGAACTGCAGCACCAGGTTCGCCCGGCGGTGATCAGCCACGGCGCGAACGCGGGCCTCGAAGGCAACGCACGCTTCCGCGCCGAATTCGAGTGGATGGGGACACGCGACATCACCCCCTGGCTCTGTGTCCCGAAGGCGATCGACACGATGGCGTCCTTCGTTGCGGGTGGATGGCTCGAGGTGAAGGCGCGCAATCACGCGCTCGTTGTCGCGGGACGGCGGGCGATCTGCGAACGCCTCGGCCTCGCGACTTCATGTCCCGAAGAAATGCTGGGAAGCCTCGCCACCATTCACCTTCCCGCGAGCGACAACTTCGGCGAAAGCGCTTCCGCGACCACGCTGGGCCTCGACCCGCTACAGGAACAGCTCTTCCACGAGCACCGAATCGAAGTACCCGTTCTTCGCTGCCCGAGTTCGGGCCGCCGCATGGTGCGCGTGTCGGCCCAGCTCTACAACGACCTCCCGCAATACGAACGGCTCGGGGTCGCTCTTGCCGAGCTGCTCTAACCCGTGGAGAGTTTTCCGACTCGTGGTCGCAGCGATACGATGGAGACTACACTGCTGGAACGGTCTTCAACTTGAGTGGACAGATGCCGAGCAAGATCAAGCCGCACCAGACGACGCGCGCGATTGCCTGCACTGTCGCGTTGCTCACTTCCATAGCTGGCGGGTGTGGTCGCGAAGGTCCTCCCATGGTCGAGTCGGGTGGCGCCATCAGAATCGGCACTCAGGCAGGTTCTCGCTCGATCAAGGCCGAAGTGCGTCCGGTACTCGAGTCGGGGCCGTCGATCGACATGGACGTCTACACGAAAGCGCCGTGTGTTCTCCGTTTGGGTGCCGGGGTGGATGCTGCGGGTGACGACGCAGTGTTTCGTGTGATCCACGACCCTCCGTTCCGAACGGCGCACGTCATGGCGGAGTTCGTTGCTGAACCCGGGGCTGGGTGGGTCGATCGGGCTGTCCCCCTGCCCGAGGAAGGTGTGGGCCGCCTTCGATTCGAGATTGACGGGAACCCCGAGAGATCATGGTGGGCAAGGCCGCGTCTAGACTGTCCGAGGAGACCGGATCAGCTCAATTACAATAACGTCGTCCTCGTCTCGCTGGACACGCTCCGCGCGGACCGCATTGGTGCCTACGGTGGGAGAAACGAGCTGACCCCGCATATCGATCGGATCGCAAGGCAAGGGGTCTTGTTCGAAAGGGCATACGCTTCGTACCCGAATACGATGTCTTCACACGCGTCGCTGTTTACGGGACTGCTTCCGTCGGAGCACGGCGTTCTGCCAGGTCGAGCGCGGAGTGTTTCGGAGCAGACGGAGGTGCTCGCGGAAGTGTTCGCCGACGCCGGTTACGCAACAGCGGCGTTCACGGAGAACGGCTTCGTTTCGAGCAAATGGGGCTTTGCCCAGGGCTTCGACCTCTACCACGACGGATCGAATCTCGTTCGAGGCTCGAGCTTCGCGGGAAGAGCGGAAGATACCTTCGGCCGAGCAATCAACTGGCTCTCGCAGAAGCCGGATTCCCCGGTGTTCCTGTTCGTTCACTCGTATCAGGTGCACACCCCCTATTCACCACCGCTGCGCGAGATCGCGCGGTTGGCTGCCCGCCGGCTGCACGGCTACCGAGGTCGGTACAGCCTCAGATTCGACGTCTTCGCGATGCGCGCGTTCAACTCGGGTGACCTGGAGATGACCCCATTGGAGCGCCGGTAGGTGGAGTTGCTCTACGACGCAGAGGTCCGCTCCCTGGACGCTCAGGTAGGACGATTGGACCGCGCGATTCGCGAAATGGGGATCGAAGGCGAGACGTTGCTGGTTCTGTTTTCAGACCACGGGGAGGAGTTCTTCGAGCACGGGTATCTCGGACACGGAGGCACCCTCCATCAGCAGGGACTCCATGTCCCGGTCATTCTGAAGCGCCGGGGGAAGCTGAAGTCAGGTAAGCGAATCCCTGGCGTCGCCGGGCTGATCGATCTTGGTCCCACACTCGTCGAACTCGCCGGGATCCCTTCCAAGTTCGAGACGAATTCCTCTTCGTCGCTGGCCGAGGTTGCTTTGAATGATCAGCCGCGCGAGAACGTCAGGCCGGTTGTCAGCGAGCGATTCCTGGCCAAGGACGCATGCGCTCAGCAACAGCAGTCAAGACCCTCGACCATGTGTGTGCCCATGGAAGTAGCGATCCGAGATGGTGAGCATTCGTTTATTTACGACCAGAGTACCGGTGTGGCTCGGCTCTACAACGTCTTGAGTGACCCCAGGGAGCAGCGTGACATCGCCAGCACTTCGAAGAAGAAGGTGGACGGGTACAGAAGAAAAGTTGCCACGCTGCCGAAGTTGGACGATAACGGCCAGCCTCCCACCGAAAACCCCCCGGAGATTCCCTCAGAGCTGGAAGAGAATCTTCGCGCTCTGGGATACATCGAGTAGGGAAATCGACTAATCGATCGGTGCGCTCGTCCCGGGGCCTGAACCACGAGGCAGCCCGGCCTGTGCGTGGTGAGAAGCAGTAGCGCGCAACCCTGTTCGGGAAAGCTCTCGTTGCCCAGGCAGGCGCGATCGGAGCACCCACAAGAGGCCGAGCAGGAGCAATCCCCCGAAGTACACATAAGACTGTAGAAAGTTGAGCGGTGTTTCGGCCAGGCGATTGAGCACGCGGTAGTTGTTGCTCACCAACAGGAACGCAACGACGAGCACCACGAGCAGGCGTCTCGGGTCGCCCGCGGTTCGCCCCGCTGCAAGGGCGGCCGGCAGCGCCATTGCGAACAGCGGCAGCGTCACGCCGTAGTGGTGCGTCCAGACCGTGGGTGCGGCGAGGGTCGAGCACAGGATCACGATCGCCAGTTCGAGTGCGCCCGAACTCGCGGTTTGCGCCCGCACGGTGAAGACCCCGATCGCAACCAGGGCGAGTGAGCTCACCACCGTCCCCCCATGGACCCAGGGGTGATACGTGACGAGCACGTCCTTTTCCCAGTTGAGGGAATCCCCGTTCTGGAAGAGACGGTGAAGCAAGCCGTTCATCGACTGGTTCGGGTGGAAGACCTCTCCTTGCCGCGAGATGTACGAAAGCACGTTCAGGTAGTCGAGGTGGTTCGCCATTCCATACGCCGCGAGCGCAACCACGGCGACGATCGACATCGGGACCGCGAAGCCCACGATGAAGTCCCATTGGCGGCGGAGCGCACCCCAGATCACCACGATGGCGAGGGTGGGTTTGATGACGCAGATGCCCGCGAGTAGCGCACCAGAAAGCGCGCGCCGTTCTTCGAGCCAGGCCCAGACCACGGCGGCGAGGAGCAGGTCGATCCACACCTGGATCTGCCCGAGGTAGTAGCCGCGAACGACGGGGTAGAAGGTGAGGGTCACGATGATGACCGCGCATCCGTACACCCATTCGTCGCCGGTATTCGTTGGAGTGTCGCCAGAGAACCTGCGCCGAGTGAGGTAGAAGATACGCACCATCAACAAGGCGAGGATCACGATCGCCCACCAGGAGATCTCGTTCAGGGTCGGGTCGAGGATCGCTTCGTTGCCCCCGATCGCGCGCAGCGCTTCGAGCACCAACAAGCTCGAAGGGGGGTATTGGAAGCGCACGTTGTTGTCGAAGTAGACCGCGCTGTAGAGCGGCTTCTTGCGCGGTTCGTCGGTGTAGAAGAGCGCAGTGCGCATCGCCTTCCATGAGTCGGAGTGGGCGATGTGGTTCACGAACGAACTCGAGTAGGTGAGTGTCGTCATGAACTGCGGTTGCCAGGGAAGTCTCGGCAGCGCGAGGTTCACCGCGAAGCTGTTCACCAGGACGAACACGAGCAGCAACCACGCCGCGCGCGAGGGTGCCCGGTTGCCGGCCTGCTCGCTCGCTTGGGTGGTGCCCGACATCCTGGTTCCCCGTTCTTCCCGCTGCGCGTCCGCTACGGCGCGGCCGGTGCGTGACGTGGCTTGCCCGCTCTGACGTCAGCGCGATCGCGTCGCTCGAGGAACGAAAAGTACCCCGACTGTCCGTTCGCGCGATCTTCGAGCATGACCGACCCCACCTTGTACTCACGCGCGACACGCTCGTCGACTTCGGGGACGAGCTGCGGAATCCCGGCCAGCGGCTTCCTGCGGAGCTTTCGGCTGAACATGTAGAAGGTGGGCTTTTTGTCGAAGATGTACTCGTAGTCGGTCTTCTCGTGTCCCGGCAGACCGGTTCCGAGGGCTTCGCGCGCGACACCGTGATGCGCGATGTGGGGGTCCACGATGCCGTGCACATCGAAGACCCGGAGCTTCGATTCCCACGCCACCGCGCCGATGGCCCCGGTCGCAAGGCTTTCACCCGGCCGTCCGTAGCGCGCGAAGAAGCGCCCGATCAAGCGTTGCCGGGCCACGTACCAACGCTCGAGTTCGACCCCGCGCAAATTGCCGTGCATGAAGTCGGGCTTCTCGACGAAGCGCGCTTCGATGGGCGTCGAATGGAAGCCGGTTCCGATCAGGCCGGCGAGCACGCCCGCTTTGATGAGCGACATCCGCATCGGCGCCACGCCGATCCCCGCGAGCGACTGCACGACGACGGCCGTCAGCACCAGATAGAGCGCGGGCAGGACGGGGACGAAGAAGCGATACATCGCCATGTAGTCCCCACCCACGGCGGCGATGTAGGCGGTGTAGACCGCAACCAGGGCTGCGAACAGGACGACGATGGGTTCACGCATGACCCCGTGCGATCGGTTGCGCCCCGCAATCACCCAGACCCCGGCGCTCACCAACCACGGCAGCAGGAAGTGGAGTGCGAACAAGCCGACATAGCCTGCCCCGCGCATCGCCTGGGCGATGCCGCCGCCCGTCTTGGCATAGAAGGTGTTGGGAAGCGGGTAACCAAAATAATACCAACGCCACATCAGATACGCGCCCGCAAGGACCGCGTAGCCACCGGCGGCCGCGTATGCGCCCGTGCGACTTCGCTTGCTGTCCTTCAAGAGGTGAACCAGCGCGAACCCCCCGACGACCGCGGCCACCAACGCACCCTCAGGCCGGGTGAGCGTTGCGAGAACGAGCATGGCGCTCGCGCCGATCGCAGCACGCGTTCCCGGTCCGCTTTCCACGGCCCAACGCGCAGCGAACCCCATTGCGGCTACGACCAGGAGCGTGAACAAGCTCGTTTCCATTCCCGAGCTCGCCCATGCGGCAAACGGCCCCGAACAGGCAAGTGCGAGACAGGGGAGGAGCGACTGCTGCGCTGAAGCACCGGCAAATCGCGCAAGCCGCCAGGTCAAGACCAGCACGCCGACACTGGCCGCCAAGCCGATCGCCTGGGTGGCGAATGGAAGATCGATGTCGAGAAGCAGCAGCCCCGAGCACACGACCAGCCACAGGAAGTTCGTGTAGCCCTCGACGGGTGCTTCGCTCGGGTTCCACACGAGCCCATGCCCCGCGACCCAGTTCGACGCGAAGCGATAGGTGATGAAGGCGTCTTCGGTCAGACACACGAGGTAGGCAGCGTGTACGCAGAAGATCGCGAGTACGGCGCCGCAGAGGATGACGAAGCGCGAGTCCAACTCGGACCGCCCGTCCGTTCGTGTCATGTGGGCGAGCCTATCACACGGGTGTTCCTGCAATTCGGGGCGTCAGCGGGGGCTGCCTCGAAGTGCGAAAGCTCAATGCGGAACAAAGCGTTGCAGCGGGGTTGAAGAACCAAAGAGTCGTTGTGCCGCGGGTCGATAGGGCGGTCGCGTATCCAAACCCTTCGGAGCCCCGCCTTGCACCCCGCCTGCCAACGACTCGCGCAGCGTGAAGAACCGCCACACCCCGCGCGCGACATCGGGGTCGGGTTGGTGCTCCTGTTGGCGACCGGCGATCGTGCTGGGCTTCCTCTTTCTGCCTGCGCTGTCCGGCGAGGAGCCCAGCGGTGCGGTGGGATCGGCACCGCCGGTGGTGACACGTCCGACCGAGATGCCGGGCGCAACCGGGAACGTCTCGAAGGACGTCGCTTCCGCGCGACCCTGAGCTGGCGGGCCGGCGCGCTCCGGCGCGGACCACTGGCGCGAGGCTCCACGCCCCGAATTCCGGGCCACCTCCTCCACATCCGCGCCTGAGGCCCCGCTGACCCGGCTCGCGAAGCCGTGGGTTCGTTTACAGATACGATACGTATCGTTATTGTTTCGCGGTTCCGTCGGCGGTCCCCGCCCCGCGACTTCTCTCCGCTGAAACCGGAGGCTGCCCCGTGGGGAATCCTGGCGAAAAAGCGAGCTACCGCCCGGCGTTTCGCGATACTCCCGACCTCTCCGTGCCGGAACCGCGCGGGGTTTCGCGGCCGGTCCTCGGTCGCCGAGTTCGAGCCCGCCCGACCGCAGCGGTGATGAGAATCGCACCGGCAAAGGCCAGCGCGGCTCGAAGCACGAGCAAGTTCCAAGCCCACCAGCTGACACCACGAAGCCCATCTTCAAAGCCCATCAATCAAGCCAGAGGCCAGGCACCCAAGTGGACAAGAGAACGACAGAGAAGGAAGTCGTCGCCGAGTTGCGCGACGGCATGACGATCGGGATCGGAGGTTGGGGTTCGCGCCGCAAGCCGATGTCGATCGTGCGCGAAATCATTCGCTCCGACCTGAAAGACCTCACCATCGTTTCGTACGGCGGCCCCGACGTGGGTTTGCTGTGTGCCACGGGCAAGGTGAAGAAGGTCATCTACGGCTTCGTTTCCCTCGATTCGATCCCCCTCGAGCCGCACTTCCGCATCGCACGCCAGACTGCGTCGATCGAGGCGGTCGAACTCGACGAAGGCATGTTCCAGTGGGGCCTGATCGCGGCCGCCCATCGCCTTCCCTTCCTGCCGACGCGCGCAGGTCTCGGCAGTGACATCGAGAAGTACAACCCCGACATCAAGACCGTGAAGAGCCCCTACGCCGACGGCGAGACCTTCCTCGCGATGCCGGCCCTCGACCTCGACGTGGCGCTCATTCACATGAACCGCGGCGACGAGCGTGGCAACGGTCAGTTCCTCGGCCCCGACTTCTTCTTCGACGACCTCTACTGCTACGCCGCGAAGCGCCGCTTCATGAGCGTCGAGAAGATCGTGCCCACCAAGGACCTCTTGAACGAGGGCAGCTTCCACACGTTGAAGATCAACCGCACCATGGTCGACGGTGTGATCGAAGCGCCCAACGGCGCGCACTTCACCGAATGCCCGCCCGACTACAACCGCGACGAAGCCTTCCAGAAGGCATACGCGGCCACGGCCAAGGACCCGGACGTGTGGGCGGAGTTCAAGAAGACGTATCTCGACACCGCATCGGAAGCGGAATACCAGGAGGCGGTGAAGAACCGATGAGCGACTACACGCGAGCACAGCAGTGCGCGGTGGCGATCGCGGAAGTCTTTCGCGGTGACGGTGAGATCCTCGTGAGCCCGATCGGGAACCTCCCGATGCTGGGCGCACGCCTCGCGAAGCTCACCTTCGAGCCCGAACTCATGATGACCGACGGCGTGGCGATGTTGGTCGACACCTGCCAGCCGGTCGGCGGCGCCCCGGGCCCCGAGCCCGTCGTCGAGGGCTACATGCCCTACCGCCAGATCTTCGAACTCATCTCCAACGGCAAGCGCCACGTGATGATGGGAGCCACCCAGATCGACCGCTACGGCAACCAGAACATCGCCTGCATCGGCGACTTCGAAAAGCCGAAGGCCCAGTTGCTCGGCATGCGGGGCGCGCCCGGCAATACGATCAATCACACCACCAGCTACTGGGTGCCGAACCAGAGCGCCAAGGTCTTCGTCGAGAAGGTCGATGTCGCTTCGGGCGTGGGGTACGACAGCGCTGAGAAGCTCGGCAACGGAGCGCGCTTCCACGAGATCCGCAACGTCGTGTCGAACCTCGGCGTATTCGACTTCGGAGGTCCCGACCACGCGATGCGTCTCGTGTCGACCCACACGGGAGTCACGGTCGACGATGTCGTGGCCGCGGCGAGCTTCGAACTCGTCGTCGACGACGTTCAGGAAACCCGCGCACCGACCGCCGACGAGCTCGAGGTCCTGAAGCAACTCGACCCCAATGGCGTCGCGTCGAAGGAAGTGCCCGGCTGATCCACGACGGAAACCGCCCGCCCTCCCAACATCGGAGCCTCCCCGCTTGTCCTCCCCCCTCCACACCGAAATCTGCGATCTGCTTGCGATTCGCTACCCGATCATCCAGACAGGCATGGGCTGGGTCGCGACCCCCGAGCTCGTGGCCGCCGTCAGCAACGCAGGCGCGATCGGCTTCCTCGCTGCGGCGACGATTCCACCACCGGACGTCGAGGCCGCGATCCTCGAAGTCAAGAAGCTCACCGACAAGCCGTTCGGTGTGAACTTCCTGATGGACGCGCCGGGGGCCGACGTCATCAGCGAGGCGATCATTCGCCAGGGCGTGAAGGCCGCCGGTTACAATCGGGCGCCGAACAAGGACCTGATCACGAAGCTCAAGGACGCGGGCGTCGTTTGCGTCCCGACCTGCGGTGCGGTGAAGCACGTGCAGAAGGCCGAGCAGCTCGGTGCCGACATCGTGGTCGTGCAGGGTGGCGAAGGTGGCGGGCATACCGGCCCGGTGCCGACTTCGATCCTGCTTCCCGAATCCGCCGCGGCGGTCGACATCCCCGTTGTCGGCGCTGGAGGCTTCAAGGACGGCAAGGGTCTCGTCGCTGCCCTCGCCTTCGGTGCTGCCGGTGTCGCGATGGGCACGCGCTTCGTGCTCACCCAGGAATCGCCCGTGCCCAAGACGAGCACCGATCGTTTCATCGCTGCGCAAGTCGGCGACGTGGTCCTCACCACGCAGATCGACGGCATGCCGCAGCGGGTCGTGACCAACGAACTCGTCGCGAAGCTCGAAGGCTCGTCGTCGCTCTCCCGCCTCATCCTCGCGCTCGAGAACGGCCTTGCGTTGCGCAAGACCACGGGCGCTTCGATCGGCGACCTGCTTTCGAGCGCGATCAAGATGCGCCGCAACCAACGCCTCACCAATGCCCAGACCATCATGGCCGCCAACGCTCCCATGCTCGCCAAGAAGGGCATGGCGGAGGGCGACCCCGTCAACGGCTACCTGCCCGGCGGTTCGGTCGCGGGCGTGATCGACGAAATCCCCACCTGCGCCGAACTCATCGAACGCATCATGGGCGAAGCGGAAGACACCATCAAAGCGCTGTCGAATTAGCGACAGCTTTGCGCGCGAGCGCGAATCAGTTCAAAAGCACGGGAGCCCCATGGCGATCGACATCGACATCAAGGACGGCATCGCGGAAGTCGTGATCAACAACCCCCCGGTCAACGCACTCGGAATCGCGGGTTGGTTCGAGTTCGCGAACGGGATCAAGGAGGTCGGCCAGAACCCGGACGTGAACTGCGTGGTGATCCGCGCCGAGGGCAAGGGTTTCCAGGCGGGCGTCGACATCAAGGAACTCGCCGAAGACGGTACGGCGATCATCGGTGTGAACCGCGGCTGCTACGAGACCTTCGGCAACATCTACGACTGCCCGGTCCCCGTGATCTCGGCGGTGCACGGGTTCTGCCTCGGCGGTGGCATCGGGATCTCGGGTGCGAGCGACATCGTGATCGCGTCGGAATGCGCGACGTTCTCCCTTCCCGAGATCGACCGCGGCGCGCTCGGTGCGGCAACGCACCTGATGCGCCTCTTCGGGATGCAGAAGACGCGACGCATGCTCTACACCGGCGAGGCCATCGACGCGCAGGAAGCACTGCGGCTCGGTGGCGTCGAGTCTGTCGTCCCGAAAGACAAGCTTCGCGACGAAGCGATGGCGCTCGCGCGCACGATCGCGGACAAGAGCCCCAAGGCGCTGCGCCTCGCGAAGTGGTCGCTCAATGGCATCGAATTGCTCGACATCAAGCAGAGCTATCGCTTCGAGCAGGGCTTCACCCTCGAACTCTACATGTCACCCGATTCCCAGGAGGCTCGCGACGCCTTCGTGGAAAAGCGCGACGCCACATTCACGGACAAGTCCTAGCCATGGAACTCGACTTCACATCCGATCAGGTTGCCTTTCGCAAGGAAGCGCGCAGTTGGCTCGAAGCCAACGTGCCCTCCGAACCCCTCGAGTCCTTCGACTCGAAGGAAGGGTTCGACCAGCACTGCGAGTGGGAAAAGAAGCTGCAGGGCGGCGGTTGGGCGATGGTGCCCTGGCCGGTCGAGTACGGGGGCCGCGGTGCGGACCTACTCCACTGGCTCGTTTTCGAAGAGGAGTACTACCGCGCTGGCGCCCCCGGTCGCGTGAACCAGAACGGGATCTTCCTGCTCGGGCCGACCATCATGGAGTACGGCACCGACGAACAGAAGAAGCGTTTCCTGCCCAAGATGGCGTCGAGCGAAGAAGTCTGGGCGCAGGGCTGGTCGGAACCGAACGCGGGTAGCGACATGGCGAACATCCAGGCGACCGCGGTCCTCGAAGGCGACGAATACGTCATCAATGGACAGAAGACCTGGGCTTCACGCGGTGCCTATGCGCACTGGCTCTTCGGCATGTTTCGCACCGAGCCCGATTCGAAGCGGCACAACGGGCTGACCTTCATCCTCTGTCCCCTCGACGCGCCCGGTGTCACGGTGCGCCCGATCGACAAGCTTTCCGGCAAGCCGGCATTCGCCGAGGTCTTCTTCGACAACGCGCGCGTCAAAGCCGAAAACCGGCTGGGACCGGCGGGCGAAGGTTGGAGCGTCGCGATGGCGACGGCGGGTTTCGAACGCGGCTTGATGCTGCGCAGCCCCGCGCGTTTTCAAAACACGGCACGCAAGCTCGTCGAGCTCTATCGCGAAACCGAAGCGCAGGGTGAGTTCATCGACTCGCGCGTTCGCGACGAAGTTGCACGCTGCTGGGCCGACTCCGAGGCGTACACGCTCAACACATACCAGACGGTTTCGCGTTTGCTCTCCGGCGGCAAGATCGGCGCTGAAGCGAGCCTGAACAAGATCTTCTGGTCCGAACTCGACATCAAGATGCACGAGCTGGCTCTCGAACTCCTCGGCGCACGTGGTGAACTGCTTCCCAGTGCACCCGCGGCCAAGGGCGTGGGCGAGTGGCTCGACGGCTACATCTTTGCGCTCGCGGGTCCCATCTACGCGGGAGCGAACGAGGTGCAGAAGAACATCATCGCCGAGCGCATCCTCGGCTTGCCGCGCAAGTAAGGACCCTCGCGAAGCGAGCAGAAGGAAGAAAGTAGATGGATTTTTCATTCAGCGAAGACCAGATGCTCCTGCAGCAAACCGTGCGCGACTTTCTCGAAGGCGAGTGCACGGTCGAACACGTGCGTTCCATGTGGGACACCGACACGGCTCGCAGCCCGGAGTTCTGGGGCAAGCTCGCCGAGATCGGCATCCCCGGTCTGCTCGTCAGTGAAGACCACGGCGGTCTCGGGATGAGCGAAGTCGACATGGTGCTCGTCCTCGAAGAGACGGGTCGCGCGGGCACGGCCGAGCCGGTGATCCACACGGCCTGTGTCGCAGCGCAGCTCTTGCAGGAGTCGGGCAACGACGCGGTTGCGAAGGAGTGGCTGCCGAAGATCGCGGAAGGTTCGGCGATCGTTGCGGTGCAGCATGACCAGAGCCCGTTCGTGAGCGACGCCCACGTTGCGGACCTCTTGATCCTCAACTCGGGCGATGCGGTTCACGCCGTCCCCCGGGCCGACGTGCAGCTCACCGAACAGGCGAACAACGATCCGGCCAAGCGCCTTTCGAGCGTCGAATGGACGCCGCGCGCAGGCACGCTGCTCGCCGATGGTGACGCGGCTCGCGCGCTACAGGCCGCGGCATTCGATCGCGGAGTGTTCGCCGCCGCGGCGCAGCTGCTCGGCGTCTGTCAGCAACTTTCCGAGATGACGGTCCTCTACGCGACGCAGCGCAAGCAGTTTGGCGTGCCGATCGGCTCGTTCCAGGCGGTGAAGCACATGCTGGCCGAAGAAAAGGTGCAAACCGAATACGGTCGCTCGCACGTTTACCGTGCGGCGCACTCGGTCGCGAACGCAGCGCCGAGTCGAGCGGTCGACGTTTCGATGGCGAAGCGCGCCATGGCGGAGAACGCGGTGTCGCTCGCGAAGACTGCGCTTCAGGTGCACGGCGCTCTCGGATACACCTGGGAGCAAGATCTTCACGTTTGGATGCGTCGCGCCTGGTCGCTCGATACCGCATGGGGCAACACGGCCTTCCATCGCGCTCGTGTTTCGGCGGCGGTGATCGACGGGGCATTCCCCGCGATACCCTTCGGCTACGAGGTACCCGCGGCATAGGGCGCACGCCCGGCCGGGCTCGTGCGCGATTCATCACTCATCCACCCAATCACTTCTAGTTTCTTTCAGTTCGAGGACCGACATGGCAGCGAATGAAACCGTTCCCGCGATCGAAGGCTGGTTCACCGAAGGTGACAACCCGGCGTTGATCGGAACCCAATGCACGCAGTGCAAGACCTTCTTTTTCCCAAGAGAAGAGACCTACTGCCGCAACCCCGGTTGCCAGTCGACCGAGTTCGAGAGCGTCGAGCTTTCGCGCGAAGGCACGATCTGGTCGTATGCCGAGCACTTCTACAAGCCGCCGGCACCGTACATCGCCCCCGAACCCTTCGAGCCCTACACGATCGCGGCGGTCGAGCTCGCGGAAGAGAAGCTCGTGATCCTGGGCCAGATGGCGAAGGGCGTCGCGCACAGCGACCTCAAGGCCGGCATGAAGGTCGAACTCGTGGTCGAGCCGATCTACGACCTCGATGACAAGACCCACACCGTCTGGAAGTGGAAGCCGCTCGCGGCCTGATCTCTTTCCCAAGACCATCCCGGCGCAGCGATGTGCTGTGCCGACAGGAGAACGACGATGAGTAAAGACGTAGCGGTGCTCGGCGTAGGCATGCATCCCTGGGGCAAGTGGGGGAAGAACTTCGTCGAATACGGCGTGAAGGCTTGCAACGATGCGCTGAAGGACGCGGGGATCGATTGGAAGGACGTCGACTTCGTGTCTGGCGCCGAGACGGTGCGCAACGGCTATCCCGGCTATGTCGCGGGTGCGACCTTTGCTCAGGCGCTCGGTTGGTCGGGCGCGAGCGTCGCCACTTCGTATGCGGCCTGCGCTTCGGGTGCGACGGGCATCAATGCCGCGCGTGCGCGTATCCTCTCCGGCATGAGCGACGTTGCCCTCGTGATCGGTGCCGACACCACGCCAAAGGGCTTCCTGGCCCCGAACGCGGGCGAGCGCTGGGACGATCCCGATTGGTTGCGCTTCCGCTTGATGGGCTGCACGAACCCGACCTACTTCGCCCTCTATGCGCGTCGCCGCATGGACATCTACGGCGCGACCGAAGAGGACTTCGCGCAGGTCAAGGTGAAGAACTCGCGCCACGGATTCACCAATCCCAACGCGCGATACAAGAAGAAGTTCACCATGGAAGAAGTCCTGGGTTCGAACATGGTGGCCGACCCGCTACGTCTGTTCGAAATCTGCGCGACGAGTGACGGGGCTGCGTGCGTCGTGCTTACGAGCATGGAATACGCGAAGAAGCACTCGACCAGGCCGGTACGCGTTTCGGGCGTGTCGACGGTGACGCCCACCTTCCCGAGCACCGTGATCGAGATGCCGAATTTCTCGACCGACTCCGCCTACTCGGTGCCGGTGCCCGACACCGAGTTCCGCGATTCGATCGCCGCCTACGCGTACGAAGAAGCGGGAGTCGGTCCCGAAGACATGTCGCTCGCAGAGGTCTACGACCTTTCGTCGGCCCTCGAACTCGACTGGTACGAGAACATCGGCCTGTGCAAGCCGGGCGAAGCCGAGAAGCTCTTGCGCGACGGCGACACGACCCTTGGTGGGCGCGTGCCGGTGAACCCGA
This sequence comes from Myxococcota bacterium, assembly GCA_030748735.1. Taxonomy (GTDB): domain Bacteria; phylum Myxococcota_A; class UBA9160; order UBA9160; family UBA4427; genus DUBZ01. Next base: position 1,299 of record JASMLK010000014.1, on the reverse strand, counting down.
GCGGTGGGCTTGCCTGCTTCGGTGAAGCCGTCCCCGCCCAGGCGATCGCGCAGGTCTGCGAACTCGTCTGGCAGTTGCGCGGGCAGGCGGGTGAACGCCAGGTCGAAGGCGCCAAGGCGGGCATCACGGCGAACCAGGGTCTGTTCGGCCACGGCTCGTCGGTGCTCTGTACGATCTGATTCGCGGTCTCGGTCCCACCACCGCAATTCCAATTCAAGAGAAGGAAGCTTCGAATGCCTGAGGCATACATCGTTGACGCCGTCCGCACGCCGGTCGGCAAGAAGAAGGGCAGCCTGGCGGAAGTTCATCCCGCCGACCTCGGGGGTCACATCCTGAAGTCGTTGATGGGGCGCACCGACATCGACCCCGCAGCGGTCGAAGACGTCGTCTTTGGTTGTGTCGACACCATCGGGCCGCTGGCGGGTGATATCGCGCGCACCTGCTGGCTCGCGGGTGGGCTTCCCGATGAAGTGCCCGGCACGACGGTCGATCGACAGTGCGGCTCCGCCCAGCAGGCGATTCACTTCGCCGCCCAGGGCGTCATGAGTGGTACCCAGGACATCGTGGTCGCCGGTGGCGTGCAGGCGATGAACATGATCCCGATCTCTTCGGCGATGACGTGCGCCGAGCCCCTCGGCTTCACCGATCCCTTCTCCACGAGCAAGGGTTGGGTCGATCGCTACGGCACGGTCGAGGTTTCACAGTTCAACTCGGCCGAGATGATCGCGGAAAAGTGGGACTGCACGCGCGAGGACATGGAAGTCTTCGCCCTCGAGAGCAACAAGCGAGCGCTCGCCGCGATCGCCGAGGGTCGCTTCAAGCGTGAGATCATCCCCTACGGCGACACCGACACCGACGAGCCGCCGCGCGAGTCGAGCCTCGAGAAGATGGCGTCGCTTCGCACGCTGGTCGAAGGGGGTCGCTTGACGGCCGCAGTCTCGAGCCAGATCGCCGACGGCGCCGCGGCGCTGCTCATCGTTTCCGAGCAGGCGTTGAAGGAGCACAACCTGACGCCGCGCGCACGCATTCATCACATGAGCGTGCGTGGTGCGGATCCCGTCTGGATGCTGACGGCCCCGATCCCCGCGACCGAGTACGCGATGAAGAAGACGGGCATGAAGATCGACGACATCGATCTCGTCGAGATCAACGAAGCGTTCGCCTCCGTGGTCCTGGCCTGGCAGAAGGAAACCGGCGCTGACCTCTCGAAGGTGAACGTGAACGGCGGCGCGATCGCACTCGGTCACCCGCTGGGTGCAACGGGCGCGCGCCTGATGACGACGCTGCTCCACGAACTCG
>JASMLK010000013.1 GCA_030748735.1 Myxococcota bacterium | reverse complement strand
GACGTTGCGCTCCTTGTGGATCTGGCAGCGATGGATCGCGCCCAGTGTTCCGAACATCTTCACGATGGCCGACGTCAGCGCCTTCGCGCCGTCGATCACGAACAGTCGCGCTCGCTCCGGGTTGTTTCCCGTCAGCAGGATTCGGACTTTCAAGCGGCCTGAGTTAAGAGACACTTCATGGGGTTTCGAGCCCCGAGGAGCGTCTCAAGATGAGCAAAGAACGAAGGCAATCCACCGAAGCCGCCGTGCGGGAGATCCGCCGGCGCACTCGCAGGAAGTTCTCCCCCGAGGAGAAGATCCGGATCGTCCTCGAGGGCTTCGAGGCGAGCAGAGCGTGGCCGACCTGTGCCGGCGTGAGGGCATCGCCTCGAACCTCTACTACCGCTGGAGCAAGGACTTCCTCGAGGCCGGCAAGAAGCAGCTAGCCGGCGACACGGTGCGCGAAGCGACCAGCGACGAGGTCAAGGACCTCCGCGCCGAGAACCGCGAGCTCAAGGAAGTCGTTGCCGAGATCACGCTGAAGAACCGGGTCCTCAAAGAAAGTCTCGTGGGCTCTGGCGAGGAGGACCTTACGTGAGACGCACGGCCTCCGAGAAGATGGAGATCATCCGCCTGGTCGAGGGAACGGACCTGCCGGTCAAGACCACGCTGCGGCAGATGGAGATCCCGCGCAGCACGTTCTACGGATGGTACGAGCGGTTCCTGGCCGAGGGGTTCGACGGGCTTCACGACAAGAAGCCCGCCCCGAGACCCCGATGGAATGCGATCCCGAAGTCCGTTCAGGACGAGGTGCTGGACCTCGCGCTGGCTCGCACGGAGCTGTCGCCGAGGGAGCTGGAGGCCGCGCTGAGAGACTTCGTCGCGTACTACAACCACCAGCGATACCACGAGTCGCTTGACAACGTCACGCCGGCGGATGTCTACTTCGGGAGGCAGTACGCGGTGATCAGCGAGCGGGCAAAGATCAAGCGACGAACGATGCACCGACGAAAGAGGGAGTACCTGGCCGGAAAGGCGGCCTAGGCTGGAACCGAAAACCGTCTCTTAGCGAGAGCCGTTCGCTGTCCAGATTGCTCTGACGACGTACACTGAGGCAGATGTGACTAGAGCAATACTCATTGTAGGCGGCTACGGCGACGTGGGCGGCTTGCTGGCCGCTGAGCTGGTAGCAGCTGGGCATTCAGTCGTGGTGGCTGGCAGGAACGAAGACAAAGCCCGCACCATGGCCGCGTCACTGGGGGATCTGGCCGGTTGGTGCCGTGTGGATGTGGATGACGCGGACATGGTTGCCGCGGCGCTCGACGGCGTCGCTGCCGCGATTGGGTGCATCGATCAGCGGGATTGCCACCTTCTGCGTGGAGCCGTAGAGAGGGGGCTTGTCTACGTTGATGTGACCGCTGGCCGGCAGTTCATCGAGGCGGGGCTGGCGCTCATGCCGGAGGCGTGCAGTACCGGGGCGCGGGTCCTGCTGGGTGCTGGGCTGACGCCGGGTCTGATCAATGTGATGGCGCGGGCGTGCGCCGATGCCGTGGGGGCTGCCCGCGAAGTCCATACTCACGGTCTGTTCAGCGCGGGCGATGTCTACGGCCGTGCGGCGCTGCGTTTCATGCTTGCCGCGATCCCTGAGCCATATCCGATCACGGACAACGGTGCGTCACGCCTGGTTCGGTGTTATGACGCCTCCAAGAAGGTCGACTTCTCCAAGTCTGTGGGAGCCCGCCGTGTTTGGCGCTTTGCGTACCCCGATCAGTTCTTCTATCCCCGGACGCTGGGCGCCCACACGTCCGTCTCCTGGTTCAGTCTGGATCCACCTTGGGTTGGGAGGCTGAACGCCGTGATGGTTGGGCTGGGGGGGCGGTTTTTCCTGCGCTCCAGGAGGGTTCGCGAGGGCGCCCTCAGGATGTTCGAGGCTGTGGGGTCCCGATACCAGGGGCAGGACGCGCTGAGCTTTGCTGTCGAAGTCAGTGGACCCGAAGGCACGGCGAGGGCGACAGTCAGCGGCCATGGGGAGGGGCCTGGGACCGCCATTAGCGCGGCGTTGATGTTTCGGACAATATGGGACGGCCAGAGTGTGCCTGCGGGCGTCTGGCTGCCTGAGCAGGTGATCGACGTGGGGGACTTCTTCCCGGCGATGTCAGCGCGGGGCTGGCACGTCGAAGTCGGCCGGACGTGAGCGTGTTTGGAGGGCGACGGATGCAGATTGCCCGCGCCGGGCCCTTTCAGCCCGATCGGAGCGGGTTGACATAGCGTTACTCATCGGCGGAATCGTCGAACACCCGGCTAATCCCTCCTACGCGCCCGACTTCTCGACGGGACGAGGGCCTACCTCCACGCGGCGATCGACAATTACTCAAGGCGCATTTTGTCGTGGACTCTCGAAGATCATCTCGGCAGCGGCGGAACGTGTCGACTCCTGAGAGAGACAGCGTTACAGCTGAGAGGCGGTGGTCAGGAAGCGATGGTAGTCGCGGATGCGGGCTCCGAGAACGTCAACGCGGAGGTGGATGACGTTCTCGATGAAGAGGGCCCGCGACGAACCTTGGCCCAAGTGGACGTGACTCTCTCCAACTCAATGATCGAGGCGTTCTGGAGATCCCTCGAGCACTCCTGGCTCTCTACCTGCACTCGCTCGAAAGCATCGAATCTCTTCGTCGCCTCCTGGGTTTCCACGTACAGCAGCGCAACGAAGTGATACCCCACGCGGCCTTCGACGGGCGGACTCCCGACGAAATGTTCTTTGGAACCGGCGACCAGGTCGTCGCGCACCTTGCTGCGGCACGTAACCATGCTCGCGAGGAGCGAACCAGAACCAACCGAGCAGCAGCCTGTTGCGCCTGCAAATCCGAGAGCAATCCCAGCTCGTTGCAGCTGCAACGCCCCAGGTCCAGAATGTCATGAGACGCAGCAGGGAAGAACTCCTCGGGGCTCCGATTGGGCTGGAACGCCGCTGCGGGCCGGGCATGGTCAAGTGGCTCCACCTGGCGGGTGGCTACGGCCACCTGCGCTATCGCGCTCTACACTGGCAACCCGTGCCCATCGACTGCGCGGTGCGAGTGGACGTCGGATCCATCGAAACTCGAGGGCATTGATGTCGCAGGATCTGAGAACAGCAATCGTGGAGTTGAATCGAGATGCGGTTCCGACACTCGTAGCCAGGCGGCTCGAGGCCGGAGACGACCCGCTCGAAATCCTCGGAGATTGCCGCGCCGCAATGACGATGGTCGGAGAACGATTCCAGGAGGGGGAGTATTTCCTGGCCGAACTGCTCATCTCGGCAGAGCTCTTCAAGGAAGCCGCCGCCCTGCTCGATCCCCATCTCGGAGATTCGGACAACGACAAACGTGCGGGTGTGATTGTCCTGGCGACCATGCGAGGGGACATTCACGATCTGGGAAAGAACGTCTTCGCCACCCTGCTGCGCGCGCACGCGTTCGAGGTGCACGATCTGGGCGTGAATGTCGAGCCCGCCCATCTGGTCGACGAAGTGCAAGAAACCAAACCCGACTTCGTCGGCTTTTCGTCTCTGATCACGACTTCGTTCGATAGCACCCGGCAGGCAATCGAGATGCTCGAAGACAAGGGACTACGCGCAGGCCTCAAGCTCATGCTCGGCGGCGGTGTCACGACGCCCGGGCTGGCAAAGCACCTGCGTGTCGACTTCCAGACACTCGATGCTTCTAGTGGCGTAGCGTATTGCCTCGAAGAAGCTGCAGGGGCGGGAGCGTAACGGCCGTGGCGAACGACGCGATGACTTCCGATGAACGAGTCTGGGCTACAATCCGTCTCGAGCGCCCCGACCGCACACCCGTCATTCCGACCCTTCTGCCCGAACCTGCGGCGGGACTGGCCGGTGTTTCTCAGGCCGAGATCGCAAATGACAATTCCGCCGCCGTCGCGGCGACCTTCGATGTGTTCGACGAGTACGGCGGCTGGGACAACATCTACCCGAGTTCGTATCTCCCGAGCCAGCTGCAAGTAACGGGCGTGTTCCCGATGAGGATGAAGATTCCGGGGCGCAATCTCGCGGACGACATCCCCTACCAGCTCGACGAAGTCGAAGTCATGAAGATCGAAGACTACGACAAGATTGCCGACCAGGGCTTCGAGCGATTCTTTCTCGACGAGTATCTCGGCCGTCTCACGGACCTGACCCCCGACGACATCGAGGGCGAAAGACGAAGCATGTTCGACGGTGGGGCGCTGTTCCTTGCCGAGTGCGCCAAGCGCGATATCAAGCCCTTCTTTCTCGCGAATTGCTTGCATCCCTTCTTCAAGCTGTCCCTGATGCGTTCGATGGTTCCCTTTACTCAGGATCTCTTCTATGAACCAGAAACTGTGTTACGGGCCTTGCGACGCATGACCGACGACCTCATTCCCCGGGTCGTCGAGATGGCGGAAGGGGTCGGCATCCCGATCTCGATGCTGACCGAAGAACGAGCTTCGGGGTTCTTCTATTCCCCGAAGATCTTCGAGCGCTTCTGGTGGCCCTACACGGTAGAGATCGTCGAGGCTTGCTGGTCCGAAGACATCGTCTCGCTGTTTCATCTCGATACGAGCTTCGACAAGAACATGAAGTACTTCCGGCAGCTGCCTCGGGGCGCGGCGATTCTCGAGCTGGATGGCACCACGGATATCTTCGCCGCCAAGGAGGTCCTACGCGGCCACCTCTGCCTGAAGGGTGATGTTCCGGCGGCGCTGCTCGCGACGGGGACACCCGAAGAAGTGGAAAGCTATTGCCGGCGCTTGATCTCGGAAGTTGGGGGAGACGGCGGTTTCATCCTCGGGACTGGCTGTAGCGTCCCCCCCAACGCAAGACCGGAGAACTTCCGGGCGATGATCGAGACCGGCAAGCAATTGCGATAGTGCTACTTCTACAGCTGCGGAGTCATTCGAGCTGCTTCTGGAAAGCGGGTCTGTTGGATGAAGATCTCGTGGAACTCCTGGCTCGAAGCCAGCGGGATGTGTTCGACTCGCTGACGAAGATCGCCGAACTCGAGATCCGCGCTGCACGTCGAAAAGAGGGCGAGCTTCGCACCGAGCAGTGCGGAGTTACCCATCGCATCGCAGTTCTCGGCGCGGGCGGGGATCAAGCCGATGCGCTCTGCGCTGGCACGATTGACGTAGTTTCCGAAGGCGCCCGCCAGGAACAAATGCTGCAGGTCGCGCTCGCTCTTGCCAAGCCGCCCGAGCAGAATGCGAATGCCCGCGGCGACTGCTCCCTTGGCCAGCTGCAGCTGCCGGATGTCGGACTGCGTGAGATGGACCGAATCGACGAGGTCGAGTCTCTTGTGCCCGTCGCCTGCGAGCCTTCCACTGGCTTCGATCAGGCCGTTGTCGAGCCCCGCGGCGACAGCATCGACCAGACCGCTACCGCAGATCCCTTTGGCCCGTCCTCCCCCCACGACGTGGCATCGAAGTTCGTCCGAGGTGTTGGAGCCGACTCTCACCTGATCGATTGCGCCGCGCGTCGCGCGCATCCCCTGCGCGATGCCTCCCGCCTCGAACGCAGGCCCAGCTGCGGTCGAGGCGCAGAGCAGCCTCTCGCGGCTTCCAATGACGATCTCACCGTTGGTCCCCAGGTCGATTAGCGCCGTCAGCGTGCTGCTCTCGTGCATTCTCGTGGCGAGGACACCGGCCAGAATGTCGCTACCCACGAAACCGCCCAGGCAGGGGAGGAAGCGCACGACGACGTCGCCAGCGACATCCCACCCCAGGTCGCCAGCGCTGAATTCCTGCAGCCCGGTGTCTGCAGGCTCGAAGGGCGCACGGGCCAGCGTCTGCAATTCGAGACCCGAGAAGAGGTGGTGCATGGCCGTGTTGCCCACCAGCACGACATGGGTCAGGGCATCGCGCTGCAAGTCGGTCGTGGTTACGCAATCCGCTACGAGCTTGCCGACCTCCCCCTGAATGAGGGAATTGAGTTCCACACGTGCCGTTGCTCTCGACGCGTAGTCGAGTCGGCTCATGACGTCGCTGCCGCGAGCGCCTTGGGGATTGAGTGCCGTATGAGATGCCAGAATGCGACCCGTCGCAAGTTCGACGAGCTGGGCGACCAGCGTGGTCGTGCCAATGTCCACGGCCACGCCGAAGCCTTCCCGTGGTTCGAAGGAAAACTGCGAATGGTCGGCCAGGATGGGGGCTGCGTGTTGCTCCACGCTCAGAGTCACCGGGCCCTCGACTCTCCCACGGCAGGCGAGGCGCCAGCCCGCCTGCAGTTCTGCAGCCGAGAGCAACCGCGTTTCATCCTGCGATGGGCGGAGGTTGCCGGTCAGGACCTCGACGCGACAGCGCCTGCAGTCGCCCTGCCCTCCGCAAGGGAACTCTACGCCGAATGCGAACAGGACATCGCGCAGGACCGACCCCGGTGCGACTTCGACTTCCTCACCCGAAGGGTGCAAGCGGATACGAACCCGGTCACCCATCGTTCTCGGCGATCAGCATGAAGAGCAGGAGCGCAGCGACTCGCTTCGCTTTCTCATCTCATAGGCATGTGCTCTCATTCGGGCAACCTAGCACTCTGGGAGAGTGCCCCGAAGCAGCAGGGCAGAGGGAAATGTTCGACTTGTCCACGGTCATGTACGACAGCAATCGCATCCCAGTCGCCTCGCTGGCGGCGGGTTGCTGTGCGGCGGGCCGCGGGCTTCCCGTCTCGGTCATGCACGAGGACCCTCCGCGCAGCTTCGAGCTGCAGGATGAGATCCGAAAGAACCTCGGCTTTGATTCTCATCCCTTCTATCCCTTCGCGACCTACGGTACGTGGGAGCACGCTGCGAAGCCCGGTCTTGCGAGCAGCGAACTTCGCGCCGAGCCTACCTATCCCCACTACCCGGTACAGAGTGAGGGGGATCTCGACGCCCTGCAGCGCCCCGACGTCGCCCGAGCGGGGATGTTGCCCGCAGCGATGCGATTCTCCGAGCTCCAACAAGAGCGTGGTGCCCCAGTCAGCGTGGTGCTGGGGGGTGTGTTCACGGTGGCGGCGAACATCTGTGGTCTGGAGAGGCTGTTCCAGTGGCTGATCGCGGAACCCGAACTCACCCACCGTCTGCTCAGCGCGTCACGTGAGCATCTGCTCGATGTCGTGAAGCGTTGGATGTCGCGTTTTGGGGCCGATCGTGTGACACCCATCGTGTGGGAAGGCATGGCGAACGAGTCGTTACTCTCACCGCGACACTTCGAGGAGTTCGTCATTCCCCACCAGGCAACGCTCCACCAGCAGATTCTCGAGTTGGGTGCGACTGGGCTGTGCATTCACTTGTGCGGTGAGCAATCCCGCTTACTGCCCATGTGGGCCGAGGTGCCCATGGGGTCGAAGGGCGTGGTGAGCCTCGGGGCGGAGGTCGACCTGCGAGTTGCACGCGAGGCGCTTGGACCCGTGGCCTTGATGGGGAACGTCGATCCCGAGTCACTACGAACTGCCAACCCTGACCACGTTCGCACTCTCGCCCTCGACTGCATCGAGCGGGGGCGTGGGCACGCGGCGGGCTTCATCCTTGCGCCGGGCTGCGATCTGCAACACGAGATTCCCGAAGCGAATCTTCGGGCCATGATCAGCGCTACCCGCCGCTAGACCGGATTATTCATGAAGCCCGTAGCGAGA
>JASMLK010000012.1 GCA_030748735.1 Myxococcota bacterium | reverse complement strand
ACGTCCCGCTGCTCGACGTGGGGTGAACCACGTCTGCGCGGCGGAACGCCGATTTCTCTTGCCAGAGCACGAATCTGCACCGTCTCGCTACGGATGTTCATGAATCATCCGGGCTAGCGTCTTCGAAGCCCCCGCTTCTTTTACACACCCCATTGCGAGATTCGCCCCATGGATTTTTCCTGCAGCGACGAACAGACCGCCATTGCCGAACTGGCGCGGCAGATCTTCAGCGACAAGGCGACACCCGAGCGCATGACCGCACTCGAGAAGGGCGACGGCCCCCGCTTCGACCCCGAACTCTGGAGCGAAGTCGGCAAGGCGGGCTTGCTGGGCATCGCGGTGCCGGAAGTGCACGGTGGCGCGCAGATGGGCTTCCTCGAGCTGGCGCTCATCATCGAGCAGGTCGGTGTCGCAGTGGCGCCGATCCCGTACCTCGAAACCGTCGTGATGGGCGCGCTCCCGATCGCGAAGTTCGGTAGCGACGCGCAGAAGAACGACATCCTGCCGCGCGTCGCGAGTGGCGACATCATCCTGACGGCGGCGCTCGTCGAAGACGGTGCGGACCCGAACAAGCCCGAAACGCGCGTGCGCGAGGTGGGCGGGGGCCTCGAACTCAGCGGCACCAAGATCTGCGTGCCGGCGGGTGATCTGGCGGACTGCATCCTCGTTCCAGCGCGCAATGACCAGGGCCAGACTGGCGTGTTCCTGGTCGACCCGAACAGCGAAGGCTGCACGGTGATCTCGCTGGACACCACGAGCGACCAGCCCGAAGCCCAGATCGAGCTCGACGGTGTGAAGCTCGGCGGGGAATCACAGCTCGGCAGTTTCGACAATGGCGAGGCGATTCTCACCTTCGTCACCGAACACACGAACGCGGCCTTGTGTTCGCTTGCTCTCGGGGTCTGCGAAGAGGCGCTGCGCTTGACCGGTGAGTACGCGAAGAGCCGCGAGCAGTTCGGCCAGGCGATCGCCACCTTCCAGGCTGTCGGACAACGGGCGGCCGATGCGTTCATCGACACCGAAGCCATTCGGCTGACCTCGTGGCAGGCAGCCTGGCGGCTCAGCGAAGGGCTTCCCGCGGCGTCGCAGATCGCCACCGCGAAGGTCTTCGCCTCGGAAGCCGGGCATCGTGTGGTTCACGCGGCGACCCACATCCACGGTGGCATGGGGGTCGACAAGGACTACCCGCTCTTCCGTCATTTCACCTACGCGCGTCAACTCGGCCTCACCCTCGGTGGACCGAATGCGCACCTCATCCAACTCGGTCAGATGCTTGCGGCGGGAACGGCGTAGCGCTGCTGCCACCCCCCTGACCCGAGCCCCAGACTCCTCGAAAGGAACTCCATGCCCCGCATGACCGTTGAAGACCTGCTCGACCGCCAGGAGATCGACGACCTCCTCGTCCGCTACGCAACGGCCGTCGACACCAAGGATTGGGACCTCTACGAAACCTGCTTCACGCCCGACGCCTTCATCGACTACGAGTCCGCGGGCGGCATCAAGGGCAAGCTTCCCGAGGTACGCGCCTGGCTCGAAAAGACCCTGGTGATGTTCCCGATGACCCAGCACGTCGTCTGCAATCGCGTCGTCGACATCAACGGCGACACGGGAACGGCCCGTTCGGTGTTCTTCAACCCGATGGGCCTGCCCCAGGAAGACAACGGCCAGATCCTGTTCTTCGATGGCGGTTACTACAACGACAAACTGCTGCGTACGGACGACGGCTGGAAGATCAGCCAGCGAATCGAAGAATCCTCCTACTCGACTCGATTGAGTCGGATCCTTCAGCCCGCCGGCTGACACGAAGACTGGAGACCCGCATGGGACGACTCGAAGGCAAGGTGACGATGGTGACGGGTGCGAGTTCGGGCATTGGCCTCGCAATCTGCAAACGCTACGCCGAAGAAGGGGCAGTGGTCGTCGGCTACGACCTGCAGGAAGCGGGCGACTGGAGTGAGGTCGAGAAAGCCGCTCCCGGTACGTTGTTCCGCACCGGTGACGTGCGCGACGGCGAAGCCCAGAACGCGCTGGCGGCCGAAACCCTCGAGCAGTTCGGCCGCATCGACACGTTGGTGACCGCGGCGGGCATCGCGGGCGGTGGCCCGGTCCACCTCGTTCCCGAAGAAGAATGGGACAAGGTTCAAGACGTGAACCTCAAGGGCACCTACCTCTCCTGCAAGGCCGTGCTCCCGGCCATGATCGAACAGCGGGCGGGGAGTATCATCACGATTGCGAGCGTCGAGGGCCTGGAAGCCCAGGACGGCGGCAGTACCTACAACGCGTCCAAGGCCGGCGTCGTGCTGCTCACCAAGAACATGGCCATCGACTACGGACGCGTCGGTATTCGCGTCAACGCGATCTGCCCGGGGTTCATCGAAACCCCGCTGCTGAGCAGCGTGATGGATGGCGAGGCGATGGCGGAATACAAGGAAAAGGTGCGCATGCAGCACAAGCTTGCGCGCTTTGGCCGGCCGGAAGAGATCGCGGGTGCCGCGTTCTTCCTGGCCTCCGACGACGCGTCCTTCGTCACTGGCCAGGCCCTCGCCGTCGATGGGGGCTTCACCGCGGGCAAGTGGTTTGGGATCACCGAGATGATGGGACTCGGATAGCGCCGAGCCAGCACGCTTTCGAAAGACGCGAGCGTTTCGTCAGAAGAGGATCTCGAGTTCGCGAAACACCTCGCGAAAGCGCGCTTCGGGCACCTGGGTCGAGAACACCAGGGTGTGCTCGCCGAGACGGACCGCTCGCAGCTTCCACGCCTGGTTGCCGCGAATGGCCGCGTGATTGCGATAGCGCGAGACGTCGCCTTCGTGGACGAGGTGGTTGAGTGCGTCGAACACCACGACGCCTCGCTTGCGCATGTAGGCGGCGTCAGCGTAGTGCTCGTGCGCAATGGCTCCGCGTTCGCGCAGGGGACCCGTTGCGATCACGGGGTCGTTGAGACCGCGGAAGTCGAGGGTGGGCCAGCGCGTGTAATAGGGAAGGGCGCCGGCGCCACCGACGCAGGTCATCAGGTCGGCGGGTAGGACGCCGGCCTCGATATAGCCGCGCAGGATCTTGCCCTGGCGAGCGCGGTCGGCCGCGTAGTCTCGCGTGCGCTGGATCGATTCGATGTGGTGCCGGTCGGCACGTGCCTGGGGCGAGATCGATCCGAGGTGTGTGGTGATCAGGAGTGCAGCCGCGGCCGCGATCGCGAGTCCGGCGAAGCCACGCCGTGCCGGCCCCGGGGCGTCGAGGAGCACCCGCAGTCCCTCGGCGATCAGCCAGTACAAGCTGGGCAGGATCACCACGAGAAAGCGGAACTCGAAGCGCCCGCCACCGATCGCGTAGAGATAGGCGCAGTAGAAGAAGATGCTCAGCGTGAAGAAGGCGTGCGCAAAGCCGCGGGTGCGAATCAGGCCCAACAAGATCAACGGCAGGTAGAAGCCGACCTTGTAGTCCGCGTGGAAGATCCCGAAGTAGTGGGCTGCCTGTTCCGGCCAGAAGCCGTTTACCTTGGCGTGGAACGTGTTCGGGAGCCAGACGCCGTAGTAGCTGAAGCGAAACAGGAAGTGCGCACCGACGATCGCGAACCAGGGCGCGCACCAGAGCAGGAGGTCGCGTAGCGATTCCTTTCCCTGATAGACCCGGAGCGCGAAGAAGAGCCCCGCGACCGCGGTGAAGAGCCCGCCTTCCGGCCGCGTCAGGGTGGCCAGTGCAAACAACAGGGAAGACATCCACGGCACGCCGCTCTTGCGTCTTCGCTCGCGTAGGAACTGGATCTGCGCGAGCAGCACGAACAGGGTGAAGAGTTGCGTCGCGAGGCCCCCGGTCGACCAGGCGGTGAAGCTGCGGGATAGCACCAGGGTAAACAGCGGCAGCCAGACCAGGGGATGGAGCGGCCCGAGGCGCCGGGCGGAATAGAAGCCGAGGCTCAGGAGTACGCCCAGCCCGCTGCCGATCCCGAGCACGCAGGAGAAGCCCTCCGGCTCGATGCCCAGGGCCATGCCGGCGGCGAGGATCAAGACCCACAGGAAGTTCGTATACCCCTCGACGCGTTCGCCGGGGTTCCAGACGAGCCCGTGTCCATCGACCAGGTTCGCGGCGTAGCGAAAGCTGATGAACGCGTCGTCAGCGAGAAAGAAGTACTGGTTGACGTTCCAGACGTAGAGGCCACAGACGAACGCCCACAGCGCGCAGACCCCGGCCGTCTGGCCGCGAAGAAGCCTCTGCGCCTCACGTTGCGTGGTTGTGCTGTTCATCCGCCGTCCGAGTGGCCTTGCTGTTCCTGGCCGCGGGGGGCGGCGGCCGATTGCGAAAGAGTAACGGAGGCGGCCAGGCGCAACGCCCATCTGCCTGCGGCAAGTGCTGCGCAGCGGGAACGCAACAGGGGAGTTGTGGGTCAGCTTGCGGGGATCGTCTGCCTGCGCATGAACCCCGCGCGCTTCGACTTCCGCCTGCGGTTCGACTGGCGGGTCTGAACTGCGAGCCTGAACGGATCCGGGCTAGGCGCCCGCGTTCAGCGGCTTCGGGAAGTTCTGTAGGCCGAGCCCGGCGAGCGCTTCGAGGATGCGCACGACCTGGCGGCTGTAACCGAACTCGTTGTCGTACCAGACGTAGAGCACGCAGCTATTGCCCAGGGTGATCGTGCTCTGCGAGTCGACGATCGCCGCGAAGCGGTTGCCCACGAAGTCGCTCGACACGACTTCGTCCGAGTTGGTGTAGTCGATCTGGTTGACGAGCCCACCTTCGAGAGAGCGCTTCAGCAGGTGATCGTTGACCTCGTCGGCGCTCGCTTCCTCTTCGAGTTCGAGCTTGAGGATCGCCAGCGACACGTTCGGTGTCGGGACGCGCACCGCATTGCCGGTGAGCTTGCCCTCGAGTTCGGGCACGGCCTTCGACACGGCCTTCGCGGCGCCCGTCGACGTGATCACCATGTTGAGTGCTGCGCTGCGTCCGCGGCGCGGCTTCTTGTGATAGTTGTCGATCAGGTTCTGGTCGTTGGTGAAGCTGTGGCACGACTCGACGTGGCCCGACTGGATGCCGAAGGCCTGGTTGATGGTGGCGAGCACCGGCGCGATCGCGTTCGTGGTGCAGCTCGCGGCCGAGAGCACGGCCCCCATGCCGCAGATGCCGTCGTGGTTCACGCCGTAGACGATGTTCGGGATGTCGCCCTTACCGGGTGCAGTCAGCAGGACCTTGGAGGTGCCCGGGGACTTCAGGTGGAGTTCGAGGCCTTCGCGGTCGCTCCAGATCCCGGTGTTGTCGACGACCAGGGCGTCTTCGATGCCGTACTTGGTGTAGTCGACCTTGTCGGGGCCGTCGGAATAGATGACGTGAACGAGGTTGCCGTTGATCACGAGCGCGTTTTCTTCCTCGTCGAGCTGAACGCTGCCCTTGAAGACACCGTGGACGGAGTCGCGCCGCAGCAGGCTCGCGCGCTTGGCGAGGTCGTCCTTTCCGCCCTTGCGAACCACGATGGCTGCGAGGCGGAGGTTCTCGCCGCCGCCCGTCTTGCCCGCGAGGATGCGTGCGACGAGGCGACCGATGCGGCCGAAGCCGTACAGGACGACGTCGCGCGGCTTGTCGAGCAGGGTCTTGCGGCCGGTGTCGACTTCGCGCAGTTCGTTGGCGACGAAGTCGGCCATGCCGGCCACACGGCCCTGGTTGCGCATGTGGGTGAGCATGTTGCCGATGTCGACGCGAGCCGGGGCGAGGTCCATCGAGCAGATGGTCTGCAGCAGCGGCAGCGAGTCGGTGGGGTTGATGTCCGTGCCTGCGATCTGGCTTGCAGCCTGATGGAAATTGATGATGTCCATCGGACCGCGATTCACGAGCGAGTTGCCGTAGCAGGTGATGATCACGCCGTGCTCGCGATAGAGCTTGCCCACGAGCGGAAGCATCGCCTCGGCACACTGCTCGTTGCGCTTCCATTCGCGCAGGTAGGTCTCCGCCTTCTCATTCCGCATGGATCGGTGTTCCTTGGAGGGCGGTCGGCGGGATCGTCGCGCCGTAGCCGCGTACGGGTGGGTACGCCCGACGTTCAAACGAGCCGGCGGCCCGGTCGGGGCGCAGATTATAGAACTCGGCGCACCGGCACGGCAGTCCGGTTCCACGGTTCCCGTGGGGTATCGGCGCCTTGCGGGCGAAGGCTGAGCGCAAAGCGCCCCCGGCCCGCATGGGGACCGGGGGCGCGAAGGTGCCCGATTCGAGCCCGAATTGGGCGTTGTGTGCTGTTCTAGCCGAGCAGGGCGAGCGCTGACTGCGTCGAAACGTTCGCCTGGGCGAGGATCGAGACCCCCGCCTGTTGCAACACCTGGTTGCGGGTCAGCTCGGCAGTTTCGGAGGCGAAATCCACATCACGAATCTGCGACTCAGCGGCAGCGGTGTTTTCGATCGCGACCGCGAGCGAGCGGATCGTGGATTCGAGACGGTTCTGCACCGTACCGAAACTCGCGCGCAGGCCCGCCACCGTCGAGATCGCGCTGTCGAGCGTCGCCACCGCGGTGGTGGCCCCACTCGCCGTCGAGACGTTCACCGTCGAAGCGACGCCGATGGCCGAAGCCGTGGCCTGCACGCCGCTCACCGAAATGGTGTCGTTGGTCGTGCCTTCGCTGCCCACCTGGAACGTGATCGAACTCGTGGTGTTGAGGATCGAGATCCCGTTGAAGGTGGTGACGTTGGCGATGCGGGTGATTTCCGAGGAGAGATCCTGGAACTCATCGTTGATCGTGCTGCGCTCGGTGCTGCCCAGGGTGCCGTTGGCCGCCTGGATCGACAGTTCACGCATGCGGACCAGCAGGCCACTCGTTTCGTTGAGCGCGCCTTCCGCCACCTGCAACATCGAAATGCCGTCGTTGGCGTTGCGTGTCGCTTGTGTCAGACCGCGAACTTCGGCGCGAAAGTTCTCCGAAATCGCGAGACCCGCGGCATCGTCCGAGGCGCGCGTGATGCGCAGACCCGAAGAAAGACGCTGCAGTGAGTTCTGCAGGCGATTGGTCGTCTCCGCGAGATTTCTCTGCGCGTTGATCGAACCGATGTTGTTGTTGACTCGAAGTCCCATACCGATTGACCCTCCTTGAGTGTGGTCTTGCCCCGCACATCCGTGGCGAGACCCTTCACGCGGTGGGTTCCCCTTCCTGCATCACCGCTTTCGTTATAAGCGACGCCGCCACCGGGACCTCTCCCGGCCGTTCGTCTTCTGTCGCCCGCACAGTCTTGTGCCGACGACCATTCTCCAAAGCAAAGGGGGTGCCAAACGCGTCGAGTGTTCGGATGTCACTTGGCTTCCGCTTCGAGAACACGCAACTCGAATCGAAACCGCGCGAGCGGGCGGCGTCTGGCGCTCTCACCGCATTTTGCAGGCGAGAACACGAGTGCACTTCGAGAACACTGTTGCTGTGTTTCGCATTGAAAGGTGCTTGCATGCTGAAACGCCAGATCGAGGCGGAAGGGGGAGCGCGCGTGAGGCGCAGAGGGGCTCCGCGGTGGATCGAAGCAGCGGGCCTGGCCGCTCATTGCGAACGTCTACCGACGAGGGTCCAGCGTTGCTCGGAGTAAAGCTGTAGAAGGTACTCAGCCGCTGCACATTCGAAAGTGTCGCGCCTCTACTCGTCGCGGAGATCTTTCATTTTGAACTCGACCCGCCAATGCGGTGGGCCGATGGGGTGTGGAAAGCCCTTCTTTCAAAATGAAAGCCGCAGTATGAGAACCCTCCCCCGAGCCGAGCGACTTGTCCGTGTACTTGCGAGAGGTGACGCGTCATGGCGTTGACTCTCGACCGCATCAACCCTGCGACGGCCCTGGCCGGGTCGACTTCGTCATCGACCACGACCACGACGCCGTCGCTCGGCAGCGGGTCGTCGGTGGCGAGCGCCTTCGCGGATCAGTTCGTGAAGCAGCAGGCGTCCCTCATCTACAGTCGCTACTCGGCCAGTGACCGGGTCTTCATCCATCAAGGCATCACCGATCGCGCACAGGCGCTCGAGCGTGCGGCCAGGGACCTCTTTTCGCGGGGCGACGGCGATTCTGTCTTCCATGACCGCGAAGTCGTGGTGTCGAGTTCGACCGCGGTGTCGGGCACGGCCGACACGCTGACGCCGCCCTTCAACTTCGGGATCGAGGTGAGCCAGCTCGCCCAGGCCCAGAAGGTGGTTTCCGACGACCTGTCGGACGCGGACGACGACTTCAGCGATGGCACCCAGAGCTTCTCGCTCACGGTGGAGGGCATCACCTTTTCGATGTCGATCGACATCGCTTCGGGCGACACGAACATCGACGTCCTCGATGCGCTCGCCGGGGAGTTCAACGACCAGGACAGTAGTGGCGTGTATGCCGAGGTGGTGAGCGACAGCGGCACCGGGGAGTCCTACCTGGCGCTCACGGCCCACAACACGGGCACCAATTCCGAGTTCACTCTCAGCGGTTCCATCCTGTCGGGCATCAACCTCGAGGAGACCACCTCGGTGGACACGAGCGCGGGGACAGGAGGCCTGCTCGTCAGTGCGCAGAACGCCGAGTACACCGTCGATGCTGGCGGCGAGGTGACGTCCCAGAGCAACACGATCGATCTCTTCGACGACTCGGTCGAACTGACCCTGGCTGCGACGACCGGCGGCAGCGCGGTCTTCGTGGAAGTGCAGGCCGACACGAGTGAGATCGAAGAAAAGCTCACGACCTTCATCGATGCCTACAACGACGCGTTGGGGTTCGCGTTGTCGCTGCCCAGCGAGGTGACGACCGGCTACGCACTCGAATTGAGTTCCGCGGTGTCACCATTCGTGAATGCCCTCGAAGGGATCGGCATCGAGCGGCTGTCGACGGGGAAACTCTCGATCGACAGTGATGAGTTGGCCGCTGCGTTCGGGGATGGGCGCCTTTCCGGTGCCGTGGCTTCGATCACGGGAGCTGGCGGAATCGCGACGGCGACCGAGATCGCCAGCCGCAATCTCCTCGACAGCGGAAGCAGATTCTTGACGAACCCGATCTCGCAGGTCGACGGCCAGGCCCTGCTCAGCGTGAACGAGTACCGGAACCTCGGCATGATCATCGACCTGATCGCCTAGTGCGTTCTTCGGTTTGACTTCGACGCGTATGCGCTGCTTCGTAGGGTGATAGACTTGCTTTGCGGGTGCATCCATGCCTCGCATTCATCGAGGAGGCACGGACGTGGCGAGTCACGAGCGAGAGATCGAGAACCTTCTATACACCTACGCCGAGCGGATCGATCTTGGTGACTTCGAGGGGGTGGCCGATCTCTTCGAGCACGCGGCCATCACGACACCGGATGCAGAGCCGGGGCCCGGTGGACGCCAGGCGGCCCTCGAGATCTACCAGCGATCGACGCGCCTGTACGAAGACGGCACGCCAAAGACGAAGCACGTCACCACGAACGTCCTGATCGAAGTCGACGAAGCCGCCCAGACCGCAGCGGCGCGCTCCTACTTCACGGTGTTCCAGCGCCTCGACGATTTTCCGCTCCAGCCGATCATCGCGGGGCGCTACCACGACCGGTTCGAGCGCGTCGAGGGGCAATGGCGCTTTGCCGAACGCATGATGCTCCCGGAGCTGTTGGGCGACCTGAGTCGCCACCTCCTGTTCGACCTGACGGTCTAGAGTCGGCAGCCTGGTGGGGCCGCGATGTGCCTGGATCAGCCCGCTTCGTGGTTGAACCGCTCCATCAATCAGGGACTTATGTGCCAACCTCCGGCGCTTGGTTGGCAGGCCTTTTGATTCGATGACGAATCGTACGACGTACGATTCGTTCCACCCACACCGCCATGTTCTATTGAGATCGTGCGAAGATTTTTCCCCATCCAGGGAGGGAATGAGTCTAATCTATCGGCTACAGGACACAGGACGGATGAGACGTCGGTCATCGGTTCGCCCTGGACCCTGGAGTGGAGCAATGAAATGCGCCAGGGGCGCAAGGAGAGAAGATTGGCTAGGGGCACGGTCAAGTGGTTCAGTGAGCAAAAGGGTTATGGATTCATCACTCCGGACGAAGGGGGCAAGGACCTCTTCGTGCACTTCTCGAACATCTTAGGAGAGGGCTTCCGGAATCTCGAAGACGGTCAGGCCGTCGAGTTCGAAGCCGCCCAGGGCAAGAAGGGACCCGAAGCGCAGAGCGTTCGACCCGTCTGAACACTTGTAGACGACGCAGGAACACTGAGCCCGTTCTTCGAAAGAAGAGCGGGCTTTTTGTTCTGATACGATCGGATTCAATCGACCGCGTTTGCCAGCGGGAGAGGAGGGCCAGCAGTGAGGCAAGTGCGCACTGCTCGACCGATGTCGGATGTCTCGAAGCTCCTCGGCATCGCGGCGTTGCTTCCACTGGTTCCGTTGGCGGTGGGCGTCAGCCTGTACTTCGGCCACGTGAACGACGACGCGTTCATTACCTATCGCTACAGCCAGGCCCTCGCGACAGGGCAGGGGCCGTACTTCAACCCCGGAGAGGCCGTCGAGGGGTACACGAACTTCCTCTTGATGCTCATCCTGTCCGGCGTGCACGTCATCGCGGGTGCGGCCGCGCTTCCATGGGTCTCCAAGGTGATCGGAATCGGCGGGATGGGCGTTGCGGTCGCGGCGCTTCCCCGAATCGGCGTTCGAGTCGCGCCAGGCAACGCGAGTGTCCAGGGGCTGTGGGTCGGTGCCGTGGCGGGTTGCCTTGTCGCGGTCTTTCCCGGGGTGACGGTCAACGCGACGAGTGGGCTCGAGACCGGGCTGTATGCCGGCCTCACCGTTGCCGCGCTGATTTGCGCGCGCGACGCGGGCCTTTTGCGTTGTCGCTTTGCAACTACGAGTGGTTGTTTCTGGGCTGCGGCGGTGATCACCCGACCCGAGGGGGCGCTGATCTTTGCGGTCTGGTGGGTCGCGCGTGTGGCGTCGGGTCTGCGCGGTTGGCGTGCGATCGCCGACGCAGTCCCGGTCGTGACCGCGTTCATCGGACTCACGTTGTTTCGCTACTTCGTCTACGACGGTGAACTCCTGCCCAACACCTGGTACGCGAAGGGCGGCGGGTACCTCGGGCTCACGCCGGGTGTCTATGTCGTCAACGGCGCGATGGCGCCGTTTCTCGGACCGATCGGGGTCGCGTTCTCCCTGGTTGGCTACGGGGTCGGGTTCTCGCGCGGGCGGGCCCTCGGCATCGGGTACGGCCGCACTCTGGTTCCGATCGCCGCGGTGGGGTTGGTCGGGGCCGCGCTGCCCTTCATCACCGGTTCGGATTGGATGCCGGGTTGGCGCTTTTCGGTCCCCTACCTCCCCGCACTGGCGATCGTGATCGTCGTGGGATGGATGGCACTGCTTC
Source organism: Myxococcota bacterium (assembly GCA_030748735.1). Taxonomy (GTDB): domain Bacteria; phylum Myxococcota_A; class UBA9160; order UBA9160; family UBA4427; genus DUBZ01. The sequence continues at coordinate 245 of JASMLK010000012.1, read as the reverse complement.
GTTCGTTCCTGGGCGACCGACTCGCTACCGCTGCCTTGCTCGTGGTCGTTCTCGTTGCGGCGATCGCCCACCACCCCGAGCGTGTCGAACTGAAGGAGCGCCTCGATCTACGCGCCAAGGGCTACGTCAGCGGGCACGGCGCGTTGGCCGAATGGCTCGGCGAGGAAGCCTTGCACGCCGGTGACACCGTCGCGCTCATGGACATCGGGATCGTGGGCTACCGCAATCCCGACGTTCGCATCCTG
>JASMLK010000011.1 GCA_030748735.1 Myxococcota bacterium | reverse complement strand
CAGGAGCAGCAGCAGGGGCAGCAGGAATCACAGCCCGAAGAACAAGCAGAGGGCCAACAACCGCAGGCCGCGCCCGAGCAGTCTCCCGAGGACGCAGACCCCTCGCAGCTGCTACAAGAGGTGCGCGACCGCGAAGCCGAGCGGCGCCGCGAAAACGCACGCCGCGAAGGCGGTGGTTTCGACACCGTGGAACGGGACTGGTAGGCCCCGATGTCTTCGCTCTGGAAGCAAATGGATTCGATCGGCCGGTGCACCCGTTGCCTGCGATGGCCTCGCATCGCGAGTGCGATGGCGGCTTGTGTCGCACTCGTTGCGCTCACGACGACCGCCGCGGCGCAGAAGGCCCACATCCAGATCTCGCAGGGCCCCTACTACCAGGGAGAGGCGGTCGACGTTCATCTGATCGTCGAAGACTTCGAAGAAGATCCGACCCCCGAAGTGGAAGTCGTGGCGCCGAAGGGAGCGCGGCTCGACTTCACCGGCGTGAGCCCGTCGACGCGCAGTTCGATATCGATCGTCAACGGACGCATGACGCAGACGAAGGAGGTGCGCTTCGTCTATCAGTATCGCTTCGTCGCGGGCGAAGCCGGCCGCTATGCCCTGGGACCGTTTCGAGTCAGCCAGGGGGGCACTTCGCGTACGACGGGTCCCGTGCAGGTCGAAATCCAGGCGCTCGGCCGCAGCGATCGCGTGCGCATCAAGACGACCTGGCCGAGCGATGAAGTCTTTCCCGGACAGCGGATCGAAGTGAACCTCGAGTGGTCGTTCGAAGCCGAACTGAACGACCGCATGCGCGACTACCGGATCGAAGTGCCGATCTTCAATCGCGGCGATCTGTTCCGCTATGTCGACGATCCCCCGCAGCGGGGGGATCGGGAAGTGGTGGTGCAGACTTCCGCCGGGCCGCTCTCGCTTCGCGCCGACATCACCGACCGCGTCGAGAATGGCAGGCGCTTCAACGTCGTGAAGGCCAGGCGCACGTTGATTCCGCTGAAGCCCGGCCGCTTCGAATTTTCCGGAGCCACCGTGATGGTGGAAGAAGTCGTTCGCTGGCGGCGCGATCTCTTTGGGCAGCGAACGCCACAGGCGGTGCGCAAGCTGCCGACGATCGACGAAAGACGAACCCTGGTCGTGAGCGACGTCCCGCTCGCGGGGCGCCCGGAAAGCTACGCGGGTGCGATCGGCCGAGGCTTCAGCTTCGAAGTCAGCGCCGATCGCAGCGTCGTCCAGGTTGGCGATCCGATCGGGCTCACGCTGGTGCTGCGCGGCGATGGGAATCTCGACGGCGCCGGCCTCGCCGATCTCTCGACTTCGGCCGGGCTCTCTCCCGAGCGCTTTCGCGTGCCCACGGCGCCGCAGGCGGGCGTGGTGAAGGACGGTGCGAAGACCTTCCATCTGCAGCTTCGCGTGCTCGATGCGGGTGTTCGCGAGATCCCGCCCATCCCCTACAGCTACTTCGACACGGACAAGCGCGAATACGTCACCGTGGTGTCGCGACCGATCGCACTCTCGGTGCGGCGGGCACAGGTGATCACGGCCGACGACGTGGTCAGTGGAGCGAAAGACGAAGAAGGCGAGGAGGGAGGGCCGTCGCACTCACCGCTCGGCGCGACCGACGAAGCCCAGGAGCGCGAGCAACCGGCGCTTGGTGACTTCGCCCTCGCGGGAGCCAATCTCTCGATCGTTCGCGATCCGGCGCGCCTCGTCGCGCGAGGGGCGAACGCGGGCGGCGGTGTGCTGCCGGCTCTGCTCTACGGGTTCTCGCTGGCCGCCGTCGTCGGGGCGTTCTTCTTCCGCAGACAGCGCGATCTCGACCCCGAAGTCGTGGTACGCCAACGCGGTTTCGCGGCTGCGCGCAAACAGATCGCGAAGGCGGCGGGCGAGCCTCGTAGCCGTGCGATGGGGCAACTGGCAGACGCACTGCGTGCCATGTTGCGTGCGGCGCCCGGCTCGCAGTCGGCCGAACTCGACGCTTTTTTGTCGGAATGCGACGCCGTGGCCTATGCGCCGGATGGCGGCGGCCATGCTGCGGTCGACCGCGAAACGATCGATCGCGCCCAGGCCCTGGCGAAGGCGATCGAGGAGGGGGCCTCGTGAAGTTCGGGCGATCGATCACACCCGGGTGGAGCCGCCTTGCGATCGCGGTCGTCCTCGCATGCGCTTCGATCGGCCAGGCCGACGATGTGGCCGCGCAGGAAGTGGAAGCCACGCTGGCCGAAGCGATAGAGGTCTACGCGGAAGCCCTCGACACGGAAGATCGGGAAGAACGTCTGGAGCGTTTCCGTCGTGCGGAACGGCTCTTTGCAACCGTCGCCACAGTGGCAGCGCCGACGTCGGACCTCCACGCCAACCTCGGCAACGCGGCATTGCAGGCGGAGCACCTCGGTGCGGCGGTGCTGGCCTATCGACGCGCGCTGCTGCTCGACCCCGACCACGACCGCGCGAGCCAGAACCTCGAACACGTCCGCGGACTCACGCCCGATTGGGTGCCACGCCCGGAAACGCAGAGCGTCTTTGGAAGCTTCTTCGATTGGCACCGCACGATGTCGCCGAGTGAACGCAAGCTGCTGGCTGCGTTGGCGTTCGCCCTTGCGGCGTTGCTCCTCGCTGCGGGCATCGCATCGAATAGCGTTGCGGCGCGAAACGCCTCGCTGCTTCCCGGCCTCGTATGGATCGTCCTGTTGGCATCGATGGTGGCCGATCCTTCTGCGGCCGCGCAGGAACAGGGCGTGGTCGTCGGCCGTGAACTCATCGTTCGCGCTGCCGACTCGGTGCATTCCCCCGCGCGCTTCTCTCGCCCGCTACCCATCGGTGCCGAGGTCGACATCCTCGAAGCGCGCGAAACGTGGTTGCGCGTGGCCCTTGCCAATGGTCGTGAAGGCTGGGTGCGCGCTTCGGGCGTCGAACGGGTGGGGCCGTAGGTCGCACTCGACTGCGCCGAGTGAGGCGAAGCATCAGGACTGATCGAGCGACTTCGCGAACTCTTCCTGCCACTCGGCCATCGGACGGAACTCCGGCTTGTCGGCGAACATCTCGCGGGTCGCCTGCTCGATCTCTTGGTCGGTCTGGTCGAGGTTGAAGGGTTCGGCGGCCGGCTGGGCTACGTGGAAGGGCGAATCGACATAGATCTCGATTCCGTTGCCCTCCGGATCATCGAAGTACAGCGACCAGGCATTGCCGTGGCAGATCGGCGTGATGCCTTCGATCCCGGCCTCCAGCAGTGCCGCACGGAAGCGGCGCAGGTCGTCGAGGGTCCCGGTGCGGAACGCGAGGTGGTCGACCAGGTGAAGCGTGCGGTCGGGGACCGGCACGCCGCGGACCATCGCGATCTGGTGATGGTGTTCCGGGTCCTGGCTCAGAAAGGCGAGTTCGGCGTCCTCGCCGACGGCCCCGCGGTTCGTGACCTGGAAGCCGAGGACGTTGGTGTAGAAGGCGACCAGCACATCCATGTCGCGCGCGGCGAGGGTGCTGTGGCCGAGCCTGAGTCGAGCACTGGGGGCGTTGTTCGTCATGCTCCGGGGGTCCTCTGCTTGGGGTTCGTTGGACGGTCGATGAGATCTTAGAGAAGTTCGATGGCGTGCAGCATGTCGATCACATCCGCGGGGAGCGCGTGTTCCTGCGCGCCGCGCAGCAGATGATCGCGGTACCAGTCGTGTGGTGCCAACGGGGCTAGCGGTGGCACCGCGAGGTAGACCTGGGCTTCGACGAGTTCGGCGGTGTCCAGCTGAATCGAACAGGCCGTTCTCGCGTAGCCGGGTTCGAAACGGTCGAGGATCTGCCAGTCGTCGGGGTGGAGGTCGAAGAGGACGCCCCAGGCGCATGCGTCGCGGCGCGCCATCAGGTTCGCTTTGCCCGAACCGTCGACCCCCCGCTTGTTGAAGGTGAGTTCCATGTCGGGGTAGCGACCGCGGCCAACCGGGCGTGCGCGTTCGACGCGCGCCTGCAGGCGTTCGGTGCTCATGTTCGATCCGTAGGCGAAATAGAAGCGGGGTGGCATCGGTGAGAACTCTCGGTTGAGCTGGGGCGAGTGTGCAGCGGAATGCGCTCGGTGGTCAATCGGCACGAGACGACGGTGGTGTCTTTTGTATTCGAATCAGCGAACGAAGCAGCGGGCGCGAGTGCCGCGTGCGCACCCACAACGTGATCCTGGCCACGGGTGACGTCGACGAAGGAACGGACGAGCCCATGCGTCACGGGACGGGAACAACGGCCCCCCGCTCGGCGTTCGGGTTGCCTACGCGAGTGAAGCGGCGGTCTGGGTGCGGTGCTCGGCCAGCTGGATGGCCACCGAGCGCGCGTGGCCGCGCGCGCCCATCCGCGCATAGTCGGTGTGCGCGCGCCCGAGTTGTTCCTTGCCCGTCTCCGGTTCGCCGGCGTGCCTGGCAATCTCGGCCAACACCAGATGGATCATCGGTCGATACGCCTCGGCGCCCGTCTTGTCGACGAGCTGCAGCACGGTCGAGAGTTCGTTCTGGACCACGTCGGGGTCGCTGTGTCCCGGGGTATCGAGGAGTGCGCGGACACGCGTGAGTCGCGCGTTCAACTCGATGATCCGGGCAGCGCGTGTGCCCGGTTCACGCAGGGTTTCTTCGGCAGACTCGAGAGCGCGAGCCGAGTCGCCGAGACCATGATGGGCGAGGGCGAGTGCGTTGAACAGACGCGGGCGCATGCTCACGAGGTTGCTCGACTGGTCGAGGATCTCGCGGGTGCGGTCCAGCGCTTCGATCGCGTCGAGCCAGCGTTCGGCCAGGATCAGCGCGTCCGCGTAGGCGAGGTAGGCGTCGGCGCGTTGGAGGGGGATCTCGGTTTCCTCGGCGAGGGCCACGGCTTGCTCGCCGTGGTCGAGGGCCATTTCGACATCGCCCGCGAGCACGGCGTGCTGTACGCAGAAGGCATGGACGTAGCCCCGGGTTTCGGGCTCGCGAACCTGACGTACGAGCTCCTCGGCGTGGCGCACGTCGAGGGCCGCGGCGTCGAGTTGCCCGGCGAGGGATCGAACGACGCCCCGCAGGCCGAGGGTGAAGGCCCGCTGGGCCAGGTCATCGTCGAAGAAGTTGTCGTTGCCGTGAAGCGGGTCTGTGGCGGGTGGGCCGGTGTCGATACCGCTCGCGACTTCGAGAGCGTCCTCCAGGCTACCGCGGTAGACCAGAGCGGTGAGCATCGAAAGCCTTGCGGCGCGCGACAAACCGGCATGTTCGAGCTCCTCGGCCAGTTGGGTCGCCTGCTGGGCGTAACGGAAATGCCCGTCGTGATCGCCCACCACGCCGCGGAAGACCGCGTAGACGAGGTTCAGCATCACGAGCGAAGGCGCGTCGTCGGCCAGCTGCGCGAGCTCCATGCCGCGGTTGTAGATGCGCGTGGCCTCACCCTGCGAAAGGCCGAGCCGCCAGGCGAGCTGCAGTAGCCAGATGCGCGCCTTGAGGCCATAGCGCACGCGCTCGGGCGAATCGTCGCCGTCGCCGATCAGCGCGAGCACGATGCGCCAATGGCAATAGGCTTCGTTCACGTTGCGCAGGCCGATCCATTCGGCAGCGCGCTGATGCCAATCGGCCGCCAGCATCGCGTCGCCGGCTTCTTCACAGTGATGGGCGATCAGGGTGGCGAGTTCGTCGTGCTTGTCGGGGTGCATCTCGATCAGGGCCTGGGCAACCTGCCCGTGGATGCGCGTGCGGCCTTCCTTGAGTTGGCACTTGTAGGCGACTTCCTGGGTCAGTGGGTGAACGAAGGCGAACTCAGCTGAAGGGTAGAGGGCCATCTCATAGACGAACTCGAGTCGCGTCAGCGTCTGGAGCGCCGTGGTGAGTTCGACTTCGCTGAGATCGAGGATGCGCAGTAGCAACGCTTCAGTAAAACGCTGGCCGATGATCGCGGCGGCCTGCAGTACGCGCTTTTCGGTGTCGGGTAGCTGGTCGATGCGTGCGTCGAGCACCGAGTGCACGGTCTGCGGTACCGAGATGTGCTCGACCGGCGTCACGAGTCGATAGGTTTCGCGTGCGCCTTCGAGGTTGCCCGTGTCGGCCAGCGACTGCACCACTTCTTCGATGAAGAAGGGGTTGCCGTCACAGCGCTCGTGGATCGTCCCCGGCAAGTCCTCCACGCTCGGGTCGTCGCCGAGCAGGTGCCGCAGGAAGAGCGCAACCGCGTCTTCGTCCAGCGGCAACAAGGGGAGTTGCTGGTAGTAGGAGCGGTTCATCCAGGGGGCGTGGTAGTCGGGGCGGAAGTTGATCAGCAGCATCGTCTGTGTGCCAGCGATCGACTCGACGAGCTTCTCCAGAAAGAGTTCGCTGCTGCTGTCGAGCCAATGGAGGTCTTCGAGGATGAAGACGCTGCTTTCCTGGCGGTTCTTCGCGTGGAGCAGGCGGGTGATGATGCCGAGGAGTCGACGCTGGCGGGCGTCGGGGTCGAGAGGCAGGGGGGCGTGGGAAGGATCGGGTACGCCGATGAATTCGAAGAGCAACGGCAACCCCTCGACGAGGGCGGGTTCGAGCAGCAGCGTGGCGCCGGCGATCTTCTTGCGCGCTTCGGCGGGTTCTTCGTGCGCTTCGACCCCGAACAGGCCGCGCAACATGTCGAGCACGGGAAGGAAGGGCGTGAGTTGACCGTGGGCCTGGGCGTGCGCGTGGCGGACCTTGATACCGCGCCCCTCGCAGGAGCGCGCGAACTCGAGGCACAGGCGGCTCTTGCCGATCCCTGCTTCGGCGATCACGCCGACCACCTGGGCGTGGCCGTGCATCGCCCGATCGAGCGCGGTTTCGAGTACGTGCATTTCTTCTTCACGCCCCACGAAGGTGGTCAGCCCGCGGGCGTGCGAACGGTCGAAGCGTGATCGCAGCGGGCCGATGCCCTGCAGGTCGAAGACCGCCACCCGGTCCCGCAGCCCCTTGATTTCGAATCGTCCTAGATCGCGCATGTGGAAGAAGCCGGCGACGAGCTGGGCGGTGACTTCGCTGAGATAGATGGTGCCCGGGTCGGCGAGCTGTTCCATGCGTGCCGCGAGTCCGACCGTGTGCCCCTGAGCGGTGTAGTCCATACGCAGGTCGTCGCCGATGCTTCCGACCACGACCTCACCGGAGTTGAGGCCCATGCGTACCGAAAACGTGATGCCGAGGCGCCGCTTCAGCTCCGACGAGTAGCGCCGCAGTTCATCGTTCAAGTACAGGGCTGCGTAGCAGGCGCGTTGGCCGTGATCTTCGTGGGCGATCGGTGCACCGAAGAGCGCCATGATGCCGTCACCAGTGAACTGGTTGATCGTCCCCTGAAAGCGGTGGATCCCTTCGGACAGCACGGCGAAGAAGCGGTCCATGATGTCGTGCAGCAACTCGGCGTCGATCTCGTCGGCGAGTTCCATCGACCCCTTCACGTCCACGAAGAGCACGGTGACATGCTTGCGCTGCCCTTCGAGTGCGTTGCGACTCGACAGGATTCGCTCGGCCAGATGGCGCGGGGTGTAGTCGCGCGGCACACGCGAACGCGCAGCCCTCGGGTGGGGCAGCAGGGGCTTGCCGCAGCGCTCGCAGTCGGCTTCGGGCAGCTGGCCGTGGAGGGCGTGCTCCGCGTGCGCGTCGCAGGGGTCGGCTTCGTCGGGCGGCAGGGAGGGGGGGGCGGTGGTCGCCAGGCGATCCTCGCGCCGAGGGGTCCACGTCGCGTGGCCTTCGCAGACATGCGGTGAAGTCACGCGGGGATCTGCTGCGGGTGATGGACCTCGAGAAGAGTTCCGTGTCACAGCGAGCCGCCTATCGGGGGGTCGGCAGCAATGAGATGCCGTTCTGAGAGGGCGAAAGTACACGACGTCATGTGCTTTGTAAGGCCTGCCCCACCTCAGCGGGTGTCGGGAGCGAGCGTTTTGGCTG
>JASMLK010000010.1 GCA_030748735.1 Myxococcota bacterium | reverse complement strand
TGCACGAGCTTTCGCGTTTCGCTCAGCAGTTGATCGTTGGAAAGGCCTTCGAGAGAGGACATTGTTCTTGCTACCCCAAGCGGGACCGTGGGGTGTCGCACGAAGGCATTGTAGCGGTGGGTTTTTTGGCTTCGGTGAATGACGCGTGTGGCGTGTTCTCATCGCGATTGCGTTTCAACTCACAACGACATCGGACCCACGGCACAGGCGTGTTCCGCGCCTTGCACCGCGGCTTTGAATCGCAACGGGCAGCGCCCTCGATTCGCCCGCGAAATCCTGTCAAGGGTTGTGGCTGACTTCTTCGGGATTCTTCGACAGCATCGTCGCGCGGCACAGCATCAACTGGATTCGAAGCCAGTGGATCAGAGATGGGCCGGCGGTCCCGTCGACGCGACGCGTTGCGGTCTACACAGGGGGCTCAGATGCTCGCTTCCGAGACCTACAGCGCAGCTCAGGCTCTCCCACGCCGTGCCGCTCAACCCCCTGCTCGGGACTGCCGATCCGATGCCTGGTTCGACCAGCAGGAGAGACCCGATGCGACTGCTTCTCGCGATTGCGCTCATCGGCACGGCGGTGCTCTCGAGCATGGGAAAGATCGGGACGACCTCGTCCGGGGCGTCGAGCCTCTGCGCGATTCTTCCTACGTCGTGGTATACGGTCGCGACAACTGTGGCATGACTCGCCGGATGAACTCTGACCTCGATCGCCTGGGTGTTCCGTACGAATACAAGCAGGTCGACGATGCTCGTGTGGCTGACGAGCTGCACCCCCGCATGACGGCGGCGGGCCTGAGTGTGCGGCGGTATGGCCTGCCCGTGGTCGACGTCAATACGACTCGACTCGAAGAGGGCGGGTCGGGGCTCGGTCTTTCGGTCGTCCACGGTGTCGTGCTGGGGCACGGCGGCCAGGTCGAGGTCGAAGATGCGGAAGGAGGCGGCACCCTGTTTCGGATCTCTCATCGTTTCGCGAACCGTCGCAGCACGATCAGCATGACGCGCGGCCGTCGTGCCTCGCCGGTCTGCTCACGTCGGCCGCGCGGTCGATTCCTTCATCAACGTCAGGATCGGTTCGGGCAGATCGCCGAGTGCATCGGAGATCTCCAGGCTCGGCACGCCGCCCGAAAGCTCGAACGCCGTGCGCAAGACGCGATCGTCCCAGATGCTTTCGTGGTGGATGGTCGGTGGGCCGTCTCCACTGATCACCTTTCCGAGCCCGCCGTCGAGCCAATGCACGATCAGTCGGTTGAGCATGCCGGTGAACCACGGTGTTTGGTGCGGATCATCGGTGAGGCCGTCTCTTTCCGCTTCGGGAGTCATGCGCATGTTCTCGAGCAACCAACTCATCGAGAGCATGTCGTGGGCGACGACGCTTTGGCTCGCGATGACCAGCCCGGTTTCGGGTTCCGAGACGTAGCCGTTGTCTGGGCCGAACGTGCTTACCACTCTGGTTGCGTTGCTGAGCACCAGGCGCTGCTTGTCGAGCAAGCTGGGTACCCAGTTGCCCTCGGCGGTCTTTTCCGGGAGGGAGCCGGCCCGGTGGTGGTAGGTGAGGCGCGAATCGTGTCGCCACCAACCGACGGCGGCCTTGAGGCCGAGTGTGCTCCCGGCCAACACGTGGCGGGCGCAACGCGGCATCAGGACGATGTGGTCTACCTCGTTCACGATGTCGGGCATCATCACGGGGTCCGGCCAGGCGCTCCCCGCGATGGGGCGCTCTTCGTGAAAAGCGTCCCACCCGGCTTCCTCGAAGGCAACGACCTCGGCCCCCGCGGATTCTGCCGCCTGCGCCATCTGGTTCTGGTTCATCAGGCCGCGGGTGCTGCCGCTGGTGCGATCCTTGCTGAAGCGAACGAACTGCACGCCGGACATGTCGGCGACGAAGATCTTGCCCGCGCCGTGTTGTTTCAACAGTCCGATCATTGCGCGGAGCGCCACGGGATCCGTCGTAAACGGATACACACCACCCGAATTGCACGCGGTCTTGATCAGGACGCGATCGCCACGGCTCAGCCACGCGAAGTCACTCACTTCGAGCGCGGCGCGCTGCACGGCGTCTTCGACCGCGGCTTGGTCGGCACCTCGCGTGACCCCGGCCAGCGCCGCGTGGCCTGACCCGCTTGCCGGGGCCAAAGGCCGCTGCGGGGTGTTCGAGTGCGCAGGAGCAGGCGGGAGCGCCAACGCGGCAAGCCCACTTGCCCCGAGCGCGCCGAAAGCTCTTCTCGTGATCGGTTTCATGATGGGCCTCCGCGGCGAAGATCAGTCCGCATTGCGTGATTCTACCCATCGTCCGGGCCGGGATGCTGAGCTTTTCGCTGGGGGGTCGAGATTCAGTTCCTTCGCTGCTCGCCGCTTCGCCCCGAGATCAGCACTCGAATCACCTACACTCAGGCGTCGACTGAGATTCGAAGGTAAGGAGAGGGTGCATTGCCAATCTTGAACAAGACAGCGTGCTTCATCGGTCTGTGCTGCCTGATCGCCTTTGCAAACACGGCGACGGCAGGAGAGGTGGAGCGCAAGATCACGACCGTCGTCGCCGGGGGCACACTCTCGGACGGGAGTTCGAAGATCGAAAAGCAGGTGATCGAGGAATGCGTTTCGAGCCTTCCGAAGGAGGAGGACCTGCAGCCGATCGTCGATGCCCGATCGAAGTACATGCGCAGCATCAACGGGGACGTCGAAGCCAACGGTTCGGTGAGGACCTATACCGCGACCGTTACTGTTCCCTATGTGGTCAAGCAGAGGCAGCTGATCATCGTAACGACGAGCTCCGTCGAAAAGAGCGAACCCGTCCTCAAGGAGGTCGAAGGTCGTTTCGATCGCTCTGTGACGTTTTCGTCGAACCCGGAAAACGGTGACTCCTTTGCGGGGGCCGACCTCGTGAAGGACTACTACTTCTCGACTGAAGCGCAGGCCACGGAAGACGCGATGCGCCGCGCCAGGGCCTGGCTCAAGCAGAAGCGCGCTGTGATGTGCGGCGGCTGACCAGGGGACGTCGATTTCTCTTGCCAGAGTGCGGAGATGTGCCGTCGCAGTAGGATGTTCATGAATAATGCGGGCTAGCCCCGCTCATCGAAGGGCATCCTCCTACGCGATCCTGACCCCCTGCTTTTCCAGCGCCTGCTGGACCTTCGACAGGTTCACACTCCTGCACGAAACGCCCTGCTTGACTGCACTGGCGGCGGCGACGCCGGCCCCGCCCGCATCCACGGTGGCTTCACTGCGATACCAGGCAATGGTCCCCACCATGCACTGCGTGATGTTTCCACCGAAGGAGCCGAACCGCTCCACGAGCATGGTGTCCACGCCTTCCCGCGCCGAAGCCAACGCAGCCGACAACCCACCAGGCCCACTACCCACGACCAGGACATCGGTCTCGGCGATGACGGGAACGACTCTCGATGGCTCTGTGATCTCTTTCACGGTCGAACCTCTCTACTCCGCGTACCCAAGCGCTCTCAGACGATTGCGCATGTCTTCTCCGAGCGGTTCGACCTCCGGGGCGAAGGACTCGGTTGCCCTGGCGTCGGCGATGTTCCGAGCATCGAGTTGCTGCCGGAGGGTGTGACCCAATACCGGTCGGGAGAACCAGAGGTTGGTCGATTCGTCTGGATCTGCTGCGAGATCGTATAGCTCGTAGGTGTCGAATGCCTCGCCTGCCGTTTGGTAGCGGTTGCGAATCAGCTTTGAATCGCCGACACGAATCGATACCTGGCGGCTCGCGAGCGAACCGTTCTTGTCCGTGGCGGGCTGCTTCCAGTCGCCGTAGGCGAGTGTCGGCCTCACCCGTAACGCGGCCCGGTCGGGGGCAAGCGCTGCTCGACCAAAGAGATCACGACCCTCGGCTTGTTCGGGGACATCGGCACCGGCGAGGCCGAGGAGTGTCGACGGTAGGTCCAGCAGTTCGGCGGGCGCCTCGACGATCGAACCACGGCCGACTCCGTCGGGTCTCGAGATGATGAGTGGAACGCGAATGGCGGGATCGTACACCTGCAGGCTGTGCCCGAAGTGGTCGTGCTCGAGGAATTCTTCGCCGTGGTCCGAGACGAAGACGACGACGGTGTCATCGCGCAGCCCTGTCTCGTCCAGGTGATCGAGTATCCAGCCCAGGTAGGCATCCATGTAGGCGACTTCACCCGCATAGCGCCGACGCAGCGCTCGAAGCGATGCTTCGTCGAGCCAGTTCCGGTTTTCGTTGATGAGTGCGAGGATCTTGCGCGTGAGATCGAAGCGAACGAGCCAATGCATGCGCTCCGGCTGCATGAGTGGAACACCGCGATACGCGTCGTCTTCGCCAACGTCATAGGGTGGAAGCGGTTGGTATGGAAAATGCGGATCCAGTTCGTGCAAGTACACGAAGAAGGGCTTGTCCCCCCTCGTTGACAGCGCGGGGGCGACGAACGACTCCCATGTCCATTTCGCCCGTTTGCGGGGTTCTGGATGGTCTCGGCGCAAGTCGTTCTCATCGATTCGAAACAACTCCTCGAACGTGTCGAAGCCGCGGTCGAAGCCGCGGTCAGCGCTCAGCTGGGGGTTGTCGATCACGCCGACCGTTGTGTAGCCGTCTTCCTCGAGGAGATCGGGCAGATAGGGGAGTGTGCGCGCGAGTCTGTGCTCCTCCTCGGTGACGCCATGTCGCGGGGGGTAGTGACCCGTGAGCATGGAAGCAACGCTGACCCGCGTCGTGGCGCCTGTCGCGTAGGCTTTCGCGAAGACCGTTCCGGCGCGCCCCAGTCTTGCGATCGATGGTGTGCTTCCTTCCGGAGCCCCGTACGGTTCTGTCGCGTCCGCGCGCAGCGTGTCGAAGAGCACGAGGAGGATGTTCGGGCGCTTCGTCTCCAGAGTGGGTTTCGGTTGGTGCTCGTCGCCTTCCCCGTGTTCGACACCCCTTGTACCGTGCAGCACCGGTGAGACCCAGGTCGAGTGCGATTCGGCGGTGCTGCCCGCAACGATGAAGCTCAGACCGGCTGCCCTTCCTGCGAACGCCGCGAGATCGATGTCGAAACCCCGTTCGGCACCTGGATCGGTTGTATCCGCTGCGGCCTCCAGGGCGGCTTCGGTACGGAAGAGGGTGGTTTCGACTTCGCCGTCGAGCGCCAGCACGATCGACCCGTGCGAATCGGGGGAACCGGTGACGAAGCGTCCCGTCAAGCGAGCGTCGTCCGGCAGCACCGCGTAGTGGGTGATGACGGTTCCGGCTTTCTGATTGATGATGTCATCTTCGACGACCGCAGCCGGAGCGAGATCATCCTGTGCCGACGACTTGCCCACGAACTCGATCGACTCGATCTGCAGGCCGCGTGCTGTTTCGTTCAGCTGTTGGGCCTGTTGCGTCGGATCGAACCAATAGTGAGGCATCAGCACCAGACGATTGAGCCCGAGTCGCTGTGCGGCCTTGGGGACAGAGAATCGGATGGGTATAGATCCACCATCGGCCGGAAGAGTCCCGAGTTCTTCGTCGTTCCATAGGACGGTGACGAACTGAGCTGGAAGCGAATCGGGACGCTTCTTCGGGCCGGTGGCGATCTTGACCGTCAGTCTGGATCGTGTGGCGAGCTGAACCTCCACTACCGCTGCGGGGCCACGAGTGAAGCTCGTCGCGGTCTTCGCGTAGCGCAGCTGTCCGCGGCTGCGAGGCGGGTACCAGCCGCCTGTGAAGTGCGAATGGTCCGACGGGTTTCCGACCTCCAATCGCGTACGGATCTGTCGGGTGTCCGCCGTCCGTTCGGCAACCGAAGCGGCGATCGAAACAGAGACAGCCGAAGTCGCGGGGGCAGGCGAGCGCTCTGCGCACCCGATGAACACCAGTGCGATGACGAGACAAACCGAGCACCGCGAGAGGCGAGATGTACATGAGGTCATTCGAGATCTTCGAAACGTGAGGCGACTATCCAATCCCGGTCATTCTACGCCTTCGCGTCTCGAAGTCACTCGCGGCGACTGATCAGTCCAGTTGCGGTGCGTCCGCCGCCGAGAGCTGCCACTGCGGCGCTCGTTTCTGCAAGAACGCCTTCACGCCTTCTGCGGCGTCCGGCATGCGGCCGAGACGTGCGAGCCCCGTCGCCTCGCGTTGGGAGGCAAGGTAGGGATCGTCGAGGGCAAGGTGTTGCCAGATCATTCGCTTGGTGAGGGCGACGCTCGCCGGCGCGCAGCGCTCCACGATCGCGCGCGCGATCTCCCGCGCGCGCGGCAACACGGCATCGGCAGGCAACGCTTCGTTCGCAACACCGAGTTCGGCGGCTTCCTTTCCGCGGAAGGTCCTTCCCGTCATGAGCAGATCGGAGGCCCGTGCGAGCCCGACGAGTCGCGGCAAGATCCAGGTGCTGGCCAGCTCGGTCACCACCCCGCGCTGTACGAACGCGAAGGAGAGCTTCGCGTCATCGGCCACGATGCGGATGTCCCATTGCAGGGCGAGGGTCAGGCCGAGGCCAACTGCATGCCCCTGGATCGCGCCGATGATCGGCTTTTCGATCAGCCAGGGCCGGATCTCACGCACCCGAGCCTCCTTCGGCAGCACTTCGTCGTCGTCAGCACTGGAGTTGCCGGTCGAGGAGTCGCCACTTGCCTTGAAGGTGGCTTCGCCGCCGCCGAGGTCCGCACCCGCGCAGAACGCGCGGCCCGCGCCCGTCACCACGATCGCGCGTACCGCATCGTCCCGGTCGAGTTCGCCGAAGAGCCGCACGAGATCGGCGCCCATCTGTGGCGTGAAAGCGTTCATTCGTTCGGGGCGATTGAGCGTGAGTTCGGCGACGCCGCGTTCGATCTCGCACAGCACCACCGACGTGCTCGCTTGTGACTCCGCCATCACCAACCTCCAAGTTCGGCAGCCCGCGCGCGATGGAATTCGGGCGAGCCCAGGAACGCGCGATCGAACATCGCCCGTTTGAAATACAAGTGGAGGTCTCCCTCCCAGGTGAAGCCGATTCCGCCGTGGGCCTCGACGGCGTCACGCGCGACCTGCATCGCACGATCGGTGAGGTGGGCCTTCGCCATCGCGGCGAAGCGCGCGCTCTCGTCCGGGACGTGGTCGAAGGCGTGGGCCGCGTACCAGTAGAGCCCGCGGGCGGGTTCGACTTCGATCGCCATGTCGGCGAGTTGATGCTTGAGCGCCTGGAAGTGACCGATGGTGGTTCCAAACTGTTCGCGGCGGTTGGCGTATTCAACCGATAGTTCGACACAGCGCCAGGCGGCCCCCATTGCGTCGGCCGCGAGGAGGACCAGGCCCGCGTCGCGCACGCGCCCCGATGCCGCGACGCCTTCGGGCAGGGGGTGCGCGGGGGCTCCTGTGAACTCGACCTCTGCGACGCGTCGGGTCCGATCGAGGGCCGCGCTCTCTTTGATGTCGAGCGCGGCGCAGTCGCGTTCCACGACGCTCATGCCACCACCCGCGAGCCCCACGACGACGATGTCTGCGGTGCCAGCGTGGGGGACGAAGCACTTGTGGCCTTCGATGCGTGTGCCGCCTTCGCTGGCTTCGAGTCCCCATTGCTCGGGCTGCCACATCTGGTCGCCCTCGGCGAAGGCGATGGTTCCGATGGCCGAACCCGACGCAAGGTCGGGGAGCCATCTCCGCTTCTGCTCCTCACTCCCGCCGAGCCCGATCGCGAGCGCCGCGAGTGCGTGGCCGAAGAAGGGGCCGGGGAAGGCGGATTCGCCCAGCACTTCCCCGACGAGTGCGAGGTCGAGCAGTTCGAGACCGGCTCCACCGTAGGCTTCTTCGATCTGGATTCCGCCAAGGCCGAGGTCGCAGAGGCCGCGCCAGAGCTCCGGGTCGTGGCCGTCCTTGGCGTCGAAGATCTCGCGGGCCCTTGGTAGCGGGCACTCGGTTGCGGCGAATTGCCGAACGGTCGACTGGAGCATTTCCTGCTCTTCGCAGAGATCGAAGTTCATGATCGCCTTTCCTGGCTCGGCCTGCGCGCTTGTCGACTCTGGTCCCGCTCTCGGTCGCGGGGCAGCCCGAGGCCGCGCTCCGCGATCACGCTGCGCTGGATGTTCGACGTGCCGCCCGCGATCGCAGCACCGAGGGTTTGCATATAGCGCGCGACCCAGGCCGTGTTGACGTCAGGCGACGTGACAGGGTCGAAAGCCTCGGGTTCGAGTAGCCCTTCGTCGCCGAGCAGGTCGAGCGCAAGCTTGACGATCAGGTGCCCGGTGTTGGTGCCGTTGATCTTGTTCATGGACTGCACGATCCCCGCCTTCTCGCCCTTCGCGGCTTTCGACAGCTGCCGATAGGCCGAGAACTCTTGCGCGCGTACGTAGCCCTCGATCACGGCCAGACGGTCGCGGACCCGCGGATCGTCGAGCGCGCGTCGGCCGTCTTTCTGCGTGCGCTCGGCCAGGCGCATCAGCCGGTCCCAGTAGGTGAGGGTCTGGGTCGCGCCTCCGATCATGTTGCGTTCGTGCTTGAGGGTGGCGCGCGAAACGTCCCACCCCTGGCCACGCTCGCCCACGATCCAATCGGCTGGTGTTCGCACGTCGTCGAGGAACACCTCGCAAAAGTGGGACGCACCGTTGATGGCCTTCAACCGACGCACATCGACACCCGGCTGCTTCATGTCGATCAGCAGGTAGCTGATACCGGCGTGCTTGCTCGCCTCGGGTTCGGTTCGGCACAGGCAGAACATGTAGTCCGCCAACCAGGCGACGCTGGTCCAGATTTTTTGTCCGTTGATCACCCACTCGTCGCCCATCAGCCGAGCGCGCGTTTGAACATTGGCGAGGTCCGAACCAGCGTTGGGCTCCGAGTAGCCCTGACACCACATGATGTCGCCCATGATGGTCGGTTGCACGAAGCGCTGCTTCTGCCACTCGGCTCCTTTCTCGAGCAGGGTGGGAACGAGCAGGCTTGGCCCGAGTCCGGCAACGTCGCCGGGTGCCCAGGCCTTCGCGAATTCCTCGCGGATGATCGCGGCCTCGAGTACGTCGGCCGGTTGTTCGGAGCCCCCATAGCGTCGGGGGATCGAGCGGGCGAGGTAGCCGGCCTCGATCGCCTTCAGCCGGAACGCACGCTCCTGGGCCTTGCGGTCTGTATCGTCGCCCCGATCGGGGGGCGGCCAATGAGCCGAGAGGAACGTCTGCACTTCTGTGCGAAAACGCTCGTGATCGTCGTCGTAACGTAGGTCCATGAGATCTCACTCGTGACTGCACTGCCCGGACCGCCGCCATGCAGTGGTCGGGGAAATCAGCTGCTGCGGGTTGAATGACGTCTGCGCGCCTCGGCGATGTACTCGATCCCCTTCTGTGCGCCGTCTTCGGTATTCACGGAGAGGGCGCGGTGATCCGAGTCGAGGTCGTCCACGTGGATGGAGGCCCGTGGAGCCCGTGCACACGAAGCGGTCGTACAGCCATGGTCCCCTCCTGCTGAAGAACCCGATCCGATCCTATGCTTGCGACAGCCATAGTGTCAATCCACGCCTCCGGCCAACCTTGCGGTTCAGTCGGTGCATCCTTCCGATGACAAGCAAGCGCACGAGTCACTCACTGTCCGCACCGCAAGGAGCGGAGGCTAGATGGTCGCTAGCCGCTGCTGCGCAGATCGTGGCAGGTCCTCCCGGTAGCGAAGTTCCCACCTACTGAACCAGCGCCCTCTCCTTGAGCTCGCCGACGATTTCCTGCTCGGGAAGGCCGGTGTGCTCGTTCCAACCGAAGTGCTTCCAGTGCAGAGCCACCATCTCGTCGATCGGCAGGGTGATGCCCTTGAGGTTGCCGGATTCGAGTGGTGGATCGCCCATGACACGGCCCCGCATGATGGCGTCCTTCGGTTCGACACCGTGCTTCACGCTGAACAACTGGCGAAGCGTCTGGATCCTGCGGCCGATCGCCATGTACTCGTCGGCGGTTAGACCCCAGCCGGTCGTGTCGTTGAGCATGCGAAAGAGGTTCCAGTGGTCGAGGCCCGCAATCAGGGCGAAGAAACAGCCGCCGGCCCCGTCGTTGAGCATCTTGTAGCAGGCGAGAGCGACGCTCTTGAGCGCCTCGTCATCCGAAGGGATGTACTCCTCGGACTTCGGGTACTTGGTGACCTTGGGCGCCCAGCTGACCTCCTGCCACAGGTTCATCATGTTGTAGTAGAGACCGGCACCGATCGTGTGGCGACCGGGTGTCGGGTCGGCACTGAAGTGGACGCCGAGCATCGGGTCGAGCTTCGGGTCGTGCATTCCGGGTTCCTGGCCCCCGCAGTGGTTCGCGTACAGGGCGGAGTTTCCACCGATCTTCTCGGACGCCACCTTCACGCCATCGGCGAGGATGTCCCCGATGCCTTCGCGGTTGATCATCATGTCGAGCAGTCGACTGGCGGCCTTGGCGTCGCCCCACACGAGCTTGAGTCCGCCCGTGTCGGCTTCGGTGATGAGCCCCTTCTCGAAGCATTCGAAAGCAAAGCCCAGTGTCGAGCCTGCGGAGATGCTGTCCATCCCGGCGCGGTTCAGCGCCTCGCTCATCAAGAAGATCTCGTCGAGGTCGTTGATCAGCAGGTTGGTTCCGAGTGCGCAGCAGTTTTCGTACTCGGGCTTGTGCGTGTGCTCGATCTTCCCGTCGGTGAGATCGCTGATGTCGCAGATGTCACCGCATTGGATCGTGCACGAGTAGCAGGCGTAGTTCTTGGTCTTGCGCGCGAGAACACGGTCGGGGTTGAGTTTGCGGTACTTCCTGAAGCTGAAGTCCTTGACCGAGCCACCCCAGTTCTTGACCGGCGAATCCCCGTTCGGCAGGCCCATGGTGTTGACCGCAATGGTTCCGTACGACTTGTTCAACATGACGGACATCATGCCGTCCGTTGCCGACACCGACTTCACCTTCGATGTCAGGTTGCCGAGAATGGGAAAGATGTAGCCCTTGAGGAAGCCGGGTGCGTTGGCTTGCTTGACCTTCGCGCCGAACTCCTTGCTATAGGCCTTCATGCTCTTCGGGTCTGCAATCTTCGTTCGCTGGTTTCCGCTGAGCACGACCGCCTTGAGCTGCTTCGACCCCATGACCGCGCCGACGCCGGAGCGGGCCGCGATCCGACCGCCGTCGTTCACGATGCCGGAGATCAGGGACTTCTTTTCGCCGGCTGGTCCGATGGTGACCACCCTGGGCGTGCCGCCGACAGCGCACTCTTTGCGCAGGATATCCTCGGTTTCGATGGCATCGGTCCCCCACAGCTCGGTGGCGTCTCGCAGCACCGCCCCGTCCTTGTCGACTTGCAGAAAGACCGGTGTGGGAGAGATTCCCCTGAAGAAGATGGCGTCGTAGCCACAGGCCTTGATGCCCGGTGCGAAGTCGCCTCCGCAGTTCGCATCTCCCCAACCGCCCGTGAGCGGTGACTTGCAGACGGCCATCCAACGGCCCGTGATCAAGCTTCCGCTGCCAACCAGCAGGCCGCTCGTGAAGCCGAGGATGTTGTCCGGGCCGAGGGGGTCGGCGTCGGCGGGGATCTGGTTGTAGAGGTACCAGGCGCCGAGGCCGATGCCCGAGAGCACGTTTTCGTAGACGTTGTCGGGGATGGCTTCTTCTTCGATCTCACCCGTGGTGAGATCGACCTTCAAGATCTTTCCGAGATAACCCTTCATCGAACCTCTCCTCTACAGGAAATGCTGTCGCGATCCGTTTCATCCGCCGGACATGGCGCCGAGCAGGCTGACGATGTCTCCGTCCTTGAGCGGGGTCGCCGGTTTCGCTTGCTGGTAGTTCACCGCGGTAAAGAGCGCGCGCCTGAAAAGACGCGGAATGCCCAGATTGCCGAGCACGTCGTTCAGCGTCGCGCCTTCGGGCAGGCTCATGAAGCCATCGTCATCGATGTGCTCGAAGTTGCAGTAGCCCGCTGCGTAGACCTTGACTCTCATGCCTCGCGATATTGTCGCCGATAGCCTGAGGCCTCACAATCGAAGCGAGCCAATCGCGAGCTGCGATCGGTCGGGCACGAGCCGGGTCCGCTACCCTCCGGCGGCATGAGCCAGCAGCCGGGCAGCGGCGACCTGAAAAGAGTGGTTGCGCTCGACGGACTGCGGGGGCTCGCTGCCATTGCTGTGGTCGTAGGTCACACCATCGGCGCGCTGCGATCGCCGCCCGGAATCGCGGCGCCGTCGGTCATCTTGTTCTTCGTCCTGAGTGGCTACTGCCTGTCGACGTCGGCGCTGCGGGGCGATCGCGCTGTCGACCGGGTGCAGTTCTTCATTCGCCGCGTCTTCCGCATCCATCCCCCCTTCGTCTTCGCGCTTCTCTTCGCCTGGGTGGTGAGCCTGAGCGCCCATACGGCTCCCTGCTGCGACGGGCTTTCGAGATGGATTCTCCACTTCAATCAGGTGGCGCTGTCGGTGCCGGAGCTCTTCGGCTTCCTGTTCTTTCCCGGTACGGCGGACAACCTGATGCCCATCGGCTGGTCGCTCGAAGTGGAGATGGTCTTCTCGATCCTCTTTCCGTTCATGCTCTGGCTGACACGGGAAGGCCATTGGAGCGTGCCACTCGGGCTCGCGCTGTTCGCGTTGTTCCAGTACTCGACGCCCTACAACGGGCAGGTGTACGCGATCCACTTCGTGGTGGGCATCTTGATCTTCGAAACCGGGGGGCGACTCCGGGGGCTGGCACAGCGTGCCCCGGTGGGGCTGTCGCTGGCCGTTGCCCTCTTTGCCACCTACTTCACCGCTGTCGGGGTGGGCGTGGTGCCGCGTGACTGGAATGTGCTCCTCTGGTTTGGCCCCTTGAGGCTCCAGCCATGGACACTGCTCTCACTCGCGATCTCTTCATCCGCATTCACGATCGGTGCGATTCACCTTCCCTGGCTGCGCAACGCCCTCGAATGGCGTCCTGTTCGATTTCTCGGACGCATTTCCTACAGCGTCTATCTGCTCCACTTCACAGTGCTGTTGTTGTGCCTACGCTTGGTTGGCGAGAGGCAGAGCGATCTGCAAGTCGCCGTGTTCGTCGTCGCGGTCGTAGGCGTCACTGTCGCGCTCTCTGCGGCGATGTATCGGTTCATCGAACTGCCTTCGATTCGCCTGGGTAATGCCGTTTGCGTACGCGTTGCGGGTCGTGCTCACAGCCAAGAGCGTCTGGCGCGTGTCGCGGACCAGAGCTGACGAGGCATCGCAGAGCTTGCAGTGGTAGCGTGAGGAAGCGTCAAGGGGGTAGGGTGATGACGCAAGTCAGAAGCTTGCGATCATCGCAGCATCGGCTGCGGTGATCGGCTTGTCGACTTCTGTCCAGGCGCAGGTGCAGTTCGACTGGGCCGTCATCCTCGACCTGGACAACCCGTGCGAAACGGGGCCGCACGGTTGTATCGGTTCGGTTTCCGAGGAGTATTGGATCGCCGACACCGAGAGGTCACCAACGCCCAGTACGCGGCTTTTCTGAACGCCGTTGCGGCCAGCGGCACCTTCGGTCTCTACAACAGCCAGATGACCGACGACACGACGCACGGCGGAATCGATCGCCAGGGAACCGTCGTCTATAGCTACAGCGCGAAAATCGGCATGGAGTCGCGGCCCGTGAACTACGTCTCGTATTGGGACGCGCTGCGCTTTTCGAACTGGCTCCACAACGCTCAACCCAGCGGCGGGCAGGGCGTCACCACGACGGAAGACGGTGCCTACACGCTGACGAGCGGTGCGATCGCCGCCAACAGCGTCACCCGCAACGAAGACGCGCTCTACGGTGTCACGAACGACGACGAGTGGTATAAGGCGGCCTACTGTGGTTTCGTGGGGGAGACCACCGACGTGGGAAGCTACCCGGGCGCGGCAAGCCCCGGCGGCACCTTCGACCAGGGGGGCAACGTGCGCGAATGGACGGGAGCCGCCTCCGGGTCGTACCGGACCCTCCGCGGAGGCGCCTACAACTCGGGCGCGGCGCAACTGGCGAGTACCGTGCGTTGGTCCGTGCTTCCCACTTCCGAGGTGCCGGAACTCGGTTTCCGGGTCGTCTTCGTTGGCATCGAGCCACTGCCGGTGCCCGCGCTGGGTACGGTCGCTACCGGCGTGCTGCTCACGCTCCTTGCAGCCCTCGGTGCGCGGGGGCTGCGCGCGCGCTCGTCTTGATCGAGGACGAAAGCAACGTCAGCGCACCCCTTGAACTGGACCGCTTCCTTGACCGACCACTACCGCTCCCCCCATCTCCAGCCACTTCGCACACTCCGGCTCCAGCACCCGCGTCTTGGCCGCCTCGTAGAGATCGAGGTCTTCGTCCGTCAAGAGGTCGCGCCAGCGTCCGTTCGTGCCCTTGTGGAAGAAGGTGCGTTGGCCGCCTTCGAAGAAGGCTTTCGACAGGTCCTCGGTTTCGGGTGTGGCTTCGACCCGCTTGCGAACGTTGGCAAAGGTCGTGGCTTCTACGGTGCGGGCGACGGCTTCGTCGCTCGGTTCGAGACTGCAGAAGGCGGCCAGCCTGCGAACCTCGCTCTCGAGATCTGCGAGCATGTCGTTGTAGTGCACGAAGTGCAGGTTCTCGAGGTGTCGCCAGTTCCAATAGGTCTGCGTGTGGTAGAGGTTCGACCACATCGGGTAGCCCTCGCTTTCCCACTCGAACCAGCCGCGGCTGATCCAATCCTGCCACAGCGTGCGCAGGTCGTCCGGGCATCGCGGGAACGGATCACCTGGACGATCGGGCGAATTGAAGGCGGAATACGCGCTTTCGGTGTAGGAGCCGTAGTGGTTGGCGAGCGACATGAAGACGTCGCGGGCGTCGCGGCCGACCACGACGTAGCGCGCTTCGGGGTAGTAGGGGAGCCCGTCGAAGGGCAGGTGGCTCTTGAGGAAGCGGCGCCCCTCGATCGCTTCGAGTCGCTCTACCAGCGCCTCGCGTGGCCCGTGGAAACGTGCATCGACCCAGGGCGAAACGTCGTGGACCGTCGGCATGGGATCGCGATCGCCGTGGAGCAGATGTAGCAGGATCTCCTGCATCCACGTCGTGCCCGACTTGTACGATGTCGTGACGATGATGTCGCCGCTACGAGGCACGACGGCATCCCAGCGCGTCGAGTCGAGGTGGTGGTTCTGGTAGCAGCGCGTTACAGACGGCCTTTCGGGCACGTTCGTCTCCGGTCGATTCGAGATCGAAGACGGTACGGACCCGACGAGCGGGCCGCTAGTTCGCGATCAAGAGCCTCAACCGGTTGCCCACCTTTTCCGCGTGGTCCGCGAGGTTGGCGGTCCACTGGACGATCTGGTGCCAGTAGACGGTGGCAACGCCATGTTCGTCTTCCAGGCCGAAGACGGCGCGGCAGGCGCGGTCCTGGAGTTCGTCGGTTTCGGTTTCGAGGCGGCCGAGTTCGGAGATCATCTCTTCGACGCGGACCGTGGTCTGACCGGAAAAGCCCGTTTCGACGAGCTCATCGAGTTCGTCGATGATGCGGCCGGCCTGGTCGCAAGCGGCAACGACGCGGCTCGCGAGCGCGCTCATGGGTTCTTTCAGCGCCTCGGGGAGCTGCATGCTTCGTTGGTCGGCCAACTCTGCAATGTCCTGGGTGCGATCAGCGATCGAATCCTGGCTGTCGAGGATGGCGAGCATGTCTCGACGCTCGATCGCGAGCATGAGCCGGCGCGGCAGGTGATCGCGGATCTCGTTCTTGACCTCGTCGGCCTTGTGTTCGAGGTCATCGATCTTCGTGCGGCATTCGCGGACCCGCTCGATGTCACCGGCCGACATCGCCTCGACCAGCGGCACGACTTCGCGCGCACATTCGAGCACCACGTGCATGTGTTCTTGCATGGGGCCAATGGGTGAGCGCCCTACGAGTTTGTCGATCCAAGCCACAGTGTTCTCCTTGCTCGCCTACTCCCTTATGGGGTGAGCAGGCCCTTGAAGAAGTAATAGAAGAAGATCGCGAGCCCCGCTGCAATCGGCAGTGTCGCGACCCACGAAGCAACGATGTTCCCAACGACGCGCATGTCCACTGCGCCGATACCGCGTGCGAGGCCGACGCCCAACACGGCCCCCACGAGGGTGTGGGTCGTGGAAATCGGAATGCCCATGCGCGACGCAATCACGATCGTGGTGGCCGCCGCCATTTCGGCCGCGAAGCCACGACTCGGTGTCAGTTCGGTGATCTTCTTGCCCACGGTTTCCATCACCTTGTAGCCCCAGGTCGCGAGCCCGAGCACGATGCCCAGACCACCGACTGCGAGCATCCACGGCTGCACCGGCGCCTTGCTGGTGAGTTCTGCGCCTTCGATCACGCTGACGACTGCGGCCAGCGGCCCGATCGAGTTCGCGACGTCGTTCGAGCCGTGCGCGAAGGCCACCGCACAAGCGGTCATGATCTGCAGCACGACGAACACGCGCTCGACCTTGCTGAACCGCTGGCCCTCGACGCCTTCGCCACTGTCGACGATGCGCAAGATCACGGCACCAACCGCCATCCCGACCGACCCCAGCAGGAACGAGCCGAACACGGCCTCGGGCAGATCGAAGTCGAGGTTCAGGTTCTTGAGCCCCTTGAAGAGCGTCACCAGGCCCATGATGAAGAAGACGAAGAAGAAGAAGAATGGCCCGATCTTTCGCGCCTGCTTGATCGGATCGTCCGTGTCGAGGATCGAAACACGCGTGATGTGGAAGATGGCGAAGGCGAGCACGCCCGAAAGCAGGGGAGACGTGAGCCAACTCAGCACGATCTGCGAGACCTTCCCCCAGTTGACCGCATCGGTCCCGACGGCGATCGCGCCGAAGCCGACGATCGAACCCACGATC
Organism: Myxococcota bacterium; assembly: GCA_030748735.1. GTDB lineage: Bacteria > Myxococcota_A > UBA9160 > UBA9160 > UBA4427 > DUBZ01. The sequence continues at coordinate 34,541 of JASMLK010000010.1, read as the reverse complement.
GCGTGGGTGGTCGAAACGGGAAGGCCGAGCCGCGTGGCACCGAGGAGCAGCGTGGCTGCCGAAGCCAGTGCCGCGAGCATGCCATAGAGCATCGCCTCTTCGGACATCATGGTCATGTCGAGCATGCCCTTGCGCACCGTGTCGGTGACGTGCCCGCCGGCGAGGAAGGCGCCGCTGAATTCGAGAACGCCGGCCACGAGGATCGCGCCGCGGATCGACAACGCGCGCGAACCGACGCTCGTTCCCATTGCGTTCGCGACATCGTTCGCGCCGATGGCCCAGGCCATGTAGAGCGCGAGTGAGCCCGCAAGCCAGATTTCGAAGGGGATTTCTGCAAACACGTATAGTCTCCGGGGTCTCGGGAGCGGGACCGTAGCGACGCGGTGACGAGTGAGAAGCGATTGGGTGAAGGGGCTGCGACCGATGCGCGGCGAGTCTGTGGCGCTTGTGTGACGCGCCCGTGGCTCGCATGTGACAAGACTGTGACGAGCCAAGAACTCTCTGATGGGGTGTTGCTGTGATCGCGACGCCCAACGCTAGCAACAGTGGACACAGCGCCGCCGCTGTAAGCTTGTCGGCAGCGTCGTGCTGGCCTGGTCCGGGTGCCGGAAGCCGACTTCGAACACCGCATCGAGATCGAGGTCGAGCGAAGGACTTCGCGCGCTCCCCGACGCGCCGGGCGCGCGCCGCTATCGCGTGGTCGGTCGCCTCGCTTTCGGTCCCGTTCGGCTTCGTGGTGCCTACACCGCGTCCTACGACCCTTGCGCGGGTCGCGTGGCCGGAACCACCGCTTCGTCCTGGGCGGTTCGGCCCGTGCGCTGCTGGTGCCGCCGCACGAAGTCCCGGTATTGCTCGCGCGTGTCGATGCCGTGGTGTGCGCTCGAAACCCGAGCCACCGCGATCGGGTAGCCGTGTTCGACTGCGCGCAGTTGCTCGAGGCGTTCGGCGAGTTCGAGCGGCGTGGGGGCAAGGTCGGCGTAGGTCGAAAGGAAATGCGCGCGGTATGCGTAGGCGCCGATGTGCTTGAGCGGGACGCCCGCGACCTCGTCGCCCACCGGATGCGTGGGCCCGTCGCGGCGGGTATGTGGAATGAGCGCACGAGAGAAATAGAGTGCCGAACCATCCGCACGCAGCACGACCTTCACCAGATTCGGGTCGCCCGGATCGTCTTCTTCGGCGAAGGGGCTCGCCAACGTGGCCATCGGTGTGCGCGCGGGGTCACCGGCGGCGAGGGTTTCGACCAGCACATCGATCGCCGCGGGATCGATTTCGGGTTCGTCTCCCTGCACGTTCACCACGATCGTTTCGGGGGCCCGGGCGATCGAGCGGTCCCCCGTGCCGAGGACATCGATCGCCTCGCGGATACGCGAAGTCCCGTTGGGGTGGGCAGCCGATGTCATCACCACTTCGGTTCCGAATGGCTCGAGCGCGGCCTCGATGCGTCGATCGTCGGTCGCGACGACCACATGCTCGATGCGCTGCGCGCTGCGCACCCGATCGACCACGTGCTGGACGAGCGGGCGGCCGGTATCACATGCCAACACCTTTTCGGGAAAGCGAGTCGATGCGAGTCGTGCGGGAATGATCGCGATGGCCATCGGGTTGCGGTCTCACGGCATGGGTTGAAGCGTTCGCGCTGTCGCGCGGCGCCGCGCCTGCCCGGGAAACGATACCGCGCGCGGCGCAAGCGATGCTGCAGCACAGCGATCGACCATACAGCGCCCGGACCTGACGCTCATGCGCTCTGGTGCGACCCGATGTCGAGCGAGGACTAGAGGCCCGGCCGAACCTCTAGTCGTCGCGATTCGCAGCCGGTCCGCTGAGCGCGGGGGCTTCGCCGTGGTGCTCGAGGATCTCGACCACGTATCCGTCGGGGTCCTTCACGAACGCCGCGGTGACCGGCCAGTGCTCGAGACGCTCGGGTTCGCTCATCACCTCGGCGCCCACGTCGACGCAGCGCTGGAACAGGCCCTTGCAGTCGTCCGTCGCGAGATAGAGCTTCCAGAAGCCGTTGCCGTGTTCGATCGGGCCCGTCTGCGCGTGATGGCGAGCGAGTTGGATGCGATTGCCGTCTTCGCCCTTGAGCACGATCTCGGTGAACTCGTCGGTCTCGATACGGTGGGTGATCTCGAGTTGCAGCGCCTTTTCCCAGAACTCGAGTGACTTGTCGAGGTCGGTGACATTGATGCAGTACTGATCGATGCTGGTCTTCACGGGATGGGCCTCCTGACGTTCTCGATCGCGCCGGTTGAATCGCTCGAATCGACCGATGGTGTCTCGTCCGCGTGCGATCGCAAGTCGTCGCAGCGCTCCTGAAGTCCGTGATACACGAAAACGAGGGCGGGGCACCCAAACGCGAGTTTCGACCGGCTAGACCGCATTATTCATGAACATCCGGGCTAGGAGCCTGACCCAAGACTCCGCGTGACGCCAAATCGCCGCTGCATCACCGTCGGCTGCGTTGCGAAACCTTGCTGTAGCCCTGCTACAGCTGCGCTTCCGCGCCTTGCCGACGGCGCGCATCGACGATTTGTCGTTTCACGGGAGTCTTGGGTCAGGCTCCTAGTCGTGGAGGGTGACGATGCGCTGCCAGGTGCGTACGAGAAAGCGGGTCTTGTGTTCGATGGACTCGGCTTCGTGCGTTTCGTCGGCGGTGTGTTCGTGGAACGCGTGGGCGGTCGCGAAACTCCCGATCACGAGGTTGAAGAAGGCGACGAGCAGCAGGGAATGGTCTTCGTCTTCGAAGCGGTTGGCTTCGTCGGCGTCGAGATCGGCGAGCGCTGCTGCGAGCAGGCTCCAGCTCCAGCCTCGACAGACGCGCTCGAGGTCGGGGGCGCCGCGAGCGACCTCGTGATAGAGCAGACGCGCGAGCCCGGGGTCGCGACCGAGGACTTCGCCCGTGGCTTCGATGGCGTGTGCGCTCGTCGCGCCCTCGCGCTGCACCGCGGCCTCGATCGTTCCAAAGAGCAGCCCCATCGCCCGCTCGAGCACGCCGTCGTAGAGCGCCTGCTTGTCCTCGAAGTGGTTGTAGATGTTCGGCTGGCTCATCCCGGTCGCCCGCGTCACCTGGCGCAGGGTCGTCGCGGCAAAGCCTTGTTCGGAAAAGAGTTTTTCGGCCGCATCCAGGATGCGGTCGGGGGTGGGGCGGGAGCTGGTCGTCGATTCGGAAGCCGACATGCTGGATTATTAAGTGTTAATAACCGCCCTGGCAAGGCCTCGAGTCGCTTCGGGGGCGTCGCATTCGTCGACGGCCCCGCGATCGCGGGCGAGAACCGCCGGTGTCCCAGCAGGGTGCGGCTAATCTTGTGTTTCTCGCCGATGCACTCGGGCCCGCCGTCAGGCCGCCGCCCACGTCGAGCGACTCCGAACCTCGCAGCGCGCCCACGCCGCAGGAGAGTCCCGCCATGTCCGGTTTCAACCGACTTACGACCAACGTTCGATTCCTCGGCGCGATGAGCCGCTCGCTCCCCAAGGTCCTCCGCATGCGACCGGGTAGTGGTCGCACGGTGGCCGACGTCTTCGAGGCCGCGGTCGAAGCCGACCCCGATCATCCGGCCCTCGTGATGGGCGACACCACCATGACCTACGCCGAACTCGATCGCGAAGCCAACCGGGTTGCGCGCTGGGCACAGGCCCAGGGCATCGCGATGGGCGACGTCGTGGCGCTGTTGATGGAGAACCGGCCCGAGTTCGTGGTGCATTGGATGGGGCTCGCGAAGATCGGCGCGGTCACGGCGTTGATCAACACGAACCTGTCTGGCCATCCTCTTGCACACAGTCTCGGCGTATCGAAAGCGCGGCACCTGATTCTCGACAAGGCACTCGACGAGCACTTCGCGACGGCTCGAGACGAAGTGGGCAGTGACCTCGAAGTCTGGTCGAGTGGTGGTGAGATCGCCGGCGCTTCGGATCTCGACGCCGATCGTGCCGGTCGTTCAGGAGCGTCGCTTCCGTCGGACGTCCGACGCGGCCTCGATTCGTCCGACAACCTCTTCTACATCTACACGAGCGGAACGACGGGGCTCCCCAAGGCCGCGAACTTCAGCCACTTCCGATTCGGGACGGTTGCCCTCGCCGTCACGGGCATCACGAAGGTTGGACCGGGCGATCGCATGTACGTCTGCCTGCCCCTGTATCACTCGGCCGGCGGCGTGATGGCGTTGGGCGGCGCGATCCTCAACGGCGCCACGGCCGTTCTCGCTCGCAAGTTCTCCGCAAGCCACTTCTGGGAAGACTGCGTGCGTCACGACGTAACGCTCTTCCAATACATCGGGGAACTCTGCCGCTATCTGCTGAACGCCCCCGAGCATCCCGACGAGCGCCGCCACAAGATTCGCCTCTGCGTTGGCAACGGGCTGCGGGGTGAAGTGTGGGAACCCTTCCAGGAGCGCTTCGGCATCCCCGAGATCGTCGAGTTCTACGGGGCCACCGAGGGCAACGTCGTGTTCGTCAACGGCGACAACAAGGTCGGTTCGATCGGTCGCTTGCCACGTCTGGTGCAGAAGCTCCAGGGCATGCACCTCGTGAAGTTCGACGTCGAAAACGAAGAAGTCGTGCGCGGCAAGCACGGCTTCTGCCTCGACTGCGAAATCGGCGAAGCGGGGGAAGCCATTGGTCGCATCACCAACGTCGGGCGCTTCGAAGGCTATACCGACGAGAAAGCGAGCGAGAAGAAGGTCCTGCGCGATGTCTTCGAAAAGGGCGACGCCTACTTCCGCACCGGCGACCTTTTGCGGCGAGATGACGAGGACTACTTCTACTTCGTCGATCGCATCGGAGACACCTTCCGCTGGAAGGGAGAAAACGTGTCGACCGGTGAAGTCGCCGAAGTGCTTTCGTTGTGTGCGGGTGTGAAAGAGGCGAACGTGTACGGCGTCACGGTCGAAGGCGCCGACGGTCGCGCCGGGATGGCGTCGCTCGTCGTCGCTGACGGCTTCGACATCGCGCAGCTGCACCGCCAGGTGGCCGAGCAGCTCGCCAGCTACTCACGTCCGCTATTCGTTCGCCTCGGAAGAGAAATCGAGATCACCGGAACATTCAAGCACCGCAAGGTCGATGCCGTGAAGGAAGGCTTCGACCCCGAGCAGATCGCCGATCCGCTCTACTTCCTCGACGCGCAAGCAGGTGCCTATCTGCCGCTTGACGCCGCACGCTACCGGGCCATCCAGTCCGGTGAGATTCGAGTTTGATGCCATGGCCGCCGTAAGACGAAAGAGACGAGCGAGAAAGAACAACGGGAACGTTCCCGATAGCGGCGTGGGGCGCATCGTGGCCGCTGTACGCAACGGGCTCGAGATCGCCCGGCACGGTGGGCTCACCGAGCGACAGCCCGCGCCGTACGAAGTGGAGGTGAGGGGTGACCATCACCGGTTGCGTCACTACTTCCCCGACCGCATCGATCCCGAAGAAAAGGACCGGCCGCCCGTCCTCTTGATTCCGCCGCTGATGTTGACGGCGGACGTCTGGGATGTTTCGCCCGAGGCGAGCGTCGTCGAGATACTCGAGCGCGCCGGGGCCGATCCGTGGGTGGTGGATTTCGGTTCGCCCGAGCAGGAAGAGGGGGGGCTCGATCGTTCGCTCACCGACCACGTGCTCGCTGTCGCCGAGGCCATTGGCAGCGTGCGCGAATGCAGGGGCCGTCCCGTGCACGTCATGGGCTATTCGCAGGGCGGCATGTTCGCCTACCAGGCGGCGGCCTTCTTGCGCAGCGAGGGGGTGGCGTCGATCACCACTTTCGGCAGTGGCGTCGACTTCCATCAGGGGCTTCCGCTGAACCTGCCCCCGGAATTGGTGATCGAGGCGATCGAACGCCTGGGTCGCTTGCAGGGTGCGTTGGCTCCAGGCGGCATTCCCTCCTGGGCCACACGGCTGGGCTTCCAACTCATGGACCCGATCAAGACGGCGCAGCAGCGCATCGATTTCATGCGTCGCCTCTACGACCGCGAGGCGTTGAAGAAGCGCGAGGGCATGCGGCGGTTCATGGAAACGGAAGGCTGGACCGCTTTCCCCGGGCCAGCACTCGCCGACGTGTTGAAGCAACTCGTCGCCCAGAATCGCCTGTTGCAGGGTGGGCTCGTGATCGACGAGCGGACGGTTACGCTGGCCGACATCACCTGTCCCATCCTCGCGTTCGTGGGGACGACGGATTCGCTTGCACCGCCACCCACGGTGCGCGCGATCTACGCCGCCGCGCCCCAGGCCGACTGCTATCAGGTGAAGGTCGAAGCGGGACACTTCGGGCTGATCGTGGGGTCGCGTGCGAACGAAGAGACCTGGCCCAACGTGATCGATTGGCTCGAGTGCTGTGAAGGGCGGGGGCCACTTCCCGAAACCGCTCAGTTGCTCGAAGAGCGCGACGATGTGCCGGAGCGAAAAGGGGTCATGGACGACCTGCGCGTCGCCGCACAGCTCACCTTCGACCTCAGCGCCGACGTCATCGGTGGCGCCGCACGCAGTCTCGGCAGTGGCATCGGGATCGGTCGCCGCATGATGCGCAACGTCGTGCCCCAGGCGGGGCGTCTCGGGCGCCTTTCGGACGTGCGACACGGCACGCGGTTGAGCCCGGGCCTCACCCTGCTCGAACGCGCGCAGGAAACCCCGGAAGACACCTTCTTCCTGTTCGAAGATCGCGCGCACAACTACGCGGCGGCCGACGAACGCATCGACAACATCGTACGGGGGCTGATCGAATGTGGCGTCCGCCCGGGCGCGCACGTTGGCGTCCTGATGCAAACGCGTCCGAGTGCCGTGGCTTCGATCGTCGCGATCTCGCGGCTCGGGGCGGTCTCGGTGTTGTTGCGTCCAGACCTTTCCCTTTCGCGTCAGCTCGAAGTCGCGCAGGTGGAGCATCTGCTCTGCGACCCCGAACGCGGCGAAGCGGCGCGCCAAGCCTTCGGTCAGGACGTCCTGGTGCTCGGCGGTGGCGGAGACCCGCGCGAACTCGCGCGCGGTCTCGTCGACATGGAGGCGATCGATCCCGACGCGGTCGAAGTCCCCGACTGGTACCAACCGAACCCGGGGCTCGCGGGCGAACTCGCCATGGTGCTCATCACGGGCGCCGGGCAGAACCTCGGCACGCGACTCATCACGAATCGCCGCTGGGCGACCTCGGCCTTCGGCACCGCGACCGGTTGCGCGCTCACACCCATGGACACGGTCTATTGCTGCTCGCCGATTCATCATCCGACGGGCATCCTGGTCTGCGTCGGTGGAGCATTGGTGAGCGGCGCGCGGCTCGCGATGGCGTCGACCTTCAACTCGCAGATCGATCCCGGCGTCTTTTGGAATGACGTGCGGCGCTATGGCGTGAACGTCGTGTTCTATACGGGCTCGATGTGCCACGCGCTCGTGACCGCCCCGCGCAGCCAACAGGAGCGTCACCACGCGATCCGTCTCTTTGCGGGTAGTGGTATGCCGAAGGCGCTGTGGCGGAGGGTCACCGAGCGATTCGGTCCGATCGACGTCGTCGAGTTCTTCGCCTCGACCGAGGGCAATGCCGTGTTGGTGAACCTCACGGGCGAAAAGGTCGGGTCGTTGGGACGCCCGCTTCCCGGCGGCGGTGACGTGGAAATCGCGGCCTGGGACCTCGAAAAGTCGAAGCTCGTCGAATCCGAAAGCGGCTTCGCCAAACGCTGCCGGCCGGGCGATGTCGGCCTGCTCGTCGAGCGCATCGATCGCGAACGCGGTGAGCTCGAAGGCCGCGCGATGCGCGGGCTGTTCGAAGCGGGCGACGCCTGGCTCAGTACGCGGGACCTCGTGCGGATCGACGACGACGGAGACTATTGGCAGGTCGATTACATCGCCGACGTGATTCGCGGCGTCCACGGTGCGGTCGCGACGATCCCCGTGGAGGACAGCCTCGCGCAGCAGCTCGAGGACATCGATCTCGTTGCCGTCTACGGTGTCCAGGTCCCGGGTGGCACCCTCGAAGTGCCGATGGCCTCGCTGGTGTTGCGTCGCGGTGCCGTCTTCGATCCGGTGGCATTGCGTCACGCGGTCGAACACCGCCTGCGCGAAGCCGAGCGCCCGGTCGCGGTTCGTATCGTCGACGGTTTGCCCACGACAGCGGGGCATCGCACGCGCAAGCGCGCGCTACGCCGGGTGGGCTACGACGAGGAGGCCGCCGCAGCCGAAGGCCTCAAGGGCGAGTTGCACTGGCTGGCTCCAGATGAAGCTGGCTACGTCCCGTTCGAGCGTGAAGCGTTCGAACGTTGGGTCGGAGCGCTGCTGCCCGAGAAAGGGGAACGCTAGAGCTCGAAGCCGTAGGCCGCGCCGGAGGCGTCGTTGCCCGGGCCGGCGAGCGGTGCGCCGACGATGATGGTGTCGCCCGAGACAACAGCCGAAACACCGAAGTTGTCACCGGTCGTTGCATCGGGAGCGGTCAGCTTGTGCTGCTCGACCCACTCGCCACCTTCGTATTCGAAGACGTAAGTGGCGCCTGCGCGCTGGCCCTCTTCGTCGTCTAGCTTCGCACCTACGATCACGCGGTTGCCTTCGATCGAGACCGAGTTGCCGAAGAGCTTGGACTCGCTCGGGTCGCTGGGTCGGATCGTTTCGATGTTGTCGTCCAGGTAGTGGCTCCACTTGCCGCCATCGAATCGATAGACCCAGACGATGCCCTCGTCTTCTTCATCACCGTCGACCCCGGGGGCGCCAACCACGATGACCCCATCGTCGATGTCGACGGAAGTGCCGAAGTGATCGAACGGCGCGAAGGTATCGCCGACGAGCGCATCATTCGCGGTAAATCCTTCGTGGATCCAGTCCGTGTCGTCATGGCGGAAAACGCCAGCCGAGCCCGATTCGTTACCGGTGAAGAAGAAGTTGTCGTTGAGGGCCCCAGCGACCAGGATATCTCCGTCGACTGCGACGGAGACACCGAAGCGATCGTTGCCGCTGTTGTTCTGCATGTTGAGCTTCTCGTCGAAGACGTACTCCAACCCGTCGTGCTCGAACACATAGACCGAACCCGAGGCGCTGTTGTTGTCGTCGTCGAGATAAGAGCCGACCACCAGCCAATCGCCGTCGAGGTCTACGGAAACGCCGAAGCGGTCATCGAGTGCAGCGTCCGGGGCCTCGATCCGCTGCACCTGGGACCAGCTGCCGCTATCGAACTCGAAGATAAAGACACTACCAGCCCGCGCTTCAGCACCGGTGCTCTCGACGCCCTGGGCCCCAACCGCGATCCGGTCGCCCTGCATCGCGACGGCATTGCCAAAGAAGTCACCGCCGACGGGAACGGGCGTGGTGTGCTGGATCTTCTGTTCGACCAGCCAATCGCCGTCTTCGTATGCGAATACATAGGCGGCACCGGCGTCGGTCGAGGGGTCGTCGACGATCGATCCGGCCACCATCTTGTCGCCGTCGATCGCAACGCCGAATGCAAAGGTGTCGGTGGCGTTCGGGTCGGGGGCGACGATCTTGCAGCCTTCGAGGCCGCAGCCTCCGCTCGCGTCGCTACTGCTGCTGGCGTTCTGGCAGCTTGTGAACGCCAGCGAAAAGACGATGGCGAGGAGGGCGGTTCCGATCACCACGCGCAACCCGTCGAGGGCACGCGGACCCCTTGGCGAAGGCGTTGGTTTCGCGGCTGTTTTCGGGCTGTGCTGTTGCGTCTGCTGCGTCGGCGTCTGCCGCACGATCCATTCTCCCCGTTGCCAGAGGGCAAGTCTCTCGCGGTGAGCCTCGCCTTGCAACCCCACAACGAGCCTGGCGTCCCGGCCACCCGCAGATGCGAGCAGGGCACCCCCGGGTGACGGCGAGTCACCCCGGAATCGGCCCCCATTCGTGCTCTTCGGGCCTGGCGTTCAGAGGAACTTGGGCAGCACTTTTTCGGTAAAGACCTCGAAAGAGCCCTGGCTGAGCGGGGCGCACATCAGATATTCGAGGGGCAGGGTCTCGGCGAGGTCCTGCAGGTCGTCGTAGACCTTTTCGGGCGAGCCCCAGATCACTGTTTCGTTGGCGTAGCGGTCGACCGTTTCGTCGTCGGCGCGTCCGCCGATCGCCGACATGTCGATGCGCTTCTCTGCGTCGGGTGCAGCCGAGCCCACCCCCTTGGGCAGGTAGTTGCCGAACATGAACTGCGCCCCCCGCCGGGCGATCTCGAGCGCCTCGGCATCGGTGTTGGCGACGGCGATGTTGCGCGCCATCGGGATTTCGCGGCCTTCGATCGAATGGCCCGCCTGCTCGAGTTCGCTCTGATAGAGCGCTCGCTTGGTCGCGATGTCGGCGTGGGTTGCGTGCGGGTCCATCAAGATCGTGAACCCGTGCTGGGCACACCACTCGACCGCCGTAGGCGAGGTTGCGGCGAGCCAGACGGGGGGGTGTGGTTGCTGCACGGGTTTCGGAAGCACCTCGACGTTTTCGTACTGATGAAATTGCCCGTCGTAGCTGAGACGTTCGTTCTTCCAGGCTTCGAGCACGATGTCGACGCCTTCGCGAAAGCGCGGATAACTCTCGGCGAAGTCGACGCCGAACGTGCGGTATTCGGTCGGGTCGAAGCCGCGTCCGGCACCCCAGTTGACACGGCCGCCGGAGAGCACGTCGAGCAGTGCAACCTCTTCGGCGAGTCGCAGGGGGTGATAGAAGGGCGTGAGAGAAACCGCGGTACCGATTCGCAGGCGCTCGGTTCGCGCTGCGATATGGGTCCCCATCATGTGGATCGAAGGGCACACGCTGTACGTGCTGAAGTGGTGTTCGGCCAGCCAGACCGCGTCGTAGCCCGAGCGCTCCATGACGTCGACGCGATCGAATGCACGCTGATAGACGGCTTCGAGTGGGACCCGCTTGCCCGGCCAACTGAAGAACTGAAGCACGGCGAATTTCACGGACACAGTCCTTTCGGTGATGTCGTTCGAGCCTGTCTTGGGGGCGAAGTACGTGACCCTCCGCACCTTGTCTCTCGGCTCGATCATACATGCTGTATCGACGATGCGTTTGATGGGCATCGCAGGCGCAGGGGCGCGGAAGACGCGTGATGGCTCTCACAATGCCCCCCCGTATTCACGCCGATGTTTCTCGCGATCGTTTGAATCGGGAGGAGTCCCCATGTCGGATCTACAGCAGCTCATTCGCACCTTCGGTCAGCGCCGCGCCTTCGCACTCGTCGAACCGCGACAGCAGGCGCGTCTGGCACTCAGCATGCTGGCCATCACGGCGGTCTTCGTCGTACTCGCCGTGGCGAACAGCTATTCCGCCTTCGCCCCGATCTTGCAGCGCGCCGTGACGGCTGCCCCCGAAGTCTGGGCCCAGGACCTGATGGCGCAGGCGGGCCTCTACCTCGTGGTGACCCTTTCGCTTGCCGTGCTCTACGCGGCCGCGATGGTGGGGGCGAGCATTGCTTTCGTGAGCCAGGTGATGGGACCGCTGACGGCGATCCGTCGGCACGCCCGGTCACTCAAGATGGGGCGCTACTCGTCGCGCGTGCAGCTGCGTGCAGGTGGCCACCGCCTGTACGGTGAGATCGCCGAGCAGTTCAACGAACTCGCCGAAGAACTCGAACGCCAGGGAACGCCGCCGCCGGAAGAGGTTCGCGAGGCCGCCTGAGCAGGGTTCGAGCGACCTCTACTCCCAGTCGCGGTCGGGTGCGCTCACGCCGTAGAGTTCGGCAGCGTTGTCGAAGAGGATCTTGCGGCGCGTCTCTTCCGGCAAGGCGCCGAAGGCCGCGTCGATCTTGTCCCGCACCTCGCTGCCGTAGAGACAGATCGGGTGGGGGTAGTCGGTTTCGAACATGATGCGGTCGCTACCGACTTCTTCGACGTAGTTGTTGAGCGGGAACTCCTCGAAGAAGGTGCAGGCCCAGATCTGTTCGCGCAGGTACTCACTCGGCTTGCGGCTGAACTCCGGGCGTTCGGTCGCGACGTTCGCATACGCGTAGCCGTGGTCGAGGGCTTCCTTCATGAAGGGGATCCAGCCGATCCCGCTTTCGACGGACACGAGTCTGAGTTCGGGGTGGCGCGGTAGCACGCCGGACATCGCGAGATCCATCAGTTGGATGGCGTTCGCGATCAGGATCGACATCGACCCCGACACGGTCGAAGGGCCGATGCCGTGGGCCGCGAAGCGTCCCGGGGCCATCAACTGGTCCTGGAAGTCGCCGCTGCCGATGTGGAGGCTGATGGGCAGGTCGACGTCCTTGGCCGCGTTCCAGATCGGGTCCCAATGGGTGTCACCGATGAAGGGCTGCCCGAAGTCCTGCGGTGCGGCGGTGAACAGGATCGACTTGTGTCCGAGGTCGCGGCAGCGGTGGATTTCCTTCACGGCGGCTTCGACGTCCCAGAAGGGTGTGGCCATGATGGGAATGAAGCGCCCGGGGTTCGGTTCGATCCACTCCATCAACCAGTCGTTGTAGACCTGCACGCAGGCGAGCATGAGTTCGGGGTCGCCGAGCTGCAGGAAGGTTTCGCTCCCGAAGCCGCCGATGTTCGGGTAGAGGGCCATCGCCCAGGCCCCGATCGCGTCCATGTATTCGAGGCGCGCCTTGGCGTCGTAGGACGCGGGTGGGCATTGGTCCATGTTGAGCGGCATGGAGGGGAAGGGGTCGTGCCAACCCGCGACTGCGGTCGCGCCGACGGGAATGGCGCGCTCGGCCGTACCGAAGCGCCAGACGTCGAGCCCCTCGTCGGTCCGCACCATGCGCGGCGCCTGGTCTTTGAACTTGTCGGGTAGGCGGCTCGTCCATACATCGCCGGGTTCGGTGATGTGGGTGTCGGCGTCGATGAACCAATCGCGCACGGTGAGTTTGCTCTTGTCGATCGAATCGGGATGCGTCGTCATGGGTGCTCCTCGTCGTCAGATTGGCAGGCCCGCTTGCCGTGGCTACTCGCTTTCCATTGGACGTCTTGCGCGCTCGCTCTCGGGCCGCAGGCAGGCCACGGCCTGGTCCTATCGATCGAAACGGGTTCCTTGTTCAGTCCGACGGAGAGGGCGCGCAGTTTCGCTTGCGGCTCAGCGTCCCTCGAAGTCGGGCTTGCGTTTCTCGACGAAGGCGCGGACCGCTTCACGGTGGTCGGCGGTCGCCCCCGTTTCGACGATGCCGGCTGCTTCGTGGGCGAGACAGGTTTCGAGGTCGCTGCGCAGTGCGCGGTCGAGGTTCTCTTTCATCAGCCGATAGGCGGCGGTCGGACCGGCCGTTTCGAGCGTGGGGTCGGTTGAGGGTCACGACCGCGACATGCCCATCGATTCGGACGAGCAGTTCGTCGGTGCCGGTGTCGATGGTTCGCGTCTCGGGGGTAGGCATGGAGGACCTCTTCGCACGGCCATGGCGCAGCCCTCGAAGTCGCTCCGAGGGGGGACGCGTAGTCCAGCCCGTGCAGGTCGCGGAGCGGGTCGGTCTCGCGTCTATCGAGCCGCCGCTTCGCCTTCGAACGGAGCCTTCACTCGCGCGCGGCCGGCTTCGCCCGCTCGGCTCGCTGTCGCGCTTCGAGCCACTTCGGCCATTCCTTCTCGGTGGCGCGCATCATCGCGGGATACACGACCCCGTGGCGGAAGGGAGAGATCATGGACATGTAGAACATGCCGAGGTGACCCAGTGGATTCACGTAGACCGCCATCTGGGGAGACCAATAGAGGATGTCGATCGGGACCCGGGCCAGATGGACCAGCGCGTGGACGGTCACGTTCTGGACTTCGAGCAGGAGCTCGTCTTCGAAGATGTAGACCGGCTGGAACCCCGGCCCCAGGAAGTTGCGCGTGTCGCCGACGGACCTGGCGGTCGCGGCGTGGTCGGCTTCGGTGAGGCGATGGCGCAAGCTGCCCTTGCGGGCCGTTCGCCCGCGAGACACGGTGGGGTCTTCATCCACGTCGTCCCAACCGAAGAGCTCGCCCATCTGCTCGCGCAGGCGGAACAGCATGCCCGCAGCGCTGGTGCCACTCACCAACTCGTCCTGCTGTGCGCGCATGAAGGCGGTGAAGGTGGAGAGTGGGACTTCGTTCTTGATCTCCGCGGGGTAGCGCCAGACGTCCAGGAACTGGAAGTCACTTGCGAGCGAATGCACGCGCCACGGGTGTTTCGTGTGTGCCTCGTTGGGCATGCGCATGATGGCGGAGTTCCTTCGAACCGAACGCGCGGCCAACGTAACCCAGGCCCGCCAATGCTCTCTGCAACCCGTGGTTGCGCTGTGGGGCCTTCGGCGCAGGATGCGAGCGTCGAGCGGTTGCCCGGTACACAGGTTGTGGCATTCTGACTGCCAATTGAGCCCATCCCGGCGCCGAATCTGCGGCGCTGGTGGGTGTTTTCGAATCAAGCGCTCGGCGATCTCGGTATCGCGACCGGAGGCGAAGCATGTCCACACCGACCGACCAGGTGACGACCCCGATCGAATTCCTCGGCGTCGCGGGTTCCCCCTACACACGAAAGATGCGCGCGCTCCTGCGTTATCGCGGTCTGCCTTATCGCATGATCGGTGGCGACCAGCGCGCGATGGGGTCGCGCCCCCAGCCGAAGGTGCGGTTGCTGCCGACCTTCTATCTACCCGACGAGTCGGGTGAGGTCGTTGCCGTCACCGACTCGACGCCCTTGATCCGCCGGTTCGAACGCGAGTACACGGGACGCTCGGTGCTGCCCGCAGACCCGGTGATGCGCTTCCTCGACTACCTGCTCGAAGACTACGGCGACGAGTGGCTCACCAAGTGCATGTTCCACATGCGCTGGGCGCACGAAGAGAACATCGACAAAGCGGGGCGCATCCTTCCCTTCTACTCCAAGACGAACCTGACCGATGCCGAGGTCGCGCCGATCACCGAACACATAAGCTCGCTCCAGATCAGTCGCATCTACGTCGTGGGATCGAACGCGACGACCGCCCCCATCATCGAAGCGAGCTATCACCGCTTCCTCGAACGCTTCGACGCGCACCTTCAGACTTCGCGCTTCTTGCTCGGCGGGCGTCCCGGCGCGAGCGACTTCGGCTGCTTTGGACAGCTCACCCAGCTCGCGTTGTTCGACCCGACGGCCGTGCGGATCACGGTGGCCGAAGCGCCGCGCGTCTACGCATGGACCGAAGTGATGGAAGACCTCAGCGGTCTCGACGTGACGGACGACGACTGGACCCCCCGCGACGCGGTTGCGGACACTTTGCGCGAGTTACTCGCCGAGGTGGGGCGCGTCTACGTCCCCTTCCTGCTGGGCAACGCAAAGGCCGTAGCGAGCGGTGCCGAACAGGTGGAATGCACGGTCGACGGAGCCAAGTGGGTGCAGCCCCCATTCCCCTACCAGGCCAAGTGCCTGAAGTGGATCCGCGAAGAGCGGGCCGCACTCTCCACTTCCGATCGTGAAGACGTCGACCGCTTGCTGGCGGGGACGGGATGCGAGGCGCTATTCGCGGAAGCCTGAGCGATCCGCAAGACTCCCGCCCCCATGCCTTTCGACGACGACATCGCGGTGCACCGCGCAGGTGTTGACCACTACCGCTGCGAGATCAGTCCGGCCCACCAGATCATTCGCGGTCCGAATGGTGGCTATCTCGCCGCCATCTTGACGCGCGCCGGCGACGTCCATCTCGACGACCCGACGCGCACGTTGCGCAGCCTGACCACGCATTTCCTGCGCCCGCCCGAAGACGGCCCCGCGACCCTCGAGGTCACGACCGAACAGCAGGGCCGCAGCGTGACCTACCTGCGCATCAAGATGTTCCAGAACGGCAAGAACATGTTGTTGGGAACGGGCGTCTGGGCAACGCAGCGCAGCGGGCCGGACTACCGCAGCTGGTCTGCTCCCGAAGTGCCCGGCCCCGATGACAGCGTGCCGATCGGGGAGATGGGGGATTCCCCGAAGCTCGCGATCCACGACGTATGGGACATACGCAATGCATCGGGCCACGGGTTCGGGCAAGGGGCCGCGGCCGACGTCTGCTGGTGGATCCGCCCGGCCGTTCATCGCGCGCTCGACAACGCGATGATCGTCGCGATGTCGGATGCGCTTCCCCCGCCGATCTTCGTCACCGATGTCGGGCGCCTCCCGGTCCCGACCCTCGACCTGACGGTCCACATCCGCAGCGACCTTTCGAAGGTCGCGTGGAGAGAAGGGGACTGGGTGTTGACCCGCTTCTCCACCCGCTTCGCCGCGGATGGCTTCCTGGAAGAAGATGGCGAGCTCTTCGCCGCAGACGGAACTCCGCTCGCGCACAGCCGACAGCTGGCGCTCGCGGTACCGGGGCCCGAGTAGTGCAGAATGGCGGACCGGAGGTCCGCTACCGCCCGGAAGAGCGCTGATTCACACTGTGAGCAAAATGGCATGTAGTCCATTTTACTCATGAGCGAAATGGACTAAGGTCTATTTCATGCCCAGGACTCGCAAGCGCTATCTGGAGCCAGTCGTCGCATCCATAGGTGCGCGCAAGATGGTGTTCATCGACGGCCCGCGTCAGGTTGGAAAGACCACCTTTGCGCTTTCGCTGCTCGGCAAGGGAGTGCGCGAAACGCACCCTGCGTATTTCAACTGGGATGACCCGCGATCGGCCGCGCGACTGCGGCGCCTCGAGCTTCCACCGGACGAAGCCATTCTGGTACTCGACGAGGTGCACAAGTACGCCCGGTGGCGAAATCTGGTCAAGGGGATCTACGACAGCGAGAAATCGTGCCGCCGCATCATCGTCACCGGTTCCGCGCGGCTCGACTACTACCGAAAGGGAGGGGATTCCCTCGCCAACCGGTACCGGCATCTGCGACTTCATCCGTTTTCTCTCGGAGAATTGTCGGCGTCACCGAGCAAGAGCGATCTCGATTCGTTGCTCCGCTTCGGCGGCTTCCCTGAGCCGTTCCTGCTTCAAGACGAGCGTGAGCATCGGATCTGGCAGCGTGATCGTGTCTCGCGGGTCGTTCGCGACGACCTGCGTGACCTCGAGCGCGTGCGCGAGATATCGCTGGTCGAACACCTTGTCGACATGCTTCCCGAACGTGTCGGATCTCCGCTTTCGATCAAGAGCTTGAGGGAAGACCTCGAGGTCGATCACAAGACCGTCGAGCGCTGGGTGACCATTCTCGAGAATCTGTACCTGTGCTTTCGCATTGCCCCCTACGGGGCGCCGAAGATCCGCGCGGTCAAGAAGGAGCGCAAGCTCTATCTATGGGATTGGTCGATGGCGCCCGAAGGCGGGGCGCGTTTCGAGAATCTCGTCGCATGCCAGCTTCTCAAGTTCTGTCACTTCGTCGAGGACACGGAGGGACACAGCATGGAACTGCGATTCCTGCGCGACACCGACAAGCGAGAAGTAGACTTCGTCGTGCTGAAAGACCGAAAGCCGTTGTTCGCGGTCGAATGCAAGAGTGGCGACCGCGATGTCGGGGCATCGCTTCACTACTTCGCGCAGCGAACGCCGATTCCCCGGTTCTACCAGGTGCACCTGGGCAGTCGGCACTTCGAACGCGGACCGATCACAGTCGTACCGTTTCGGCGATTCTGTCGCGATTTGAATCTGCCGTAGCCGCTAGCCCCTTTGGAAGCGCCCCGAAGCCACTTCCTTCGCTTCGCCGCGCGCGAGCATGCGCTGGACGTGGAGTTCGGCGCTGCGTTGTTCCACCGAATTGGCGAAGTGGTTCTCGACGTGGGGCCGGTAGATGAAGCGATGGTCGGCCATCTCGCTGATCGTGCGCGGTTCGGCGAGGTATTCGAGCATGGCTTCGTGGCGGCGCGCGATCACTTCGTGGTAGCCGTCGAGCATTTCGAGGAAGTCCTTGCGTCCTTCGATCACGCCCTTGTGGTGGTAGGTGACGTAGTAGCGGGCGTCTTCGTCGCGCACCCGGTGAAGGCTCTCTTCGAAGTCTTCGAGGTCGCTCCAGGCGTCGCCGTAGTAGGGGCCGAAGCCCGTGAGGTCGATGTCGGAAAGGAAGAAGACGCCATCGTCGATGCGAAAGCCGCTGTGGCCGCGGGTGTGACCGGGCAGGTGGACCGCTTCGATGCCCACGCTGCCGAGGTCGAAGTGCGCGCCGTCGCTGAAGCCTCGCGCGTCCGGCCGCGGCGTGAAGTGGAACTGCTCGACAACCACCTGCTTGAAGCCCTCTCGCGATTCCCCCTGTAGGCCATAGATGTCCATCAAGCCTTCGAGGGTCGTGACGCCGGGCACATCGTCTTCGTGGATGTGGACACGCGCATCTGCAAAGAGCTTGTTGCCGGGGATGTGATCTTCGTGGGCGTGGCTGTTGAGCACCGCGTCGACGCGAACGGGTGCGCCGCCGCGCGCCACGACGTCGACCGACGGGTCGATCACGAAACACTCACTCTCGCCTTTGACGATGAGGGTGTTGCCCGAGGGATACTTCCCGTTCTCTCCGCCCACGAGCACGCTCACCCGGTCGGTGAGCTTGCGCTCGTCCTCTCCCCATTCGACGATCATTCCTGGTTCTCGTCATGGGTGGTGCGGTAGTCGCCGAAGGGCTCGTCGCGTTCTTGCAGGGTGGCTTTGAGGCCCTGTGCTTTCGTCTTTTCCATGAAGTCCACCATGCTCTGCTGCTTGGTGCCGAGGGCGCAGAGTTCGGACCCCGCGCGGATGCCGGTGTGCAGGCCCATGATCTCCATCTGGCGATGGACCACGCGCTTGTTGAGTTGCACGAGGTCCGGCGGGAGCGTTGCGATGCGGCCCGCCACCTCGAGCACCTTGGCTTCGAGTTGGTCGGCGGGAACGCAGTCGTTCGCCCAACCGAGACGCACACATTCGCGCCCGTCCAGTGAGTCGCCGGTCATCATCATTTCCATCGCCTTGCGCATGCCGACGAACCACGCGTGGAAGTGATTGTCGGGTACCCCGAAGCGCACGGCCGGATAACCCATCTGTGCGTCTTCGGCCATGTAGACGAGGTCGCAGCAGGTGGCGAGTTCGCTCCCGCCTGCGAGGCAGTAGCCGTGTACCTGGGCGATCACCGGCTTGGCGAGTTCCCAGATGCGCATCCACCCGGCCGTCACGTGGCGCGGCCACTGACCGTCGCCGCCCGCGGTGTACCACGGCATCTCCTGGCCATCGTTACCGCCCGCGAGGTCGTAGCCGGCCGAAAAGCTGGGGCCTGCACCGCGCACGACCATCACGCGAATGTCGTCGTCCTGGTCGGCTTCTTCGAGGGCGCGCAGAATGCCGCCGCGCAGGTCGTGATTGAGCGCGTTGCGCTTTTCGGGACGGTTCAGCGTGATGCGTCGCACCTGCGGCGCGGGATCGTCGACGAGGACGACGTCGGAACTCATTCAGTCTTCTCCTGGTTGCGCTTGCTGGGCTCGGTCGCCGAGCCAGTTTCCGTGCAAGCCCAGCGGGTCGCGTTCTTCGAGCCAGAGGCGCGCCAGAGGTTCGCGATCCAGGGCGCGCGCGTCCAGTACTACGCCCTGGTGTCTACCTGCGAAAGCTCTCGTTCTATGAAGGCTTCGACGAGTTCCTCGGGAGTACGGCCGAGCACCAGCATGCCCGACAGGTGCAGGGCGACGAGTCCGTGGACGCTCGACCAGAACAGATGCGCGAGCACTTCGGGGTCGCCTTCGAGGATGCCCAGCGAAACCGCATGCTCGACGGCGGTGCGCATCAGCAGCCAACTGCGCAGGTCTGTTTCTGGCGGCGTCGGCATGCGCTTGCTCTGGTCGAGCTCGAACATGATCCGGTAGGCGTGGGGCTCGGCGACTGCGAAGGACACGTAGGCGCGGCACAACGCCGGCAGACTCTCGGCGGGGGAGGGGCTTGCGTAGAGCGCGTCTTGCAAGGCCTGGGCGAAGCGGGCGAACGCGGCGCTGCGCACGGCTTCGAAGATCTCGGCCTTGTTCTCGAAGTAGCGGTAGGGAGTCATCGGACTGCAGCCGAGGTCCCGCGCGAGCCCGCGCAGGGTGACGCCCTCGTAGCCCTGTTCGGCGAAGCGGCGGGTGGCGGCGCTGCAGAGCGTGTCGCGGAAGGCTTCGACTTCGCTGTCCGAAAGGGCGGTACGCGGCATGCCCGTTCTGTACGACGTAAAGTTTACGTTGTCAATTCTGCTGCTGTGCGAGTCCAGAGCGCCTGCGATTTCGCGCAACCGTGGCGATTCATGCGTGCGCGCGAAGGACCGCTTCGACTCCGCGGGTGAGTTCCCCGATCTGTTCGCTGCTCGTGACGAAGGGCGGCATCAGGTAGACGAGTTTACCGAAGGGCCGCACCCAGATGCCCTGCTCGACGAAGGCGGGCTGCACGATCTTCATGTCGACGGGAGCTTCCAGCTCGACCACACCGATCGCGCCGAGGGTCCGCACGTCGCCCACGCCGGGCAGGGCGCTGCAGGGGGCGAGTCCTTCCCGCAACTCGTTCTCGATGCGCTTCACGTTCTCGCGCCAGGGCGTGGTCTCGAGCAGGTCGAGGCTCGCGTGGGCGGCCGCGCAAGCGAGCGGGTTGCCCATGTAGGTCGGGCCGTGCATCAGTGCACCGGGTTCGCCCGCCGCGATGGTTCCACTGACCCGTTCGCTTACCAGCGTTGCGGCGAGGGTCATGGTGCCGCCGGTCAGCGACTTGCCGAGGCTCAGGATGTCGGGCGAGACGTCCGCGTGGTCGGCGCCGAACATCTCGCCGGTGCGACCGAAGCCGGTGGCGATCTCGTCGAAGACGAGAAGCACGTCGTGTTCGTCGCAGAGTTCTCGCAGCCTTCGCAGGTAGGCCGGTGAATAGAACCACATGCCGCCCGCACCCTGGACGACGGGTTCGACAATGACCGCTGCGATCTCGTCGCGATGTCGTTCGAGCTTGCCCGCGAGATCGGCGATGTGGTGTTCTTCGAAGGGTTCGTCGAAGCGACAGCTCGGCCGCTCGGCGAAGCGATGGTCGGGAAGCACGCCGCGAAAGAAGTCGTGCATGCCGTTCACCGGGTCGCACACCGCCATCGTGGCGAAGGTGTCGCCGTGGTACCCGCCTTCGACCGTCAGCAGGCGGTTGCGTTCGGGCCGCCCGCGCGAGAGCCAGTACTGAAACGCGACCTTGATCGCGACTTCGACGGCGATCGAACCCGAATCGCAGAGAAAGACCCGTTCGAGGCCACGCGGCGCGACTTCGAGCAAACGCTCGCAGAGGCGTACGGCCGGCTCGTGGGTGAGGCCGCCGAACATGATGTGCGGGAGCCTCTCGAGTTGCTCTTTGATCGCCGTTTCGATCACGGGATGGCGATAGCCGTGAATGGCCGACCACCAGGACGACATGCCATCGACCAGGGTGCGGCCGTCGGTGAGATGGATCTCGGCACCCTCGACCCGGTCGACCGCGAAGAGCGGTTCGGCCTGCGGTGGCGCGTACGGATGCCACACGACACGGCGGTCGCGTTCGACGAGTTGTTGCGCGCGTTCGGAATCGCTCTGCGTCACGCCGCTGCTACTCGCTGCCGTCCGCGGCGTTTTCTTTTTCCTTCGCGACTTCGACGATCTTCTGTTCGACCACGCCGACCAGGCTCGCAGCGCGCGGGTAACCGGAGTACTGCGCGATCATCAGCAGGAACTCGCGCAGTTCGTCGGGTTCGAGTTCGCCGCGTTTGAGTGCGGCCTTGGCCTGGATGCCGAAGGTCATCGCTTCACCCTTTTCAGCGATGATGCCGAGCAGCAGCAGGCGGCGATCGCGAATCGAAAGCACGTCGCGCGACCACACCTCGGCGAAGAGCTGTTCGAGCATGATATCCGTAAACGCCATTGCGCCTTCGGGCGGGACGACGACGTCGCCGGCATAGACTTCGTTGATCATCTCGACACCGCGCTTGCGGCGTTCGGAGTCGGCCATCGGGGGGCTCCTCGCTTCGTGGGTTACGTGGTTTCTTGCGTCGCCCAGCATCGCACCCGTGTTTCGTTCGATCAATTCGTGTTTCGAGTCGTTGCGTCGCACGGGAAGCCCGTGAGGGGACGCAGTCCATTCAGCGCGGAACCGCTGGCTGCCTCTCTTGCGGCGAGCGCGTTTACATCCAGGAATCGTCTTCGAGGCCGAGTTCGGGCCACGGGCCTGCGGCGATCGGCTGGCAATTGCCGTAGCCGATCGCGTCGTTGCTGCTGTCGATCACGCGGATCGCGGTGTCGCGAATCTGGTGGAGCCGGCGTGCCTGCTCGGGGGTCGTGCAGTCTTCGATGCGCTCACCATCGATGTGGAACTCGCCGCGCCATTCACCGTGGTGATGGCCGTCGAAGCCGAAGTAGAGACCCGCACCGAGGTGAACCCCGGTGTCGCCCATGACTTCGATTTCGAGCTTGCGTGTTTCGCCGTTCGCCATCGTGCAGTCGAGGGTGCCACCCAGGAGTCGGCGGTTGACCTTGTCGAATTCGAGATGGGGATCGATGTCGGCGATCACTTCTTCGGTTCCGTCGGGGTGCTCGACACGGGCCGTCACCATCTTCTGCTGGAAGCCAGGCGCTTCGAAGCGCGTGAAGTGGAGATGCAGCGCGTACTGCGACCCGTCCTTGCGCTCCATCAACACCGGGGACCAGATCATCATGAAACCGACGCCGGGCGGGATGCTCGGTCGCGGTTGCACGTCGCTCTGGGGCACGCCCACGTCGTAGCGCACTCCCCAGCTGTGGTCGCGGGTCGAAACCCAGCTGTCGGGAGTCATCTCGTGGCGCTCGCCGTCGAGTTCGATCCAGCCCGAACAGACGCCCGTCTGGTGGTACCGGACCAGTTCACTCATCACGCGAAACTCCGCGCGGAGGTGGGTGCGTTCTTCGAGGAAGGGAGGCACGACCGCTTCGAAGAGCCAGTCGAACGCGATCGGCTGGCAGTCGTTCGGTTCGAGGCGGAAGCGCACCTTCTTCAGCGGTTCGACGACCTCGTAGTGGATGGGGCCGATGATCGTGTGCTCGGGGTCGCTCGCGAGGCTGCGGCTCGCGCGTACCGTGAGCTGCTCTTTTCCGCGTGAGAGTGCTGCGTAGGCGTCGATCACATTGCGGTTGGTGTACTTCCCGAGACCGAAGCCGATCTGCAGACTGCCGTCGCGGGCCATTGCCATCGCGCAGACCTTTTCGGTCCACGAGGGATCGCTCGTGCCCACGGTGGCGAAGGTGTCGGCCACCTGGTGGTTGAAGCGTTCGTCTTCGGCGACGAGTTGTCCGATCGGGTTGGGCATGTGTTGGAACTCCCTATTTCCACCAGCTTCCGTCGATCATCCTTTCGAGGGTAGGGCGGTGGTAGATCACGCTGTCGATGTCGTCGGGCCATTCTCCCTGCCCGAAGTGGACGCTGCGCGCATGGACGCGCGCCATCACGATCCCGTGTCGCAAGCCCGCGTAGACCTGGAACCAGTCGATGTTCTTCAGGGCCTTTCCGGTGCGCGCTTCGTAGGTGGCGACCACTTCGGCGGGCTGCATGAAGTCGGCAAGCCCGGGTTGGCCAGCCATGGTCGTGATCTCCTGGAAGAAGCAGTGCAGGAAGATCATCCAGCCGACATCGAGTTCGCGGGGGCCGCGGGCCGCCATTTCCCAGTCGAGCACGGCGCTCGGCGTGAAGCCGTCGTACATCACGTTGCCGATGCGCGAGTCCCCCCAGCTCACGACCGTTTCGCCTTCTTCGCTGGGCCAGTTGGTTTCGAGCCAGGCGAAGGTCTGTTCGATGATCGGGTGACGGCGATCGCCGCGCATCCACTGGTAGTAGCGGCGCTGGTTTTCGAAGTGGCGTTCGAGGGGCGTCGCGCCCGGTAGATCGAATTCGAGGAAGTCGAGGGCCGGGACGCTCGCGTCGATCTCGTGGAGGTCGGCCAGGATGCCCACGCTCGAATCCTGCAGCTGGCGACGTTCGTCGGGCGTCGCTTCGGTGACCCAGCTGCCGAAGGTGTAGGGCAGCACGTCGGGGGGGACGCGTCCTTCGGCGCGTTCCATCACGAAGAAGGGTGCACCGAGATGGCTCGGGTCGAGTTCGAGCCAACGCACCACGGGGACGGGGATGCGGCTGTGTTCGCGCAGATAGGCGAGGAGCTTGAACTGACCTTCGAGGTCGTAGAGGGGGAAGACCGGGCAGTCGTTCGGGTCGGGCTCCACGCGGGCGACGAACGATTGCGCGGCCGGCTTGCCGCCTTCTTCCCACTGCGCATCGAAGAGCAGGGTTTCGCTCGACATGCCGGTTTCGGACGGACTCGACACTTCGGCGACCGAGGGCTTGGCGTCTGCGGGAAACTTCGTGACCAACCAACCTTCCAGGGCGGCGCGGAGCGCCTCGGGGTCGCGGGTGGTCTTCTTCAGGTCTTCGGGGGCGAGCTCGGCATCGAATTCATGGGACACGGTTGCTCTCCTCGTCGGTC
Organism: Myxococcota bacterium; assembly: GCA_030748735.1. GTDB lineage: Bacteria > Myxococcota_A > UBA9160 > UBA9160 > UBA4427 > DUBZ01. The sequence goes on along the minus strand of JASMLK010000010.1, from coordinate 10,358 downwards.
GGCGAGCCGGGACGGCGGCGCCGGCTGCTCGTCGATGTTGTCTACTCGCTGTAGTTCGGCGGTCGCTTCTCGAAGCTTCCATCCTCATCGCCGACCTGCGATTGGCCAGCTTCCTTGATGTCGAGCCCGGCGCAGAAGGCGCGTCCCGCACCCTTCATCACCACCACGCGAATGTCACGCCGCGTCGGCAGGTCCTTCAGGAAAGCGCGCAGGTCGTTCACCAGGCCGCGACTCATGGCGTTGAGCGAGTCGGGGCGATTCAGGGTGAGCCAGCAGAGCTGGTCCTCGATGCGCACTTCGAGGTTTTCGTAGACGTCGTTGTTCGCCATTGGAGCTCCCGTGAAAGAGGGAAGGGGGCACCCCCGAGCTCGCAGTGCCCGCCGCGGGCCTCAGCCCATGTCGTAGGCCAGGCCGCCGTCGATCTTGACCACGCTGCCGGTCGTATAGGCCGACGCATCACTCGCGAGATAGAGGGCTGCACCGACGATCTCATTGGGCGCCCCGCCGCGCTGCAGGGGCACGATGCGTTCGAGCGCGGCGTGCATCTCCTTCGGCCAGGCGTTGCTGATGTCGGTGAGGAAGGCACCCGGCATGATGCAGTTGACCCGGACCTTCGGCGCAAACGTGCGCGAAAGACTCTTCGTCAGGCTGTGGAGCCCGGACTTCGCTGCGCCGTAGGGCACCTCGGCTGGCGACGCCTGTACCGCTGCGGTGCTGCTCACGAACATGATCGACCCCCCGTCACCGTCCTTCATGGCTTCGCCGAGCACACACGAAAGTCGAAACGGGCCCTTCAGGTTGACGTCCATCACCTTGTCGTAGAGGGCTTCGGTGATGTCGACGACCGATGCATAGGTTGGCGACATGCCCGCGTTGTTGACCAGGACGTCGACCTTCCCGAAGTGATCGAGGGCACGCTTCGCCAGGTTCTCGTTGTCGGCCCACTTGCCCACGTGCGCACCGACAGCCAGCGCGCGGCGGCCGGTTTCGTTTTCGACTTCCTTGGCGAGCAGCGCGCAGGCTTCTTCTTTGCGGCTTGCAATGACGACGTCCGCACCGCTGCGCGCGAACGCCAGGACCATTTCCTTGCCGAGTCCCCGGCTTCCACCAGTGACCAGGGCGACCTTTCCATCGAGCCGGAAGAGCTGGGTCGGGTCGTTCGGCGCGCTCACGGTTCGATCACCACCTTGCCCACCGCCTTGCGGTCGAGCATGTCGCGCAGGGCCTGGGGCGCTTGCTCGAGCGGGTAGCGCTTCGAAACGTGGGGCTTGAGCTTCCCTTCGGCCATGAAGCCGAGCAGGTCGCGTTCGATGCTGTCGCGAAGCTCGGGCTCGCGATTCACCATGGCACCGAGGAAGACGCCTACCACCTGACAGCTCTTGAGCAGCATCAGGTTGAAGGGCACCTGCGGAATGCCCGCGGTGAAGCCGATTACGAGGAAGCGTCCCCCCCAGCCGATGGCCCGCAGGGCCGACTCGGCGTAGTCCCCACCGACGCAGTCGACAATGACATTGGCGCCCTGGCCTTGGGTCAATTCCTTCGTGCGTTCCTTGAGGTTTTCGCTGGCGTAGTTGATGACCTCGTCGGCGCCGTGTTCGCGGCAGGTTTCGAGCTTGTCGTCGCGCGAGGCGGCCGCGATGACGCGGGCCCCCATGAGCTTGGCGATCTCGATCGACGCCATGCCGACGCCACCCGCCGCGCCGAGTACGAGGACCGTTTCGCCGGCCTGCAGCTCGCCCCGGTGCTTGAGTCCGTAGTACGCGGTGCCGTAGGCGTAGAGCAGGCCGGTCGATTCCGCGAAGTCGGCCTCGTCCGGAATCTTGCGTGCGGCGAAGGTCGGAACCATGAGTTTCTCTGCAAAGCCGCCCACGATGCCGGCACTGCTCGTCACGCGATCACCGACCGCAAAGTCTTCGACGCCCGCCCCGACTTCACTCACGACACCGCCGACTTCACCGCCGGGGATGAACGGAGGCGTGGCCTTGAACTGGTACTTGTCTTCGATCACGAGCGAATCGGGGAAGGTGACCGCGGCCGCCTTCACGTCGACCACGATGTGGCCTTCCATGGCGACGGGATCGGGAACGTCTTCGATGACGAGATCTTCGGGCGGACCGAATTGCTTGCAGACGACGGCTTTCACGGGGACTCCTTGGTTCGTGGAAGGATCAGCGGTTGGGCGCGGCCGGCCGGTCGGCACGCCAGCGAATCGAAACAGAGATTAGGCGGTTCCGCCACGCAGCGAGGCGATGTCCACCACTTCCGCGTGCGGGGTTTCGACGGGCCCCTCCGGAAGCACGAAGCGCCAGTACACCATGCCGAAGGGGCGGCCCTCCGTATCGATCCAATTCGCAATGCCCGGGTCTTCGTGGGCGATCACGATGCGATAGCGACCGTCACTCTCGAGCTGTGTCTGCTTCCGGTTCAACGAGATGCGCCGGTTGTTGTAGTCGTAGCTCTGGATGTAGCGATTCCACAGGCAGACGTTCGCAAAACGGCACTCGGGGAAGCGGCCGGTCATCACCAACGCTTGATCGGGGGCGAGGACATAGGGCGCCATGGTGTACGCGATGTCCATCGCAGAAAACGCCATGTCGCCAGGCTTTTCCGGCGTGTTGAAGACGTTCGGCGTGGTCGACACCCAGCTGGGCTGGTCTTCCGGTTTGCGCGGAGGCTGGTCCAGGGTGTCGCCGCGCACGAAGTTGATCACGCGTTGGATGCTCGCGGCCACCTGTCGGTCCTGGCCTTCGGGTGTCCACGCGGGCGGCGGCCCCGGGTCGACCACCGGCTCGATCGATAGAGGGATGTGGCGCGAAGGATCTGCGGCGGCGCAGACCTCTTCTTCGAAGTAGTGGCGGGTCGTGATACGCGACGCCGCCTCGGTGAGCTTCAACCAGTTGCGATCGTGCTCGCGCGCCGAGAGAACGATCTCGAAGTTGCCGTCGTCGTCGATGTCGAATTCATCGTCGCACAGCCCGGCCGCCGTCCCCGTCGCGTAGGCGCCTTCGCCGGGCCCCTCTTCGACCGTCAGCGAGACATAGACGGCTCCCGCCATGTTGCCCCTGACGACGTACTCCCGGTCGGGCCGGATCGCGGCGTCGAAGTAGATCGCGTCGCCGTTGTCGCCGCGGAACTTTCGCGTGGGGGAGACGATGCGGCGAAAGACCGGTCGCTCGGGGTCGGCGTCGAAGTGGGAGAACAGGCCGCCTTCGAGGATGTGCATCAGGTTGCGATGCCCGTCCGCGATGTCGCCCACGCTTTCGATCCCCCACTCGCTGCCGTAGCGGCGTTCGTCGGCCTCGCGCACCAGGTCGAGCAGTTCGTGGAGTTTCTTTCGGCTCTCGGTAACGGGGGCGCTCATGGGGGGCTCCAGTGTTTCGGGCGGGGCTCAGGATTCGAGTCGCACCGGGAAGCGGTCGGTGTAGAAGCGGAAGCGTTCGCGTAGTTCGCCGGCGTCGAGGTCGAAGTCGGCAAGGTCGTAGCGTACGCGGCCGAAGCGACCGCGGGGATGATCGGCCTGGTACTTCGCGATGGCGTCGCGCGAGGCATCGTCGAATTCGACACCCGCGAGTTCGTAGATCGTCTCGACGGTCTCGACTTCGTTGCCCATGTACTCGTGGAAGAGCACGTCGAGGGAGCGCTCGGGGGCGAGCGCTTCGCGTTGCTCGACGCAGCGCCGAAGGAAGGTCTCGATGCGGTCAGCCCAGTAGTGCCCGAGGCGAACCGGGTCGACCTGCCTGGCGGCGAGCCGGCTCGAATACGAGATCATCGTCGAAAACGAGGCAACGGTAGAAACCGGATCGCGGTGGTTGATCGCGACCGTGGCTTGCGGGAAGACTTCGGCGATCACCTCGAGCTGTTCGAGGTGTTGGGGGCTCTTCAAGATCCAGCGCTTGCCCCCGCGCAACCACGAAAGCGTCTTCAAGATCTTTTCGAGGTAGCGGTAGTGGGGCGCCTGGTCGTGGGCCAGGTAGTAGTCGCGGTAGGTGGGCAGCATGCCGATGCCCAGGTTTTCCATGAAGACCGTCGCCACGTCGATCGCGAGCAGGTGGATCTCTTCGTGAATGTGGTCGACGGTCATTTCGTGCATGGCGTTGAAGTGCGGCATCGCCATGTCGCGAAAGGCGATCCCCGCCGCGGCCCGCGTGATGCGCGGATCCTCTTCGCCGGGCGCCGGCTTCTCGGCGTCGGCGAGTACGGGCTCGAGGGCTTCCCACCAGGGCAGGGCGCGGAACTTCGGGTCGGCACCGATCAGGCTGTGGAGATGGGTGGTGCCGCTGCGCGGGAGTCCCGCGATCAGGATCGGCGGTTCGAGTTCGACCTCCAGGCTTTCGGGGTGGCGCTTCCACAGGTCGGTGAGCAGCAGGCGATTCTTCAAGAAGCCCGTCATCTGGGCGAAGGCGCTGAGCTTGCCCATGGGCGACAGCTCGGCGTCTTCGCGCAGGCCCTTCATCGCGACCTCGAGGCGCTCTTGCCACCCGTTTTCACCGAAATCGCTGAGCCCCGTTTCGCTGGCGGCCTGCTCGGCGACGGCGCCGGCTTCGAGGTGGAGCGTGTCCGCCATGGGGGCGGCCAGCTTCGCCGCTTCCAGAAAAGCGTCGGGGAACTGGGGGTTGGCGAGGTCGAGGAGTCGGATGTCTTCGGGCTTCGTGGGCTTCGTGGGCTTCGTGGGCATCGGGGCGCGAAAGGTACCGGAATCGCATCCATCGGGTGGGCCGCGAACACACAAACGCGAGCGTTCCCCTCTACTGAAATCCCACCCGCACGTCGATAGAGTTGCGCGTCGCGGCAAGGCGAGCCGCCGTTTGCAGCCGCGTCCGTGTAGCCCGAGAGGAGCCTTCATGAGCATCGACATCGACCCCGCAGATCTGATCGTCCCCAGGAACTACGGCAAGTCGGGACAACCTCACGGTACCTGGACGCGACTGCGCGAAAGTTCCCCGGTGCACCGCTGCGAGGTCGACGGGTACGAGCCCTTCTGGGCCATCACCCGACACGCCGACATCATGGAGATTTCGGGACAGCCCGAGATCTTCAGCAACTCGGCCGGCCCCATGATCCTTTCGAACGAACAGGTCGAGCAGCGAAGGAACGACAAGAGTCCGTTCGCCAGCATGCGAACCATCATCGAAACGGATCCACCCGAACATCGCGACCTGCGCAAGATTGCCAGTGGACTGTTCACGCCCCGTAAGATCCAGGGCCTCGACGACCTCGTGACCGAGTGCGCCCGGGAGCACATCGACAAATTTGGCGCAGAGGGCGAATGCGACTTCGTCGAAACGGTCGCGCAGCGTCATCCCCTCCGCGTGCTCGCCACCCTGCTCGGTGTCGAGCGTGAGGACGAGGAAACGATGCTCGAACTCACCCAGCAGCTGTTCGGTGCCGACGATCCCGACTTGCGGCGCGAGGGGGAAAACCGCGAAAAGGCGACGGCCGAACTGGGACTCGAGTTCTACAACCTCTTCAACCGGATCATCGAAGACCGGCGCGCCAACCCGCGCGACGATCTCGCCAGCAAGCTCGCCAACGCAAAGCTCCCGGACGGTACGCCGCTCGGACCGGTCGAGACCTTCGGCTACTTCCTCATCGTCTTCACCGCAGGGCACGACACCACGCGCAACGCGATCGCCGGCGGGATGCACGCGCTGCTCGAAAACCCCGACCAGCTCGAACTGCTCTGCAAGGACCCGGAACTCGCACCGAAGGCGATCGAAGAGATCGTGCGCTGGACGTCGCCGGTGAACTACATGCGCCGGCGCGTGATGCAGGACGTCGTCCTCCACGGCCAGGAGATCCCGGCGGGCGACGACCTCGTGATGTTCTATTGCTCGGCGAATCGCGACGACAGCGTGTTCGATCGCCCGTTCGAGTTCGACATCACACGCCACCCGAATCGCCACCTGGGTTTCGGTACGGGCGAACACTTCTGCCTCGGCGCCCATGTGGCGCGCTTGAGTTCGCGCGCGCTCTTCCTCGAAATCGCCAGGCGTCTCGAATACGCAGAACCCACAGCACCGGCGACCTGGATCGAATCGAGCTTCGTCGTGGGCCTCAAGACCCTGCCCATGCGATACAAGTTCTGCCCGTCCGCTTAGCGCACGACCGAGATGGCTACCCGGCGCGCTCCGCGAGCCAGCGCTGGATCTCGCGCGCGACCAGCCAGAGACGATCCTGCCCCCACACGGCGAGCAGCGTTTCTCCCGTGGCGGTGCGCAGCCGATAACTCGGCACGCCCCACGAACCAAAGCCGTACATCTCGAGACGATTCGCTTCGACTTCGTCCACCCAGGCGGCGTCGCCAACGTGCCCCCGCGCTTCGTTCCAGTCGAGCCCCGCGGCTTCGACGACCTGCTGCATCCCGCGGTCGTTGTTCGTGTTCACGCCTTCGAACCAGGCCCGTTGCAGGAAGCTCGCCAGGAACTCGGTTCCCTTTCCCTGTTCGCGCGCCCACGGGTAGAGGGAATAGGCGTTGCGCACGGGGTCCCCGATCGGGTCGTAGAAGGGCCCCCAGTCGATGCCGAGTGTTCGGGCCTCGCGGGCCGTGTCTCGCATGATGTAGGCCCCCTTGCGCTGGGTCACGGGGACGCCGCGCATCACCATCGGTAGGACGGGCTTCATCTCGAGGTGTACACCGACTTCTCGTGCAAGTGCGACCGTCTCGTCGAAGATGATCGACGTATAGGGACTGCGAAGGGAAGGGTAGAAGTCGAGGACGAGCGAACCATCGTCGCGAAGCGGACCGTTTTCGATGGCCGGACGGGGGCAGATACGCGGCGCGCTCTCGTTACGCGCGGCGCCGAATTCGACGAGGCGGTCTTCGAGGTGATAGAAGCGGTCGGGGCCCCAATACCATTCTGGACTGCAGTGGAAGCTGCCACCGATGTAGTGACCAAGCTTGTCGCGTACGGCATTGCCGGCTTCGATGGCGCGGCGGGCTTCGTCTGCAGAAGCGGGTTCATGTCGCGAGGCCAGTGCATCGAGGGCTTCGCGATCGCCCGAGTAGATCGCGTTGCCGAGGGCGGCTGCGACTTCGGCAAAGTCCTTGGCATCGACCGCGACGAGGATGCGCTCGGCGAGTGCGATGGCGTCCGCGTCGGGCGTCACCACCGGCTGTGGAAAGTCGAGTCCGTAGTGCGGTGCCACGAGCCCTGCGTCGTAGCGACCGAGAGGGCCGAGTAGATCGGGCTCGGGAAAATTGCGGTCGCGCAGTTGGCCAACGACGTGGCAGCGCAGATCGACGTCGTAGCGCTCGACCAGGGGGCCAAGCAGCTGCACGGCGAGGTGGCTGTAGGCGTCGTCGACTTGATGGAAGTAGTCGATGCGGTGTCGTTCGCCGCGACGCATGCGTTTGCGTTCGGCCTTGGCGCGGCGCTTGTCCTGCGCCGGCAGGCTCGCCATGCGGCTCATGATCTTCGAGGTCAACCACCGCGCGATCGTGGGCGGGTCCATGGTGGCGGTGCCGCCCTGGTCCTCGAACTGCGGACTCGCTGAATCAGTCATGGCCTGATTGTGACACGTGGCGTGTCGAAAGCGAAGCGGTGCGGACCCCCGGGCGTCGAGCCGACGGGCGCTACATCGCGTCGAATGCAGCCCAGAAACGGTCGCGGTGGCGATTCAATTCCATCAGCAGCTCGTGGCGTGCGTCGGGGACCTCGACGAGTTGGCCCTGGGGAAGCCGCTCGACGACGAGGCGATGGGCTTCGCCCGAAACCAGCGTGTCCCGCCCCGCGCTGCAGACGCAGATCGGAGTCTCGATCGCCTCGGCAAAGCCCGGGGCGTGGATTGCGTCGATCGAACGGAAGGCTTCGTAGACCCAGCCGAGCGTCGGGCTCCCGAGGCGAAGCGCCGGTTCCGCGTCGCTCTGTGCCACGAAGCGTGCGAAACGATCCGGGTCCTGGGTCAAGACGTTCTTCTCGAAGACGCGATCGTCTTCGTGGTAGTTGCGCCCGCCGGGCAGGTAGCGCTCGTGCAGGCCGAACCAGTCCGTCGCCGCCGCAACGCCCCGCATCCACAGGGCAGGCTGCACGCTCCTGCCGATCCCCCACATGGGTGCCGAAAAGACGACCGATTCGAACACCCCAGGATACTCGGCCAAGTAGCGCAGGCCGATATTGCCGCCCATCGAATGGCACAACGCACGGTATGGCGCGGGACAGTTCGGCTCGATGAAGCTCGCGAAGGTCTGCTGCAAGTCGCTCACGAAAAGATCGAAGTCCTCGACATGGCCCTTGTGGGGGTTGTCGAGGGCGCGGTCGGAATGCCCTTGACCGCGCCAGTCGAGGGTTGCCACGGCGTAACCACGCTCGAGCAGATCGCCGACGGTTTCGAAGTACTTCTCGATGAACTCGCTGCGCCCGTTCAGGATGACGGCTGTGCCCCGCGACGTGTCCGGCCCGCTGAAGCGCGCCACGCGAAACCTCGTGCCATCGCGCGCGGTCAGCCACTCTGTGTGGGCGCCCGGCGGGACGGGGTCGTGTTCGGTCACCACGAGCGTCGCGGGGTTCGATTTGGCGGTCGTCGTCATCGGCTCTCTTATAGCGTATGGGGTTTCGTAGAAGCAGTTTCATCGGCAAGCTTCGCCGCCTCGATCGAACGGGGAAGGGGAGAGGAAATGCGCTGGAATCTTCGCCAACGGGTGCTCCGGGGAAGCCTGAGCCTCGCCATCGCGTGCGCGGCGGGCGCTGCGTGCGCTCTGGGGATCGCGGGTGCTGCATCGGCGCAGACGACCGCACGCCTGCTCTACGTCGACGGTGCGGAGGTGCGCGACGCCGAAATCGACGTGGTGCGCACCCTGGTCGAAAGCGACCTGATCGCCCACCCCGACGTCTTGCTGCTCTCCGACCGCGACCCCGAAGACGCGCAGATGGACATCACGGGCCAGCTCACGAAGTTGGGGGAGAGCTATCTGCTGATCCTGACGGCGCGCTTCGAAGACGGCCAGCAGCGCAGTCGGCGGCAGAAGATCGCGAGCTTCGACGAGATCGACGTCGCCAGTCAGCGGCTGGTCGCCGCCCTGGTCGAAAACGTCGAAGTCTTCGACACGGTCGAACGCGGTGCGGTCCTCGAACGAGAGCAGGAATCCGAAGAACTCGTGGCTTCCGACTTCGGGTTCGAACTCGGCTTCGGTACGGCCTGGCCCCTTTCGGCCTCTACTCGGGGCTCGAAGTGGGGTACGGCTACGTCTGGTCCGAGGAGCCCGGGAAGAATCCCGACAAGAGTTCTTTCCTCGTCGGTCTGCAGTCGGGCGTCCTGCTGCTGCGCCACTCGGACATCAACATCGACCTGCGCAGTCGCATCGTGATGCTGACCGAAGAGCTGCAGGGAGACATCCCGGTGCTGTTCACGCTCGGGGTGGGGCTGCGTTTCTAGGGGATCACTCGCGTGGCCAACCTTCGACGAGTCCCCGCTCGGCCGCGAGGTCGGGTGCGAAGAACGTTTCACCACTGCGCGCGCGTCCCTCTTCGGTCGTGAGGATCCACACCAGGGTCGCTGCCGGGACTTCGACGGGCGTGCCCTGTTCGACCTGCCGCCTGACCACTTCGCTGTCGGGGCCGAGGATCTCGCGGATCGCCTCGGTGGCGACGTGGCCGGGGTCGATGTTGTACGCGCGAATGCCGCGATCGCCGAGTTCGACGTGAAGCAAGCCCGCCATGCGATGGAGCGCACCCTTCGACGCCGCGTAAGCGAAGCCCCAACCGCCCTGGCCGGTGGGAGCGGGCGGGTCCGAAACCGCCGCCTGCGAGGTCATGTTCACGATCGTCCCCTCGCCGCGTTCGAGCATGTGCTCGAGCACGACGCGCGTGAGATGGAACTGGGCGAAGAAGTTGCCTTCGAACACGGTGGCGAGTTTGTCTTCGGGCAGGTCGAGAAAGGCATCCATCAGGCCGGGGCCCTGATAGATGCCGTTGTTGTAGAGCACGTCGATCTGCCCGAAGGCGGAAAGGGTTTCTTCGACTGCGGTGTCGAGGCTCGCTGGCTCGAGCAGGCTGGCGCGTACGGTGAGGGCCTCGCGACCCTTCGCCCGAATCGCTTCGGCGGTTTCTTCGAGGCTGCCGGGCATGGCGCGGGGGGTGCCCGCGTCCGCGACCGTCGATCCGTAGTCGTAGGCTTCACCGGCGGTCAGGGTGCGCGAGGCGATGGCGACGTCATAGCCGGCATCGGCGAGAGCGAGTGCACCGGCTTTGCCGATCCCGCGACTTGCACCGGTGACGAACGCGACGGGGTGGGAACGGGACGCGGTCATGAGGGTCTCCTTGCTCTGCGTTTCACCATGAAGGTCGACGTCATTTCCATCACGCTCTCGTCGTCCTGGTTGGCGAGCCGCGTCAGCATGCTCACGATGCCGATGGTGGGCC
>JASMLK010000009.1 GCA_030748735.1 Myxococcota bacterium | reverse complement strand
AACGCCCCCCGCAATCCGCCGAAGACGCCTCCGAGGCCGCGGTCGACGAGCGAGCGCGGTTCGTCGCCCGGCCGCGTCGCATCCCAGCTGCGGAGCAGCGAACCGAGCAGTCCCGCAGCCGCGAAAGCACCCACGAAACCGAGGGTGCCCGCGACCGCAGCGGCGTAGAACTCGGCAATGGCGAGTCGCGCCGCGAGCGACTCGGCGAGTCGTCCCGCAGCCACGATGCCGCCACCATAGGCGAGCAGCAACGCGACCACGTTGGTTCCCGAAACCAGTGCACCGCGCCAGGCCCCGAGCCCCACGAAGCCTGCGAGAAAAACCAGTGCGATGACGTCCAGCAGCATGATCGACCTATCGTCCCTTACCGCGAGGGACTGTATCCCGCAGCAGCCGGACTGAAGCGGGGAGCGACTCAGTCCGGCGTCTCACCGTCGGGGGCCGCATCGGGGGCCGAATAGTCGATCCCCACCACCGTGTAGACGGTCGTGCCCCGCGGCCGCTTCACCTCGACCTCGTCGTCGATCTCGCGCCCGAGCAACCTGCGTCCGACCGGCGAGTCCATGCTGATGGCGCCGGAGGCGGCGTCCGATTCGTCCGGGCCGACGATGCGGTAACGCACGGTGCCGCCCTCCTCGTCTTCGAGGCTCACCCATGCGCCGAAAAAGACACGGTCGGCGCGCTCGGGGGCGCCCCGCACCACGGTGAGCGCGTCGAGGCGCTTGCGCAGGAAGCGCAGTCGGCCGTCGATTTCTCGCAGCCGTTTCTTGCCGTAGATGTAGTCGGCGTTTTCCGAACGATCACCGAGCGCAGCCGCCACCGAGACGGCTTCCGTCACTTTCGGTCGTTCCACCGACCACAGCTCGTCGTATTCGCGCTGCAGCCGGTCGAAGCCTTCCTGGGTGATGTAGTTGCTCGTCTTCTCGTTCGACCCGGGACGTTCGGGTGGATTTCTGCCAAAGAGTCGCGCTGCCATGACGCAGACGTTTCCAGCGCATCCGCCTTCGGTCAAGCTGTGCAGATCAGCCCTCCATCAGCGGCAGGCCTCACATCGGCATGATATGGTGCCGGCATGTCGACAGAAGATCGCAAGGAAACTGACGAACCCAGTACCGGCGCGGGCGAAATGGGCGAAGAGGAACTCGAAGCAGCACCGACGCCTTTCGACCACCCGCTCTTCCTCCCGGTCCTGCTCGCCGGCCTGACGCTGTGGTTCGGCTATGACGGCTGGCTGAACGACGATCCCAACATGCAGGAGCACCTCACGTTCAATCGTGTGGGTTTCGGCCTGCTGCTGTGCGGTGCCATCTACTATGGCGTGCAGGGCTATCGAGAATGGAAGGAAGAGCGCGACTGAGCGCATTCCTTCCTTCGCCACTGCGTTCAGCAGTGCGCACGTTTTTCCGATGAGACCGGAAACTTCCACGCAACCTGCGTGTCGAAGTGAACACTCGCGGAAACTCGACCATGCGCAGCATCGCCATCGCGTGTGAAAAGGGCGGCGTCGGCAAGACTACCGTTGCGGTGGGGCTCGCCTGTGGACTCGCCGAACTCGGCAAACGGGTGCTCGTCGTCGATACCGACCACCAGGCCGCGGCCACGCGCTGGCTCGGCCGCGACCATCTGCCGGGGCTCACGCGAACCTTTGCGGGGCACCTCCCCCTCGAGCGACTGATTCAGCCGAGTTGTGCGCGCGGTGTTTCGCTGGTGCCGGCGTCTACCAGCCTCGTCACCCTCGAACGCACCCTAGGCGGGGATCCGGGCGCACTGTTTCACCTGCGAGAAGCCGTCGACGCGCTCGGCCCCGACGCCTTCGACTATCTCGTCTTCGATACGCCACCGAGCCTTGGCATCGTGGTCAACGCCGTGCTGTGTGCGGCGCAGGAAGTGGTGGTGCCGGCGGAAGCCCGACCCATGGGCCTCGCGGGGCTGCAGCGCATTCTCGCCACCGCCGGGCGTGTCCAGCGCCGCCATCATCCGGGCCTGGCCGCTCCGCGCATCGTGCTCTCGCGCACGAATCACACCGCCGTGTCGCGCACGGTCGAAGCCGAGGTGCGCAAGCGCTACGGCGCACGCGTCTTCGAGACGACCATCGCCGAACGCATCGCGGTCGCCCGGGCCTCGGGGGTGAATCGCCCACCGAGCGTCCACGAACCGAGCGGGCCGGTGACTCGAAACTTCCGCCTTCTCGCGAGCGAACTCGACCGCATCGAGGTCCTGCCGGCCATCGGGAGGGAGCCGAAACGCCGCACGCCCCCCACCGCTTCGCCGGTCGTCCAGCAATAGCAGGCTACGGAAAAACCCTTCGGTCCAGATCCGAAGTTCTGGCGCCGTTCCGCCGATGGGAGGGTGTGGCGGCAGCAACGTCGTAGCCGCCCACGCCCGGGAATTCGAAGCACCATGATCGCGCTCGACGCAGGCACCGTCCTCACTGCAAGACACCGCTACAGGTTGGTCCGACGCCTGGGGCATGGAAGCTTCGGTTCGGTGTATCAGGCGCAGTGTCTCGACGGTGACGGTTCGGGCCGCGACGACACGCCGCCCCGCGACGTCGCCATCAAGGTGCTCGGCTCGGCCGAACATCCCGAAGCAATGACGACCATGAAGCGCGAACTCGCCGCCCTGCGCCGCGCTCGGCATTCGCGCATCCCCACTTTGTACGACTGGAGTCTCGAAGGAGCCTTCGCCTTCGTCGTGATGGCCTACTACCCGGCCGGCAGCCTCGCCGATGCGTGGCCGCTCGTCGGGCGCCTCGATATCGACCAGACGTGGCGCTTGGTCTCCGACTTGCTCTCCGCGCTCGCCGCGGCCCACCAGGCGTCGATCCTCCACCTCGACGTCAAGCCGAGCAACGTGCTGCTCGACGGTCATGGCGGCTTCGCGTTGACCGACTTCGGTGTCGCCCACACCTCGCTCATGTCGAAGGGGCTACTGCTTCAGGGACAGATCCCGATCGGACTCGGCACGCACGGCTATCGCGCCCCCGAACAAGCCGACCCGAACACCCGCGCCTTCGACCTTCGCACCGACCTATGGGGCGTCGGGGCGACCGCCTGGGCCGCGTTCACCGGTATCGACTTGAATCAGCGCAAAGACGTCCTGCGGCGCAGCGAAGACGGCTGCATCTACGGGCTTCAATGTCTTTCCGACGTTCACCTCGCCTGTCCCCCGCCGCTCGAAGAAGTCGTGATGGGCCTTCTCGTCCTCGATCCCGCGCGACGCCCCGGTGGCGCGGCCGAGGTGCTGAGCAGGGTAAAGGCCATCGCGGCGGGGTACGGGATGGATTCACAACCCGCGGTGGCTGCAAACCGCGGGCAGGCGACCCAGGGCGAGATCCAGCTGATGCTCGATTCGCTCGTCGACCCACTGTGGGCCGCGATCTGCCGCGCACCCGGTTTCGACCGCTACTTCGCGAAGTACGAGGACGGCGAAGTCATCGCCGGGCCGGGCGACCGGTCACACCACACGCACATGCTGCTCTCGGGACGGATCCAGATCGAGTCGAAGGGAACGTTGGTCGACGTCGAAAAGGAAGAAGGCGCATTTCTCGGCGCCATCTGCACGCTGACCGGAGCGGAACGTCGCGTGGTGCTACGCGCCGACGGAACGGTGTGGGTATGCGTGTTCAACGAGGCGGAACTCGAACAGTTCGCGACCTGCAACCCGTCGGTAGCCGTGCGTATGCTCCGCGGCATGGCACAACGGATCGCAACGGGACCGAAGCGACACTCCGACTAGCCCTCGCGGAGCGTGTCTTGCGGCGACGAACTACTCGTCGTTGAGCCCGCCGGTCCACAGGCCGATCACGAACGGCAGCCCGTTGCACGCGCACTCGATCCGCACACCCTTCATCGCGGTCTGGGGGCTCACGACGTTCTTCGCCCCCATGATCACGGCGGGAATCGAGAGTTCGAAGTGATAACCCGCGTCGCCCAACGCTCCCTTGGCTGCGCCTGCGATCATGTTCGCGAGTTCGCCTGCGCCGTCGACGAGGTCGTCGTCCACGTTCTCTTCTTCATCGCCAAGCATGGCCGCGACGACGGTACGCAGGAGCGGCTTCCCAACACTCACCACCAGGAGCCCCTCGTTCTCGCCACATAGCCCCATGGTCGAGGTGTAGTCGAGGGTGTCTTCGAAATTCTCGACTGCGGTCGCGGCACAGAACTCGAGGCCCAGCATCGCCATCGTTCCCAGGGTTTCGATGCCGGCATCGATGAAAGGCTTCACGATCGGGTGGTCTTTGGTCATGAATCTCTCCAGCGCTGATCGGTGCCCAGATATTCGGGTCACCGCATTCAGGACTTGATTGCGTGCAAAAGGAATTCCGCGTGCTCCGCGGCTTCGTGGAGGTCGGCGATCAGTTCTGGCAACTGATCTTGATCCAGATCGAGATCGGACCAGATGCCGGCATCGAAGCGCTCATTGAACTTGTCTCGAGTGACCGCGTGGCCTTCGTTGTTCGCGATCCAGTCGGCGATGTGCACGCAGCACGCGCATCACCGAAGACGAGAGCGCTGGGATCTCGTACGGCGGGTTGCACAGAGTTTCCAGCAATCGTCGATCCGGATCGCTCACCCACCCTGCCCCAGACATTCCATGATCTTCACCGCGAGCCCTTCGGGCGTGAAGGGCTTTGCACAGTAGTGGTTGGCCCCCGCCGAAATCGCGGTCGCCATGCGATCGCGTTCGGATTCCGTCGTCAGCATCATGACGGGGATGCTCTTGAAGTCGCCGTCCGAGCGCATTTCCTTCAAGCAGGTGAGCCCGTCCATCACCGGCATGTTCCAATCCAACACGACCAGGGCCATGTCCTCGTGATGATCCCGGAGCACGTCGAGGGCCGCGCTTCCGTTCTCGGCCCCGATGGGCTCGTGACCGGTCATCTCGATCACGCCACTCACGATTCGACGAATGATGATGGAATCATCGACAGTGAGAATCTTCATGCCTCTCCCCCAGGCTTGCGCCGGTAGTAGATCTGGCCTTCACACATCTGCATCGTGTAGCGGTGCAGACAGCCTTGCAGCGATTCCGAAGCACCGACGATGAAGCAACCGTCGTCGTGCAGCGTGTTCGCGATCCGCTCGACGATGTCGCGCTTCAGTTCGGGCGCGAAGTAGATGAGAACGTTCCGACAGAGCACGAGGTCGAAACGACCGAACTCGGCAAAGGAATCCATCAGGTTGTAACGCTTGAACGTCACCCGGGAACGAACCCGTTCACCCACAGAGTGCACGCCACCGACCTGGTCGAAGAACTTCTCCTTCGACGCCGGATCGAGACCGCGGCTGATCGACATCGGGTCGTAGCGCCCGGAGTTCGCGACGAACAAGGCCGACGGTGAAAGGTCGGTCCCGAAGATCTCGAACTGCTCGTCCTTGATCGACGGATCCTTCAGGTCGTCGATGGCCTGCAGGATCGACATCGCAACCGAATAGGGTTCTTGCCCGGTCGACGAAGCCGCCGACCAGATGCGAATCGTACGGCGCGAACCGCTCTTCAGCATCTCGAAGAATTCGGGAATGAGCTGGGTGCGAAGGATTTCCCACGGACCGTCGTCGCGAAACCACAGGGTTTCGTTCGTCGTCATCGCGTCGATCATGCGGTCGCGAATCTCGCGATTCGTCGCTCGCGAAACGAATTCGTAGAAGGTGCGGAACGAATCGCAGCCCACCTCCTTCACGAGAGACGTCAGACGGGTTTCGACCAGATAGGCCTTCTCGTCTCCCACCGCGATCCCGCACTCCTTGCGCACGAGGTTCCGGATCAGGTCGAACTCTTCGGGTGAAAGTCGAAGTCCGCTCATGCCCTCGACCCTCCGTCGAGGCCCGAAGCCCAGGCGACCAGGCGCGGAGCGATCTCGGTGAGTGGCAGGACTTCGTCTGCGTTGCCCGCTTCGACCACCACTCTCGGCATCCCGTAGACGACACTCGTGGCTTCGTCCTGGGTGATGCAGTAGGCCCCCTTCTCCTTGAGCGCGGCCACCCCGGCGTTGCCGTCGTAACCCATGCCCGTCAGCACCGCGGCCAGGACCTCACCGTTGTAGTGCTTCGCAACGCTCTTCATCAGCAGGTCCACTGCGGGCCGGCATTCGTTTACCGGTGGACCATCGTGAATGCGTATCGCCAGACCGCTGGGTGCATCGGGTACGGGAACGACTTCCATGTGCCGTCCCCCCGGCGCCAACAAGACCTGCCCCGCGCGGACGACGTCGCCGTCCTTCGCCTCTGCGACGTCCAGCGGGCTCGCGTTGTCGAGGGAGTTGGCGAGGCTCTCGGTAAAGGCTGCCGGCATGTGCTGAACGATCAAGATCGGACATGGCAATCCGGATGGAAGCGCGGGGATCAGTTCTTCGAGTGCCCGCGGGCCTCCGGTCGAAATGCCGATCACGACCAGCCTGGAACGCGACGCTGCGCGCGCCACCTGGTGCACCGGATCAGCGGCCCGTGCCTCCTCCTTGCGCCGCCTGGGAGGCTCCGATTCGCCGGTCGCCGAGCGGCGCTGCGCGCGCACGACACGGACACCCTTGTAGAGATGCTCACGCAAGGTGTTGGTCGCATCGGCCGTAGGCTTCAAGATGAAGTCGACCGCACCGAGGCTCAGAGCGCGCAGCGTGTTCTTGGCTTCTCCATCACCGCTCACCATCAGAACCGACACCGTCGGATGGGCCTTCCTGATGTACTCGAGAACGGCGAGTCCGTTCATCTTGGGCATCACGATGTCGAGCAGAACCAGATCGGGTTCGTCTTCCTCGATCTTCCCAATGCCCTCCGGACCGTCGCTCGCAGTCCCGATGACCTCGACGCCTTCGATGTGAGAAAGCGCCTGCTGGAGGATCTTCTGGTAGCTCGCTGAGTCGTCGATGATGAGTATGCGTAGGTCCTGCATTCACCTACTTCTATTGTTCTGGCCGTGCATCGCACGTGTGGGGGGGGGAAGGAGAGCGGACCGACCGGCTCGGTCGGGATCAGTTCTCCGCGCTGGGCACCTTGTATTCGAGCAACCGGGAAACATCGAGGATGCCCATCGTGGTTGCTTCGGTCTTGCAAACGCCCGATAGGTAGTCGACGCCTTCGCCCTCGAGATTGGGCGGTGGCGGCTCGAGCTGATCGGCGCCGGGCGTAACGACATCCGAGATCCGGTCGACCAGGAGCCCCACCTTGTCTTCGCTCGATGACAGCGTGCAGTCATCGAGTGCCGCCAACTCGGCGTTGGTCTTGAGAATCACCAGCCGACTGTCGGGGCCGATCTCGCATGTCCCGAGCCCGAGTTTTTCTCCGAGATCGATCACCGTCACGATCTGCCCGCGAAGGTTCACGAGCCCCTTCACGAAACTCTCGGTCTTGCGGGCCGGCGTGATGTCGAGGTGCGGATTGATCTCACGCACCAGGCGGATATTGAGACTGAACAGGTCCTCTCCGAGAAAGAAACTCGTGAGGCCGTATTCCAGCGCTTCGCTCTGCAGGGCGGCGTCCAGAATCACAGCGATTCTCCCAACGCCGAGCCGAGCAGGCTTTCGGCGTCCAAGATGGTGGTGAGTCGTCCCTCGATCAATGCACGACCGCTGACACACGCCGGGTCGTCACTCGAATGGTCGATCGCGATTTCGGTGTCGACCGTGTCGATTACGCGGCTGGCGAGAATGCCACCCGCCGACCCGTTGGCGTTCGGGATGAGCACGTAGTACTCGCCCGAATCGCTGATCGGGTTCACGGACAGCTCGTTTTCGAGCCGGATCAGCGGGAGTCCCTTGCCGTCGTCCGCGATCTCGATGTTGACCTGCCCACCTTCGTGGTACGCAGAAAGGCGAATCTGCCCGACCTCCGACTTGCCGTGTTCCGCGCGCTTTGCGGGCGCCTCCATGCCGTGATCGAGGCTGTTGCGCACGAGATGGGTCAGCGGGTCCGAGAGCAGCTCGATGATCGACTTGTCGAGTTCGACTTCGCTGCCTTCGATCTCGAGATCGACGCGCTTGCCGAGCTTGCGAGAAAGATCACGCACCACCCGGTGGTACTTCTTGAAGACGTTCCCCACCTGCTGCATGCGGGTGTTCATGATGTTGCTCTGCATGTCGCTGGTGACGATGTCGAGATTTTGCAGCACCCCCTTGATGCCGGGGTCATCCGACTGGTCGAGCCGTGCGAGCAACTGATTGCGGCCGAGAACGAGTTCGCCGGCCAGCGTCATCAGCTTGTCGAGCAGGTCGACGGAGACGCGAACCGTCTCGATGGCCTCCATCTTCTTGGCGGGCGCCTTCTTTTTTCCACTCGCCTTGCTACCGCCACCGCCGCCACCTGCAGCCTGCGCAGCGGGGGCCTCGCCGGCCGACGCCGCCGCGGAAGGTTCGGCACCCGTCGAGGGCTGGCTTTCGCCTTCACCCGGGGTGTTCGACATGGCCTGGACGAGCCGATCTTCCGACATTTGGACGCGGTCTCGCAAGAGCGTCATCTGATCGTCGCCGAGCCCGAGCGCACCCTGCAGCAGATCTTCTTCGAGAACCGTCGCCACCTGCAGTGCCAGGGGGTCGTCTTCACCGGGATCGACAGCCGCCCCCACGACCTTGCCCAGGGCCGCGATGCGCGAATGCGCCTCCTCGACTCCTGCGCCGTCGCTGTTCAGAACCTCGGGAAGAACGACGCCGAAGATACGCTGCCCGAAGCGCGCCGCTTCCTCGGCCACCTCCGGATCCACCTCGAAGGCGGGAAAGCCGTCGATGGATACCACGTGTTCGCTCGGCTCGGCCGCGGGCTCGCCGGCGGAGGCGGGCGGCGGCGCGGCATCGGTCGTCGGCGCTTGTGCGGCCGGCTGTGCCGTGGCCCCGGGCGTTTCGTCAGTCGTCGTTGCCGGTGCTTCGGTTTCGAGTGCCGCGGGCGCTTCGGGTGCCGGGGCAGCGGCCGATCCTTCGATCAAGGGTTTGAGGTTCGCGACCTCGTCGTCGATCGAGAGTTCGACGATTTCGGGGAGCGCACTGATCAACTGCGTGAGCTTATCGACGCCGGCCAGTAGCGCGTCCGTCATGCCGGTGTGATAGGCGAGTTCTCCGTCGCGAACGCGCATCAGGAGGTTTTCCATCGTGTGCGCGAGGTTCTGGATGCGATCGAGACCGAAGAAACCGGCCGCCCCCTTCACACTGTGAGCTGCGCGAAAGATCTGGTTGACGACGTCGTTCTGCTCGTCTCCCTCGAGATCCTCGATTTCGAGAAAGAGCGGCTCGATCTCGCTCATGTGTTCCAGGGATTCCGTTCGGAAGTCCTGCAGCAGTTCAGGATCTTCGTCCATGCCTTCCCCTCAGCTGGCGCACGGCCTTTCAGCTGGCGCACGGCCTTGCGTCACGCACGCAGCGCCTCGTCCGCAGCTTTGCCGCACGCGACGATCCGCTACCTACGGAACATTCTTATCGTTTGGCACGCGAGGCACTTGAACGGCAACCGAGCGCGTCCAGAGCACGTAGGCGAACAATTTCCATGACTTCGCAGCGGTGCGACGCAACGCCTCGGTAGCGCACGAGGCTGCGCACGGGGAACGTCGCGGGCGAAGTGCCAGCGCGGTTCGCGATCCGCTTACGCAAGCAAGCGGCAACCGGTGGACCACCACGTCCGCGTGTCCGACGCGAGAGCGCTCACGTCCGACAGGGTGCCGCGCTTGCGCCCGACGTCGGAAGGCGCCATCTCACCCCAGGTGAAAACCGCGATTCAGAAACTGTACTTCGCGCTTGCGAAGAAGCGGTCGTTGTCGCCGGCGCCGTCTAAAAAGATCGAGTCGCCATCCTGGAAAAGCAGGAAGCCCCCCTCGACAGAAAACGCGTCGATGACGTCGTACTCTGCGGAGAGTCGAACGAGGCTTCCGTCCTGCGCCTTTTCGCCCACGACCAGGCCCAGCACGGTGAAGTGCAGTTGGTCGTTCCACATGTCGTAGGTCACGCGCAGGGCGCTCTGGATGGTGTCTTCCTGGGCGAAGTCGAGGAAGAGCTCCGTCTCCTCTTCGAAGTCGAACAGATGAGTTTCCGACACTTCGAAGGCGATGTTGACGTCGTTGATGCCGTAGTACTCGAGGCCCACCATCGCATCGAGTCGCGATTTTTCGTCGCTCGTCCACAAGAACTCGTAGCCATCGCTGAAAGCGAGTTCGGCCTTGAAGAGCCACGAGCCGTACGTGTAGTTCGCCCCCGCGCCCACCATCCACAGGCGCGCGTGTTCGAAGCGCCGGTCCTTCAGGTCGAAGTGCGCGGTGTCGTTGTTGTAGACGGCGGCCTGCAGCGACGCGTCCCAACCGCTGAAGACACCGGTCAGGTTGAGCGCGTACTCCGATGAGGGGCCGAAGTCTTTCTCCCTATGATGACAGAGGTCGATTGGATCCGATGGATCCAGCGGGCCCAGGGACCCCAGATACGCGAATACGTCGCCACATATGTCCGACGCTTCACCCGACAACTCCCCATCACAAAACGCCATGACACCCACAGGGTCCGTCGGGAGGTCGTCTCCAATGCCCGGCGACTGATCCGACCCCTGCCCCGGCAGATGGTCGTAGCGGATTTCCGGAATCACCAACGCCGTGAGTGTCCACGGTCCGTGAAACCAGCCCACCCGGAGCATGCCGAGCGGTCGTCGCGTGTCCTCGATGTCGGTGAGCCCCGGCTCGCGGTTGTCGATCGGGTTGATGATGTCGAGGATGCGAAAGGTCTCGCTGCGCCCCCAGTTCACCACCTGGCGGCCGAGCTTGACGTCGACCTTCTCGTGGACCGCACCCTCGATGTACGTGTCCATCAGCTCGAAGTCGTACTCGTGGGTGTCGAGCACGTCGTCGGTGTAGTCGCTGCGGCCGTTGATCCGGTAGGCCGCGTCGTAGTAGCCGTAGCCGGACGTTCGGAGCTTCCAGTCCTGCGGCAGGTCGACGTCGAGTTGCAGGTACAAGCG
>JASMLK010000008.1 GCA_030748735.1 Myxococcota bacterium | reverse complement strand
GCGGATCATCTCCCGCGATGAGCCGCGCGAAACGTTCCTGAAGGGTCTTCGCGACGGGACCGATCTCGCCATTCCCGATCGCCCGATCGTCAACGGAAACGCAGGGCCAGACCCCGGCCGTGGTGCCAGTCAGGAAGACCTCCCTGGCCTCCATCAGCGCTTCCGGCGTGATGGCGGCCTCGCGGACCTCGACCCCACTGGCCCGCGCGAGCTCGATGATGGTCGAGCGCGTGACCCCCAGCAGCACGCGGCGCACTTCCGGCGTGAGCAGCGTGCCCTCCGCGTCGACGCAGAAGATGTTGGCGGTCGGGGCCTCGGCGACATGGCCGTATTCGTCGATCAGGATGATGTCGTCGTGTCCGGCCGCGAGCGCCCTTTCCTTGGCGGCCATTGTCGAAACGTAGTTGGCCGCGACCTTGGCCTGGGGCGACACGATGTCTTCGCGACGGTTGTGGATCTGCTTTTCGATCCAGAGTCGGCAGGTGTCTGCCTTCTTCGCCACCGGGTTGCGTTTGTGGGCGAGCACGTCGGCCGCCGGGTCGTATGCGGCGATCGCGACGCCGACCTCGTCGTCGACGGGCACGACGTCCACCTCGACCGATGAAATGAAGGCCGAGATCTTCACGGCGCTGGAGCCGGGGTTGCGCCGCACGGTTTCGAGTACGGCCTCGCTGAGCACATCGGATGAATAGGCGAGCCGCAGCCCGATCAACTCGCACGAGCGGTCGAAGCGCTCGAGATGCTCGGGCATCCGAAAAATCGCATCCCCCTGGGGAAGCTCGTAGACGCTCATGTAGTCGAAGACGAGCGACCCGCGCTGGGCGGCATGGGAGAGCAGGTGGATATGCGCGGCTTCCCACGGCACATACTGGCCGTTGAACCAGATCGTTCGATCGACGGTCACGTCTCGCGCGCTTCGAGCTGCCTCCGCGGGTTCCGGCACGGCGCGCACTGTATCACGCATCTGAGAGCCCCCCGAGCAGGAAACCGGTCGGCCGGCAGATTTCGTGCAACTTCGAGGCCGCTCGCGCCTACTTCCCTCCCAGCCAATAGGAGAGATCCAGCGTGAAGACCGCATTCGACTTCTTTCATGCCGCCACCCGCTGCGGCATATCGCTCTACCGCGAACTCGCCGTTTCGGCGTACCAGCTCGTTCCATACGCCCAGCACCAGGTGCGCAGCCGCAACGCGGCGCGCCAGCTCGAAGGGGAGCGCGTGGGGCTTCCGCTTATGAGGCGGTCCCGTCTCGCGTAGGTAGACCGCTTTCGGGTGGCGTCTCTTCCGCGTATGCGAGCGGTGTGGGCTCCAACTCGGCCGTCGCTCGGGCCACGGCGCGGAGCGTCGAGACCCTGCGCTGCTTGGCGATGATCTCCGGTTCGTTCGCCTTCACCCAGGTGCGCGCTGCCAGAGCAAGGGCGAAGAGCAGGCAGATCGCGGCGAGTTGGACCAGTTCGAGCGGCCCGAGGGTGAGGATGTCGGGACGGTAGTTGGTCGTGATCGCGATGGCCTTGAGCACCCCGCCGAGGGCGAGACTCGTCCACCCGAGCAATATCAGCAGGTCGATCATTGGAAGTACGGGCATGGCGGCGCTCCCCCAGACTCCGCGGAGTATAACCCCCAACGGCTTCGTCTCCCCAGCGCTTTGCGCACAGCCGCCACGATATCCCGCTTCGATGGCGCGCCACGACGCGTCCCGCGCATGCGCGGCCCCCTGCCCCGCCCATCGCTGCCGGCGAGTTGCGCAACGCAGCCCCCGGACGCGCAAGCTTTCGGATCGAGATGCCGACGAGGGAGGTGCAGGCTAGACTGCGCCGCCGAGTCGCAACCGGCTCACTCGATTTTGGCTGATGTAGCTCAGTTGGTAGAGCAGCTCACTCGTAATGAGCAGGTCGTCCGTTCAAGTCGGATCATCAGCTCCAGTTTCTGATCGATGCAACAAACAAGAAAGGCGGTCCCTTCTCCGAAGGTCCCTTCGGAGGGACCTTCGGAGGGACCTTCGGAGAAGGGGCCGCCTTGTTGCGTTACGGGCCCTGCTTACGGCTACAGGTGCGCGGCGAGCTTTTCGCCAATGTCCTCGGGTGTCACCGGCGGATCGAACCGCTCGAGGACTTCGCCGTTCTTGCCAACGAGGCAGACCTTGCCCGCGTAGTCAGCGAGATCGACGGACTCACCGGTGATCGAAGTCGTCGTGAAGTCGTGCGTGCTGGCCACGGAACCTCCTCGTTCGAATTGGATCGCGTTATTCGATGAAGCGGCTGAGGGTCATCGTTCCGGTTTCGCCGGGGCACGACGCGCCCTGCGAAGAGTCGGAACTCGTCACCTCGTAGGTCCCCATGGCCGTGTCGTTGTCCACGAAGTCGAACACGAAACTGCGGGACTCCCACAGCTGGGTTCCCAGGAGCCGCCCCTCCAGGCGCTCGCCAACCAGCGTCCCCACCAACTGGAAGTCCTTCGCGGGACACCCTCGCCGGGAACCGATCGTCTGTGGAAACCGGACCGATGCGGTGTAATTGCCATCTTCGGGTTCACCGATCACAGCGAAGGTGACGTTCATCCTGCGATCGGGTGAGCCGGCCGTCGGTACCGTCGTCCCGCTCCAGAAGCCCGTCAAGCTCAAACTGGTTTTCGACGAGCCACTTTCGCCCTGGCAACTGAGCAACAACAGGCAGGGGAAGCAGACAAAAGCAGCAAGAATGTTTCTGGGCGCGCGCATGATGAGAGCCTCGTTCGAGCCGGTCAGTATAGAGGAGCCTTTTCGTGTAACTCAACGGGCACAGGCCCATGCTCTCGACGATCGCGCACTTCTTGTACACCCCCGCGATGTCCGTAGCGGGTGGTACAGTGCCGCCGCCCGCCGCGAGGGTACCGCTTCTGGGCGATGGTGTACTGCGCCATGTCGAGAGCATCCCCGCGCGCGGAACGCGCGCGAGCGCTCAGCTTCCCCGTTCAGCGATCGGGGGATACATCCTCAAGTCCTCCCCCTCCCAGAAGGTGCGCAGCGCGGTCACCTTGCCCTCGTCGTTCACCTTGTAGGTGAACACCCCAAAGAGCTGGCTGATCATGCCGTTTTCGAACTGGATGGTGAGCGTCCCGACGTTCGCGCATTCGCTGCCGGCGCAGATCGAATGCTGTAGCGAGAACATCGGACGCATCTTTTCGATGTTCGAGTCCCAGAAACCCGAGATCGCTTCCTTGCCGCGAAAGCCCTCCCCTGTCGGGTCGATCAACGACTTGCCGATCGGGTCCTCGACGATGGCGTCGTCGGCGAAGTTGTCGAGCCACGCCTGCTTGTCACCGCGCGCTACGGCGTCGGCGGAATGCCAGGAAGCCAGGCGAGCGGGGTGCTTGGAGTCGGGGCCGGGAAGTTCGGACATGGATGAAATCCCTCTTGGGTTCGGTTTCAGAGTTGGGGGCCGTCGTGGAACGGCGATGCGGCCGGCGCGTCAGTCCGAGCGCCGCAGCGCACCGGCTTCGACGATGGGCTCGAGTTCTTCGGGTGTCGCGCCGTGAAGGATGACGCCGTCACAGCCCAGGGCCAGTTGCCCGAGCACGGCGTCGACGCACTCGTCCGGTGTTCCCATCGCGGCGAGGGCGAGCCATTCGTCGGGCAGCAGCTTCCCGATCGCCTCGAGTTGTTCCGTCGTTGCGTGGACATCGATGCCACCTGCGAACGTGCTGACCACCGGAGCCGCTCGAAAACGCTCGAGCACTTGTGGGTCCCATCCGTTGGTTCGAACGAGAAGCTCACCGTAGCCCTGCAGGTAGGCCACCAGGCTCCCGACCGTCTTCATCAGCCGGCGCTCGTAGGGGATGTGGTCGCCGACCGTCGCGAAGCACGACCACACCTTCACCGAAGCGGGGAATGAGATGGAGCAGGAGTTTCACGGACGCCCTTTCGCAGCTGGCCGGTGGTCAATCGGCCAGGCGACTATACGCCCTCGGTTCCGGATCGTCAGGGAACGATGTCGACGTCGATCGCTTCGCCGTCTCGGCCGAAGGCCGAGAAGTGCGGCGGGCGCGAGGTGCGAAAGCGGTGTGTCTTGCGTGCACGCACCACGAGCCTGGCGACTTCGATGGCCGTCCAGGCCACACAGCTCCACCCCAGCATGCTGAAAACTTCGTTCGACATGTGGGTATGAAGAGCAAGCCGCGTGCCGTCCACCGGGCACTCGTAGAAACGTGGCCTCTCGCATGGTGTTGGCGACGAAGCTGCGGACCACTTGCGATCCGCAGCACTCTGTCACCGTTACGCTCCCCGACCTCGAGAGGGAAGTCGGGGTGCGCGCTTCGAAGCGCTACCCAGCTACTACGAAGAATCCTTCACACCGCCTTCAGTGGGCACATACAGTGGATTGGCTTCCGGAAGCAGTGCACCGATGCGCTCGAAGTAGCGGGAAAGTTCGCCGTTCAATCGTTCGACATCTCGTGGCCGCTTCGCCGCGAGGTTTCGGCGTTCGCCGGGGTCGCGCGAGAGGTCGTAGAGTTCGAAGCGATCGCGTTGCCCTTCGCCGTCGAAGTGGAAGCGGATGAGCTTCAGGGCTCCGATGCGAATCGAAGACGCGGGCACCGTGCCGGGGATCGGGAAGTAGTGCGGCAGATAGACATGAATTGCGTCTCGGCTCCCGCGACCGCCCTGCAGCACCTCGCGCTGCGAGACGCCGTCGAAGATCTGGCCAGGCTCGGGCGCCTTGCCGAGCAGGTCGAGCAACGTCGGATACCAGTCGGTGCTGTCGAGCAGCGCATCACTTCGTGAGCCCGGGGTGACGTGACCCGGCCAGACCACCGCGGCGGGTACCCGCGTACCGCCTTCGTAGATATGCGCTTTTCCCCCGCGCAGGGGTAGGTTGCTCGTCACCGGCAAGCCCCGATGGTGGTTGTACGTGCTGCCGCCGTTGTCGGACGTGAACACGATCACCGTGTCGTCTGCCAGGCCGAATTCGTCGAGGGCGTCGAGTAGCACCCCCACCGCTTCGTCGAAGTGATCGACCATCGCTGCGTAGGTCGCGCTCGCGTGGGGACTGCGGCGATCGATCTTGTTCGCGTAGCGCGCCTCGCGCGCTGGATCGGCAGCGTACGGCTCGTGCACCGAGAAGGCCCAGTAGTTGAGGAAGAACGGACGATCGCGATGGGCCCGCATGAAGGCGACGGCTTCGTCTGCCATCCGCGCTTCGAGATGTTCGCCCGCGGCTCGAGGGCGAAAGTTGCTGAGTTCGGGCATACCCCAGGGCGCGAGGTACGAAGTGCCCGGTGCAGCGCGATGGGTATGCGGCACGTCGACGTCGAAGCCGAAGTCGAGCGGGCTATGGGGTTCGCTTCCGAGGTGCCACTTGCCGAAGTGCCCCGTCGCATAACCGTGTCGACGCAGTGCACTGGCCAGGGTTTCGATCCCGCTGGGCAACCGCGTCGCCGCGCGCGCGATCAGCGCACGTTTGTTGCGCAGCCGGGGTCGCCCTTGCCTTTCTTCGGTCGTGAGGCGACGCGCGCTTTCCGCAACGCGTTCGAGATGCCCACCCGCCCCGGTCAGCCCGAGGCGTCCCGGCGCCTGCCCCGTCAGGATGCTCGCCCGCGTTGCGGAGCACATCGGACTCGCCGCGTACGCCTGGGTGAACAACATGCCGCGCTCGGCAAGGCGCTGGATGTTCGGCGTTTC
This sequence comes from Myxococcota bacterium, assembly GCA_030748735.1. Classification (GTDB taxonomy): domain Bacteria; phylum Myxococcota_A; class UBA9160; order UBA9160; family UBA4427; genus DUBZ01. The sequence goes on along the minus strand of JASMLK010000008.1, from coordinate 35,148 downwards.
GTAGAGCCGCGTCATGCCATAGAGCGTCGTATCGCTGTAGCCGAGGTCGTCGGCGAGAATGAACACCACGTTGGGCGGTCGCTCATTCGGCGGCGGCGGCGTTTCGCTGCCGCATGCAGAGGCCCCGCAGACGAACACGAGCAAAGCGACCGCGACCGTCCATCCGTTCGCTAGCGAAGATCTCTTGCGCCGTCTGGCCCGCACCGTGTGCGCGCAGCGTCGCGGCTCTGCACCTCGTCTGCCCATGGCGCGCGCGAGCTTACAGTGTCGCACCGGGAGCGGCGAGGTAACGTCGGGCAACGTGCCGACCCGGAACCGCCGACGCTTCTTCGCAGTCCTGCTGTGCGCGATCGTCTTGCTGACGATCGAGTTCGCTGCACACGCCGTCTACTTCGCTCGCTACGGCGCGGTGTATACGCGCAGCGGTCTCGTACGTCATCTCGCGACATCACCCGAACACGATGGCAGACGCCAGGGCCACGAAGAGCGCGAGATGGTGGAGATCGCGCAGCGCCGGATCCTTCACCCCTACTTCGGCTATGCCATGGATCGCCCCGAAACGATGGGAGCGGGAGGCGATCAGCACCCGATCCAGAAGCGCGGCGAGGGACGCTTCGTCGTCGCGGTCACCGGCGGCTCCGTTGCAAACCAGGTTCGCAGCGTTCTCGCCGACGCGCTGCGCGACGAATTCGCTTCACGAGGTCTCGCGCGCGAACCGGTCGTGGTCGGCCTCGCGATCGACGGTTTCAAGCAACCCCAGCAGTTGGCAACGATCGCGTACTTCCTTTCGTTGGGTGCCGAATACGACGCCGTGGTGAACATCGACGGGTTCAACGACGTCGTGCTGCCCATCGTCGACAATCACGAACGCGGTGTATTTCCATGGTACCCGCGCTCGTGGGACAGCTTCGTAAACCGACGGCCGAGCCAGATGCAGCTGCTCGGCGCCGGCGAAATCGCCTATCTCCGCAATCAGCAGCGCGAACTCGTGGAACGAACCCGCGAGTCGGCGTTCGGCCTGAGTGCGACCCTCGGGCTGATCCGCGCCTCCCAACTCGAACGCTCGGTGGGACGTGTCGCCGAGATCCAGCAGACCCTGCTCGCGGAACGCGCCGAGTTGCCTTTCGAAGCGAGTGGACCGCGCGAAAGCGTCGACGACGTCGCTCAGGTCTACGACCGCGCGGCGGAACTCTGGGCCCGAAGCTCGATTCTCATGCACGGTCTGTTGGCGTCGCGCGACACGGTCTACGTGCACGTCCTCCAGCCGAACCAGTATGTAGAAGGAACACGCACGCTCACCGACGAAGAGCGCCGCAGGGCCTTCGACTCCGATCACCCCTACGCCGAGGTCGCGGCCCGGGGCTATCCCTACCTCTTCGAGGCAGCAGGTGAGATTCGTGAAGCCGGCGTCGACTACTTCGACGCGACCCACGTCTTCGCCGAGATCGCCCAGCCCATCTACAGCGACACCTGCTGCCACGTGAATCGCCGTGGCAAGCGCATCTTCGCCGATGCAGTGGCGCGACGGATCCTCGATCAGCAGGGTGCAGCGACGGGTGATACGCCGGAGTAGCCACCCCACCGCAGTGTCATTGCGCACGCCGTCGACGCTTCTATCGTAGACGGTCTTTCGCGACCCCATATCCGCACCGGAGGAAACCAGGCCATGTCCGACGCCAACCCCCTCGTCGAAAAATCGCAGCAACCGATCACCAAGGCCGAGATGGGCATCGAACCGGGCCTGCCCCTCGACATCGGAGATGGCAGCCCTGAAGCCCTACGACGCGGCGTCCAGACGCTGCTGGACATCGAAGCGATCCGACAACTCAAGCACGCGTACTTCCGCTGCATCGATACGGCGAACTTCGAAGAACTCGCCACGTTGTTCCACGAGGACGTCACCGTTCACTTCGTGGGCGGGAACTATGAATGGAAACTCCAGGGTCGCGACGAGTACCTCGACGCGGTAAAGGCTGCGTTTACCAACCAGGCGATAGGCCACCACAACGGCCACCATCCCGAGATCCAGATCCTGAACGAGAATGAAGCCACCGGAATCTGGTACCTCGCCGACAACATGTGGGTGATGAACTTCAATTTCTTCACCACCGGTACTGCGATCTATTGGGATCGCTATCTCAAGGTCGACGGGCGTTGGACCATCAAAGACACCCGCTATCGGCGCATCTACGAGATCAACCGCGCACTCGAAGAACGCCCGCCGCTGTCCGTCCACCACCTGGCTGCACACGGCAACGATCCCGCTTGATACGGAAAACCGTTGAGCTTTCAATCGCTTGCATCGGTCATCTCCGTGAAGGTGAAGTCCCCCGCACCAGGTGATCGCTCGTTCACATGGCCATACGGGTGACGGTTTTCTGACACCCTTTGAAGTCTCGCGCGTGGATACAACTACGCGCCGCCCGGGGACTACGTGTGCCTTGGGCGACACGACCTCATTCACAACACTTGAACGTTCAGAACCATTGCATCCAATCAATCAATTCGAAGATCATGCGGTTTTTTTGGGTGTTCAAGTCTTTTCAAAGCCGACCAAGTTCGTCAGCCTATGCCCCGACCCATTCAGCAGGCGTGACCCACCCACCAACCACGACTGCATGAATACATGAACCAACCCCGAGTTTCGGCTCCCCCCCCCGCCGGCAAGTTCTAGAGGAAACCCTCCCCCCGGACGGCGTTTCGAACATGCAGAAGAGTCGACCAGCATCCTCTTCATCACGGCCACAGGCGTCATCACGGCCACAGGCGTCATCAGGCGACGACATCGAAGCAGCTACGACCCGCGCGCATTCGGCGCGGGCGTCAGCCCTTCGATTCGTGTTCAGCCCCCCGTGCGTCCCCCGAAGTTGTTCCACCGACCTCAGCGCGTCTGGAGGTCATAGGACCCGCAAGGTGGGGTCCGAGCGTCGAGCGCGCTGAGCTCGAATTAGGTGTGCCACCCCTGAAGCGAGTGCTTCGGGAGTCAACTCTAGGAGAACTGTAATGCGATCCATTGGAACCACTATCGCCATCATGGCAGCCGGCTTACTGCTGTTCTCGCAATCCGCGTTTGCGTCTGATGTCGAAGCCGAGCTTCGACAGATGCAGGACCGGATCGCGCAGCTGGAAGGCCAGCTCGAAAGCGGGACGGCCCCGCTTCAGGAACGTGAATCGGGCAGCGGCCTCGGCGCGCTGATCGAGAACACCGACATCAATGGTTGGGCTGCAGCCAGCTACAACTACAACTTCGAAGGGTTCGAGAACTCGGCCGGGACGGCGAACAACCGACCGACGTCGCATGGCACGTCGAACTCCTTCCAGATCGATCAGGCCTGGATCTCGATCGACAACCCGGCCGACGAAAATGGTCGAGCCGGTGCTCACCTCGACCTCACGGCTGGCGCGGCGCACGGCGGTGGAGCCGGGATCGCGCTGTATGAAGCGTCGATCAGCTACCTCGCCCCGATCGGCGACGGCATCATGGTCGAGGGTGGTATCATGCCGACCTTGATCGGCGCCGAAGTCGACCGCACGAACGCGAACTTCAACGTGACCCGCGGCATCGTGTGGGACCTGCAGCCGACGCTCAATACGGGCGCCCGCCTCAGCACCAACCTGACGGACGAGGTCTCGGTCACCCTCGGTGTGTTGAACGACCAGGCGACTCGTGACCTGCTCGGCGACACCGACAACGAAAAGGCCATCGCCGGCCAGGTTGCCTGGGCGGGTGAAGACTGCGGTGCTTCGTTCAACTTCTCGTGGGGCGACAACCGCGGCGATGTCAACCGCTTCATCGGTGACGTGGTCTTGACCTACGACGGCATGGAAGATGTCTCGATGTGGTTTGACTACACGGTCGTTTCGGACGACGACGGCGTCGCCGAGGGTGAAACCCACGGCATCGCGGCAGCGGCCCGCCTGGCGCTCGCCGACGACATGGGCGTTGCGGTCCGCGGCGAAGCCGTGATCGTCGACAACGACGCACTCGAGACCGAGACCTACTCGTTGACGGTGACGGGCGACAAGTCGCTCACGGACCACCTGACCGCCAAGGCAGAAGTGCGCCTCGACTTCGACGCCGACGACGGTCTCCCGGACGACAAGGGTGCAGCTGGCGAAGACGTCGCCGCACTCATCCTGGCTCAGCTGATCTACGAGTTCTAGGACGAAGCACATGTGTGGCTTCGATTGAGCGAATCGAAGCCGTGCCGCAAGACACCAGCGGCGGGTTCACCTCGAGTGGGCCCGCCGCTGACGCGTTCTGGGGGCGGGTTTCTCGACAACCGGGCGAGCAAACTCGAAGCAGCACACCACCCGGGACGTCGCGCGGAAGTGCCCCCGCGGCCAGTGCTCAGTCGCAACCGCAGCCGCCGATCGCCGCTTTGCGCGAATCGTGGACCTGCTGGCGCATGTGGAGTTCGTCGATGTCGGCTTCGGCGGTCATCGAGGGGTTCGCGAACGCCGCCTTTTCGTAGAAGGCCAGGTTCTGGCAGGCCGTGGCGCCGCCGAGACTGATGATCAGCATCACCAGAATCGCGATCGCGGCCTGGCGGTTCGTCGTTCGTCTACGAAGCACCCCGCCCTCCCGATGCCGCGGAGGTTGGCAGCCGATCGCGAGAGGATCGCCCGCCGCGCTTCAGCCCACCCGCAAGGTTGCGGTCGCGAGCCGCGACGCCAGAACCTCGGAGAGATTCCGAAGCACGCGGGCACCGATCCTCGGGTAGCGTGCACGCAGCCGTTCGAGTGCATCGCTGTCGAAGCGAAGAGCGCGCGATGGCGTCACCGCGTCGACGTCTGCCGTTCGCGTGCCGTGGTAGAGCGCCACTTCGCCCACGACATCGCCGCGCTGGCAACGCGAAAGCTCCAGCTTCTCGCCAGCATCGCCGGCGATCGAAACACTGAACTCGCCATCGAGCACGACGTAGAGCCCGTCGCCCGGATCCCCCACGCGGTAGATGGGCTGCCCCGGCTCGAAGGTTTCGACACTCGACATCAGCGCCGCGATCTTCGCCTGGGCGTTGTTGAGACCGCGCAACACGGGAACGGTCTGCTGCGGTGCACGACCGAGATCCAGCGTCAGGATGTCCCAGAGATTGACGACCCGCATGCCTGCGCAGAGCGCGGGGGTGAAGGTCACATCGACGAGCCAGGCGATCGCCAGGGTAAACGCCCCGAGCAGGCCGAATTCGACCTGGTTCTTGAGTTCGCTGGTCGCGATCACAGCAAACCCCATACACAAGCCGATCGTCGTGATCGTGACGGGGCGCCCGACTTCGCGCAGCGCCTCGACGGCCCCGCGCTTTTCATCTGCCCTCTCCCTCGCCTCGCGATTGAAGCGCGTGAGGAAGTGGATCGTGTCATCCACTGCGATCCCCAACACGATGCACGCAAAGAGCCCGGTCGTCGTATTGAGCGGAATGCCCGTGAGCCCGAGCGTCCCGAAGTACACCACGACCGGAAGCACGTTCGGAACCAGGGCAAACAAGGCCACGCGTGCGGAAGCGAAGAGAGCAAACAGGATCACGAAGATGAAGACGAAGGCGACGCCCAACGTCTCGATCTGCCCCTGCGCTGCGTCGTCCAACGAACGGGTCAACAAGACCATGTTTCCCATCACTTCGCCGCGCAACGTCGTGGGCAGCGTCTCGAGCCGCGCTTCGATGCGGGCCACCAACTCCGCCATGTCCCGCGTGTTCATCGCCTGGGTGCGAATGTGGACGTTGGTGGTGCGATAGCTGCTGTCGACGACGCTGCGTAGCCCTTCGCCGGCTCCAAACAACAAGATCTGCTTCACGTAGCGCACGCTTTCGTCGGGAATGCGAAACGCGGCATCTTCGTCATCGCGAAGCACCCGGTTCAGGGTCTTCACGTAGTCGACGAGTGAAGTCGTGCCGCCGACGCCGGGCTGGGCGGCCACCCACTGCACGAGTTCGTCGACCGCGCGCAGGTTCTGGCTCTTTACGAAGGCATCCGGCTCATCGCTTTCGATCACGAGGAAGATCGGAATCGCGCCCTCGAGCCGCTGGTTGATCGCTTCGAAGTTCGCGCGAACCGGGTGGTCGCTCGAAAAGTTGCTGACCAGGTCGCTATTCAACGTGATGCGGTCCATCCCCACGACGGCGACCACGCCGAGCCCGACGCCACACACGAGGATCGCCTTGCGATAGCGCACGTCGAAGCGCCCCAGGGTCGAGAGCAATCGATCGAGACCACCGGTCGAACCGGGTTCGCCGTCGCGACGCGCGGGCATGCGTTCGGGCGCGCCCCCGAGCGTCAGCATGGCCGGAACGAAGGTGAGCGAGATCAGGGCGGCGATCACGACCCCGAGCACGGCGATCAAGCCGAATTCACGAACGGCTTGAAAGGGACTCATCGTGAGTGCGAGCAGGCCCGCTGCGGTCGTGAGCCCCGTCAACGCGACGGGGAGTGCAACGTGACCGATCGCGCGGGCCACGGGCCCGTCCACACCCTTGAAGTTGGCTTCGCCCGCCCCGACCGTGCGATAGAACTCGGATACGACGTGGAGCGCGTAGGCGGCCGCAATCGTGACGAGCAACGGTGGCACGATGCTGGTCACGAGGTTCAGCGACACGCCGCGCCACGCCACGATGCCGAGGGTCCAGATCGTCGTGAGGACGACCGTCGCCATCGGCGCCAGCACGCCGCGAATGCTGCGAAAGGCAAGCGCACCGAGCACGCCCATGATCACGAACGAGATTGGCAGGATGCGCCCCAGCCCCTCGAACAACAGACGGGAGGTCGTGGCCTTGATGTGCGGCGCACCGGTGAGGCGCACCTTCATGTGCGGAGCGTTTTCTCGCGCGACCTGTTCGACCTGCAGATCGAGCGATTCGTCGATCAAGCGGTCGAGGGGGATGTCCTTCAAGGCGAGCACGATCGAAGTCATCTGCGCGTCGTTCGAAACGAGACGCCCCGCGTAGAGCGGATTGCGCTCGACGTCGGCACGCAGGCGCGCCAGCCCCTCGACGGTCTCGGGGATGCGCTCGAGGAAGGGTTCGATCTCGATCGCCCCTTCGAAGCTCCGCATGTTGAGCGCCGTGTCGAGGCTCAAGACTTCGTGGACGAACGGCAGATCTTCGAGCGCGCGACTGGTGCGCGCGATCGCGGCCAGGTTTTCGGGCGTGTAGACGTCGTCGGTCTCGAGCGCGACGAGTAGCGATTCGCGCTGACCAAACAGCGTGGAAACGCGCTCGAGGCGCTCCTGCCGCGAATCCCCTTCGGCCAACAGGCGATCGGTCGACGGATCGACCCGCAGCCGCAATTCGCCGCTCGTCGGGTCGACGATGCGGCTCAGGAAGAAGGCGGTCGCGAGCAGCGTCGCCGCGACGACCCACCGCGCGTGCCGCACCCAGAAGTGTCGCAACTTCGGCAGATCGATCCCTCGCGCTTCGGTGGATGTGAGTCGATGTCGGACGCGAGAGGCGCGCTCGCTACGTGTTCAGCGCCCCCTGCGTTCGAGTGACGATCGCGTGAAGAGGCGATCCGGCACATCGACGTCGAACTCGACACGATCGACCACGAGTTCGGTGAAGGTCGCCGTCTTGCGGTCTTCGATCCGCATGTGATGGGGCAACCAGGTCTTGCCCGACTTCACCAGGCTCGCTGCATCGGCCGTGAGTGTCTTGCGAACTTCGTCTTCGCTCTCGTAGAAGACGGACTCGAGTGCAACGCAGGTTTCCTTGTCGATCCGCGCGACACCTTTGCGATAGGCCGAGTCGTCGCCCTCGGCCGCGCGCGATTCCACGACGTGCACCGGGCGCCCGGCATGGGTCGAATCCGCCAATTGGCGAGCGCTTCCCCGGCTCCCCGCGTGATACAGCTGCTCCATGTCGCGGTAGCTGAAATCCGAGCCGAACACCGAACCCTCGGAATGCCGCCCCGTCACGCGACGTACGAGTCGCAGTTCGGGCAGATAGGCGAACATGTCGGTCCCACCCTCGCGCTCGATCATCAAGACCGCCGAACCGCGCAGATCGGGTGGCGCGCTGAGCTCGGCCAGGATCTTCGAATTCCCCTTCTCGTCGAGCTTCCAGTGGAGGGTCGCCTCGAGGGTCTGCGCGCCGCCGCCTCGATCGTGCACGAGCAGGCGGAATTCCTGCCGCGCGGTGCGCTCGGGAGCGTTCGCTGCGGCGCAGTCGAGGATCTCGTCCAACGTCCGCGAAGGAACGCTGGCGGCATCCTGGGCAGATGTCTGCGCTGGAAAGCCGGTCAAGGAGACGGCCACGAGCAGCATCAGGAGCGTCGAGAAGCTCGGGGAGGCGGACGACATCAACCCCGAAATGCTAGTCGAGTCGATTGGTCCGGGCGAGATGGTCAGCGATGCAACCGGCCACATCCGCAGAAAAAGCCGGCGAATAGTGTACGAGATCGACATAGAGAAGCGTCTCGGCGCCCTGCTGCAGATCCGCGCACCAGTAGAAGTTCTCACCGACCTCGCCGCCCGCCACGCGCGTTCTCATAAGCGGATAGCCGACACGACTCAGCTCATGGCGCCCGAACTGGCCGTCGTAGACGTGATGTCGCAGGTCGTAGCCGTAAGTCGGGACCGGTTGCCACACAAAGGCCACTTCGACCGCGCGCGACGCCGCCAGGGCTTCGATGATCGCCTTATTGTGGATGTAGCGATCGATCACGCGTGAAGCCGCCTCACGCTCGCGCTCCGGGTCGCTCTCGGTCGCCCTGGGCTTGCCGTCGCCAAACCGCCGCAGCGCCTGTCGTTCTCGAAACCAACGCAGCATGGGGGTCGACTCGATCGCCGCGAAGATCGGTCGCTCCAGGCGCTCTTCTCCCTGCACGGTCATTTCGCGCGTCAGCGGCGGGGGATCTTCGCGGTAGAAGAAGTCGTTCAGGCCGTCGAGAAAGATCGCCAGGTCGGGTGGCGTGCCCACGGTAACCAGCTTGTCGAAGAGCAACCGCTCCTGGGTCGAATAGAAGGAGCCACGCGCAAAGTTGTAGACCCGGGGCGGACGTGAAAGCCCCATGCCTTCGAGTCGCTCCTGGAGAAGTGACGCAATCGTGTGTTCGTCCGCCACCCCATAGCCGAGCGCCGTGGATCCCCCGAGCAGATAGACGTTGAAGTGTTCTTTCGAAGGCGGCCACGGTCCCTGCTTCGCAACGCGGCGGAAGCCGTTCTCGTCGGTGTTCACGAAGCGACCGGCGAAGGACTTCTCTCGAAACTGCACCAGGGCTTCGGGAACGAAGCCGTGGGTGCTTTCGGAAACCAGGGTCTCGACGTCCTCTTCCGACCAGTCGTGATAGATGATCGAAAGCGCCTGTTCGACGTAGTCGGGAAGCGGCGCCGATTCGTCCGGTGGAAACCAGCGCAGATGCAATGCGGCGGCCGCGTTGATGAGGACGAACACGATGCAGAGGTTCAGCCAGAAGATCGCCAAACCGCGGTAGATGCTGCGAAATCTCGCCGGGCCGGGTCAACTCGTCACGCGCGCAGGCTATCACCGCGCTTCGCCAGCAGCAACGACGGACTGCGACACATGGCCCCTGCTCGCAACATGGCCGACGACGCTACCGTGGCGCGCCATGGAAGAACGCGACCGCCAGATTCCCGCAAGCCACCGCGAACGCGTCGAAGCACAAACGCGCGCATGGGTCGACGAAGTCGTCGTCGGACTCGACCTCTGTCCTTTCGCCACGCCATCGCTTGCGCGCGATGCGCTCCTCGTCGACATCACCTCCGCGCGGGAAGCCGAAGCCATCGCGCACGACCTGATCGCCGCGTTGCGGCGCCTTCAGGAACCCGAGACTGCCGAAGTCGAAACCCTGCTGTTCGTGATACCCGACGGCCTTTCCGACTTCCTCGAATTCAACGTCTTCCTCGAAGTGAGCGAACACGTCGTCGCCGACCTCGGGCTCGAGGGGGTGTTCCAGATCGCGAGCTTTCATCCCGACTATTGCTTCGCCGACACGCCGACCGATGATGCCGCCCAGTTCACGAACCGTTCGCCGTATCCGATGCTGCACCCCCGAGCCCTGAGCCACTCGACGGATCAGCGCTCGTCCGCGCCCACCCACACGACCACATACGAACGCTAGCTGGTATTTTCGCACCGTCTACGTATTCGCCCCGAACCGCCATCCATGTCCAGGACACAATCCATGAGATTCTCCGCGCGCGTATTGCTCTTCGCCCTGGCGCTCCTCCTCGCGATCGTCGTCTTTCGAACGTTGAGCTTCGAATCGCGCCAGATCGAGTCGGCGCCGGCAGCCGTCGCCGAAGTCGATGCAGCAGCCGCAGCCGATCGCCTGGCGCGCGGGCTGCGTCACCGGACGATCTCCCACAGCCTCGAAGGCCCCGTCGAAGCCGAAGCCTTCCTCGCCCTTCATCGCCAACTCGAAGCCGACTACCCGCGCGTGCACGCGACCCTGCAACGCGAGGTCGTGTCGCAGTGGAGCCTGCTCTACACGTGGCGCGGCAAGCGTCCCGAAGAACCCGCGGTCCTCTTGTTGGCGCATCAAGATGTCGTCCCCGTCGACCCGACGTCGGTCGACGCGTGGACCCACCCCCCCTTCGACGGCGTGATCGACGACGGCACCATCTGGGGCCGCGGCGCCATCGACGACAAGGGGTCGCTCTTCGCCATTCTCGAAGCGGTCGAAGCGTTGATCGAAAGCGGCTTCGAACCCGAGCGCAACGTGCTCCTCGCTTTCGGCCACGACGAAGAACTCGGCGGCGACCACGGCGCGACCGCGATCGCATCGCTCCTGCGCGAACGCGGTACGCCGGTCGACTACGTCCTCGACGAAGGCGGCGCCGTCACCATCGACACGATGACCCTCGTTTCGAACCCGGTCGCGGTGGTGGGAATCGCAGAAAAAGGCATGGCTTCGATCGTGTTGTCGATCGACGCGACCGGTGGGCATTCGTCGATCCCGCCACGCCAGACCGCAATCGGCATCCTCGCGGCGGCGATTGCCGCGCTCGAGCGCAACCCGATGCCCGCCCGCATCGACGGCACCGTCGACCTCATGCTCGATCACCTCGGCCCCGAGCTTTCCTTTCCCTTGAAACTCGTGATGGCGAATCGCTGGCTCTTCTCGACGATCCTGTCGAACGTGTTCTCGGACGACCCCACCCTCGACGCGCTACAGCGCACGACCACCGCAGCGACGGTCTTCCACGGCGGTGTCAAACCGAATGTCCTGCCAAGCCGCGTCGAAGCCGTCGTGAACTTCCGCGTCCTGCCCGGAGATACCATCGCCTCGGTGCGCGACCACGTGGCACGCACGATCGACGACGACCGCATCACGATCGAGTTGATGGACGCGGCCCGCGAACCCAGCGGCGTCGCACCGATCGACTCGAATGCGTTCGTGGCGATCCAGAAGGCCATCGGATCGCACTTCCCCGACACCATCGTGACGCCCTACCTCGTCGTGGGCGGCACCGATTCTCGCTACTTCGGCGAGCTGACGGACAACATCTATCGCTTCATGCCGTTCGAGTTCACCCCGGACGACCGCAGCCGCATGCACGGCACGGACGAACGCGTCGAGATTCGCACCCTGGTGCGTGCGATTTCCTTCTATCGCTCGCTGATCGAGAAGTCGGCGGGACCCGGGTTCGGTTCCCCTTGAAGCGATCCCATGAAAACGCAACCGCACAGGATCCCCTGCGAGAACACGACCCGAGCGCCGACCCCGAGCCGCCCCGACGCATACCCTCGGCGCGTCTTCGGAGAACCAGGTAACCGGGAGTTTGAACTTCGTCGAGATCACCGGGCCCACCGCCGCGGCGGACGTGGTCGAGGACGGTGACATCCTGTTGATCGAAGACATCGACTTCACCTGGGAAACCACCGAACAGCCCACCTGATCGCGTACCCGGCTCACGGCACGGTTCGCGAAGGGAACTGCGACACGGCCAGGGAACGCCCCTGCCGGACATCGTCTTCGCCGACGTGAACGCGATAGCGGGTTCCTGCGACTTCGACTGCGTAGGGCCCGAGTGCGGTCACCCGCTCGACCCGATCGGCCAGGCGTATACGCGGTCGATCGGCCGGGTTCGCATAGGGCACGCGGAAACGCGCGACACCCTTCGCATTCGCCTTGACGGCCACCCGATAGAGGAAGCGCCGCCCCGACGGTGTCTTGAGCGGGAGTTCGGCCGTGACGAGCCCTCCCCCTTCGGTTTCGACGCGCAGCTCTGCACCGGCTACCCGCTCGAAGAGTTTGTAGGGCGCGAAACCCTCGCTGGTGCCCCCGAAGAGTTCGTCCATCGCCTGGCCACCGACGGGGCCCTCAGTCACGAGCCGAAACCGTCCGAGTGCGGGAACACCCTCCGCAAAGCTGCCGTCGTGTTCGTGGAGCCGCCGCCCCATCGCCACCGGCTTTCGTTCGAGGGCGTCTGCCGCGGTCGCGACATAGGGGGAAGCGAGTCCCGCCAGGATTTCGACTGCGCGACCTTCCCGCGTCTCGTCGAAGAAGGCCTGCACCGACGCGAAGTTCTCGCGCCCGACGTATGGACCAAAGGGGTCGGCCGGCGTTGCACGGCCGCCGCTGTAGTGGAGCGCGTGGCCAAGGCCGATGTGCGAAACCACGCCGTAGCCGGGCTTGCCCTCTCCGTGCTCGCTGCAGCGTCCTTCCGCAGGCGTCGAGTCGGCGACCAGCTGCCCGAACCGGTGCTGACTCCCCGCGACGCTCAGGAGCGCTCGGTCGATCTGCTCGAGATCTCCCCGCACACCGTGCCAGAGCAACCCCACAACAGGCCCATAGAACCCGGGGATCGTCGGCAGCAACAGGACGACCGCAATGCCGTACGCCACCACACTCGTCGCGACACCCGCCCGAGCCTCGGTTCGCAAGCGGGTTCCAACCCTTTCGGCCACGCGCACCATCCACCACGCGAAGGCCACGCATCCCACCGGCGCGAGATCGTGCGCATAACGCACCTGGCCGAAGGCGAGGAAGCAGAGCAACAGGCTCCAGCCGACCAGATACGCGCTGCTTGGCCCCGCGCCCGGGCGTCGTCCCAGCACGAAGAAGGCGATCGGCACCAGCGGCAGCAGGTATGCGAAGCCGCCCATGCGCGCATGGGCGATCGCGAAGCTGTACTCCCCTTCTCCGAAGAACAAGGGGAGCTGCTCGACCACCGTCTCCGTATAACCGTCCGCGGCCGAGAGAAAGCCGAGCCCCTCGACGAGGGCGTTGCGAACACCGGGGATCGCCAGGGCCGCCAGCGCGATCACGAAACCGAGCGCAACGAGGACCCGCCGGCCCCGGTTGGGCGAGAGCGATGCCACCCGCGACACGAAGCCCGCGTACAGCAGCCCCAGCACGCCAAGCGCGAAGTAGATGAGTCCGTGGAGGTAGGAAAACTCGACGGCGGTGAATGGACGCAGGTCCGTGTCCGGACGCAACCCCGAAGCCAGCGCCCACCCGAACCCGCCCGTCGCGAGCGCCCCCCAGGCAAAGGTTCGAAGCCGCTTCGCGTCCCGGCGTTCGGCCACGAAGATCATGAGCGCAGCCTCGCCGGGAAGGAGATAGAGCAGACTCCCCGTCCAGCTGAGCAACATTGCGAGGCGCGCCAGGACCAGAACCGTGGTCAGGCGCACCCCCACGGCCGGGTCGTCCGAAGCTTGCGTGCCCCGGGCATAGAGCACGACGAGCCAGGCGCCGACGAGGCCCGCCAGCGCGTGGTGGTCGAAGTTGCCGAGTTGGCCGTAGTTGATGCAGATCGGCAGCGCGGCGTAGATCGCCGCGGCCAGCCGTCCGACACGCGCGTCGAAGCAGGCGCGCCCCAGCGCGTGGATGGGGAAGACAGCCAGCGAAGAAAGCAGGACGGGGACCCATGCGGCGGTCCATTCGAAGGCGATTGGCGTTTCGCCGAACATCCGGGCGATCGCGGCCGTCCCCCAGTCGAGCAGCGGCGGATGGGGAATCCAGGCGCCGTCGGGAAAGTTGATGCACGGGTCGAAGCGCAGCAGGGAGGGGAAGCTCTCGAACGTCGCCTGGGCGCGCCTCGCGTGGTAGAAGGCATCGCCGGCGGCGAAGACCACCTCCCCGTCACCCACGAAGACGCGATAGAAGTCGAGGACACGCGCTACGACCGCGGCGACGAACCAAGCGAAGACGCCGGCGAACGCCCCGACGCGCGATCCGCCGGGGGCGCGATCGCCCGGCTCCGAACTGCTCCCACCCGTGCCCATCGCGCAAGCATAGACCGACTACCGCGCCGGCGACGCCGAGCACGGGCGGATGTCTGCGCACGGGAGCCACCCCATCAGCGCGGTGCTAAACCCTCCGCGTGATTACGATCCTCGACTACGGCGCGGGCAACCTGCGCAGCGTTCAGCGGGCCTGCCGCGCAATCGGACAAGAAGAATGCGTCGTGCGCGACGTCGACGGGCTCCGGAGTGCCGAGCGCATCATCTTTCCCGGGATCGGGGCCGCGCGTTCGGCGATGGATACCCTGGAAGAGCTGGGCGTGATCCCCGCCTTGATCGAATGCGTCGAACAGGGCACCCCCTGTCTCGGCATCTGCATCGGCGCCCAGGTCGCCCTCGACCGCTCCGAAGAAGGCGACACCCCCTGCCTCGGGTTGATCCCGGGCACGACCCGTCTATTCCAGCTCGACGATCCCACGCTCAAGGTCCCGCACATCGGCTGGAACGAAGTGCGCGTCACCCAGCCCCATCCATTGCTGGACGGCCTCGACCCGGGTGACGAGTTCTACTTCGTGCACTCCTACTACCTCGACCCGGACAGCCCCGAACACTCCTACGCGGTTTCCGACTACGGAGGCGAGTTCACGTGTGCGGTAGGGCGCGGCAGCTTCTTCGCCACGCAGTTCCACCCCGAAAAGAGCGGGCGCTTCGGCCTCGAGCTCTTGTCGCGCTTTGCGCAATGGAACGGGAAATGAGCACCGTGAATGGCCGCGGGGGAGAAGTGACGTGTTGAGCAAGCGGGTGGTTTCGTGCTTCGACGTGCGCGACGGCAAGCTCGTGAAGAGCGTAAAGTTCGTGAACACCAAGGAAATCGGTGAAGTCGTCGGCCGCGCGCGTCAGTACTACGAAGACGGGCTCGACGAACTCGTGATGTACGACATCACCGCCTCGAGCGACCACCGCGACATCATGCTCGAAACCGTCGAAGCGGTTGCGTCGGAGATCTTCATCCCGTTTTCGGTCGGGGGCGGCATTCGTTCGGTGGAGGACGCGACGGACCTGCGTTGGGCCGGCGCCGAGAAGATCAACGTGAACACGGCCGCGGTCGACCGCCCCGAACTGATTTCCGAGATCAGCCACGCGGTCGGCGCCCAGAGCACGATCCTTTCGATCGACGTACTTCGCGTACCGGGCGGCCCGCTGCCCTCCGGCTTCGAAATCGTGACCCACGGCGGTCGCACCCACACCGGGATCGATGCGATCGAATGGGCACGCGAAGGTGAACGCCGAGGTGCGGGCGAGATCGTCGTAAACTCGATCGACGCTGACGGCACCTGCGATGGGTACGACGTCGAACTCACGCGCACGGTGGTCGACGCGGTCGGCATTCCCGTGATCGCGTCGGGAGGCGCTGGAAAGCCCGAACACCTCTACGACGTCTTGACCGAGGGCGGGGCCGACGCGGCGTTGGTCGCCTCGATGGTGCACTACGGCGAGTACACGGTGAGTGAACTCAAGCAATATCTGCACGAGCGCGGAGTCAAGGTGCGCATGCACTACTGAGTGCTGCGCGCGTGACGGCCGGGTAGTATTCGGGCGTCGAGCAACCAGGCCGCGAGGCCACGAGACACCAGGAGAGTCGAAGCATGTCCAGCACAACGATGCGTCCGGGAGTCGCGACTGGCGAGCGGTACCGCGATCTCGTCGCCGCCGCGAAAGAAGGCGGCTACGCCCTGCCCGCGGTCAACGTCACCAGCAGCTCGACCCTCAACGCCGTGCTCGAAGCCGCGAGCAAGACCCGCAGCGACATCATCGTCCAGCTGAGTAACGGTGGCGCGCAGTTCTACGCCGGCAAGGGCATCGAGGACGACTTCCAGGCCAAGGTGATCGGCGCGGTGTCCGCAGCACGTCACATCCACCTGCTGGCCGAGCACTACGGGGTCTGCGTCGTGATCCACACCGATCACGCGAACCGCCCGCTCATCCCCTGGGTAGAGGCACTGATCGAGCACGGTGAGCAGTTCCATCGCGAAACCGGTGGTCCGCTCTACAGCTCCCACATGCTCGACCTGTCCGCGGACGACATCGACTTCAACCTCGGCGAATGCGCCCGGCTGCTCGAACGCATGGCGAAGATCGACATGAGCATCGAGATCGAACTCGGTGTGACGGGTGGCGAAGAGGACGGCGTCGGAGCCGACATCGACGAGAGCGCCGACAACTCGAAGCTCTACACCCAACCCGAAGACGTGCTCCAGGCCTACGAACTCCTCGCTCCCATCGGGCACTTCTCGGTCGCTGCATCGTTCGGCAACGTGCACGGCGTGTACAAGCCCGGCAACGTGAAGCTGCGCCCCGAGATCCTGAAGAACAGCCAGGCCCTGATCGAAAAGAAGATGGGCACCGCGCACAACCCGCTGCACCTGGTCTTCCACGGCGGCTCGGGGTCGGAGAAGGCCAAGATCCACGAGGCGGTGAGCTACGGCGTCTTCAAGATGAACATCGACACCGACACCCAGTTCGCGTACTCGAAGCCGCTCAAGAACTACGTCGACCAGAACACGCGCGCATTCCTGCACCAGATCGACCCCGACGACGGGACGCCGTACAAGAAGTTCTACGACCCGCGCAAGTGGACGCGCGAATGCGAACAGAGCATGGTGGCGCGCCTCGAAGAAGCGTTCGAAGACCTCGGCTCCCTCGGCAGGTCCGTCGCGCGCGCCTAGTCACAGGAATGCCGCCCTCCCCGCACCCGTTCAACCTCTGCTCCCGGTAAATCTCATGTGGATCGACCTTGGTTCGCCGTGGCGCCTGGCGACCGCCTTGTTGGCCTGTGCCCACCTGCTCCCTGCGGTCGCGCTGGCCGAAGCCACGGACGAGCCCAGCGATCGCATCGTCGTCGTGGGAGAACGCGGCAAGACCGGCTGGATCGAAACTCCCGCCAGCGTGTCGGTGGTGTTGCGTGACGAAATCCGCCGCGGGCGACGACAGCTGACCCTCGGTGAACCGCTCGGGCAGCTGCCCGGAGTGTTCGTCCAGAACCGCTCGAACTTCGCCCAGGACGCACGCATTTCGATTCGCGGCTTCGGTGCCCGCACGCCCTTTGGCATTCGCGGCCTGCAACTGATCGTCGACGGCATTCCCCAGACGCTCCCCGATGGGCAGGGACAGGTGGACAGCCTCGATCTTTCGACGGCGTCTCGCATCGAAGTGCTGCGCGGCCCCGGGGCGTCGCTCTATGGCAGCGCCGCGGGCGGCGTCATCGAGGTGACGAGCTTCGACCCGATGCCCCAACCCGAAGCGTCTGCGCGGGTTTCCCTCGGTTTTCACGGCTACCGCAACTACCAGGCCCAGGGACACGGGAAGGAAGGACGTGTCCGCTACGCCCTCGGACTGGCGCACACGGGCTACGACGGACACCGCGATCACAGCGACACCGAAACCACGGTGCTGAACACGAAGTTCCGTTTCGACCTGCTCGACACCACCGATCTCACGCTCATCATCAGCCATGCCGACTCGCCGGAAGCAGACGATCCCGGCGGTCTCGCGGCTGAAGAGGTGGCCGAAGACCGGAGCCAGGCCAACGCCCGCAACGTCAGCATGAAGAGCGGCGAAGCAGTCGAAAACACGTCGGTCGGCGCACGGCTGCGGCACGAGTGGAACGACGAACACGAAACCAGTAGCGCGGCCTTCTTCGCCTTTCGCGACTTCGACGGGCGGGTCCCCTCCACGTCACGGGGCGCGATCGATCTCGAACGCGTGTTCGCAGGCGGAAGTCTCCTCCACACCTGGCAGGACGAGTTGCTGGGGTTCGACAACCGGTTGCAGGTCGGATTCGAGGTCAAGGGGCAGCGCGACCGCCGCGAGCACCGCGCGATCGACCTCGCGACCGGCAGCGTAGGCGCACTGGCGGTCGACGAAGTCCAGGAAGTCGTGAGCTTCGGCGTATTCGCACACGATCGCCTGTCGCTGACCGACACGGTCTCGCTCTCCTATTCGATGCGCTACGACCGTGTCGAGTTCGACGTCGACGACGACTTCACCACCGACGCCGGCGGAGACGATTCGGACGAACTCCACTTCGACGAATGGAGCTTCTCGGGTGCACTCGTGTGGAACCCCGATCCGCGCATCAACCCCTTCGTGCGCATCGGGACCTCTTTCGAAACGCCGACCGCGACCGCACTCGCGAACCCCGACACCGATGCCGGCGGCTTCAACAACGACCTCGACGCCCAGACTTCCGTGCAATACGAGGCGGGGAGCAAGGGGGTGATCGCCGACCGCGTCGAGTACGAAGCGGCGTTCTTCTACATCCGCGTCGAAGACGAACTCCTACCCTACTCGCGCGCATTTTCGACGTTCTACGAAAACGCAAAGCGGTCCGATCGCCTCGGCCTCGAACTCGCCGTCCGGGCCAAACTACTCACCGGGCTCCACGCGAGCGCGAACTACACCTGGTCGCAATTCGAGTTCGACCGCTTCACCGACGGCAACGACAACGACTTCGACGGCAACACGATCCCCGGCGTCCCGGCCCACCTCGCGAACTTCGCCCTGGCCTACGAGAGTGCCGGGGGGCTGTTCAGCGATTTCGACCTGCAGTACGTCAGCGACCGCGAAGCCGACAACGCCAATAGTGCCGAGGCGGACGACTACGTCGTCATGGGGCTGCGAGCCGGGCTGCGCCACGACGTCGGCGACTGGTCGCTCGAAGGCTTCTTCGGCGTCCAGAACCTCGGGGACGAAGAGTACGACGACAACGTGCGCATCAACGCCGGCTTCGGACGCTTCTTCGAGCCCGCGCCCGGGCGTTCGTTCAACGTCGGAGTCGGTCTGGCACGAAGTTTCTGACCACTCGCCTCAGAACTGTTCGATCGCCGGGAGCGGACCCAACAGCGGCTCGAAGTACCGCCGATAGGACGGGGCGATGTCGCAGCCGTCAACGATGACTTCGCGCGGAAGCGTTCGCGTCTTGGCCGCGACGTCCGAGAGTTCGACGCGCTGGAAGTCGACCGCGTAGGGGTCCTCTCCAGTACGGACGAGCGCGATCGAGCCGTGTTCCATGCCTTCGACCGCGAGCTCGGCGGCCTTTCGCCCCGCCGCACGTGCTTCGCGCTGATCGACCTCGCTGACGCAACCCGCGAACGAGCGCTGCAGATAGCCGAAGGTGTCCGCCCGAACCCGAAGCCTGGCGCCCAGGCGTTCTTTCACGAGTTGCACGAGGTAGTCGCCGAGCGCACCGGTACCCGAAAGCTGGACGTTGCCGTGAGCGTCCTCTTCGATCGAGTCGGCCAGCTTCGTGGCGATGAGCGTGCCCTCGTCGTCGTGAATGCCCTCGGAAACCGCAACGATGCAGCGCCCGCGCTGCGTGTACACGCGATCGACGTCGGCAATGAACTGGTCGAGATCGAAAGTGGCTTCCGGCACGTAGATCAGGTGCGGGCCATCGCTGTCGCGCGTGCGGGCCATCATGCTCGCCGCGGTCAGGAAGCCCGCATGGCGGCCCATGATGACGTCGATCTTGATCCCCGGGAGCGCCGCGTTGTCGAGCTGGTCCCCCATCAACGCCTGCGCGACGAACCTGGCCGCCGAGGGGAAACCGGGCGTGTGGTCGTTGCACTCGAGGTCGTTGTCGATCGTCTTGGGGATGTGGAAGGCGCGCAACTCGTAGCCTTCCCGACGCGCGGTCTCGTTCACGATCCGCGCGGTATCGGAACTGTCGTTGCCTCCGATGTAGAAGAAGTAGCGGACGTCGTTCTCTTCGAATCGCTGGAAGATTTCGCGGCAGTACGCTTCGTCGGGTTTGTCGCGGCTGCTGCCGAGCGCGCTCGATGGCGTATTGGCGATTCGATCGAGGCGGCCCTGTGGCACGTCGGTGAGTTCGATGAAGTCGTTCTCGACCATCCCGCGCACGGCGTGACGGGCACCGAGGATGCGGCCGATGGCGTCACAGCCCCTGAGACCTTCGATGCAGCCGACCAGCGATTGATTGATGACAGCGGTCGGGCCGCCCGACTGCCCGATCACGGCATTGCCCGCGAGGGTCTTCGACATGGAACCGCACTCTCCCGTTTTCGTTGCATGGCCTGGCCGGGGAAGCGGGAGGATATGGAACGCGCATCGGCGCGTCGATGATCGCTTCCGAACGCCACGACGAGGGTCGTGATAGGCTCGCGGCGCAAGGCAACCGCGTGGGAGCACCTCATTGATCGACCTGCAGATCGACGCACAGGGATTCGCCTCCGGCGCGGCGGCGATCACCGCTCTCGCGATCGCCTTCGCGTGCCTGCGCCCCGAAGCCATCGTTCGCCACGCCCGTTGGGTATTTGCGGTGGTCGCCGTGGTCAGCGCGCTCGCGCTTCTCGCACTCATCCGATTCGACCCACCCGGCCTCACGATCGATGTCGACCCCGCGAGCGAACCACTGATCAACCCCGCCGACCCCGGCATCGCGGTGTACGACCGAGCGATTCTGGATTTCGGCCACGACGACCTCTACATCGTCGTGATGGAGTCGCAGGACACCTTCGCCCGCGAAAACCTCGAAGCCCTGCATCGCTTGACCCATCGCCTGCGCGGCCTGCCCGGCGTGGCCAGCGTGCAGAGCCTCGCGCGCGTGCTCTCGGTCGAACACGATACGGCGACCGACACCCTGCGCATCCGAAACCTGATGGATCGCGTTCCGAGAACAGACGACGCCATCACCAGCCTGCGACGGCGAGCACTCGAAGACCCGATCTATCGGAAGGTGTTGCTTTCGCCCGACGCACGGGCGACTGCGCTCAACATCAGCTTCCAGCCGATGACCGACGGTGACTTCGTCGAACGCGACCTCGACGGACGCATCGCTGCACTGCTCTCTGACGAAACCAACGCGACGCGACGTTTCTACGTCGCCGGGCGTCCCCATGTGCGCGCCCGCGCCTACCACCAGATGGTGGGCGACATCATCCGCTTGATCCCCGTCGCGGTCGCGGTGGCAGCCCTCACGATGGGGTTCATGACCGGATCGATCTTCGGTGTCTTGATCCCACTCGCCTCGTGTTCGATGTCGACGCTGTGGGTCTTCGGTGCGATGGCGTCGCTCGGGATCGACGTCAACCTGATCACCCTCGTGCTCGGCTCGCTCATGATCTGCATCGGCAGCGTCTACGGCGTGCACGTCTACGCGCGTTTCGAACGGCTCGCCGGTGGCGACGTGCCGGTCGACTCCCCGGCCCTCGCCTGCCTTCGCTACACGCGTATGCCCGTGCTGATGGCGGGCACGACGACCGGGATCGGCTTCGCGGCGCTGCTGCTCGCCGACATCCCGGCCACCAACGAACTCGGTTGGTTCTCGATCCTCGGCGTTGCTTCCGTGACCCTGCTCTCGCTCACGTTCGTGCCCGCCGCCATGTCGAAGATCCCACTGCCGCTGCGCGATCGCGGGCGCCTTCGTGCGAGCCGCTGGTTCAGTGCGCGGCTCGAAGGTTGGCTCACCCGTTTCGAACATCTCGCCCTCGAGCGAACCGGAAGCGTCCTCACCGCCTGGGGGCTCGCCACGCTGTTCGCCTTGGCCGCGATTCCGTCGATCGCGATCGACACCGACGTCATCACCTTCTTCAAGGCCAACTCGGACGTACGCACGGACTTCGCGGCCGTCAATCGCCTGATCACCGGCGCAGTCCCGATCTATGTGATGATCGATGGACACGAAGAGGGAACGTTTCGCGAGCCGATGAACCTCGCCCACGCACGCCGCGTACAGGAGCAACTCGAGGCGCTACCCGGGGTGAGCGCAGTCCTCTCCTCGATCGACTTCGTTCGCCTCGCGAACCGCGCAAGCCACGGGGACGACCCCGCTTTCGATCGCATCCCCGACACGCGCGCCGGCGTTGCAGAAGCCACTTTCATGCTTCCAAAGACGGAGCTGCGGCGCTTCGCAAACTCGAACCACAGTCGCATCAACCTGATCGTGCGCACCGGCGAGGCGGGATCCGCGGCCGTGCGAAAACTCGAAGCCGAAATCCACCGGGTGCTCGACGATGCCGAACTCCCCGCCGGCTTCGAGACCCGGGTGAGTGGCAATGCGGTCCTGCTCAACCGAAGCGCCGACGGCATTGCGGAAAACCAGGCCACGCAGGTGGGCTTCGCCGCGGGTGCGATCTTCTTGCTGATCTGGACGGTGTTTCGCTCGCCGCGCGTGGCGGCGATCGCGATGGTGCCGAACATCGCGCCGGTTCTGATCTTCTTTGGCCTGCTGGGTTCGGGCGTCGCGCGGCTCTCGCTGCCAACGAGCTTGATCGGAAGCATCGCCCTCGGCATCGCGATCGACGACACCATGCACTTCCTGGCCGCCTACCGAGCCGAACGCGACGCCGGGCGAAACGCCCGCGAGGCGGCCAGCGTCTGCATTCGAAGCGTGGGGCGCCCGATCGTGTTGACCAGCATCATGCTGGTGGTCGGCTTTGCGATGATCCTGATTTCGGGTTTCGCGACGCTTCAGGAATTCGGTGTGCTCACCGCATTCACGATGGCGGTCTGTCTCGTCACCGACCTGCTCCTGCTACCCGCGCTACTCGTGAAGCTCGACCGCTAGCCCCGCGTCAGCGCCCCTGGGCGAGGCGGCGGAGGCTGAAGCGCGTCGGGGTGAAGTGCGGGTCGGCGTCCAATGAGAGCACGGTGGAGCGGGACTCCGTGCGCTGCAGCAGGTCGATCATCTTCGAGCGTCGCGCGACCCACATCGAGCCAAAGTTCTCGATCGACGCGTGCTCGGCGCGCAGTTCCTTCACCTCGACACCGTATTCATCCCAGTACCGCACACGCAGGGGGACGAAGTGTTCCTGTTCGAGGTACGAAAGGCTCTTGTGGATGCGGTCGTCGAGGGTGTCGGTCACCAGCGCCTCGACCACGAAGACGGGCACGCCGTCGTGGGTCTCGTCGGGCAACCGCTTGTAGGTCGCCCCTTCGAGATCGTGGTAGGCGAGGTCGCGAAAGGTGTAGTCGGTGCCGAGCAGCGGCGTGCCCTTCAGGTCGACACGCCGCACACGTCGTTCGCTCGGGCGGTAGATGAACTCGTCGTCGGGCCCGGGCTCCTTCGACACCACGAGGTAGCGCGTATGCCGCATGTCGAAGGGGCTGCTCACCTCGATCAGCAGCGATGCGTTCTTGCCGTCGGTCGGGTCGTCGTTCTCGTCGCGATGGTCTTCGAGGCTCGCGACGAAGACCGTGGTCTGCTCGCTCCCACCCGGGTCGGTCGAAACGATCTCGATCTCCTGAACACCGCGCTTGTACCGGTTGCGCAGCATCCGCCGATAGATTTCACGGCCGCTCATAGAGGAACGGGATTCTTCGGCACTGGCCTCGACCGAAGGAGGTGCGGGCGTTTCCGCCATCGCAGACGTGCAATCCATGGGAAGCACGGCCGCAAGGGCACCGAGCAGGGCGATCACCTGAAGAGCATGAAGCGGCATGGCGGAAGTGAAGCCTTTGAGACCCGCGGCCGTCAAGCGCACGACTCCACGCGAATCCCCTCGATTCTGGAAGCGCATCTGCCGACTCCCTATACTCGTTCGTCGCTTGTCCGCCGCATCGCGGGCCACGGCCGGAGCCGAACCCCCCGTTTGCGAGGCGCTCCCATGCAACGCCATCCCGAGTTTTCGTTCACTGTCGGCATGCCCAACATGGTGCCCGACATGCTGTCCGAGGTGGAACTCCTCAAGCTCTTCGCCGAGTTCCAGTGGACCCAGATCGGAAACGCCCTCGACTGCCCACCCCATCTGCTGGCCAGCGACGACGGCGAACGGCTCTACGCCTCGGTGATCCAGTTCGAAGAGCACTTCGGTAGCGAATCGAGCATCGCCCAGTACCAGGAAGGCGACGTCGTCCACGGTCGCGGGCACGTGCAGTTCTACGCGAAGCACTTCGTCGAAGGCTGGACGCTGTTCGACAAGAAGCCCATCCCCGAGGACGCCATCGAGGGCATTCGCAGCCATGCGGACCTCGAAGCGTGCGGTGGCACCTGGATGTCGATGACCAATGCCATGGTGGCCCGCATCGCGGACAACAGCAGGCTCAAGGTCTACAGCCCCGCCGGTATCGCCGACAAGGACGTGGCCGTTGCGCCGGAGAAACCCGCGGGCATCATCGACCACGAACGCGTACAGCGCACGGGCGTGGTCGAACCCTTCTTCGAAGACAGCCGCCTGACTCCGATCCAGCCGGTCGACGCGAGCCCGATCCGCTACGGGATCGAACTCGAAAACGACCTCAACGGCGCCGGGCTGCTCTACTTCGCGCGCTATGTCGCCATGATGAACCAGGCCGAGCGGATCTTCCTGCTGCGCCGACTCGAGCGCCCTTTCTCCCAGCCCCTCGCCCGCTTCCTCTCGACGGCGCGCCGCCGTACCTACATCTTCGCCAACGCCCCGGAGACCGACGGCGTGCAACTCCATGTTCGCGCATCGGCGGTCGATCTCGAGGCGGAACCCCGCCGTCGCGATGCCCTGCACACCGAAGTCCTGCGGCTGCAGCTCGACTTCGAGCTCTACCGCGAAAGCGACGGAGTCCTGATGGCGCGCTCGGTGGCCCTGAAGGGGCTGACGATCCCGAACCGCTACAGCGCGTTGCAGGCCGAAGCGCGACGCTTCGCCGACATGCTGCGTTCGCGCTAACGCGCGCCGACTCGTTCGGTCGGGGTGAAGCGCACCGGCAGCCGCTTGAGGCCGCCGACCAGGGGCGGGGCCATCACGGCGTCCAGCGGCACTGCGGGTCCCGTGACTTCGAGGTCGGGCAAGCGCGTCAGTACGTGGCGCAAGACCACTTCGACTTCCCGTCGCGCGAGGTTGGCGCCGAGGCAGAAGTGCGGCCCCGGTCCGCCGAAGCCGACGTGTCGATTCGGGTCGCGCGTGATGTCGAAACGTTCGGGGTCGTCGAAGACACGCGGGTCGCGATTCGCCGCGCCGTAGAGCATCACGACTTTTTCGCCCTCCCTGAACTTCTGACCAGAGAGTTCGGTGTCACGGGTCACGGTCCGGCGCATGAACGTCACCGGAGACGCCATGCGGACGATCTCTTCGACGGCGGTCGGCAACAGGCGGTCCATGTCGCTGCGCAGGAGCGCGAGCTGGTCGGGGTTCTGGCACAGCAGGTTTACGCCGTGGCTGATGGCGTTGCGGGTGGTGTCGTTGCCCGCAACCGCGAGCAGGATGAAAAACGGACCGATCTCGTTGGGCGCCAACATGTCCTCGCCCACTTCGGCGTTCACGAGCTTGGACGTCAGGTCGTCCGTCGGATTCTTCTTACGCTCTTCCGCCAACTCGTTCATCAACGCGATGAGCTGAACACCCGCCTGGATCACGGCTTCGCCCGGATCGGCATCGCCCAGGAACTCGGGATCGCCCGAACCGAGGATGATGTTCGTGGCATCGAGCACGGTTTTGAACTCGCTGCGCGGGATGCCCATCATGTCGCAGATCACGAGCAGCGGAAGCGGCTGCGAGAGC
The DNA here is from genome assembly GCA_030748735.1 of Myxococcota bacterium. Classification (GTDB taxonomy): domain Bacteria; phylum Myxococcota_A; class UBA9160; order UBA9160; family UBA4427; genus DUBZ01. The sequence continues at coordinate 9,518 of JASMLK010000008.1, read as the reverse complement.
ACGTCGACGAAGTCGGCTTCGCCTGCTTCGCAGAAGGCATCGATCACCTCACCGCAGATCGACTCCACCGAGTCGATCACCTGGGCGAGACGCTTGGGCGTGAACGAGCGCGAGACGATCGTGCGCTGACGGGTGTGTCGTGGGTCGTCCATGTTGATGAACGAACCGAAGTAGTCGAGAAACTCTGGCGGCATGTCTGCGATCGACACCGCCCCCTGCCCCGAACAGAAGTCGTCTGCGCGACGTGAGATTTCGAGAACCTCGGCATGTCGCAACACGGCATAGAAGTGTTCACTCTCGCCCGTCATCGGGTGTTTGTATCCGAGGTGGTGGAGCGGAGCCTCCTCGCGCCACGGGATGAAGGCCGCCATGCGCTCGGCGAGGGGCTGTTGCCAGAAAGAGGTTTCGAGGATTCGGGTGACGGGTTCTGCGGAGCTGGTCAACGTTGTCTCCAGACACACTCGACGTGCGGGTTCACTGTCCATGAATGGGCGCGACGGCAGAGCGTACAAAGTCCACGCATCGCGATCACCTGCTAGCATCCCGCGCTGCCGGAGACCCTGTGAGCAATATCCCATTCGTCGACCTCGCGACCCAATACGAGCGCCTCAAGCAGGACATCGACGCGGGTATCCAGCGCGTGCTCGAGCACGGCCGCTTCATCATGGGACCCGAAGTCAGCGAACTCGAAGCGGCGCTGTGTGAGTTCGCGGGTTGCCGCCATGCGATCACCTGCGCGAGCGGCACCGACGCGCTTTCGATGGCATTGATGGCAGAGGGCATCGGCCCGGGAGACGCCGTCTTCCTGCCCGCCTTCACGTTCACGGCGTCGGCGGAGGTCGTCCTGCTTGCGGGCGCCGAGCCGGTATTCGTGGACGTCGAACCCCGCAGCTTCAATCTCGATCCCGGACACCTGCGCGAGCAGATCGAAGCCACGACTCGTGAGGGGCGGCTGCGACCGCACGCCATCATCGCCGTCGATCTCTTCGGCCTCCCTGCCGACCACGCCGCGATCGCAGACGTGGCCGACGAACGCGACCTGTTCGTGATCGCGGATGCAGCCCAGAGCTTCGGTGGGCGCATCGGCGAAGCCCGCGTCGGTACCCACGCTCCGGTCACCGCCACGAGCTTCTATCCCGCCAAACCCCTCGGTTGCTTCGGCGACGGCGGTGCGGTGTTCACCGACGACGACGATCGCGCCGATGTCCTGCGTTCCATTCGCACACACGGCGAAGGCACCGGGCAGCACGAAATCGTTCGCATCGGTCTGAATGGAAGACTCGACACGATGCAAGCTGCGATCCTGCTGCCCAAGCTCGCTGTCTTCGCCAGCGAACTCGAAGCACGCGCCCGGCTCGCCGACCGCTACGACCAGAGGCTCGCTGGTGCCGTCACCACACCCATTCGCGAAGCGGGCAAGTCGAGTGCATGGGCACAGTATTCGATCCTGCTCGACGATCGTGACCGGGTGCAGCAGGCCCTCCGCACTGCGGGGATTCCCAGTGCGATCTACTATCCCATCCCGATGCACCTGCAGCCCGCCTATGCGGCGTACGGCCGTGGAGAGGGTTCGCTTCCCGTGAGCGAAGCGCTGTCGAAGCGCATCTTGAGCCTCCCCATGCATCCCTACCTGGACGACGCGACCGCGGATCGCATCTGCGACACGGTGCTCGCTGCGGTGGGGGGCGCGTGACGCGAACCGGGACGCAGATCCGGTCGCGCAGGAGCGGGGGGGGCCGCTTCGCGATGAGCACGGTGATCGCAACCGGCCTCTTCTTCGTGATGGGGTGCGGAGAAGAAGCGCCGACATCCCCGCACATCGTCATGATCGTGCTCGACACGGTGCGAGCGGACGGCGTGGGTGCGCGCTTGAACGAGCACCCCGTGACGCCCACCTTCGACCGACTCGCGGCAGAGGGAACCCACTTCGAGCGCGCGTACGCGGTAGCGCCATGGACCCTGCCCTCCCACGCCACGCTGTTCACCGGCCTCGCGCCCAGTCAACACGAAGCCGTCCACGAAAACTTCCGGCTCGGCCCGCAGTACCTCACGATCGCCGAGTTCCTGAAGACGCGCGACTACGTCACCCACGCCGTGAGCAGCAACCCGTGGGTGGCCGCGAGCCGGGGGCTCGGACAGGGATTCGACGCGTTCGAGATGAGCTTCAAGGGCGTCGAGTCGATGCCAGACAAGGGCGCCGAGCGCGCAACCGATCTCGCGATCGCCTTTCTCGACCGCATCGACCCCGCGGCGCGCCCCTTCTATCTCTTCGTCAACTACCTCGAAGCGCACCTTCCCTATTCGCCACCCGACGAGGGACTCGAGGCCCTCGGCATCGACCCGGCCAGTCTCGAACGCCGCGTCTTTTCGATCGCCGAAGCCGAAACGATCATGACCGGTTCGCGCGAGGCGACCGAGGAAGAACTCGAACTGGCACGCAAGCTCTACCTCGCAGAGATCGCCTACCAGGACCGCCAGCTCGAGCGGCTCGTCGATGCCCTGCGCGACCGCGGCCTGCTCGACCAGACCCTGCTGGTGCTGACCGCAGATCACGGCGAAGAACTCGGGCGAGCCGGCATGATGGGCCACGAGTTCACCCTTTCGGACGACGTGCTCTCGGTTCCTCTCGTCTTCCGCTATCCGCCGCGGGTTCCCGGTGGTCAGAAAATCGCCCTGCCCGTCTCGCACCTCGACGTGGTGCCCACCATCCTGCACGCGATCGACGAGCACGAATCGGCTGCGGACCTCGAAGGCCAAAGCCTGCTCGAAACAGCCTTGCTCTCGCGCGACCGCGCGCTGCTGGCCGAGTACTCACAACCCGTGACCCTGCGCGAAGAGTACTGGGCGAACCGCTACCCCGACTTCGACACGAAAAAATGGGCCGTCGCGTTGCGCGCATTGCGCAAAGGTGAACGCAAGGTCGTCGAAAACTCCCGCGGCGAAGTGACGTTGATCGACCCCGGCCGTCCCCGCGACGCAAGCAGGGACGATGACGCCGGCCGCGAGATCATCGCGCGGAGCATGCAGGAAGAACTCGCGATGTGGGTGGACCGGCTGCAGAGCGGCAAACGCCCGTCGGAAAATGCCAACTGACTGCGAGCCCCCGGACCCGCGCCTTGCTTCGTCCATTCGTTGCTAGCCTGCAGGCCCGCGCACAGCTTCCAGACCGATCCGAAACGGCAGAAAGGAGAACCGGCGATGACCGAAGACGAGGCCACGTTGTTGACCGACGATCCAGACGTCCAGGCGTTCATGCACGGGCTGGTTCGACGCAATCCGCACGAGCCCGAGTTTCACCAGGCCGTCTTCGAAGCTGCCAGCTCCCTCATGCCTTTTCTCCGGGACCACTCCAGGTATCGCGACGCGGCGATCCTCGACCGCATGACGGAGCCCGATCGCATCATCATCTTTCGCGTGGTCTGGCAGGACGACCAGGGCAACGTTCGAACGAACCGTGCCTGGCGGGTGCAGTTCAACAACAGCCTCGGCCCCTACAAGGGGGGCATGCGCTTCCACCCCACCGTGACCCAGAGCGTGCTCAAGTTTCTCGGCTTCGAGCAGGTGCTGAAGAACAGCCTCACGGGCCTTCCCATGGGCGGCGGCAAGGGGGGATCGAACTTCAACCCCAAGGGCAAGAGCGACACCGAGGTCATGCGCTTCTGTCAATCGCTCATGGTCGAGTTACATCGTCACATCGGAGAAGACACGGACGTACCCGCCGGCGACATCGGCGTTGGGGCGCGTGAGATCAGTTACATGTTCGGCCACTACAAGCGACTCGAGAACCGCTTCGCCGGCATCATGACGGGCAAGGGGCTGCAGTTCGGCGGCTCGCTCGTACGCACCGAAGCCACCGGCTATGGCTGCGTCTACTTCGCGCAGCACATGCTCGAGAACACCGGTGACAGCTTGCGCGACAAGACGGTGACCGTTTCGGGTTCGGGCAATGTCGCGACCTATGCCGTCGAGAAGGCCACCGAGCTCGGCGCGAAGGTGGTGACGCTTTCCGATTCTGGCGGCTTCATCCACGATTCCGACGGCATCGACGCCGAGAAGCTCGACTTCGTGATCGACCTCAAGACCGTAAAGCGGGGGCGCATCTCCGAGTACGTCGAGCGCTACCCGACTGCCACCTATCACGCGGGCGAGCGCCCCTGGTCGGTGCCTTGCGACGTGGCGCTGCCCTGTGCAACCCAGAACGAACTGAACCACGACGACGCGAAAGCATTGCTCGAGAACGAGGTCAGAGCGGTGTGTGAAGGCGCGAACATGCCCACCGAGGCGGATGCCGTTCACGCTTTTCTCCAGGCCGGTGTGCTGTTCGGTCCGGGCAAGGCGGCGAATGCCGGCGGCGTCGCGGTGTCGGGCCTCGAACAGAGCCAGAACGCCCTGCGTCTGTCCTGGTCGCGCTCCGAAGTCGACACGCGCCTGCAGGCCATCATGAGCGACATCCACATGCGGTGTAAGGAATACGGTACGCGTGAGAACGGCACGGTCGACTACGTGAAGGGGGCCAACATCGCAGGCTTCGTGAAGGTCGCGGACGCCATGCTCGCGTACGGGCTCGTCTAGGAGTCTTGGGTCAGGCTCCTAGCCCGGATGTTCATGAATAATGCGGGCTAGAACACGAAGCCGAAGCCGGCGCTGAACTCGTAGCCGTCTTCCGAAAACGCGATGTCGACCCGGAACGGGGCCGTGCGCTCGACCATGAAGCGCAGGCCCAGGCCATAGCTGTGACGGACCTTGTGGTCGAACAGGTCGTTTCCGTTCTTCGCCACGTTGCCCGCTTCGTAGAAGAAACCAGCACCCACGCGTTCGACGCGAATCGTCGAGAAGCGCGGCAGCGAAAAGCCGCGGGGAATGAAGTAGAAGCGATACTCACCACCGGCGACCCAGGACGCGCCTCCGCGGAAGCGTCCCTCGATGAAGCCGCGCAGGTCCCGGCGCCCACCCACCGTCGGCAAGGCAAAGAACGGGAGGTCTCCCGAAGTGAGTTCGACCCTCGCTCCGACACTGAAGGTGTCGGTCGGCGGATTCTCTTCGTCTTCGTCACCACCGTCGTGAAAGAGCGGTGGCAGTGCGTGGACCCAGTTGCCGTGGATGCGGTACAGCGCACCCACGTCGCCTCCCGTCTGGAGCGGGGCCGAGTCGATGTCGCCACCGATCATCCAACCCCGATAGGGGTTCACGGGGCTATCCCGTGTGTCGCGACGCACGGTGACGAAGATCCGGCCGAGGTCCTGATGCTTGACGTCATCGAAGGCTCGAGGGTTGAGTTCGTCAGCGTCGAGGGCACCGCCGACGCGACCGTCGGCGAGTTCGTGCAGCTCGCCTCGCAGGTTGACGCCAACGATCCAATCCGACCCCGGCCGCGGCAGCGCCTTTTCGAACCCCGCCTCGAGCCATACCAGCTCATCGGTATAGCTGGCCTCGTCACGTTCCCTGGTATTCGGTCCGATCCCGAAGAAACGACGGGTCAGCGTATTGCTATAGCTCGCCCGCAGACGCCAATGGCTACGGTCCTCGATCAACACGCCACCACCGGCAAGCTCGCGATGGTGCATCCAGCGTTCCCAGACCGCGGTGTAGAACTGCTGCCCCTCGGTACTGTACGACGCGAACGCACCGATGAACTCGCGCCGCCGCTGCCCACGGAAGTCGATGTCGGTGAACGCCATCCCGAAGACGGTTCCGACGTCGCTGTCGTGATACACGTAGGGCGCCGCAAAGGTGGTGATCAGGAATCGTTCGACAGGATTGCCGGGCTTGATGCGGCCCTCGGGGTAGTAGCGCCAGTGGTCGGGGTTCTCGATGTCGTCCGGCATGTCGATCGAGGGGATGCGACCGTCCCGCTCGAGCCCCTGCCACGGATCGTATGCGGTGCCGGTCTCTTCGACGTTGCGTTCGGTTTCGGCGGCTGAGGGGAGCGAGATCGACGCCACGATCATCGCGAGGACGAGCCCCGATCGGCACCCGAAAACCCGCATGGCGAACGCGAGTGTCCGAACCCGCCCGCTCCGCCGCATCCTACGCATTCGCCTGGCTTCGTTCCTCAGCAGTTCGGGCCCCTTCGAAGCATCGTAGGATGTGATGGACGCGCCGGCACCACAAGCGATGTTCGGCGCTGCGTCGCGGTATCCTCGGCGATCTCCAACGCAGGATCGCCACGCACCCACCCGCGAGGAATGCATGAATTTTGGTCTGACCGAAGAACAGGAACTGCTCCACAGCGAAGCGCGCAAGTTCCTCGAAGAGCAGTCGCCCCTCGACGAAGTGCGGCGAACCACGAGCAACCCGGAGGGCTACTGCCCGAAGCAATGGAAGACGATCGCGGAGCTCGGCTGGACCGGCCTCGTCATCGGCGAGAAGTACGGCGGCGCGGGCCTGGGCTGGATCGACCTGATCGTCGTGCTCGAGGAAACGGGACGCGCGCTCTTTCCTTCACCACTCATTTCCACCCTGATCGCGGGCAGCACGATCGCCGACTTCGCAAGCGACGCGCAGAAGGAACGCTGGCTTCCCGGGCTCGCCAGCGGCGACGAAATCGGCGCGCTGGCCCTGCTCGACGATGCTTCGGCGCCCGCACTGGGCGCGGCCAAGCCACGCGCAACGCGCGATGGCGATGCGTTCCGTGTGAGCGGTACCAGGCTCCACGTGATCGACGCCCCGAACGCGACTTCGATCTTGATCGCCTTCACCGACGACACCGACGCGCTCCATCTCGCCTACGTCCCCGCAGCAACCGCTGGCATCACGGTCGAACCCCGCGAAACCGTCGACCGCACCAGGCGCATTGGTCACGTCACCCTCGCCAACCTGCGCGTAGCCCCCGAAGACGTCCTCGCTTCTGGAGACGATGCCCAGCGCGTACTCGAAAGCACACTCGATCGCGGCGCCGTGGCCACCACCGCCGAGATCCTCGGTGCGGGCACCGCGATCCACGCGATGACCGTTCAATACGCCAAGGACCGCGTGCAGTTCGGCTCGGCGATCGGCCGCTACCAGGGCGTGAAGCACCCCCTGGCGGAGATGTACGTCGACCTCGAATCGATCCGCTCCCTGCTCTACTACGCGGCCTGGGCGATCGAAGAAAAGCCCGAGGACGCCCCCCTCGCAGCGTCGCGCGCCAAGGCGTTCGCCACCGAAGCGTTCACCGACATCGGTGTCGGCGCGATCCAGCTCCACGGCGCGGTGGGATACACGGAGGAGTACGACGTGCAGCTCTACCTGAAACGTTCGAAGTGGGCGCGCCCCGCCTTCGGCGACGAGATCCACCACCTCGAACGCGTCGCACGACTCGGAGGACTCTGAGCATGGACTTCCACTACACCGCCGAAGAAGAAGCCTTTCGCGAAGAAGTGCGCGCCTTCATTGCCGAACACAACATCCCCGAAGACGAGCACGAAGACCCCGACGCCCTCGAAGGCTGGCACCAGGCGCTCATCGCCAAGAAGTGGATCGGCTTTTCCTGGCCCAAAGAAGCCGGAGGCGGCGGCGGGTCGTTGATCGAGCAGTTCATCCTGAAGGAAGAGATGTCGGAGGCGCGCGCCCCCGCGCTCGGGAGCGACTTCATGGGGCTCACCTGGGTCGGCCCTGCGTTGATCAACCACGGCACCGAAGAACAAAAACAACGCTGGCTGCCCGATCTACTGAACTGCCGCTCGATCTGGTGCACCGGTTATTCGGAACCCGATAGCGGGAGTGACCTCGCGTCGCTCAAGACCCGCGCAGTGCGCGAAGGCGACGAGTACATCGTCACCGGGCAGAAGATCTGGACCACCCTGGCCCACAAGGCGCAGTGGATCTTCATGCTGGTGCGCACCGAGAGCGCCGACCGCTACGGGGGCATCACCTGTGTGCTGATCGACATGAAGAGCCCCGGCATCGAGGTCAACCCGATTCCGAACCTGGTCGGGGACCACAGCTTCAACCAGGTGTTCTTCAACGAGGTCCGCGTGCCCGTCGCAAACCGCCTGGGCGACGAAGGCCAGGGCTGGCGTGTGGTGATGGGCGCGCTCGCGAACGAACGAACGGGCATCTCCGAAAGCACCACCATGGTGCAGCAGCTCGACCGCTTGAAAGACCTCGCCCGCCGGGCCACACGCGGAGGACGCCCCGCCCTCGAAGACCCCGAAGTCCGCCGCCAGATCGCGCGCTTCGACTGTCGCATCTCGGCCATGCGACTGAACGGCATGCGCCATCTCACGCACCAATTGAAGGGCGAACTGCCGGGGACCGAGACGTCGGTCAACAAGTGGTTGCGCGGCCCCCTCGAAATCGAGATGCACGACCTCGCCCTCGGGCTACTCGGCCCCGAAGCCGTGGAGCCGGGCGACTGGCAACGCACCTCGTTGGTCTTCCACGGCACCGTGATCGGCGGCGGCTCACCGAACATCCAGCGCAACATCATCGGGGAGCGTATCCTGGGGCTGCCGAAGGACTGACGGACGGGAGGACTGCACCCTCGTCACGAGCACATCAACGAGACACGACGGGGGGCAACCCGATGACGCGGCATCTGCATCCGATCCGATCGATCGCTCTTCTTTTCTGCTTTCTGGCCCCCCTGGCCTGTGCGGGACCCAACGTGTCGAAGCCCTTCCCCACTCCCTTCGAAGTGATCGCCCACCGCGGTGCGTCGGCCTATGCACCCGAGAACACGATCGTGGCGTTCGAAATGGCACGCGAACTGGGCGCGGTCGACGTCGAACTCGACATCCAGCTGAGTCGCGACGACGTCGTCGTGCTCTATCACGACGCCACCCTGCGCGAGAAGACCGGCCGCTCCGGCAAGGTGCGTGACCACGACGCCAACGACTTGCTCGACATGGACATCGGCAGCTGGTTCGACCGCACCCATCCCGAAATCGAAACGAAGCATGCCGGTACACGGCTGTGTACCCTGGCCGCCGTGTTCGAAGCGTTTGGCGACACGCTCTACTACCACGTCGAACTCAAGAGTGGCGACGAAGCACTGGCTCCCCTCGCCCTCGAGCAGGTCCGGGCGTATCGCCTGGAAGCGAACGTGCGCTTCACGTCGTTCATGTTCGAACAGCTGGTCCGGGCGCGCGAAGTCGCCCCCGATATTCCGGCGGGCTTGCTCGTAGGCGACGCCATGACCCTTCGTCGCGAAGCTGGTGCGGGGCCAGACGTCACCACCCTGTCGCTACAGAAAAAGGCCATCGACCACGCAAAGAAGGCCGGCTTCGATCAGGTGGGCTTCGCCTCCGAAGACCTTTCGCCAGCGCTCGTCCGGTACGCGGTGGAGAGTGGTCTCGAGATTCGCGCGTGGCGTATCAAGAGCGACGCGGACATGCACCGCGCCATCGACATGGGCGCCTTCGGCATGACGACCAACTGGCCCGACCGGCTGGTGCGCGAACTGCTGCTGCGAAAGCGAACGCGTCCCGAGCGCCAACGGAAGGCGCGCTGAAGTCGTGGCTCAGATGACGATCGCCGCGATCAACATCACCGTCGCCGCCGTCGTTGGCGGTGTCGGTGTCGGTGTCGGTGTCGGT
>JASMLK010000007.1 GCA_030748735.1 Myxococcota bacterium | reverse complement strand
ACCTTGCGCCGGAATTCCTAGCGTTTTGCCACCGCCAATTCCAACAATTCGATTTCGCCGCGGTCGCCGTCGATGGCCGCGCGGGCGCCCAGGGCCCACGGCATGTTCTCGTCGCAATGGCCGAACGGAAGCCCGCTCACGATCGGCACGCCCAGGGGCGCGAGAAGCTCTTCGCAGACCTCCATGGCCGTCGGGCGTGGCCGCGTGGGATTCGTGCAGTCGGCCAGGGACCCGATCCCGATCCCCACCACGCGCTCGAGCTTCCCCGCGCAGACGAGCTGCATCAGCATGCGGTCGATGCTGTAGGGCGCCTCGTTGGTGTCCTCGAAGAGCAGGACGGCGTCGCGGGTATCGATTTCCCAGGGCGTGCCGAGGCTCGCGAGCACGAGCTTGAGCGAGCCCCCGACGAGCCGTCCCTCGCCCCAACCGCGCTGCATGCTCTGGCCCGCAATCCGCGGTGGCGAGCCCTGCCCGAGCAGCGCCGTCGAAAAGGCGCGCTTGCTTTCCGCGCCGAGGCTTCCGGGTCGATCGAGCATCGGGCCGTGGAAGCCCATCAAGCCGGCTTTCTTGAGTTGCCAGAGCAGCAACGTCGTGATGTCGCTGTAACCGACCAGCGGCTTGGCCTGCTTGCGCACCACGTCGGCATCGAGATGGGCGATGATGCGATGGCAGCCGTAACCGCCACGCGCGCAAACGATGCCGTCGACTTCCGGGTCGTTCACCAGTGACATGAATTCTTCGGCGCGTCGTTCGTCGCTGCCGGCGAGGTAACCCGACTCGCGGGTGATGTCGTCGGCGCAAACCGTTTCGAAGCCGAGCTTGCGCAGCATCGATTCGCCGGCTTCGAGTCGCTCGCGATCGATCGGGCCCGCCGGTGCGGCGATGCCCAACGTGGCGCCTCGTTTCAATGCGCGCGGTTTTCGAACGGCCGGCATGGCGAAAGCTTAGAGAACCCCGTCCGAGGAATGGGAGCCGCCGCCGAAGCCACCGCCGGGCACACCTCCGCCCGAATCGAAACCGCCACCGCCCGAGTCGCCGCCGATCGGGGGCGGCGCGTAGGGGTCCTGTTCGGGCCAATCCTTGAACAGGGCGTAACGACCGAGGAACTCGAGATCGACGGTTCCTGTCGGCCCGTTGCGCTGCTTGCGAATCAACAGCTCGGCCTTGTCCTGGTGCTCGGTTTCGGGGTTGTAGACGACGTCGCGATAGATGAAGCCGATGATGTCGGCGTCCTGCTCGATCGCACCCGATTCGCGCAGGTCGGCGAGGATGGGCCGCTTGTCTTCCTTGCGCGTTTCCGGGCCGCGGTTCAGCTGCGAGAGTGCGATCACCGGAACGTTGAGTTCCTTCGCGAGCCCCTTGAGACCGCGGCTGATCTCCGAAATTTCCTGTTCGCGACTCGCGATGTTCGTCCCCGCGCGCGCGAGTTGCAGGTAGTCGACGATCACCAGATCGAGGCCACGCTGGGCGTGCATGCGGCGACACTTGGCGCGGATCTCGAGCACGCTCGCCGCGGGGGTGTCGTCGATCCAGATGTCGGCCGCAGCGAGCTTCTCGGCGGCGTGCACCAGCTTTCCATGGTCTTCGACCGAAATGAAGCCGTTGCGGAAGGCCGAGGCATCCACCCTGGCTTCGCTCGCCAGCAGGCGCATGACGAGCGACTGGGTCGTCATTTCGAGGGAGAACACCGCGACCTTGTTGCCATGACCGACCGCAATGTTGCGGGCGAGGTTGAGCGCCAATGCGGTCTTCCCCATCGAGGGACGCGCGGCGATGATGATGAGGTCGCCGGGCTGCAGGCCACCCGTCATCGCGTCGAGTTCGGTGTAGTCGGTGGGAAGCCCGGTGAGGTCGCCACCGCGATTGATCAGCATTTCGATGTGATCGATCGCGGCGTGGACTTCGACGTCCATCGGACTCAGGCTCGACTTTGCCTGTTCCTGACTGAGCGCGAAGATCTTCGACTCGGCTTCGTCGAGCGCCTGGTCGGACTGCTGCACTTCGTCGTAGCCGAGATTCACGATCTCGGCGGCCACGCTGATCAACCCACGGCGCACGCTCTTTTCGCGGATGATGCGCGCGTAGTGAACGATGTTGGCCGCGGACGCTTCGTAGTCGGCGATCTCGGCCAGGGCGACCGGCCCACCAACCGATTCGAGCAGGTCGTTCGACTTGAGGTAGTCGGCCAGGGTGACGAGGTCGACCGGTTGGTTGCTGTCTTTCAGGAAGACCATCGCGGCATAGAGCGCTTGATGGGCGGGGTGGTAGAAGCTCTCGACGCTGATTTCAGTGACGATCTCGTGGATCGCGCTGTTGTCGAGCAAGATGGCCGACAACACGGCCTTCTCGGCGTCGAGGTCATGCGGGGGCACACGATGATGCCCCCCGAGTTCAGCGCCTGCGGCAGCACGTGAGCCGCCGCCCGAACCGCCACGCGCACCCGGCGCGCCGCCGCCGTGCATCGGTCGTTGATTCCACGGCCCGGCACCACCGCCGCCCGAACCAGACGTCCCGCCGCCTTCGCTCACGCCTTTGCCCCCCATCCCCGGTTTCGAACGCCCGCGCTGTGGCGTTCGAACGTGTGCATGCAAACAGCCGACCGCAAGACTGCCTACGCAATCTGCAGGCTACGACCGCGACCGGCCCCCAGGAGTTCAACCGAAGTCGAAAACCGGGAAGGTCGATCTACCAGACACGATGAGGCGCGGGAGGGTGAACAACCGATGCCGTATGCGTGGAGGATGGGCGCAACGAAACGACTGCGTTCGAACTCCGCAGTATACCGGTATCGCGCAGGAACCGTTGAAGAAAAGGCGATCGATCGCCCTACTCTTCTTCGGCGCTCACCACCAACTTGACGCTCGACTCGATTTCCGAATGGAGTTTGATCGCGATCGTGTGCTCGCCGATTTCCTTGATCGCGTCGGCGAGTTGGATCTTGCGTCGATCGATCTTGACGCCCTGCTCTTCGATCAGCTCGGCGATGTTCTGCGAGGTGACGGAACCGAAGAGCTTGCCGTCTTCACCAGCGCGGCGTCTGGCCTCGAGGGTCATCGCCTTGAGCTTGTGAGACGTAGCGCGCAGGTCCTTGAGCTCCTTGGCGAGCTTTTCGGCGATCACGCGCTGGTGGTGTTCGAGTTCCTTGATGCCCGACTCCGTGGCAATCGTCGCCATGCCGCGAGGCACGAGGAAATTGCGCGCGTAACCGGGTTTTACACTGACGAGATCGCCGGCGGTGCCAAGCTTCGGCACCTCCTCACGCAGGATGACTTTGACGGCTCCCATGACGTCCTCCACCCCAATTGGGGATTGGACCGGTCTTCGTGACGTGCGACGAAAGAGCGGCCTAGAAGTGGTTTGCAGCGATCGGCAGCAGCGCGATCTGACGCGCGCGCTTGATCGCCACCGCAAGGCGCCGCTGGTGCTTGGCGCAGGTACCGGAAATGCGGCGCGGCGTGATCTTGCCCGTTTCGGAAATGAATAGCCGCAGCGTCTTCGGGTCCTTGTAACTGAGCACGAGCTTCTTGTCGGCGCAGTAGCGGCAGACCTTGCGGCGCTGGAACATGCCCTTGCGAGCCTTGCGGGCCTTCTTGCGCGCGCGTGCGCGCAGCTTGGCCTTGACGCTCCAGTTGCCGCGACTCTGGCGGTCACCACCGCCACCACCACCGGGGCGCGGGCCTCGGTCCGCGGGTCGCTCGGGGCGTTCGCTTCGTTCGGGGCGTTCGCTTCGTTCGGGTCGTTCGGGTCGTTCGGCGGGTGCGCTTGCTTCTTCGCTCATTCCGACTTCTCCTCGGTCTCGGCGGCGGCATCGCTCGCGGCGGCTTCCTCACCGGCACCTTCGCTGGCGGCGGCTTCGGTCGCGTCACCTTCGCCCTCGGTCGCAGCTTCGGCTTCGGCAGCGGCGGCAGCAGCGGCGGCCTTTTCCTGCTCGAGACGCGCCTTCTCTTCCTCTTCGGCGCGGGCCTTGGCTTCTTCTTCTTCGCGTGCGGCGCGCTCGGCGGCCTTGCGGGCGTGCTCGGCTTCGAGCTCGGCGGCTTCGGCCTTGCGGGCTTCGATGTCCGCGACCTGCTCGTCGGCCTGGATCGTCATGAAGCGCAGCACCGACTCGTTGAGTCGCATCTCGCGTTCGAGCTGGGGAACCACCTGGCCGTCACTCAAGAACGAGTAGACGTAGTAGTTGCCCTTCTGGAACCGGTTGATCTCGTAGGCGAGCTTGCGCTTGCCGAGATTCTCGTTCATCAGCCGGATCGACCCGCTTTCGGTGAGGACGCTGTCGAGTCGGTCGAAGATTGCGGCGCAACCTTCGTCCGAGATCTCGGGCTGGATGATGATGGTCGTTTCGTATTCCCGCAAAAGAGTCTCCTCCTGGACAGTCGCCTCACTCCATCTCGCGATCTCGCGATCGAGCTTGCGACCGAGCCCCCGCTCGCTTGCACGCCTTTGCCCGGTTCGATTTGGACGGGCTCGGTGTGCGACCGCCTCGACGGGTTCGAGTGCGGCCATGTCAGGGACTGAGGCTATGGGTTGAATATGTCGGGCCGGATCGGATCCGCGGTGCTGTCTCCACTGCCGTATGGCAGTGACCAGTGCGGCGACCGGCACCCGAGTCGACGCGAGCGCCGAATTCGGGGCGCCAATGGATACCATAGACCCGCGTCGCGGCAAGAGATTCCGGCCCCACCGGCCCTCTCAGCGGAGATTCGGATGGCGGCGGCCGGCTCACCGCAGTTCAGGCGATCGCCGCGGCCCCGGCCACGAGCCCGTGCACGCGGGCGTCCTCCCCGAGTTCGGGGTGGAAGGTGCAGGCGAAGACGTTGCCCTGGCGCACCAGAACCGGCTCTCGGTCCACCCGGAGCAGCACCTCGACGTCCGGGCCCAGCGCCGTGAGGCGCGGCGCCCGGATGAAGATGCAGCGCAGAGGGGCCAGCGAGAGCGCCTCGGGGCCGTCACCAGCCTCTGGAGCGTCTGCTTCGGCCGCGAACGAGTCGACCTGGGTCCCGTAGGCGTTGCGGCGGGCCACCACGTCGATCAGCTCGAGGGTGCGGACCGGGTGATTCTCGCTCTCCTTGGCGAGCAGGATCGCCCCCGCGCAGGTCCCGAGCACGGGCCGCCCGGAATCCGCGAAGGCCCGCAGGGGCCCGTAGAGCCCGAGCCGGTCGAGCCCCTTGGCGATCGTCGTGCTCTCGCCACCGGGCAGGACCAGGGCGTCGATCTCACCCAGGTCCTTTTCCGCCAACACGGGGACGGGCGCGGCACCCACGCGCAGGAGTGCCTGCGCGTGGGCGTCCACATCGCCCTGGATTGCGAGAATGCCGACCCGCCGGGAACCCATGGCCGCCTCTACCAGCCCCGGTTCGCCAGCCGCTGGCTCTCGTCGAGGGTCTCCATTTCGATCCCCTCCATCGCGTCGCCGAGACCGCGGCACGACGCCAGCACCTCGGCCGGGTCTTCCCAGTGGGTGGTGGCCTTCACGATCGCGCGAGCGCGCGTTTCGGGGTCGGCGCTCTTGAAGATGCCCGAGCCCACGAAGACCGCTTCGGCACCGAGCATGCGGCAGAGCGCTGCGTCCGGCGGCGTCGCGATGCCACCGGCCGCGAAGTTCGGGACCGGCAGGCGGCCGTGCTCGTGCACGTAGCAGACGAGGTCGTAGGGAGCGCCCATGTCCTTGGCGGCGGCCATCAGTTCTTCGGGTTCGAGGATCGTGAGCGCGCGGATGTCGCCGTTCACCGTACGCAGGTGGCGCACCGCTTCGACGATGTTGCCACTGCCCGCTTCACCCTTGGTGCGGATCATCGCTGCGCCTTCGCCGATGCGGCGCAGGGCTTCGCCGAGGTTCCGCGCGCCGCAGACGAAGGGCGCCTTGAAGTCGTGCTTCAGGACGTGGTTCTCGTCGTCGGCCGGGGTCAGCACTTCGGATTCGTCGATGAAGTCGATGCCCATCGCTTCGAGCACGCGCGCTTCCATCATGTGACCGATGCGCACCTTGGCCATCACGGGGATCGAAACGGTCTGCTGGATCTCCTCGATCATTTCGACCTGGCTCATGCGGGCCACGCCGCCGTCGCGGCGGATGTCCGAGGGAACGCGCTCGAGCGCCATCACGGCGCAGGCGCCCGCGTTCTCGGCGACCTTCGCCTGCGTGGCGTCGGTGACGTCCATGATGACGCCACCCTTCATCATTTCGGCCAGACCGACCTTCAGTTCGAAGCTCTGGGCGCTGGTCCGCCCGTCGCCGTTGCCACCGTTGTTTTCGCTTGCCATGTGAATCCTCCGTGCGGCTCGCTGGCCGCTTGCGGGTCGGGGAAGGCCCGACGCCAGGTTCTGGAATATCGAGATCTGGAAGAGATCTAGAGATGGACCCCCGCGGTTTGCGGTCGCGGGGTATCGCTGGAACGCGCCGCTTCGACGACGCGCGCAAGGGCCTGGATCGCGGGCTCGATTTCGCGGGCCTCGCTCTGCACGATGGTGAGACGCAGGCCGCGCGAGGGGCCCCGATCGGGCAGGAAGTGCGACCCCGGCGCGAAGAGCACGCCTTCGCGAGCGGCGTCGGCGAGCAGGTCGCGGGTATCCACTTCGAAGGGCAACTCGACCCACACCTGGTAACCACCTTCGGGTTCGGTGAAGCGGGTGCCGTCGGGCATGTGCTCCGCCAGCGCAGCGAGCAGCACGTCGAGACGCTCCGCCAGCACGGGCTTCAAGCGCATGAGATGGCGGTCGTAGAGCCCTGCACGCACGAAGGCGTCGAGGGCTGCCTGCAGCGGCAACGAATCCGCCAGGTCGGACGCATGCTTCAAGGCGATCAGCCCCTCCACGGCACGACCCCGCGCTGCGATCGCGCCGGTTCGCACGCCGGGAAAGAGCGACTTCGAAAACGAACTCAGATGCACGACCACGCCGGCGTCGTCGAGGGCCGCCAGTGGCGGCACGCGGCGACCGCGCAAGCGCAGGTCCATTTCGAACGCGTCTTCGATCACGGGCTTGCCGTGGCGCGCCGCGATCGCGAGGAGCTTGCGTCGGTGAGCGAGCGCGGTCGTGGTCCCCATCGGATTGTGGAAGGTGGGAATGGTGTAGAAGGCCTTCACGTCGGGGCGCGCGAGCAATGCGTCGAGCGCCTCGAGGTCGGGGCCGTCTTCGCGCATGTCCACCGCGGCCGCTCGCACGCCGAAGCCGAGAAGAGTGCCGAGCATGTTGTGATAGGTGGGCGACTCGACCGCGATGCTCTCGCCCGGACTCGCAAAGAGTCGCACCGCGAGCGCCAGCCCCTGGCTCGCGCCGTGGCACACGACGAGATCGTCGGCACCCGTGGCGATGCCCGCTGCCACGAGCCGCTTGGCGATGGTCTCGCGCAAGCCCGCGTGCCCCTGGGTGTCGCCGTACATGAAGAGTTCGGGACCGCCGCCGTCGAGCACTTCGTCGAGACAGCGGCGAAAGTCGCGAATCGGATACAGCGACGGGTCGGGGATCAGTGAGTTCATCGACACGGCATCGGGGGCCGCGGGATAGCGCGGGCGGCCGGCGTCGAAGTGCATGAGCTGTTCGACTTGCGCGCCGAGCGCAATGGCAGGGGTCTCTCCATCGCCTCGAAGCGCGGCCTTGCGGCGCACGAACGTTCCCCGACCGACCGTCGACTCGACGAGGCCAAGCGAAGCCAGCGATTCGTAGGCGAGGGAGACGGTGTCGCGGTTCACCCCGAGCACGCCCGCGAGCGAGCGGATGGTCGGCAGCCTCGCGCCCTCTTCTGCTTCACCACTCTCGATCTGCTCGCGTAGCTGGCGGGCGATCTGTTGGTAGACCGGGAGGTCGCTGTCGTCCGGGGAGCCGAGGTCGGGGAGTCGCACGGCCGGCAGGATATGGTCGGGTCAATTGCCGGTCAATGCCCGGACAATCAAGAAGGCGGATGATCATCGACTGAATATCGGTGCTTTCATAAAGCCCTGGACCCGGACAATCTGAGCACCTACTCGACGGCGTCGCGGGGTCCCGCTGCCGCCTGGTTCATCGCGGCCTCGATCCCCTGCCCCACGAACGCCTCCATCAGCTCGAGCGCTCGATCGAACTCGCCCTCGACCTGGTGGCGCTCGTCGGGCGTGAACCGGGCGAGCACGTGCTCGGTGATGGTGCGGCCATCGGGTGGGCGACCGATGCCGAACCGCAGTCGCGCAAACTGCTTCGTCCCGAGCGCGGCGATCACGTCCGCCACCCCGTTGTGCCCGCCTGC
>JASMLK010000006.1 GCA_030748735.1 Myxococcota bacterium | reverse complement strand
TGCGCGCCGAAGCAGAACGGCAGCGGCCACCACTCCATCAGCATCGTCCCGCAAATGTAGAAGCAACCGGCGCGGAACGCGTCGCCCCACCCGAGCACCGCGACCGCGGCCTAGTACTCGTTGATGTCGCCCTCATCCGATCGCGACGATTGGAACATGGCCTTGACCAACCCAACAGAAACGACCGAAAGCCCTGCGAAGACATAGCTAACGCGACGCCAATCAGAGAGAGGTATCCAATCGGCAATTCGCTGAACGTCCTGCGCGTAAAGCAACAAGGCAAGGATGAAACATGCCACCCCGACGGGTAGAACGAAGAAGTTCAACCCCACGTAGATGTCCGCGATCATCAGCGCGAGGCCGAGGATCACCCAGAACTGCGGCTCGAGCATCCAGACCAGCAGCACGTTGACCGGCTCGTTCATCCCCTGGCCTCGGTCAAACCTTCTAGCAGCAGGCTAAGGGAGCCCATCACGCCCGTCACGTCGGTCGGAACGACGACGGTCTTGCTGTTGCTGGAAGACGCAAGCTGGGCCAATGCATCGACCTGGCGTTTCATGACCTCGAAGTTGATCGCGGGTTGGCCGTTGTCGGCAATCGCATTCGCAAGCAAGCGCGTTTGTTCCGCGTTCGCTTTCGCCTCAGCCTCGATGGCGAACGCCTTCGCCTCTGCTTGAACCCGGACCGCTTCCGCTTCCTTCTTGGCTTGATAGAGCTGTGCGTCAGCAGCGAGTTCTACCGATCGCTTCGTCCCCTCCGCCGTTGCGATATCGGCTCTACGTTTTCTCTCTGCGTTCAGCTGCTGCCGCTGCGCTTCCTTGGTTCGTTCATCTACCACCACATCGGTGATCTCGGTGCGCGTTACCTCGATACCCCAGATCGCCGCTGCTTCACGGAGATTCGTTTCGATTTCCTGGTTCATCGCATCTCGGCTCGACTGCAGTTCGTCCAATTCGAGCCGGCCAGCTGCAGAACGGACGATCGATGTCGCCGCCGTGTGAATCGCCTGGTCCACGTCTTGAATGCGGTACACGGATGATGCCGCGTCGATGACTCGGTAGAAGACCGTCGACTTGAGTACGACTTCGACGTTGTCCCGGGTAATCACGGAGATCTCGAACTCGGGAAGCTGCCGTTCGAGAATCGAGATCCTGTGCGCCACGCTGTCGAGAAAGGGAACAATGAAGTTCAACCCGGCCTTGAGAGTGCGGGTGTACTTCCCGAAACGCTCGATGACGAACACGTCGGACTGCGAGACCACCTTGACGCCTCGGAAAACGAGAAGTAGGGCGAATCCAACGACCAGAAGAACGATGGTGGAACCGAATACTGCTTCCATGGCGAATCCTTTCGGGGCCTCAGCTCGAAAGGAACGATAACTGCTGAGGTCACGGGCATGTTCACAGCGGACGAGTCAAGTCGCCATAGCACATCGCGACGCAAGAGGGCAGATCACCACGCGTCCGAGACCAGGGTGCATCTCGCTCTCCCTTCTTGAGCCTTACCGCCGAGGCTTTTCGTCTCATGCCCCGCAAGGGAACCGACATCCCCTACCCGAGCCACTTGATGCAGGTCGCAGTCTGGGTGGCCGAGCGAGGCGGCACCGAGGAGCAGATCCTCGCCGCGCTCTTGCACGACTACATCGAGGACATCGAGGGCGCCACCACGGAAGACATCGCGGAGCGATTCGGCTCCGATGTGGCGCGCATCGAAGCAGAAGCGTAAGGCCACGTCGGCCCTCAAACCTTCTGCCGCCCCACCCTTCAGCCTGGAACTCGCGGGGCTGGGTGTGCAGAGGTCATCGCCGTGACCGAGGTAGGTCGAGAGTCCGCTCGGCGTACCCCCGCGCCGATACTCGACGGCGAGCACTCGAACTCGCTTCAAAGCGAGTCGAGCCTCGTCGCTTGAAGAGGAGCTGGGTGGTGGGCGCACACGGACTCGAACCGCGGACCCTCTCGGTGTAAACGAGATGCTCTAGCCAACTGAGCTATGCGCCCACTGCTCGGGCGGGGTGCGCAATGCGGTCCCCGGCGCGAACGGCGGTGAGTCTACCCTAGTCCCGACCGGCTCGGCTCAGTTCAGTTCACCCCAGCCGGATGCGGTACGTCCGTGCTCTGCGGGGACTTCGGGACTTCGTAGATGTCGTCGATGTCGTGGATGCCGTCGAGCAGGAAGTTCGTCGGATCGGGCACGGCAAGCGCGTGGGCGAGGACTTCGTCCATGTGCTCGACCGGGAGGATCGTGATCGCCTTCTTGATGATGGGCGGCAGATCCTTCAAGTCCTTCTCGTTTTCCTTCGGGATGATCACGGTGTCGACCCCGCCGCGGTGGGCGGCGATCATCTTTTCCTTGAGACCACCGATCGGCAGCACGCGGCCGCGCAGGGTGATTTCACCCGTCATGGCGACGTTGGCCCGCACGGGGACCTTGGTGAGCGCCGACGCAATGGTGGTTGCGATCGTGATGCCCGCCGACGGACCGTCCTTGGGTGTGCCGCCCTCGGGCACGTGGATGTGGATGTCGATCTTCGAGTAGAAGTCGCGCACCAGCCCCAGCTGCTTGGCGCGGCTGCGGATGTACGACATCGCGGCGTTCGCGCTTTCCTGCATCACGTCGCCGAGGCGACCGGTGAGCTGCAGCTTGCCCTTGCCGTTGGTGACCGACACTTCGGTCTGCAGCAGTTCACCGCCGGTTTCGGTGTAGGCGAGACCGGTGGTGACGCCCACGCGATCTTCGCTTTCCGTCGTACCGAAGCGAAACTTCTGCACGCCGAGATGCTTCTTCACGAGTTTCGGGGTGATCTTCGTCTTCTTGGCGCTGTCGCCGGCCTTCACCCATTCGAGCGCCACCTTGCGGGCGATCGCCGCGAGCTCGCGCTCGAGGTTCCGCACCCCCGATTCGCGGGTGTAGTGGCGGATGACTTCGAGGATCGCCTGGTCGGTGAACTCGATGCGGTCTTCGTTCAGGCCGTTGCCCTCGCAGACCTTCTCGACCAGGTGCTTCTTCGCGATCTCGAGCTTTTCGCTCTCGATGTAGCCGGGGATCTGGATGATCTCCATGCGATCCTGCAGCGGCCGCGGAATCTCGCCCAGCACGTTGGCGGTGCAGACGAACATGACCTTCGAAAGATCGTAGTCGAGGTCCATGTAGTGGTCGTTGAAGGTGTGGTTCTGCTCGGGGTCGAGCACTTCGAGCAGCGCCGCCGAGGGGTCGCCGCGGAAGTCCATCGCCATCTTGTCGATTTCGTCGAGCAGGAAGACCGGGTTGCTCGACCCCGCCTTCTTCAAGCTCTGCAGGATCTTGCCGGGCAGCGCCCCGATGTAGGTGCGCCGGTGACCGCGGATCTCGGCTTCGTCACGCACACCACCGAGCGAAACGCGCACGAAGTCGCGGCCCGTTGCGCGCGCGATCGACTTGCCGAGTGAGGTCTTGCCGACACCCGGAGGACCGACGAGGCAGAGGATCGGCCCCTTCATCACGTCGACCAGGGTCTGCACGGCGAGGTATTCGAGAATACGATCCTTCGGCTTGTCGAGGCCGTAGTGGTCGGCGTTCAGGATGCTCTCGCTCTCACCCAGATCTTCGTTCTCTTCTTTGTACTCGTTCCACGGCAGCGCGAGCATCCAGTCGATGTAGTTGCGAACGACCGTCGCCTCGGCAGACATGGGGGACATCATCTTGAGCTTCTTCAGCTCCTTGTCCGCCCGCTCGCGCGCGTCTTCGGGCATGTCCTTCGCCTGAAGCTGCTCTTCGAGTTCTTCGAGCTCGTTCTTCTGCTCGTCGCGGTCGCCGAGTTCGTTCTGGATCGCCCGCATCTGCTCGTTGAGGTAGTACTCCTTCTGTGAGCGCTCCATCTGCTTCTTGACGCGGGAGCGGATCTTCTTTTCGACCTCGAGCACCTCGATCTCGGCCTGCATGCGCGAGTACACCTCTTCGAGCCGTTCACTCGGGTTGGTGGTCTCGAGCAGCTTCTGGCGCTCTTCGAGGTCGAGGTTCAGGTGGGCGACCACGGTGTCCGCGAGCTTGCTCGGGGCGTTGATCGCGGCCACGGTCGAAAGCACCTCGCGCGGCACCTTCTTGTTGAGCTTCACGTAGTCTTCGAAGGTGCTGTGCACGCCGCGCACGAGCGCTTCGGCTTCGGCGATGTCTTCGGCGGATTCGTCGAGCACGGTCATCCGAACCTGCAGGTACGGATCGTCGCTCACGTATTCGTCGATGCGCGCGCGGTGCTTGCCCTCGACGAGCACCTTCACCGTGCCATCAGGCAAGCGCAGCAGCTGGATGATCTTGCCGAGCGTCCCGATGTCGTAGATGTCTTCTTCGGTCGGATCTTCCTGCGCGGCCTGGCGCTGGGCCGCGAGCATCAACTCACGGCCACTCTCGACGGCGTCTTCCAGGGCCTGGATCGACTTGGCACGGCCAACAAAGAGCGGCACGACCATGTGGGGAAAAACGACGATGTCTCGCAGCGGCAGGAGCGGAATCGCTCGCGAACCCGAGGCGACAGTGCCCTCGCCTTCGGATTCCTGGCCGTCGTCCTGCTCGTCCTCGTTGCGAAAGAAAACCATGCTCGCCCCCCCTTCAGAGACTCTCGCTTCGTACCGCCGCCTGTCCCGCTGCTTCGTTGAGCTGCCTTGCGTCGCTTTCTGACTCTTCGTCGTCCTATGGGCTTCGCGTGAGCCTCACGGAAAAATGCGCGGGGGTGTCGGGCGATCAGGCCGATTCGGCTTCCTGTTTGAAGACGAGTAACGGATCGTTCCCGCGCTCGATGACATCTTTGTTGACGATGCATTCCGCCACATCATCACGCGACGGCGTCTCGTACATGATGTTCAGCATGGCGTTTTCGAGGATGGCGCGAAGACCACGTGCGCCGCTCTTGCGCGCGAGCGCTTCCTTCGCGACCGCCTCGAGGGCGCCGTCGGTGAAGCGCAGCGTCACGTCCGAGAAATCGAACAGGCGCTGGTACTGCTTCACCAGCGCGTTCTTCGGCTTCGTGAGAATCTGGATCAGCGCTTCGGCGTCGAGTTGGCCGAGCGTCGCCGTCACGGGCAGACGCCCGACGAATTCCGGGATCAAACCGAAGCGAAGCAGGTCTTCCGCCTGGACTTCCCGCAACACCTCGCCGTGATCGCGACCGCTGATGGTCTGGATATCGGCACCGAAGCCGAGCCCCTTCACCCCGATTCGACGATCGATGATGCTTTCGAGCCCGACGAAGGCGCCACCACAGATGAAGAGAATGTTCGACGTGTCGATCTGCAGGAATTCCTGCTGCGGGTGTTTCCGCCCTCCCTTGGGCGGCACGCTCGCCATGGTGCCTTCGATGATCTTGAGCAGCGCCTGCTGCACGCCCTCACCGGAAACATCGCGCGTGATCGACGGGTTCTCACTCTTGCGCGCGACCTTGTCGATTTCGTCGATATAGATGATGCCGCGCTGGGCGAGGTCGACGTCGTAGTTCGCCGCCTGCAGCAAGTTCAGGATGATGTTCTCGACGTCCTCACCGACGTAGCCCGCTTCGGTGAGCGTCGTTGCGTCGGCGATCGTGAACGGCACATCGAGGATGCGCGCCAGCGTCTGCGCGAGGAGCGTCTTGCCCGAACCCGTGGGGCCGAGCAGCAGCACGTTGGCCTTCTGGAGTTCGACTTCGCCCGCGCCGGTTTCGGCTTCGATGCGGCGGTAGTGGTTGTGGACCGCGACGGCGAGGATCTTCTTCGCCGCTTCCTGCCCGACCACGTATTCGTCGAGGGCTTCCTTGATTTCCCTGGGCTTCGGGAGATGCGACGCCTTGGGCGGCGCTTCTTCCTGGCCGTACTCCTCTGCGATGATGTCGTTGCACAGCTCGATGCACTCGTCGCAGATGTAGACCGTGGGGCCTGCGATCAGCTTCTTGACTTCCTTCTGACTCTTGCCACAGAAAGAACAGGAAAGATTCCCCTTGTCGTCTCGCTTCTTCAACGTCGTGACCTCATGAAAGGAGTGACCTCATGAAAAGAGTGACCTCATGCGTCCTTGTCTGCTTGTTTGCTTGCAGCCTTGCTGGAGCCCCTCGATGCCTTCTTCTTCGGAGCCGGATCGTCGCTGGCGGCGGCTTCGGCTTCCGCCGCGCCCCCACCACCCGGTCGCGCGGCCACGACGTTGTCCACGATGCCGTAGGCCTCGGCTTCTTCCGCAGAGAGGAAGAAGTCGCGCTCGGTGTCCTTGGAGATCTGGTCGACCGGCTTGCCGGTGTGGTCCGCGAGAATCTCGTTCATGCGCGCACGAAGCTTCAGGATTTCGGTGGCCTGGATGTCGATGTCGGTCGCCTGCCCGCGTGCGCCACCCATCGGCTGATGGATCATCACGCGCGCATTGCTGAGCGCGGTGCGCTTGCCCTTCGTGCCTGACGCCAGGAGCCACGCGCCCATCGAAGCCGCCTGTCCGATGCAGGTCGTGTTCACGTCGGGTCGCACGAACTGCATCGTGTCGTAGATCGCGAGCCCGGCCGTGACCGAACCACCGGGTGAATTGATGTAGAGGTGGATGTCCTTCTCGGGATCGTCCGCCTCGAGAAAGAGCAATTGCGCCACGACGAGGTTCGCAATGTCGTCGTTGACCTCGGTTCCCAGAAAGATGATCCGGTCCCGGAGCAGGCGTGAGTAGATGTCGAAGGAGCGTTCGCCTCGCTGGCTCTGCTCGATCACCATCGGAATCAAAGTCATATCGTTGTGTCTCTCACCGATCTCACGAATTCTGCAATACCTGCGGGGCGTCTGAACACAGACACCCCCACGACGGGCCCACCCCGCTGCCCCGTCGATCTACCCGGTCGATCTGCCGAGTATAGGGGCGAAGCCGCGCGGGCTGCACATCTGGGCTGCTCGGGAAAATTCGAGCGACGTTGCACGAATAGGTGCGTTTTCTTGGGGGGGTCGGGGATTTTCGGGAACTTCGCTCGGTAGTTGCAGCGCTTTTCGCAGGCGGCCTTCTCACCGGCTTCTCACCCACCGGCTTCTCACCCGAGCGTTCGATCGTTCGAGACGAAGTGTCTCGACTCTCTGCCTCGTCTGCCCAGGATGGTAAGTGCCGCGCGTTCCCGATTTGGTTTCTGATCTCGCGGCGGCCCGCGAAACCCGAAGATCACGCAACGTCGATTGCCGAATCAGCGTATCGGCGAGACCTCCCCCCGGTTGGATGATGGGGCGTGCCACGCGGCACGCACTTTGTTCGGTCGGTTCAATCGATTCAGTCGGTCTCGTCGGCTTCTTCTGCCTCTTCGACCAGATCTTCGACCGTAGCTTTGGCGACCAGGAACGCAAGCGCCTTGCCGTCCATGATCTCGGCGCGAATGGCGTCGCCCCAGCCCTGGGCCTGCGCCATTTGCTTGACCTGCTCGACTTCCATGCCCTGCGATTCGGCCATCTCGACGTAGCGCGCTTCGACGTCTTCGTCGCCGACCTCGATGTCGGAGGCCTTCACCAACGCTTCGAGAACGAACGACTCGCGCACGCGACGTTCGGCCGCGTCGCGTCCGTCTTCGCGCATGCGCGCGAGCTGTTGGTTCAGGATGTCCGGCGGGATCTGGCCCTGGAACTGCTGCGCCATCTGTTGGATCTGGTGCTCGAGCTGGCGTTCGACGATGCCGGGCGGCACGTCGAATTCGCAGCGCTCGAGGAGCGAATCCATCGCGCTGCGTTCGATCGCGCTCTTGCGTTCGTTTTCGCGCCGTGTCGTGAAGTCGCCGCGCACCTTGTCGCGCAGTTCGTCGAGGGATTCGTATTCGCCGACGTCCTTGGCGAACTCGTCGTCGAGTTCGGGCACCTGCCGCTTCTTGATCGTGTGCACCGTGCAGGCAAACGACGCTTCCTTACCGGCGAGATGTTCGGCCTGATACTCGTCGGGGAAGGTCACCGTGAGCGTCGGGCTCTCGCCCGCGCGGGCACCGAGCAGGCCTTCTTCGAAGCCCGGGATCATGCGCCCCGAGCCGATTTCGAGATCGACGCCTTCGGCCTTGCCGCCTTCGAAGAGTTCACCGTCCACGCTGCCTTCGTAGTCGAAGGTAATGGTGTGCCCATCGGCGACGACCGCGTCTTCGTCTTCTTCGATCAGCGGTGCGTTGGCTTCGCGCATGCGGTCGAGTTCGGCCGTGACTTCGTCGTCGTCGACGCGAACGGCCGGCGCCTTGGCGGGCAGGCCGTCGAGGTCGGGCAGTTCGATTTCGGGCTTCACCTCGACGCGCAGGGTGAATTCGAAGTCCTGGTCGGCACTGGGATCACCGGCTTCGACTTCGGGCTGGATCAGGGGTTCGAGGCCACTGCGCTCGATCGCATCCTGAATGGTTTCCTGCACGAGCACGCGTTCGATTTCCTGGGGAATCGACGCGCCGTAGAGGTTTTCGAGGACCGAGCGCGGGACCTTGCCCTTGCGGAAGCCGCGCACGCTCGCCGTGCGGGCGAGATCGCGATAGGTGCGGTCGAAGGCGCTGGCCACCCGCGAGCGGGGCACCGTCACCCCAATCGTGCGCACGACCGAGCTGACTTCTTCGGTCGAGACGCTGATTTCCTCTGCGGGGGCGGATCCGCCCTTCTTGGATTTCGAACTCATCGCAGACATCGTCCTTCTTTTAACTACGGCCGCGCGACGCCATACCCCCCCCCGGAAATGCGGTCGCCCTGAGGAGCGCCGGGGGTCGGATGGCCATGCGACTGGGAGGGAGAAATACGCGAAACCCCTGGGATCTCGGGAACGGGCGTGCGGCCACCGCTGAGATTTCGCGGCGCGCAGCATAGCCCCGCCCTCTTCCCGCCGGCCACCCTACGGCCGCCGAGAACCCGGTTGGGCGCGACTTTATCATTCGCCCGCAACCAAGAGGCCCCTGAACGGGCCGCGGGGGCTGGTACCGGGAACAGGACTCGAACCTGCACGCCCGAAGGCGGTGGCTCCTAAGGCCACTGCGTCTACCAATTCCGCCATCCCGGCCCGCGAAAAACCTAGCCCAGCCACGCCGCCACAAGACACACCGGCAGCATCTCGACAAGAGCGATCCCCAACGCGATCGCACAGCGACCCATCGAAGTCGCCCCATCGCCGGGCTAGGCGATGACACCATCCGCATTTGCAACCGCCGCGCCAAACAGCGCCTGCGGCCAAGCGATTGCACGAAGTGCAATTGCGGAAATGGTGAGCGCGCGGGGAATCGAACCCCGAACCTAGTGGTTAAGAGCCACTTGCTCTGCCAATTGAGCTACGCGCCCGGCCGGACATTACGATGCTGGCGCTGAAGCGGCAAGAGCTAGAGGCCCGGTCCGACATCTGTTTTCGCCGAAACCCGATGTCGGGCCGGGGCTGGAGCGCACTCAACTGCAATCCGACCGCTTCAGTCTTCGGCGCGACCGAAGCCACCACCGCCGGGCGTCTCTACGGAAAGGCGATCGCCGGCGGCGAACTCGACTGCGCAATGCCCCGGGAGTTCCTCGACGCGCCCATCACTGCGTACAACGCTGTTGCGACCATTGGCTCCGGGCCCGCCGCCGGCCACCCCATAGGGCGCGACGACACGACGTTCGGTCAGCAACGTCGCGCGCAGCGGCGCCGTGAACGTGTACGCCCGCTCGATCCCGTCCCCACCGCGCCGCGCGCCCTCCCCGCCCGAGCCGCGCCGCACCGCGAAGCGGTCGAGACGCACGGGATAGCGGTCCTCGAGCACTTCGGGGTCGGTGATGCGCGTGTTGGTCATGTGGGTGTGGACGGCCGACGCGCCGTCGAAGTCGGCGCCCGCTCCAGCACCGCCCCCGATCGTCTCGTAGTAACCGAAGCTGTCGTCACCGAAGGTCAGGTTGTTCATCGTGCCCTGGCTCGCGGCCGCGATGCCGAGCGCGCCCAGCAGGACGTCGACTACCCGCTGGGAGGTTTCGACGTTGCCCCCCACCACGGCCGAACCGCGCGGCGGGTCGAGCAGCGACCCGGGCGGCAGCACGATGTCGACCGGGTCGAGGCAGCCGCCATTCAGCGGAATGCGCTCCTTCACGAGCGACCGCAGCACATAGATGACGGCGGCGTGGACCACGGCGCGCGGCGCGTTGAGATTGCCCGCGACCGCGGGGCCCGTACCGCTGAAGTCGATGCGCATGCCGTCCCCCGCAACTTCGAGGGCGACGCAGATGGGGGTGCCGTCGTCGAGGCGGTCTTCGAAGCGGTGGGTGCCGTCGCGCAGCTTCTCGATTTCGTCACCGACCCGTCGCGCCGCAGCCCGCTGTAGCTGAGCCATCGTGATCGCGACGCCTTCGGCCCCCTGCTCCGCCGCGAAGCCACGCAGCAAGCCGGCGCCGGTCTGGTTCGCAGCGATCATCGCCTGCAGGTCGGCGACGTTGTCCTCGGGGTTGCGCGCGGGATAGCGCGCAGAAGCCAGGCGTGAGCGCACGCCCGCTTCGTCGAAGCGCCCCCCCTCGACCAGCTTGAAGGCCGAAAGCACGACGCCCTCTTCTTCGAGGGTGGTCGAATCGGGGGGCATCGAGCCCGGTGTGCGGCCGCCGACGTCGGCGTGATGCCCGCGACTGGCGACGAAGAAGCGCGGTGCCGCCTCGCCCGGCAGGAAGACCGGCGTCACGACCGTGATGTCGGGCAGGTGGGAACCGCCTTCGAAGGGATCGTTGCTCACCACCACATCCCCATCCACGAGCGCCCCGGGTTCACCGAAGCGCGCCTGGACCGCGCGCACGGTTTCTCCCATGGCGCCCAGGTGCACGGGGATGTGGGGCGCGTTGGCGACGAGCCCGCCGGCGCCGTCGAAGACCGCGCAGGAATAGTCGAGGCGCTCCTTGATGTTCGTCGAAACCGCGGTGTTGCGCAGCGATGCGCCCATCTGCTCTGCGATCGACATGAAGCGATTGCCGAACACTTCGAGACGCACCGGGTCGTGGGCATTCCAGTCGACAGCCGCCGGTCGCACGGGTTGCCCCTCGTCGTGCAGTTCGACCACCCGGTCTTCGCGCACGTCGAGGGTGAAACCGACTTCGATGACGAGGGTGCCGGTGTCTTCGAGGATGAGCGCGGGGCCTTCGAGTCGCGTGCCCGGAATGAGGGCTTCGCGCAAGAAGACGGGGGTGTCGATGCGGCCGTGTCCCGGGAAGTAGACCGATTCGGTGCGGAGCCTGGGCAGGGGCTGTGTCGCGTCGGTGCCCTGACGTTCGGTAACGGTCGATGCCAACGGATCGGTCGCGCGCGCGGCTTCGTAGCTTCGCACGCGCGCGGTCGTCATCTCGATGTCGCGGTCGCTTCGCAGGTAGCCGAAGCGTCGCTCGTGGTCTCGACCGAACGCGGCCCGCCAATTTCCGTCTTCGGGTTGCACGATCGTGAGCGCGGCGTCCGTCCCGGCGTACCGCAGGTCGAGGGCGCGGCGATGCCGGATCACGCTGGCCGCGACGCCTTCGGCTTCGAGGTCGCGGTGCCCCTGCGCTTCGAGTTCGTCGAAAATCTCGACCACGGCCGGGGGCAGGTCATCTTTGGACTGCGGGAGCACGCGGCGCCCGGCGTCGCGTTGACCATCCAGGCTCGCTTCGCACTGACCAATGCCATAGGCCGAGAGCAACCCCGCAAATGGATGCAGCACGACGCGGTCCATCCCGAGGATCCGCGCAATCGCACACACGTGCTGCCCCGCCGCCCCGCCGAAACCCACGAGCACGTGGTCGCGCGGGTCGACGCCACGGGCCACCGACACCTGGGCGATCGCCTGCGCCATGTTGGCGTTCGCGATTTCGACGTAGCCCGCGGCGATTTCGTCTTCACTGCGCGTGAGGCCGGCCTTCGCGAACGCGTCGCGCTCACGTGCGAGGGCGGCTTCGACGGGAGCGCTCTCGAGTGCGAAGGGAAAGCGATCGGGCTGCACGCGACCGAGGGCGAAGTTCACGTCGGTCAAAGCCAACTCGCTTGCGAGCAGTTCTCCAGCGCTGCCCTTTCGCGCGTAACAGAGGGGGCCCGGGTTCGCGCCCGCACTTTCGGGACCGACGCGTGCGGTCTGCCCGTCGAAACGGCAGAGCGACCCGCCGCCCGCGGCCACCGTGTGGATGCGCATCATCGGCGCCTTCACGCGAATGCCGCCAACCACGGTTTCGAATGCGCGTTCGACTTCGCCGTCCTCGATGAGGGAGACATCCGTCGAAGTGCCGCCCATGTCGAAGGCGATGGCGCGAGGCGATCCGACGCTCGTCGCAACGCGGGCCGCCGCGACGACGCCGCCCGCAGGCCCCGAAAGCAATGCGTTGGGGCCGCGAAAGCGTTCGGCGTCCGTGAGCCCGCCACCCGACTGCATGAAACGCAGATGCGAACCAGGGAGCGCTTCGCGCAGGCTGTCGACGTGGCGTCGCAAGAGCGGGGTCAGGTAGGCGTCGGCCACGGTGGTTTCCGCCCGCGCCAGAAGCCCCAACTCGCGCGCGATCTCGTGGGACACCACCACGTATTCGAAGCCCACACGTTGCGCGAGGGCACCGAGGGTCTGCTCGATTTCGGAAAACGCGTAGGCGTGGATCGAAACGACGGCCACCGATGTGAGCCCGCGCTCGCGAGCCGCTTCGAGTGCGCGCAAGCACGCGGCTTCGTCGATCGTTTCGATGGTCGTGCCGTCGACCGCGACGCGGCCCGCGACTTCTGCGACTTCTTCGGGAAGGGGTTCGGCGCGTTGGATGTCGAGTTCGAACAGGTGCGGGCGTTCCTGGGTGCCGATTCGAACGACATCGCCGAGACCGCGATTCGCAACCAGCAGCGTGCGTGCACCACGGCGTTCGAGCAGTGCGTTGGTGGCGACGGTGGAGCCGAGCTTCACGCGACACGGGGGAAGCGGGTCGCCCGGGGCGATCACGTCGCGGCTTTCGAGCACCTGTCGGATCGCCTCACGCGGTGCTTCGTCGCTCGACAAGAGCTTCGTCGAATGGAGTTGGCCGTCGGGGGCTCTCGCGATGCAGTCGGTAAACGTGCCGCCGCGATCGATCCAGAATTCCCAGCGCTCGTTGCTCACGCGCTGCGGTCCTTTCGCCGGGCAAAGCGCGACAACAAGACGCCGTGCACTGCGTCTTCTTTCACCATGGTTCCGAGCGCGAGTGCGATGAAGAGATACACGCCGCCACCAAGTGCGAGTTCGATCAGCGCGATGGTCTCCGGAATGACGTTCATCGCGACCCAGGCGCTACCAAACCCGGCCGCGAGCGCGACACCGCCCGATCGCAAGACGGTCTCGAGCAGCCGCATCGGGGACGGCGCCGCGAAGCGAACGCGCGCCCACGCAAGTGTTGCGACGGCGTTCACGCTGATCGCGATCACGCCTGCCCAGGCGAGCCCGACCGCGCCGGCTTCGCGACCGAAGGCGGCATAGAGAGGCAGAGCGAGAAGCGCGATCGCGGTGCCGAGGCCCATGGGGCGCCACATTTCTTCGCGTGCGTAGAAGGCACGCACTGCGATCTGTTGGGTGACCCAACCCGGTACTGCGAGACTCAGGATGGCGAGCAGGCCACTCACCGCAGCGGTCGCGTCTGCGTCGAAGCGACCGTATTGATAGACGACGGTGGTGATACCTGGGGCGAAGACGGCGAACCCGCCCGCCGCGAGCAAAGCAAGCGCCACGCTGCGAACGAGGGTGGCTTCGAGGGTTTCGTTCAAGTCCTGATCGCGATCTTCGGCGTGGAAGCGCGAGAGCACGGGCAAGGCTGCGGCGGCGACCGCCTGCCCCACGATCGCGACGGGCGCCATCATGAGCTTCCGCGCGAAACCGAGCTGCGCCACGGTGCCGGCGGCGAGTTGTGCGCCGAAGTACTTCTCGTACCACTCGTCGACGGTCACCAGCGACACGCCCAACATGAGCGGCAGCGCGAGAACCAGATACGCGCGGAAGTGCGCACCAAAGGGGGCAAAGCGTGCGCGGATCGCCTTTACCCGCCTGATCTCGACCAGGGGAAGCAGCCAGTTACCGACACCCGCGCCGATGAGCACGCCCCAGGCGAAGCCTTCGACGGTGCCGGTGAGAAGCCCTCCTGCAATCGTCGCTCCGTTGTAGATGAGTGGCGCAGCCGCTTGTGCGCCGAAGCGGCCGTGGGCCATCAAGACCGCGCGCAACAAACCGCCTGTGAGAAAGAAGATCTGTGCCGGTAGCACGATCCGCGTCAGGCGAACGGTGAGTTGCTGGGTCGCGGGATCGAAATCGTCGAAGAGCGTCGAGATGATCCCGGGCGCGGCAAGCCACAACACACCGGTTCCGACGATCGCGATCGTACCCAGCGTGCCGAGCACGCTGGCGAAGAGCGCGTCGCCCTCTTCTTCACCGTCGCGCCGGCGCACGCGGTTGTAGAGGGGGATGAACGCGATCGCGAGTGCGCCGCCGGCCAGCAGGTAGTTGAGAACGTCGGGGATGAGAAATGCGGTGTAGAAGGCGTCCGTCTCCGTGCCGACGCCGATCTGCGCCGCGAGCGCGACATCGCGCAAGTAACCGATGACCCGCGAAAGCAGCACGCTGGCCGCGAGCAGCAACGCGGCCCCACCGAGACCCGAAGCCCGCGCTTCCCCCAACCCACGCTGTTCGTCCGATTGCTCGGTCACACCACCCCCAGCGGCGGAGTATGCGAGACCTTGCGGCGTACGTCGCGCACGACCCGCAGACGAAATGGCGTGTTCTCCCGATCAAGACCCGGGAACGTGGCGACCGATATCACCAGACAGCGCCCCGCCCCGCTCGGAGATGCCATCCTCGCATGTCGCCTTCCCGACCCGATCCCGTCGAACCATCATCGCTCCCGCGGGCCGAACTCCCGTGGTGCATCGAACGAGCGCGAGATGGCGAGCCGGTCTTGAAGATCGCGGGTCGGGCCACCGACAGCCTATACCGCCCCGGCGTTTCGGCCGCGAAAGCGGCAGGCCAATGGTTCGAAGCGGCCACCCAGAGCGACAGCGATCTCTTCGTGTTGATCGGAGTCGGGCTCGGACGTTGGTTGGATGCCTTTGCCAACGAAGGGCGAGGCGAACTTCTGGTCTGGGACCCATTCCCGGCCATGTCGGATCAGATCGCCAACGCCGGACATGGGTTACCCGCCAACGCGGTGGTCGAACGTCGATGTGGCCGGATCACCGTGGTGAACAACGCCGATGACTTCGACGCAGCGCTCGCTCGGCTTGCTGAGCAGACTCGAAGTCCGCAGCTGGCGATCCATCCCGGATACGAAGCGCTTTGTCGCTTCGAAGCGCGCTACGCAACACGAAGCCTGCGAACTCGGTTTTCGCGGCGCAAGAGGCTCGCAATCGAAGACAGCATTGCGAGTCTGCGCGGACTTCGCGTGCTCGAAAGTCTTCCGTTCGTTCGGTTGGTAGCGGATCTCGGCAACAACCTTGCCGGAAAGACCGTGATCATCGCTTCGGCGGGTCCGTCTCTCGACGCGGCACTCGGACCGCTCGCGGAACATCCCGGTGGCGTTCGGTTCGTCTGCGTGCAGCGGCTCGAACGATTCGAACGTGCGGGAGCACGCGTCGACTACGCCGTGTGTGCGGATCCTCAAGACCTCTTCACTCGCTGCAAAGTGCCGAGAGCGGCGGACTACGCCCCGCTGCTCACCGACACGGGTTGCGCTCCCGCGATGATCGAAGCTCGCCGTGAGCGGACCTTCTTCTTTCAGTTGCGCAGCCCGCAGGTGCAACAGGCCGTTTGGGACGACCTGCAATTGCCGACCATCGAAGACCCGTGCCTCACCGTGTCCGAGGTGGGCGTGCTGCTCGCACACCAGATGGGCGCTCGCCGCATCGTACTCGCAGGTGTCGACTACGCGGGAAACGACCCGCGCTACCAGGATCGATTCGAGGTGCCGACCGCAAGCGGAGACCTCGCTCCCACGAACGCACACTACTTTCAGGGCGCACGCATGCTCTCGACGCTGTGCCCCCGCCTCGCACAGGAAGGCACCGAGGTCTTCCGACTCGGGAATCGTGGGATTCCGATCGACGGGGTACGGACGATCGACCTCGAAACGCTTTCGCGCCTACTCACCGAAGCCCCTCCCGACACGCCGCCCGAAACCGGTCCTTCGGTCGATCTAGAACGGCTCGAGGCCATCGAATCCGCGTTCGCCTCGCTGCGCGTGCATGCGGTGTCCGGGAACGTCCGGGACGTCGACCTGCGAGACCCAACCGGCTTTGGCCAGGGCTTCGCTCCGATCGACTCCGATCAGCTCCTACACCACACCGAACTGGGACTCGACTACGTCGCAAAGGTCCGGAGCTTTCTCGCGGCCAGCGGGGACCCCAACGCTGCCCACCGACCCGCGGGTCACGGATTCGGCTCGCGCCAGACGCCACCGTCCCACGCTTCGACCACGTAGTCCCCGCCATCGCGCCCACGACTCGAGTTGTACGAGATCGGCACCTTGCCATGGGGGGTGTCGAGGACGTACTGCGGGATCGCGAAGCCACTCGTGCGGCCGCGTAGCTTCTGAAAGAGTTCGACGCCGTCTTCGATGCGCACGCGAAAGTGCGCCGTGCCCGCGAGGAGTTGCGCCTGATAGCAGTAGTAGGGGCGCACGCGCATGGCGACCAGCGCCTCGTTCAACTGCTTCATGGTTTCGGCACAGTCGTTGATGCCTTTGAGCAGCACGCTCTGGTTGCCCACCGGAATGCCCGCATCGATGAGCCGCATGCAGGCTTCGGCCGACGCTTCGGTGATCTCACGCGGATGGTTGAAGTGGGTGTTGACCCAGACCGGATGGTGACGCCGGAGCATCTCGCACAGCTCGTCGGTCACGCGATGCGGAAGCGTGACGGGTAGCCGCGTGCCGAGACGCACGATCTCGACGTGAGGGATTTCGCGCAGGCGCGTGATCAGCCAGTCGAGTCGATCATCGGAGTAGACGAGTGGGTCACCACCGGTGAGAAGGACGTCGCGAATTTCGGGCGTCTGCGCGATCCAGTCGAGGGCCTCACCGAGTTCGCGCTTCTGCATGGCCCAGTCGGGCTCACCCACCATGCGCTTGCGCAAACAGAAGCGACAGTAGAGCGCGCATTCGTTGTTCACGCAGAACGCGATGCGATCGGGGTAGACACGGATCACGTTCTTCACGGGGGAGTGGGCGACCTCGTCGAGGGGATCTTCGAGACCGGCACCATCTTCCAGCTCTGCGCACGCGGGCACGACCTGTCGCCGCAGCGGACAAGTGGGGTCGTCCGGATCCATCAGCGACGCGTAGTACGGCGTGATCACGAAGCGGAAGGTCCGCGACAGCTTCTCGATCGCGGTGAGTTCGTCGGCGCTCGGTTCGATGTACTGCGAGAGCCCCTCGGCGTCGCGCACGCGGTTTTGCATCTGCCACCGCGCGCTCTTCCAGTCGGCCTCCGAGACCCCTTCCGGGCGCCGCTCACGATTGAAGAACTTCATGAACTCGAACGCTCCAAGTGCTTGTTTTCACTCGAAAGCCGAACCAGCGCCTCGGCGAAGACCTCGGCCAGCAGGGCCGCCGGTTCGCGGCCCTCGAGTTCGGCCTGTACGCCGAAGCTGCCGTCGACGGCGAACGTCGGCAGCGGGTTCAACTCGAGGAAGACCGGGCGCCCCGGTGCGTCGAGGCGGAAGTCGACGCGCGCGAAGTCGCGGCATTCGAACAGCCCGAACACAGCGAGCGCACTCTGCTGCAGTTCGGCTTCGAGGTCGGGGGTGAGCTTTCCCGGGAGTTCGTGTTCGCCCGCAGGTGCATCGGGAGCGCGCAGTTCGTCGTGCACACCGTCGATCGCATGGAGACCGATGCCCGTTTCGCGATCGAGCGCGCGCTGCAACACGGGAAGCGCCCGTGCCGGACGATGCCCCACGACACTTACGGTGTATTCGGCACCCCCGACGAACGCTTCGACCAGAGCCGGCTGGCGATACTCGCTCGTCACGCGTTCGACCTCGCGCACGAGCGCATCGCGATCTTCGACGCGAGACGAAGCGCGGATGCCCTTCGAAGTCCCTTCCCAGCGCGGCTTCACGAACAACGGAAAGGCTGCAGGGAGCTCCGCCTCCCTCGCTTCGCTCGCATCCGAAAGCACGCACTGCGGAGCAATGCGAATGCCCGCGGCGGCGACCGTGCAATTCGTCCACGCCTTGTCGAGGGAAAGCGAGAGCGTGAGTGCGTCCGACCCAAAGTACGGAAGCCCTGCCATCTCGACCAGCGCCAACGCCCAGCCTTCTCGCGTCCGCGGCCCGCGACCTTCGGCGATCGAAAATACGGCGTCGATGGACCCGAGGTCCTGTGCGACCACGCGCTGCATGAGCGCGTGCGGCG
Source organism: Myxococcota bacterium (assembly GCA_030748735.1). Classification (GTDB taxonomy): domain Bacteria; phylum Myxococcota_A; class UBA9160; order UBA9160; family UBA4427; genus DUBZ01. Next base: position 4,528 of record JASMLK010000006.1, on the reverse strand, counting down.
TGCCGATGCGCTCGCTGCGGTGGCCCAGCCTCTCGAAGGCCGCTTCGATCACCTCGACCGTGCTCTCGGGTTCGTATTCGACGGCGTGATCTTCGGGATCGTCCGCCGCGCGTGGATACGCGTCGAAACCTTCGTAGACGATGCCGATCGTGAGCGACATGTTTCGTTTCGTTCCTTGATGGAGGGCCGAAAGGGCGACGCGGGAGCATACCGCGCACGGCGTCGGGCGATGGATGCGGCTGCTACCGTGCTCACGCCCTGCCCCACCCGCCGCGCCGCCCACAGCACAGCAGCAGGGCGCGGCGAAAAACAGATCGGAAGCGAACGCCACGGTGCCGCAGCCCACACCCACGAAGCCTGCCCAGGCGACCACCGCCAGTGCGCCCTCCAGTCGCGTCGCGGGAGCCTGGGGGCTCGTCGTGGTCTGGGCACTGCTCGTGTGGGGACTCGGCGGGGACGACCTTTCCCTCGAAGGAACGTCTCGCTTCCTCGGTCCGCTGTTCGAGTTTCTCTTTCCAGGCATTTCGGGCGCCACGAACGAGCGACTGCAGTGGGCCGTGCGCAAGACCGCGCACCTCACCGAATACGCCTTGCTGGCCGCGCTCTTTCTGCGTGCGCTCTGGCTCGGCGGCCGGCCGGCCGGCCGCGCGTCGGCGTGGCTCGCCTTCGCCCTCGCCGCTGCTTTTGCCGCCGCGGATGAAACGCGTCAGAGTCTGTCGGTCGCACGGCTGGGGTCGATCTGGGACGTCGCACTGGACGCCACCGGCGCGGCGCTTTCGGTAGTCGCCCTGTCGCAGGCGCGCAGCCGCTGGCCCGCGCTGTGCGAGCGTTTCGGCTTTCCCGCTCTCTCTTCACCCGTCCCACCCACTCCACCCGCCGCGAACGAAGCAACCGGAGAAGCAACCGAATGAACGCCGCGCTGCTCGCCGCCATCGTGCTCGTCGCCTTCGGAGCCGGCTACCACTTCTATTCGCGTTTCCTCGCGAACGTGGTGTTCCAGCTCAACGAAAGCGAGCCCGTCCCGGCGCACGAATTCGAAGACGGCGTCGACTACGTCCCCACCAAACGCCACGTCTTGTGGGGTCATCATTTTGCGTCGATCGCGGGGGCCGCACCGATCGTAGGGCCGGCGATCGCGGTGATCTGGGGCTGGCTCCCGGCGCTGGTCTGGGTCTGCCTCGGCACGCTCTTCATGGGCGCCATGCACGACTTCTCGGCCCTGGTGATCAGCCTGCGCCACAACGGCAAGTCGATCGGCGAGATCGCCGGCCACGTGATCAACCGTCGCGTTCAGGTGCTCTTCCTGATCGTGATTTCGTTCTTGATCTGGATCGTGCTGGCGGTCTTCGCGTACATCATCGCGACGCTCTTCAAGAACAACCCCGCTTCGATCTTCCCGATCAACGTGCAGATCATCGTGGCGATGGTGCTCGGTTGGGCGGTGTATCGCCGCGGCGTGCCGATGTTCGTCCCGTCGCTCATCGCCTACTTCGTGCTGTTGGTTGCGATCTTCTACGGCGATCAATTCGCGGCCGCGTTCCCCTTCATTACCGAGATCTCGATCACGGGTTGGGTGTGGCTCTTGCTGGGGTATTCGTTCATCGCTTCGGTGATGCCGGTGTGGTTGCTCTTGCAGCCGCGCGACTACCTGAACTCGCACCAGCTCGTCACCGCGCTCGTCTTCCTCACCCTGGGGCTGATCCATCTGCGCCCGCCCGTCGTAGCTCCCGTGGTGAACCTCTGGCCGGAAGGCGCGCCGTCGATGCTGCCCTTCCTCTTCGTGACGATCGCGTGCGGCGCGATTTCGGGTTTTCACGGCCTCGTCTCGTCGGGGACGACGTCGAAGCAGGTGAACTCCGCCCCCGACGCGCGACCGATCGGCTACGGCGGCATGCTGGCCGAGGGGTACCTCGCATTGCTCGCCACGTTGGCCGCAACGGCCGGGTTCGCGACGGCGGCCGAATGGTCCGCGCACTACGAAAGCTGGGGCGCGGCCAACGGGCTCGGCGCCAAGCTCAACGCCTTCGTGGACGGAGGCGCCCGCTTCGTCGGTAGCCTCGGCGTCCCGGTCGAAACCGCACAGACCTTCATGGCGGTCGTCATCATCGCCTTCGCGGCAACTTCCCTCGACACGGGCGCGCGCATCCAGCGGCTGGTGATCGGCGAACTCGGCGAACTCTACGGCGTGAAGGCGCTCGGCAATCGTTTCCTCGCGAGCGCGATCGGGATCAGTGCCGCGCTGGTCCTCGCCATCACCCAGGGCGGTGGCAAGGGGGGGCTCGCACTGTGGCCGCTCTTCGGAACGACGAACCAGTTGGTCGCGGGTGTCACCCTGCTGATCGTCGCCGTCTGGCTGCAACGCCTTGGGCGCAAGATCGTCTACGTGCTGGTGCCGATGGTGTTGATCGGCGTGGTGACGGTGATCGCCATGGCGGGCAACCTGATCGACTATTACTCGAACTTCGAAGAACTCTGGCTGCTCGCGATCTCGGGATCGATCATCCTGGTGCTCGACGTCTGGGTCATCCTCGAAGGCATTCGGGTACTCGCGAAGCCGGAATTGGAGTCCATCAGGCAATGACGAGCCATGAAACCGACCCCAACCGCGAGCCCACGTCGCCAACCGCGACGACCACGGAACCAGACCCCCGCCTGCACTGCCTCGGCGGTCAACCCGCCCCCGAATCGATCGTGCTGGCGCGGCGCATGTTCGAGTCCTTTCCAGGAGCCGCGCGAGATCAGATCTCGGATGTCCTCGCCCCATTCGTCGCGAACGGCCGGGGCAGGAAGTCGCCGAGATCTCCAACAACTGGTGTCAGACCCACGGCGTCGTCCTGCGAGACCTCGAACAGGCCATCGAAGCCTGCCACTTCTTCCCCAGCCAGGCGGCACGACTGAACCTACCGGAAGCCGCGGTTCGCGAAGACATCGAAGAGATGCTCACCGGACAGGCGAAGTAGACACTTCAGTAGAGCGTTTCGACCTGGTGTCGCGGCAACTGCGTTGCGTCGACGCGGATCGTCGGGCGCGCTCTGCGAATGCCTTCGAGGGTGATGTCGATGCTCTCGGTGTTGCCCGGGTTCGCCTCGGGCACCAGCGCCTTGATCACACCGGCGTGCACGACGAGGATCAAGTGCGCGCCGGGATGATGAACCGCGAGCCCTTCGACCGCACCGCGCACCCGCGTGCGAATTTCGAGACGGGTCTCGCCACCACCGGGCCGGATATGCGGTTGGCCCGAGTCGAACGCGGCCAGCAGTTCGGGTTCCTGCTGCGCGATCTCTTCGCGCCGCATCCCCGTCCAGCGACCGATTTCCAGTTCGCGAAGCTTGGGCGTGGGACGTGCTTCGAGTTCCAGCACCTGCGCGATCGCGGCTGCTGTTTGCCGCGTGCGAAGCAGGTCGCTGCACACCAGCCGGTCGATTCGCCCGCGCAAGTCGGCGAGGCGCTCCGCGCAGCGGCGCGCCTGTTCGAAGCCGCGTTCGGAAAGCGGCGGATCGCCGTGCCCCTGCCAGCGTTCGCTGGCGTTCCAGAGTGACTCGGCGTGACGGACGAGAGTGAAGCGGGTGGCGGTCACGGCGGCGGGATCATAGGGCATCGCGGCATACGAGCCGGGCGTCGGCACAGACATCGAAGGTGTCACTCCTCCTCACATGGGGTCCGGATTCGAGATCCCTCACCTATCGGCAACTCGCGGCGAAATCCGAAGCGCTGATTGCGAAAGCCACGCGTGCGAGCCGCCGGCCGGGCGGTATGCTTCGCCCCCATGGCGGAAACCCTCGACGCGGGATGGCTCTCGGTTCTTCCCGCGCTCGTCACGCTCGGGCTGGCGTTCGCGACGCGACAAGTCGTGCCTGCATTGTTTGCGGGAATCCTCACGGGGTCGTTCGTCCTCTACTGGGTGAGCGGCGACATCTCGAAGCTGAACCCGATCCCGAACTACTTCCTGCCTGCCATCGGCTCGAAGAAGTACGCGCAGATCCTGCTCATCTATCTCTGGTCGCTCGGCGGGTTGATCGGGATCTGGGAAGTGACGGGGGCGGCCCGCCACTTCGCCGAGCGGGTGGGCCTGCGTTTTTCGAAGACGCGCGAATCGTCGATGTTCTTCGCATGGCTGCTCGGCTGCGTCTTCCACCAGGGCGGCACGGTGTCGACGGTGCTGACCGGCTCGACGGTAAAACCCGTTTCGGATGCACACCGGGTGAGCCACGAAGAACTCGCCTACATCGTCGACTCGACCGCGTCGCCGATCGCGACGGTCTTGCCCTTCAACGCGTGGCCCGTCTACGTGGCGGGGCTCGTCGCCGGGTCGATCGCGCTGATTCCGGATGAAGCCGCGGGCTACGCCTTCTTCCTGAAGAGCCTGCCCTTCAACTTCTACGGTGTGCTCGCCGTGCTTTCGACCCTGCTCTTCGCCTTCGGCAAGCTCCCGGTGGTCCCGGGCCCGATGCGCGAAGCCCGAGCACGTGCGCGGCGGGGCGACGGCCTCGACGGCCCCGACGCGTCACCCATGGTCATCGACGACAGC
>JASMLK010000005.1 GCA_030748735.1 Myxococcota bacterium | reverse complement strand
GTACTGGCTGTGCTCGAAGCTGCGGAAGCCGTCGAGAACGAGGGGTTCTCGCGGGCACACGCTCGGCTTCATGCGCTCGTGGAAGAGCAGGCAGTGTCGTCCGAGGCGATCGCTGATGCGGCGAATGGTGGAGTGAGAGACACCCGTTTCCCGCGCGATTTGTCGGAAGGCCGAGCAGGAGACGAGGCGGTGGAAGGTGGACTCGAGCAGGTCTGCGCGTCTCAGCCAGTAGCTGACGGAGAAGGTCTGTGAACTGAAGTAACGGCCACAGAGGCAACAGCGGTAACGCTGAACGCGATAGGGCTTGTGGTCCCGGAGGTAGAAGCCCTTCTTGACGAAGCGCCAAGTGTCGGGTTCACCTCGGGATTTACAGCGGGGGTTGGGGCAGAAGGGGGGACGGCGGTAGCTGGATGTGATGGACATCCCCGACGACTACGCAGGAGATGTGCCAGGTGCAGTTAGCGGTCCACGTCTCAGAGGGAGAAGCGGCCGACCTCTTCGTCCAGGGCGCCAGCGCGTTCCGACAGCACGTCAACCGTCGATTGCATTTCTTCCGCGCGGCGTGCGCTTTCGACCGTGACTTCGCGGAAGACCTTGAGCGCTTCGAGGATCTGTTCGCTCTGCTTGCTCTGGTCCGTGGTGGCCGCGAGGATCTGATTGATGCGCGAAGCCACGACTTCGACAGATTGCGCGATGTGGCGGCTTTCGGTGCGCTGTACGTGGGTCGAGCGTTTCACTTCCTGACCGAGCTGGCGCATGCGTTCGACGCCGCGGGTGATCTCTGCACTCGCGTTGTCCTGCTCGTGGGTGCCCGACGAAAGCTGCTTGGCGATCTGGCGCACCTGCACCATCGCGAGGTCGACGCGCTGCAGGCCCTTGGCCTGTTCACCGGTCGCGGTCACGATGTCCTTAGCCGTGCCGTGACTCATGCGCGCGCTTTCCGCCATGGTCTTGAGCACTTCACCCGCTTCGAGTGACAACGCCACACCGCGATCGACGCGCTCACCACCGTCCGACATCGACTGCACCGCGTTCGCGATCTCCTGCTGCACGTCCGAAATGAGCGATCCGATTTCCTTGGTCGAACCCGCGGTGCGGTCCGAGAGGTTCTTGACCTCCTCGGCCACTACGGCGAAGGCTCGGCCGTGCTCGCCCGCGTGAGAAGAAATGATCGCGGCATTGAGAGCGAGCAGGTTCGTCTGTTCGACGACGCCTTCGATGACACCGAGCACGTCGCCAATGTTCTGCGACTGCAGGTCGAGGCGCGAAATCACCTCTTCGAGCCCGACGAAGCTGTCCTGGATCTGCTTCATGCCGTGCACGGTTTCCTGCACGCTGCGCATGCCGCGTTCGGCGTCGTCGGTCGCCTGGGCCGAGAGTTCCTGACTCTGGCGGGCGTTTTCCTCGACCTCTCCAACCGAAGAACTCAACTGCTGGAGCGAGGTGGATGTCGATTCGGTGGCGTTCTTCAAGGTGTCGGCGAACTGGGCGATCTCGCGGATGCCCGCGGTCATCTGAACGATCGACGACGCGGCCGAATCGATCGTCTGGGAAAGCTCGTCCATGTGGGCCGCGATCTGGACGATCGAACCGTCCATTTCGACCGCGGCGGTCGACGTGTCCTTGGCTTCGTCGGCGAGGGTCGAAACCGCGTGATTCACTTCTTCGATCGACGCCGTCATCTTTTCGATCGACTCGGCGCTGTCTTCGACTGCGGTTTCCTGGCGGCTCGACACGAGTCGCATGCCATCGCTCGCGCCTCGCAAGACGACGGCTGCGTCGCTCACCGCACGCGTGTTCTCCCCGACCTTCGCGACGAGGCCACGCAAGCTCATCACCATGCCGTTGAAGGTGTCGGCCAGGGTTCCGATCTCGTCGTCGCGTTCGATGTCGACACGCGTGGACAGATCGCCGTGAGCCATCGACTCGCTGCCCTCGGCAAGCGCCGCAAGCGGCGTCGCGATCCCTTCCTGCATCTGGGCGGCACCGAACCAGGCCACCAGCCCCGCCAGCACGAGCATCCCGACGGCCGAGATCGCCGTCTGCATGATCAATGCGCGCACTTCGCGTGTGTCCGAGCGAATGAACACCGTGCCGACCTTGGCGCCTGCGATCGAAATCTCGCTGAACAGATCGAACTTGTTTCCGAACCAGTCGAATTCGATACGGCCGCGGGTCGCCTTGGGCGCCGCAAACTCGGTGACATCACTGCGGTTGTAGCGGGCGAAGACCTCACCGTCCTTGTCGTAGATCACTGCCGCCATCACGCGCTCTTCGGCCTTGAGCGCCGAAAGCGTCTCTTCGGCCGCGGCGGCGTCATCGAACTCGAGAGCAGGCCCCGAGTTCATGCCGATCACGGCCGAAAGACTCGTGAGGCTGCGCGTCATCGCGTCCTTGGATGTCGCGAGTTCCATCGAAACGAACAAGAGGAGCACGACGGCAAGCACGACACCGGTCGTCTTGAGGATGCCTAGCGAGAGCTGGCTGCGGATCGAGCGCGCCTCATGTGAAGCCATACGCCGCCTCAATCCACCAACTCAGCGAGTCGCAGCAGCTTCGAACTCACCTTGAGACCGGCCTGCTTGACCGCAGCCTTGTTGATGGCGAAGCGCACTCGCTGATCGGCCATGAAGAAGTTCGCCGTACCGCCCTTCTTCGCGAAGCTCTCGTCGTCTGCAACGACGAAGGTCGAGGTGCCACCGAGTTCCTGAAGGGTCGCGTCGATGTCACCCGAAGAAAGGTCGCCGGCCACGAAAAGGATGTGGGTCTCGCGTCCTTCGCTCGCCGCTTCGAAGTCCATGACCTCGAGGCGGCGGGAGCCGACGGACTTGCCCTTGACGGTCTTGCGAAGCAGGTCCGAAACCGCCTCGCTTCCCACGACGCCGATCCGGAGCGCCGAGGTCTTGGACACGTGTGCGTCCCCGGGCCATTCCACATAGCGTGCGAAGTTGAAGAGGTAGGCGGCCTTGAGCTGGTCGGCGTTCAGCGAGTCGGCGAACGCCACGCCGGTCGACGAAGCCCCAACCCCGACGAGGGAACCCGCGACGAACACAGCAAGGGCCGCGACGGCGGCGCGCCGCCACCCTCGCGTTCGCGAACGAGACAACTCTCGATTCGAGCCCAACTCCAACCCTCCAATCTCGAGGCTCGACGGCGTTCGATCCCTCGTGTCGACAGTCACCCATCCGACAGAGTCATCTGACACCGCGCGCCCGGAGCCCTCATAGAATCGGTCGACGAGACGAGGGCTTGAGAAGACTCCCTCCGTCGCGGCGCACACGGGCTTCCATTCCCATAACGCGCCACAGATTCCGCTGCCCTCGGATTTCCAGCCGGGATTCGGTCGATACAATGCCCGACCGCTGCTGCGGATTTGGCCTCACACCCACCCGCTCCACTCGCACGAAAGGACCGCGCAACGATGACGACGACCAGTGAACTCCCCCGCGTCGGGGTGATCGGAGCGGGGGTCATGGGAAGCGGCATCGCGCAGGTGCTCGCGCTCGCGGGCTGCGAAACCGTATGCTTCGACATCTCGAAGGAAGCCCTGGACGAAGCCGGGCAGGCGGTCCGCGGCGGACGCTACGGACTCGATCGCAGTGTCGAGCTGGGCAAGACCTCGCGCGACGATGCCGACGCCGCCCTCGCCCGCCTGCACTTCAGCGACGACATCGCGGAAGCCTGTGCGGCCGAGGTCATCGTCGAGTGCGTTCCCGAGCGTCTCGACCTCAAGATCCAGACCTTCCGCGACCTCGATCGTCGTGCCCCCGAAGGCGCGATCCTGGCGTCCAACACGTCGGGCTTTTCGATCGCGGGTCTCGCCGCGAGCACCGATCGCCCCGAGCGCGTCGTGGGCTGGCACTGGGCATCGCCACCCGTGATCAGCGCTTTCGCCGAAATCGTGCGCACGAAGCAGACCGACGAGAGCACCGTCGTTGCCGTACGTGACCTCGCCGCGCGCTGCGGAAAGAACCCGGTCGTGATCAACGACACCGCGATGCATTGGGGCTTCGTGGCCAACCGGGTCTACAGCGCGATGATCCGCGAAGCAGCGCGTTGCGTGGACGAAGGCATCGCGAGTCATGCCGAAGTCGACCAATTGATGGTCGACTGCTTTCGCTGGCCCGTGGGCCCGTTCGGCATGACGAAGGGCGCCACGACGGGGTGGAAGAAATGAAGCACTACGACGCAGTCCTGTTCGACCTCGGCGGTGTCTACACCGAGTCGCCCTTCGCGGTGATCGAAGGCATGGCCCGGGACATGGGTGCCGCTGCCGACCTGGTTCACCGGATCCTGTTCGGCGACTACGAAATCGACGGCGACCACCCCTGGCATCGCCTCGAACGCGGCGAAGTCAGCCTGATGGACGCGCGCGAGGCCATCCTCGAACTCGGTCGCGAACACGAGCTCGAGGTCGACCCCTTCCAGCTCTTTGCGCGCACGGGTTCGGGCAAGGGAACGCGCGAGCCGCTGATCGAGCGCACCCGCGAGTTGCGCAGCGAGGGCTACAAGACGGCGCTGGTGACCAACAACTTCGCCGAAGTTCGCGAAGCCTGGCGGACCCTGCTGCCCGTCGAAGAGCTCTTCGATGTGGTCGTCGATTCGAGCGAAATCGGCATGCGCAAGCCAGAAGCAGGCATCTACAACCATGCGCTGTCGCTTCTCACAGTCGAGGCCGAGCGATCCATCTTCGTCGACGACTTCCCCAGCAATGTGACGGCTGCACGAGAGCTCGGCATGGGAGGGGTCGTCGTGGGCAGCGACATCGCGCAGGCGATTCGAGACCTCGACGAATTGCTCACCCGCGCTCCGAGCGGCAACGAGGACGAGTAGAAGCGGCAGGGCCTGCCGCGGTCTCGCCGCGATTCTCAACTGCGGTCGCTTTCCGACCGATGTTCGAAGAACCATGTCTCAGATGTTCTTCGGGCAGTATCTCCTCGACGAGCAGGTGATCGATGCGGACGCCCTCGGCGAAGCCATCGATCACGCCGATCGCGTGAACGCACGCGTCGGCGCCCTCGCTGTCGAACGCGGCTTCATGAGCGAAGCCGAAATCGACCAGGTTCAACTCGAACAGCGGCAGACCGACCTGCGGTTTGCCGACCTCGCCATCGAGCTGGGCCTGCTCTCCCGCGAGCAAGCCATCGAGTTGCTCCGCGAGCAGAAGCAGCGGCACAAACCGATCGGCGAAGCCCTGGTGGAACTCGGACACCTCGCTCGGAGCGAATTCGTCGACTGGCTCGACCGCTTTCACCTGACCCAACTCGACCTCGACGCCGCCCACCTCGAGTTGCCCCTCGAGTTGTGCGACGAAGACCTTGCCGTCTCTCTGGTCGAGTACTTCCCCAGGCTCTTCCGCCGGATCACGCAGGTCCCCCTGAAACTGCAGGGCGGACGGGAGTGGCACGGCCGCAGCAACCTGCCCTATCGCGCATGCGTGTCGATCGAGGGTGAGGTCCCGATGCAGATCGGTATCGCGGCCTGCCCCGAACTCGCAACCGTACTTGCGGGCGGTCTCTCAGCTGACGTCCCACCGGCCTTTGGAGAGATCGAACTCACGGGCGCGCTGTGCGAGTTCGCCGAGACCTTTGCCCAGGCGGGTGAACGATCGGTCGTGCAAGACGGCCTTGGCGCGAGCGCGGGAAGCGCCGAACCGGGCGCGCTCCCCAAGGCGGGCTTCTGGTTTCCCGCCACCACGCCGTGCGGCCGAGGCGTGCTGGTTATCGAACCTCGCTAACGCTTCGTTCTCGATGCGACCGGGCTGCTAGCCTGTGCGGGGATAGCGCCCGCGAGGATCCATGGACGTTCGAGAAACACCTCCGCTCACCGGTAAGGCGGCCACCCAAGAGAGCATCTTGCAGGCCGCGATCAAGCTCTTCCTCGAAGCGGGTTACGAAAAGACCACGATGTCACAGGTGGCCGAAGCAGCCGGTGTCGGGCGCGCCACCGTCTTCTGGCATTTCAGCGACAAGAAGAGCTTGTTTCGCGAGGCCTTCAATCGCCTGATCGATCCCTTCCGGCGCTCCCTCGAACGCGACCTCGACGAGCTGCCCCCGCGCAAACGGCTGGACGAGCAGATCGCCACCTACCGCGACTTCGTGAGCGCACAGCAGCAGAGCATCGAAGCGGTGATCCGCTGGGCGATGGACAAGCACGACCTGCGCACCACCGTGATCAACACCCTGCTCGATCTGCACCAGCGCGTCGCGGGGGCCTTGATCCAGACCATCAGCGAGATCGTGCCCGACGACGTCGCGCCCGAGCCGATCGCAGTCGGGCTCCTGACCCTGCTCGACGGCAACGTGATCCTGGCGCTGGTCGATCCATCGCGCGGGCGCGCGACGGTTCGCGAAGACTCGGTCGCGGCGTACCTGGCGATGATCCCGGTGCGCGAGGGCGTCGACCGCTAGCAACGCTGCTGGGTCCCGCGATGTTCCGGATCTGGAAGCGAGCGATTCGAACTAGAGGGTCGCTCGGAAGGTCACGCCGAGGGTGCGCGGCTCGTCGATGAAGGCCCCGGTGGCGCCGGCACGAAGGGGGATCGCGAAGAGCGTCGAACTCGTGCGTTCGTCGGTGATGTT
>JASMLK010000004.1 GCA_030748735.1 Myxococcota bacterium | reverse complement strand
CCTACTGCGACGGCACATCTCCGCACTCTGGCAAGAGAAATCGACGTCCCGCTGCTCGACGTGGGGTGAACCACGTCTGCGCGGCGGAACGCCGATTTCTCTTGCCAGAGCACGAATCTGCACCGTCTCGCTACGGATGTTCATGAATAATCCGGGCTGCTACCCGCCGGTAGCGGGCCGGCTTCGTGTCTCAGTCGTGATCGAGGGCGCGGAGGCTTTCGAGGGTCGCCGCTGCTTTCGGCCGCACGCAGGTTCGAGTAGTGCGTTACGCGCGCGGCGAGGTTCTTGGCTTCGAGGGGTTGATCGTTCACCAGCACTCCGGTTCGCACGCCGCAGTCGATCCCTCGACCGGGGCAGGCGCTTTCAGCGCTATGGGAAGCTTGTGGTGACCCTTGAAGCGAATCGCCGGGAATCATGAGAACGCTGGAGCCCTGCTTCCGGGTTTTCCGGGTGGGGCGGGCTCAGCTTTGCTTCGCGACGGCCACGAAGTGCTCGCTCGACGCGTCGATGGGTGCGTCGTCGAAGCCGCTGGTGAGCGAAACGAGTTCGAGCCCGGCGCGTGCGAGCAGGGGAGCGATCTGGTCGAGCAGCAGGTAGCGATGCCGGATCGTGCTCGCGATCGAATGCCCCCCGCTCCTCGGTTCGTAGACGTAGACCACTTCGAATTCCTGACGCTCCGGGTTCCAGTCGCTTTGCTCGCTCACGTGGTAGGTGCTGTCGCCGACTTCGACGATGGCGACATCGTCGTCGCAGACGTCATCGTTCGTTTCTCGCGAGTCCTCGACCGTATCGGGAGCGTCGGGCTGCATCGTTTCTGAACCCTCGCCCGACCCGTGGAGGGCTTCTGCGCAGTAGGCGTCGAAGATGAAACGGCCCGACGCTGCGAGGTGTTCCCGCACGCGCTCGAAGCAGGCGACGACCTCTCCGTCATCGGCAAGACAGTAGATTCCGGTGTACGGAAGCAGGATGCGGTCGAACTGTCGCGCAAATGCGAAACGTCGCATGTCGCCGCACACCAGTCCGGCCGATTCGACGCGTCGGGCTGCCAGACGTAGCAGGTCGAGGTCCCGATCCATGCCCACGCATGCCGCCTTGCTTTCGCCGAGCGCTTCGAGCACGCGGCCGTAGCCGCAGCCGAGCTCGAGCACCGAACCCGCGTCGCTGCACGCCCTCTGGTAGTACGCGATGTCGCCAGGCGTTCCGGTGTGGAGCGCCGCATAGAAATCGGCGGGTCGGGTTGCATGAGCTTCGCGCGGAGTCATCCGGGCGTGAAGTTAGGGGGCGGACGCTCTACTGGCAGGCCCGCTTCTGCAGTGGTTGCGAAAGTTTGCGAGTGGGTCGGACTCCGGTGCGCGATTCGCAAGCGAGCGACACGCCAATGCTTCGTATCGGTTCACTTTTTCGCTCGATGGACGAATCCGAAATGACGATTGCTGGCTGTTTGTTGACGCAGAGTGGGAAGGCGAGATGGCGAAACGCGATGGTGCGAACGCGTCGGGTAACGGACTCGATGCACAGACCCTCGGGCACTTCGGACTCGCTAAGGATGGGCGGTGTCGTGCGTACGCGAGAGTTCGCGCTTTCCCGCCTCGAGCAGAAGAACCGGACGCTCACCCTCGGCGTGGTCACGCGCGAAGAAGTCGAGGCTGGGACCCGCGAGGAGCGCCGTTTCCTCAGTGTCGAGAAGGCGGGGCAGCTCGAAGACGATCGCTTCGGTGATGTCCGTCGAGCGGCGAAGTGGAACCGCTCAGGGCGGGGCAGGGGCGTGAGTCCTTCGAGGGCACCTCGTTCCGCTACGACGACTTCCGGGTTCGCAAGGCCGCGCAGTACGTCTTCCGCGGCATCGAGCGCACGAAGGTCGACGGTCGCTACTTCTGCGTGATCTCGGCGAAGCCGCGCTATTTCGCGCGTTGTCAGCGAGCGGAGTTCGTGGTCGACGTCCTCGACGAAGCGCGCGTCGTGAAACTCTCATTGGACCGCGTGCCCGATCGCAAGCAGTTCAGCCTCGTCCGCATCCAGCAGGAAGCCTTTGCCTTGCCCGTGAAGTAGGCGGCTTGGTGTGGCCTACTCGATGAGCTGGTCGACCACGATGCCGACGGTCTTCAGCAGGTCGAGAGAGTCGCGCAGGCGATAGTCTTCGCCGTAGTAGACCTGTCGTACGTTGCCCAGGTTGATCAAGCGCTTGGCGCAACCGACGCACGGCAGGTGGGTCACGAAGACGACCTTTTCGACGTGGCGCGGCGCGTCGCAGTTGATCACGGCGTTTTCTTCCGAATGCAGGCAGCCGCAATTGCCGGGCTCGCTGCGATCGCACACGTTGGGCAGCCCGGTCGCATTGCCGTTGTATCCGACGGCGAGCACCTTGCGGTAGTCCGTGCTCGTGATCACGGTGCCGACGTTGAGTCGGATGCAAGTCGAGCGATTGGCCAGCGTTCGCGCGAGGTCCATGTAGATGCGTTCGAAGCTGGGGCGTTCGTCTGCCGGGGTGGCCATGCTTGAGCTTTCCTCTGCTGCCGAGGGGCCGCGTTGCGTGCGCAATGCGCGTCGGGTTCGGGGTAACGGCGTCGTGCGGGCTGTGCAAGGACGGCCCAAAGTGCCCGATTCGTCGGGGGGCGGCAATCACGCTCGTGAATGTCTCGACCGCGAGGGGGGGCCGACGGCGGTTTTTCGCTCATTCGCGTCGCGCTTTGGGCCGAAAAGCGACCCATGCGAGGTCTTTACGTGTTGGGACCTCTCCTGGCCGTGCTCGCCCTGTCGAGCGCGACCGGGTGCTTCGTCCTCGACGAGATCGACAAGGGGCAGGAGGAGCTGCGCAAGCACTCCCCCGAAGCAAAGAAGATGGGCCGGGTCGAGAAGGATGAATCCGGTGGCATCTCGCTGGCCGCGCTGCGCGAAAAGAGCGCGGGCGCGATCGAGGGCATCTCGGGTCGCGTCGAACAGGCGCTGGCCTCGGAGCCCGACCCCGCCAACGTCGTCGTCACCTGCGCGATCGAGGGCCGGACCGAGTTCACGCGAAAGTTCGACTGCCAGACCCGCGGCGGTCGCGTCATCCCCCGCTGAGCGAGTTTCGCCGGGCGGTCGTGCTTCGCGGCTGCATCGTGCCGCGTCGTTCCTTTTCGCGGCTCCTCGCCTCGGAGTTTGCTATCGCGTAGCCGCACGCACGCGAGAGAGGGGGGGGACGTGAGCGCAGACAAGCTCGAGCAACCTGGCAAGCCGTCGAAGGCCGAAAAGCCCACCACGGTCTACCGCAGCGACTATCGGCCGCCCGACTACTTCGTCGACCGCGTCGACCTCGACTTCGACCTCGAAGGAAGCGCCACGGTCGTTCACGCGACCCTGCTCGTGCGACGCAACCCGATCCTCGAAGGCGACCCGCCGCCGCTCGTCCTCGACGGCGAAGAACTCACGACCCGAAAGGTCGCGATCGACGGTCGCGCGCTTTCGCCTTCGGAGTACGTCGAAGGTCCCGAGCGCCTCGAAATCCCGGGGCCGCCTGCGCGCTTCGAGCTCGCAACCGAGGTGGTGATCGACCCGCGCGCGAACACCCAGCTTTCGGGGCTCTACTGCAGCGGCAGCATGTTCTGCACCCAGTGTGAGGCGATGGGGTTTCGGCGAATCACCTGGTTTCCCGATCGCCCCGACATCATGTCGGTCTACTCGACCACGATCACGGCGGACGCCGAGCGTTACCCCGTGCTGCTGTCGAACGGAAACCTCACCGACGACGAAACGCTCGAGGGCGGTCGTCGACGCGTGCGTTGGGAAGATCCCTTCCCCAAGCCCAGTTACCTCTTCGCGCTCGTCGCAGGCGACCTGCGCTGTCACGACGGGAACTTCACGACGGTTTCGGGTCGCGACGTACGACTCGAGATCTGGGTCGAGCCCGAGAACATCGACCGCTGCGAGCACGCCCTGGTCTCGCTCCAGAAGGCGATGAAGTGGGATGAAGAGGTCTACGGGCGCGAGTACGACCTCGACATCTACATGGTGGTCGCAGTGAACGACTTCAACATGGGGGCGATGGAGAACAAGGGGCTCAACGTCTTCAACACCAGGTACGTGCTCGCGCGTCCCGAAACGGCGACCGACGACGACTGCGAGGGCATCGAAGGCGTGATCGGTCACGAGTACTTCCACAACTGGACGGGCAATCGCGTGACCTGCCGCGACTGGTTCCAGCTGACCCTCAAGGAAGGCCTCACGGTGTTCCGCGATCAACAGTTTTCGGCCGACATGGGGTCGCACGCGGTGAAGCGCATCGACGAAGTGAAGATCCTGCGCGCCGTGCAGTTCGCCGAGGACGCCGGACCGATGAAGCATCCGATTCGCCCCGAGTCCTACATCTCGATGGACAACTTCTACACGCCGACCGTCTACAACAAGGGTGCCGAAGTCATTCGCATGCTCGACACCCTGCTCGGCTCGGCGGGGTTCCGTCGCGGGACGGATCTCTACTTCGAACGTCACGACGGCCAGGCGGTGACCTGCGACGACTTCGTCGCCGCACTCGCCGACGCCAATGAAGAGGACCTCGAGAGCTTCAAGCGCTGGTACGAGCAGCCGGGCACCCCCGAAGTGGAAGCCGAGGGCGAATGGGACGAGGAGGCCGGGCAGTACGTGCTGACGCTGCGACAGCAGAACCCTGCCGCGACTGACGCTGCGCCCCTGCGCATTCCCGTGCGTTTCGGCCTGCTCGGCCCCGAGGGCAGCGATCTCCCCCTCGACATCGTCGAAGGCCCCGCCCGGCAGCGCGACGATGGATGCGTGCTCGAGTTGACCGAGCGCGAGCAACGCTTCGTCTTCGCCGGCGTGACCGAACGCCCGGTGCCCTCGGTGCTGCGCGACTTCTCGGCGCCCGTGCGCTTGCGCATGAAGCGCGAGCGCGAAGACCTCGCGTTCTTGATGGCGTACGACAGCGACTCGTTTTCGCGCTGGGACGCCGGTCAGGTGCTCGCGACGTCACTCCTGCTCTCACTGGTGGATGACGTCGAAGCCGGACGTGACCTCGAACTCGATCCTCTCTTCATCGACGCCTTCGGGCGCGTGCTCGACGACCCGAGGCTCGACGACTCCCTGCGCTCGCTGGCCCTCACCCTGCCGGCAGAAAAGGTGCTGGGCCAGGACATGGACGTGGTGGCCGTCGATGCGCTCCACGAAGTCCGCGAGTTCGCGAAGAAGACCCTGGCTACCGCGCATCGGGAGAAACTCCTGGAGCGCTACCACGCACTCGCGACGCCGCGTCCGTACAGGATGGACGGCGAAGCGATCGCCGAGCGGCGCATCAAGAACACGGTGCTGGCCTATCTCGCGGTGCTCGACGACGCCGAGGTTGCGGAACTGGTGCGCGCACAGTTCGACGAAGCCAACAACATGACAGACAGCCAGGCCGCCCTGTCCCTGCTGGTCGATCTCGGCGGCGACGCTCGCGCACAGGCCCTCGACACCTTCTACGAGCGCTGGAAAAACGACCCCCTGGTGCTCGACAAGTGGTTTTCCGCGCAGGCGATGTCCGGGCGCGAAGACGCGTTGGATCGTGTCCTCGATCTCGCACAGCACGCCGACTTCAACCTCTCGAACCCGAACCGAATGCGATCACTGGTGGGTGTCTTCTGCAGCGGGAACCAGGTGCGGTTCCATGAAGCCAGCGGTCGGGGCTATCGCTTCCTGGCCGACACCGTGCTCGCACTCAACGGACTCAACCCGCAGATCGCCGCGCGCATGGTTTCGCAGTTCAATCCATGGCGCCGTTTCGATGCCGGGCGTCGCGAACTCATGCGGGGCGAACTCCAGCGGATCGCCGATCACCCGTCGCTTTCGAAGGACGTCTTCGAGATCGTGAACCGCTCGCTCAGCGAAGAGAGCGACGCTCCTGGTTGATCAGCGCGCCGCGTACGGCTTCGCGGTCATCCCAGGCTTCCCGAACGGCGGGGTCGAGAAAAGGTGCGCTCGTGATGGCTTCTGCGAGCGGGACTTCGGGCTGGCTTTGGTCGCGCAGGGCGTGGAGCAGTCGCAGGGTCGCGAGCGCGTCGAAGCTTTCGTTTAAGGGTCGCGCCAGATCTCCTTGATTTGGCAGGAGTTTTTCGGTTGCTGCCCTGGCGCCGATCGCGTCGAGTGCCGCCAGCAGGGCGGTCGCATCCACCTGATGCTGGTGCGCGGCCCGGATTGCGGCCTGTTCGACACTTCGCGTCGTTCGGCTCGCGAGATCGGCGAGGGCGCGCTGCCAGGCCGCGAGGCTCGCGTACACCCCGGGTGCGGGGACGAGCAGCGGAGCGGCGTCGCGAGCGCGCTCGCGTGCCAGCTGCATCGCGCGCCCGGTGCCGAACGGCACCCGTTCCGAAACGCGGCCGTTCAGCCGAATCGGCGCGCCACGGAGCGGTTCGACCGCGCCCACCTTGGCCAGCTTCGTGAGCAGGTGGAAGTCTTCTGCAGCTTCGCGCCGTGGGAAGCCTCGCACCTGGGCGTAGGCGCGAGCATCGATGCAGAGCGTGCTCCCGATCGCATGCCACGCCCATGGTGAACCCGCGGCGCGCAGGCCGAGCACCGCGTACCGCAGGTAGATCTCGTATTCGAGGATCGCAACGTCTTCATCCTTCGCGCTGCACTCGTGTCGAAAATCGAACGTGTGGGCGGCGGCCGTGTGTCGTGGTCGGTCGAAGTAGTCTCCCGGAAGCAGCGCGTCGGCGTCGCTGCAATGGATCCACGGTGTCGCAGTACCTCCATGGGCCCACAGCGCCACGGCGAAGTCTGCAGCGATCTTTCGCGCCAGGCCGACGCCTTGTCCGGCGGGCAGGGCGTTCGCTCCCGTTCGGTCGATCAAGACGAGGTCGTGTCCCTCGTGGTGCCCGATCGAGCAGTGTTCGTCGAGCGCTTCCAGTCCCTGGCCGCGGATGCGGTCGAGCGAAAGGGTATTCGCCTCGCGTGCCCACCTGGGTGGGTCGATGCCTTCGTTGATCACGATGACCACGAGAACGCGCCCGGTTGCACAGGGCGGCACGGAGTTCAGGGTTTCGAACAGCGATTGCCCTTCGCCGTAAGCGGGGATCGCGAGCAGGGCGGCCCAGGTCTGCCCACCCGCGGCGAGGGAAGCACCAGCCGTTGCCTCGGGCTCCGCGTATCGCTCGAGATACTTGCGAACCGCCTTGTCGGTCAACGGCTTCAATGCAGGGCCGCGCGGATCTCGAGGCCGGCCACGATCTCGGCTTCTTCGTCGAGCAGCGCGTCGAGCCGTGCATCGACCTCGGAATCGGGGAAGTACTCGCGCGCCAGACGGATGAAGGCTTCGTCGTGGCGCGCTTCCGACGCGGTGATCACGCGATAGAACTCGGCCAGCGCATCGTCGCCGATGCCCTCGGCGATCATTCCGAAGCGCTCGCAACCGCGCGCTTCGACGATCCCGCCGATCAACAGGCGGTCGAGAAAGTAGGCTTCGCGACCACGGCGAATGCGCTCGCGCAGGGCGCCGACGTAGGGGTCCTTGATGTCTTTTGCGAGGGTGAGCCCGCGCATGACCAGGTGCTTGTAGACCTGATAGAAGTGCTCGAGCTCTTCGCGCGCAATGTCCATCATGACCGCCACGAGGGCCTCGCGATCGGGGTAGTGGCTGATCAACGAAAGCGCGACCGCCGAGGCCTTGCGCTCGGCCGCGGCGTGGTCGAGCAGGAAGGCGTCGAAATCGGCGAGTACGGCGTCGAGCCAGGGGGTGGGGGTGGCAAAGCGAAGAGCGAGCATGCCATGAGCATACGTCAGCACGCCGCGCTTGCGTTCCCGGGCACACGTTGCCAACCTCGCGCTCCCACGTATCGCGCCCAAGGAACAGGCCCCCCTTCGATGCAACCGCTGAACTCCATGCTGCGAGCAGGTCTGCTGCTCGTGTTACTGACCGCGCCCCTGGCGGCCCATGCGACCGCACTCGACTCTGCGCTCGCCCCCGCTCCGCCCGTGTTGCGTTTTTCCGCGATTCCCGATCAGGACGAAACGCGGCTGCGTGAGAAGTTTGCGCCGGTGGCCGACTACCTGAGTCGTCGGCTCGGTGTGTCGGTCGAGTACGTCCACGCGACGCGCTACGCCGACGCCGTCGACCTGTTCAAGAACGGCGACGTTCAACTCGCCTGGTTCGGTGGTCTCTCGGGTGTGCAGGCGCGTCATGCGGTGCCCGGTGCGAGAGCGATCGCGCAGGGGGCGGAAGACCCGGAGTTCTACTCGTACTTCATCGCGCATCGCGATGCGGGCATCGCGCGAAGCGATTCGTTTCCCGACCAGATTGCAGGCCGTCGCTTCAGCTTTGGCTCGATGGGGTCGACTTCGGGGCGGCTCATGCCCGAGGTGTTCATCCGCGAATACACCGGCAAGGACCCACGGGATTTCTTTGCGGCCGTGAGTTTCTCGGGCAGCCACGACCGCACGGTCGAACTCGTGGCTTCGGGGCAGTTCGAGGTGGGCGCCGTCAACTACAAGGTCTACGAGCGCCGGGTCGCCGAAGGCGTCACCGACCCCGACGTCGTGCAGCTGATCTGGAAGACGCCGGTGTACGCCGACTACAACTTCACGGCGCATCCCGAACTCGAAGCCCGCTATGGCGAGGGTTTCATCGACCGTCTGCAGCGAGCGCTCGTCGAGATGAACGAGCCCGAGTTGTTGTCGGCCTTTCCGCGTCGGGCGCTGATCCCCGCGCGCAATGAGGACTTCGAGGTGATTCGCGCTCTCGCGAAGCAGCTCGAGTTCATCCGCTAGGACGCAGCGTGGTCGAAGCCGCCGGATTCCAGCTCGAAGACGTGTGGGTCCGCTTTGGGGCGGTGTCGGCGCTCGAGCGCGTCTCGCTGGAGATCGCACCCGGCTCCGCGATCGGCTTCGTGGGCCCCAGCGGCGCGGGCAAGACGACCTTGCTCGAGGCGCTGAACGGAAGCCGGCCCGCAACGACCGGTACCGTGCGGGTTGGGGGCAGGGCGCTGCGTGACTTCGGCCGACGAGAGCTGCGCGAAACGCGCAGCCACATCGGCTTCATTCATCAAGGCCTCGACCTGGTGCCCAATCTTCGCGTGTCGCAGAACGTGATCGCGGGTCGCCTCGGGCAGATGGGCTTTGCGCGATCGCTGGGCTCGTTGCTCTTCCCCTCGCGGGAAGTCCTGCGCGAGGTGTACGCGATCCTCGAGAGGGTGGGCATTCCCGAAAAGCTCTTCGAGCAGACCGACCGGCTATCGGGAGGGCAGCAGCAGCGAGTCGCGCTCGCGCGGGCACTCTTCCAGAAGCCCACCGCATTGCTCGCCGACGAGCCGGTGTCGAGTGTCGACCCGGCGCGTGCGCGAGACATGATCGACTTGCTGACGCGGGTGTCGCGCGAAGAGGGCCTCACTCTCTGCATGAGCCTTCACAACCTCGAACTGGCGCGGACCTACCTGCCGCGGCTGGTGGGGCTGCGGGCCGGACGGATCGTGTTCGATCGCGAGAGTACGGCGATCGACGACGGAGCTTTCGAGTCGCTCTACGCGTTGCGCGCTCCCACTGACGACGTTCCACACCCCATCGATCGAGACGAACCGATCGCGTCCTCCCAACCGCGAGGGCCAGGCGAGGTGAGGCTCGATGGCGGCTGACGGCATTCGCACACCCAATCCGGTCGGGGTTCGGGTCATCCTCATCACGAGTGGCGTCGTAGCATGCGCGCTCGCGTGGGGAGCACTGGGGCTCGGGCTCTCCGACCTCGTGCCGACATCGGGCGGCCTTTCGCTGGCGGGACGCTTCTTCGCTCGCGCCTTCTCTCCAGCCTGGCAATCTGAAGCCCGCTTCGTCCCCGACGGCACACCGCCGCTGCTCGAAGTCGCGTTCGAAGCCACGCTGCAGACCCTGATCCTCGGCGCGGCCGCGATGAGTCTGGCTCTCGTTCTCGGGCTCGCGCTTGGCTTCGCGGCTTCGAGTGCCTGGTGGAGTGGGGCGGGACCCGAGAGCCGGCGAGGCGTTTACGGAATGCTCAGGCGCTCGTTCCTGCCTTTCCTATGTGGCGCCAGTCGCCTGCTGATCGTCGTGATGCGGTCGGTCCACGAACTGCTCTGGGCCGTGCTCTTCCTGGCCGCGGTCGGACTCAACGATCTCGCCGCGGTGTTTGCACTCGCGATCCCCTACGGCGGGGTGTTGGCGAAGATCTTCTCCGAACTGGTCGACGAGGCGCCGCGTGAGAGCGCCCGCTCACTGCGTGGCCTCGGTGCAAGCGGGCTTCAGACGTATTGGTTCGCGCTGATTCCGCGCGCCCTACCGGACATGGTCGCGTATGGGTTCTACCGCTTCGAGTGCATCCTGCGATCGTCGGCGGTCCTGGGCTTCTTCGGCTTTCCCACGCTTGGCTTGTATATCCGGCAGTCGTTCAATGCGACGAACTACGGTGAGGTCTGGACCTTTCTCTACGCGTTGTTGATCCTGGTCGTGGCGGCGGATGCCTGGAGCGGGGCGGTGCGCAAGCGGGTGCTCGCATGAAGGAGGGCACCGCGGGCGAACGCATCGAGGTCTTGTGGCAGGAGCGTCCGCGTGATCGCTTCGTGCGTGCGAGTCTCCTTGCGGGTGCGACGGTCATGGTCGCGGCCTGGGGACTCGGGGACTTCGACTGGTCCGATCTCTTTTCCGCGAGGCGCCAGGCCAACCTTGCCCGCTTTCTCGAAGGGGTCCGTCCCCATCCGCTGCAGGGTGTCGCCTGGGACTGGGGCGGCGCGTGGACATGGGCGCGCGATCTCTTTGCCGCGCGCGGTGCAGGGGCCATGGCCACGACCCTCGGTATCTCGGTCCTGGCGATCTCGCTGGCGGGGCTGGTGAGTCTCGTCCTCTCGCTTCCTTCCGCGCGCAACTTCGCGACGGTCGATCCCTTCGCCGCGCCACGCCCCGGCACTTCGCGTGGGCTTCGCTTTGGTTGGGCGCTGATCCGCAGGTCGACGCGGGGCGCATTGATCGCCATGCGATCGATTCCCGAATACCTCGCCGCGTTTCTGCTGCTCGCGATCTTCGGTCCGACGCCGTGGACCGCGGTGCTGGCCCTTGCGGTTCACAACGCAGGCATCCTGGGACGCCTCGGGGCGGAGACGATCGAGAATATCCCGAGTCGCGCTCCTGCATCGCTGCGCGCGATCGGAGGGCGGCGAAGCCAACTCGCGGTGTGGGTCCTGCTTCCAGAACTCTTGCCGAGGCTCCTGCTCTATTTCTTCTATCGCTGGGAAACCTGCGTGCGCGAATCCACCGTGCTGGGGTTGCTCGGCATCGTTTCGCTGGGCTTCTGGATCGACGACGCTCGCACGCGTGGCCACCTCGACGCGCTGGTCTTCTATGTCGCGCTCGGCGTGGTCATCGTGATCGTCGGGGACCTGATGTCGAGCCTGGCGCGCGAGCTGCTGCGTAGAGCGGACTAGTCTCAGAAAAGTGACACCTCGAGTGGCCGGTCGCTAACGCTCGAGTTGGCTCGTGTCCCGAACCGCGCCCCGCGCAGCACTCGTGGTCAACAGCGCATAGGCGCGTAGCGCCTCGGACACCTTGCGCTCGCGCTTCTCGACCGGCTTCCATGCGCTCGCGCCTCGCGCTTCCATGGCCTCGCGTCGCGTTGCGAGTTCACCCTCGTCGATCAGCAGGTCGATCGTGCGGTTGGGGATGTCGATCTTGATCGGATCGCCGTCTTCGACGAGACCGATCGCACCGCCTTCAGCGGCTTCGGGCGAAACGTGACCGATCGAAAGACCCGATGAGCCTCCGCTGAAGCGGCCATCCGTCACCAGCGCACACGCCACACCGAGCTTCTTCGACTTGAGGTACGAGGTGGGATAGAGCATCTCCTGCATGCCCGGTCCGCCCTTGGGGCCCTCGTAGCGGATCAATACGACCTCACCGGGCTTCACTTCGTCTCGGATGATGCCCTCGACCGCGGAGTCCTGGCTCTCGAAGATGTGGGCCGGTCCTTCGAATACGAGGATGCTCTCGTCGACGCCCGCGGTCTTCACGATGCAGCCGTCTTCCGCGATGTTGCCGTAGAGCACGGCGAGGCCGCCGTCGCGGCTATAGGCGTGTTCGGCGTCGCGGATGCAGCCCTCCTTGGCGTCGCTGTCGGCGCTCTCGTAGTACTTGTCCTGGGAGAAGGCTTCCGTCGTACGAACACCGCCGGGGGCGGCGAGGGCTCGTGCATGAGCGCTTTCGTCCGCACTTTCCCGCTGGATGTCGTTGCTTGCGATCGCGTCCGCGAGGGTGGGGGCATGCACCGTGCGGACCGACGTGTCGATCAGACCCGCGCGTTCGAGTGCGCCCAGGATCGTGAAGATGCCGCCGGCGCGGCCCACGTCCTCCATGTGGTAGCTGGATGAAGGTGCGACCTTGCACAGCGTTGGCGTCACGCGAGAGATGCGGTCCATGTCACGCATGGTGAAGTCGACCTGTGCTTCGTGGGCGACCGCCAGCAGGTGCAGCACGGTATTCGTCGAGCCCCCCATGGCGATGTCGAGGGTCATGGCGTTCTCGAAGGCTTCGAAGGTCGCGATGCCCCGCGGCAGCACGCCTTCGTCGTCGCCTTCGTAGTAGCGCTTTGCGAGCTCGACGATGCGCGAGCCCGCCTGTTCGAAGAGTTCCCAGCGTTTGGCGTGGGTGGCGAGCAGGCTGCCGTTGCCGGGGAGCGAGAGCCCGAGCGCTTCGCTGAGGCAGTTCATGCTGTTCGCGGTGAACATGCCCGAGCAGGAACCGCAGGTCGGGCAGGCCGAGCGTTCGATGACTTCGAGGGTCTCGTCCTCGACGTCTTCGTTCTGCGCCTGGATGATCGCGTCGATCAGGTCGAGGGCTTCGGGCAGCGGGTTGCCGTGGCGGTCCTTGGTGCCGACCGCCTTGCCGGCTTCCATCGGACCGCCGCTCACGAAGATGGTCGGGATGTTGAGGCGCATTGCGGCCATCAGCATGCCGGGGGTGATCTTGTCGCAGTTGGAGATGCACACCAGCGCGTCGGCCATGTGGGCATTCACCATGTACTCGACGCTGTCCGCGATGAGGTCGCGGCTCGGCAGTGAATACAGCATGCCGTCGTGTCCCATCGCGATGCCGTCGTCGACCGCGATGGTGTTGAATTCGACGCCATAGCCCCCGGCGTCGTCGATCACCTGCTTGAGCCGCTGCCCGACGTCGTAGAGGTGGACGTGGCCGGGCACGAACTGTGTGAACGAATTGGCGATCGCGATGATCGGCTTGTTGAAGTCGTCATCGGTCATTCCGGTGGCGCGCCAGAGCGAGCGGGCGCCCGCCATGTTGCGTCCACGGGTGGTCGTATGAGAGCGGTAGGGTCGCGGCATCCGCGCAGTGTACAGGAGGTGAGAGGTGGCCCGGTAATTGCGCCCGCCGGAGTCAGCGCCTTCTTCGAGCGGGTTTCGGTGTCCGGCGGTTCACCCTTCCCAGCCGAGACTCAACACAGTGCGTGACGCTTCTTCGCGACGCGACCTGGATCCCCAGGCGCAATTGTCAGTCCACCTCTCGGGTGGACGTGTCAACGAGATGGCGCTGAGACGCCTCGAGTAGCGGGTACCAACCGAGTTCGACGTCGATTTCTCTTGCCAGAGTGCGGAGATGTGCCGTCGCAGTAGGATGTTCATGAATGATGCGGGCTAGAGGCCCGGATGATTCATGAAGCCCTACTGCGACGCCCGAAAGCACTGCCATTTCACGGCCTTCTTCCTTCGGCTTCCTCGACGTACTGAAAGAACGTCTGCGGGAGCCTGCGGTCCGAGGTCCGCGAGCTGTATCTGCAGAACGACATCCTCGCGAAGGTCGACCGCGCCAGCATGCGCTGCGGACTCGAAGTCCGCTCTCCCTTTCTCGACATCGGGCTGGTCGACTTCGCGAGACGACTGCCGCTGGAAGAGAAGTTCTCCGCTGGTCGGACCAAGCGGATCCTCAAGCGCGCGTTCGGCCCGTGGCTTCCGCGCGAGATCCTCGAGCGTCCCAAGAACGGGTTCGGGCTTCCGATCGGAGCCTGGTTTCGCGCTGACGCTCTTTGTTTCGAGCCGTCGCCGCCCTCACTGCCGCGCGGCGACGCGATGCTCGAAGCGCGCCGGGCCCGAGCGCCGGACCGGCAGTCACGACCAGCGGCTCCATCTGTACGCCGACTGGTTGCTGCGAGCGTGGGCCGCTGAACGCGGGAGCCTGGGTTGAATTTTCGCCGGCGGCTCCTCGTCGAACATGCCATGATGATCCACCGTCGTTGCCGGGGGTGGGGAGGGACGGCTTCCCCACGCGCCCGGTCATCGCCTTGCCGGAACACGAGGGGAAACACTTCGATGCTCGATTCGATTTCTGCTGAGCGGTCCACGCGACCGTCGCACCGCCTTTCGAACGCGCGCACTGCCCGCCTTTCGCTCGCGCTGATGCTGCTCGGGTCTCTGGCTTTCGCCCTGGGATGTGCGCCGCAGGTGAGCCGCGGCGGCGCCGGAACCAAGAACCCGGGCCTCGACGACGCCGCACTGAGCACCGGCCTCGACAAGGCCGACCTCGACTACCTCGCCGAAGAAAACCTGAACGCGCTCTTCGATTCCGGCTTCTGGCAGCGTGAGATCCTCGACCATCCCAACTCGCAGCCGATCGTGGCGATCTTCCCATTCCGCAACGACACGAGTGAGCACATCGACGATCAGCTCGCGACCCTGCTGTCTTCGGTGGAGACCTTCCTCGTCAACAGCGGCTCGGTGGCGGTCGTGAGTCGTGAGCGCCAGGCCGAGATGATGCGCGAGGTTCGCTATCAGGCGTCGGGTGACATCGACCCCCTGACGGCCGCGACGATCGGCCGCCAGCTCGGTGCGAAGTACTACTTCACGGGCAAGGTCGGGGCCGTGGACGAGCGGCTGAAGAAGACGCGCCGCGTGCAGTACAGCCTGGTCATGCAGGTGATCGAAATCGAAACCAGCCTGGTGAAGTTCCAGAACGAAACCGCGCGCAGCAAGGCCATCAAGAAATAGGCGCGCTGGAGTGCGCGTGATGATTGCGAGGCGCAGCGACGCGGTCCGCCGGCCGCGTGCGAATGCGGCGATGGTCGCGTGTGCGGGATTGCTGTGGCTCGTGTTCGCGAGCGGCTGTGCGACCTACACCGATCGCACGGAAGCGGCTCGTGAGTTCGCCCGGGTCGGCAACTACGACGCCGCCGTCGGCGAGCTGTCCT
>JASMLK010000003.1 GCA_030748735.1 Myxococcota bacterium | reverse complement strand
TGCATTCGGTCGCGTCTGCGGCCTTCGTTCTGCGTTGCGCTCCCATCGCCGTAGCGACGGCTACGCCTCGGTCGCGCGCCTTGAACGAAGGCCGCAGCCACGCCCTCGGTGCGACGGGGGACTTTCCGGCCGGACCTCTAGGGGTTGAAACGCGGGGCCGTGAGCGCGTGGTCGGCCAGCCAGGCGTCGTCTTCGGCGGTCTGCCCGAGCCAATGTTCGATGAGTTCCCCCCACGGCGCACCGATCAGGTAATTGTCACAGGCCTGTTCGGCGTTGCGCGAGAGCGCCTCGTAGAGCGCCGGGTCGCCGAGCAACTTCTCGACGGCTTCGACGATGGCGGGCACGCGGCCGGCGGGAAAGACCAGGCAGTCCTGCCCGTCCTTTACGCGCGTGCCGAACATCGGGTGGTCGGAAACCGCGAGTGGCGTGCGCGAGCAGAGCCCTTCGTAGATCACGTTCGGCATGCCTTCGGGGTATTCGTGGCGACTCGGCACGAGGACCACGTCGTGGTCGTGCATCGCGGCGAGGACGTCTGCGTGGGAGAGCTTGCCCGCGAAGTTCACCACCTTGCCGACGTTCGCCTGGGCGGCGTAGCGCTGCCAGCGATCGATGTTGCCCGCACCCACGATGGTGAGAGACGCATCCTTGCCGCTGTTGCGCAGCGCGACCACGGTGTCGATCAGGTCGCCCACCCCCTTGGTTTCGCGCACTTGCCCGACGTAGAGCAGGCGAGGTGCGGCCGGGTCGGCGGCAGACGTCTTCACCTCGAAGTCCGCCGACGTCACCACGGCGGGCCAGTCGAAGGGGACGATCTTGCTCGGCGGAATGCCGATGCGCTCGAGGTCCTGCGACGCCTTGAGGTTGCGGTTCGTCACCCAGCGGATCTTGGGGTGCTCGAGGTTGTGGGCCAGCCACGCGTAGCGGATCTTGGCCTTGATGCCCGACACGCGGAAGCTGTCGGCGAGCAGCGGAAAGACGTCGACCCCTTTGTTGCGGGCGTGGCGGATCAGGGAGGTAATGGGCGAGTTGATGATCAGATGCGTGGGCTTTGTGCTCATCACGAGCTTGATCAGCTCACGGGCGCGCGCCTTCCCATCCGGGCCCCGGTACAAGAGCCCGAGCTGGTGGACACCGTTCGGGAGCACCTCTTCGCCTTCGAGGTCCTCGGCGATACACACCTGACTGACCTGCTCGACGTCGTCACGCCCCGCGAGTTCGCCAACGAAATCGACGCTGTAGCGCTGGGCGTAGAAATTCTCGCCGCCCCCCGCCGCAAAGCGTTTGAACCCCTCGGCGTAGTTTCCGACCTGGACGAAGGTGATGCGCTTGCGGTTCATGGGAATGGTTCCAGTGGAAGCCCGAGGCGCGGGGCCGGGCGCGGGTTGCTGCGGGGTTTCGCGAAACTAGCAAGCTCGGCTCGAGCGGTTCGAGACAGAGGCCGTCGCATCGCTCTCATCGACCGAGAATCACCGAGGATTGAGCGCGTGGTACACCCTTCGGCGATTTCAGCGGCAAGTCTGTGGCCTCTCGGGCCGATAGAACGCGTGGGAAACCCCGCTCGCGAAGAGCCTGTGTGGTGCTCCACCTTTGTTGCCTCACCCCGAGCGGAACCTGAGCGGCGACGACGGACACCAGCAATGACGCGACCGAATGATGTATCGAATGACGCGACCAAAGGTGCAACGACGAACATGAGCGCGAACGAAGCCAACCCGGGCCCGCGGCAGGGCGCGGTCGCCTCCCCGGCCGATGGGCATCCGTCTCCCACGAACGCCCCCGTGCGTGTGGCCCTGCTCGGCGCGGGCTACATCGCCGACTACCACCACGGCGCGCTGAAGCACCTGCCCGGTGTCGAGATCGCCGCGGTTTGCGATCTCAGTCGCTCGCGCGCGGAGGGTTTCGCGAAGGCGAAGGGGATCCCGGGTGTCTATACCGACCTCGGCGAGATGCTCGCCGACGCGAACCTCGACGTCGTTCACGTCTTGACCCCGCCGAACCTCCATGCCGACCCGGGCAAGCAGATCCTCGCGGCCGGCTGCGACGTCTATCTCGAAAAGCCCATGTCGAGTACGTCGGCCGAATGCGACGCCCTCGTCGAGGTCGCGCAGGCACACGGCCGCGCGATCGGGATCAGCCACAACTTCCTGTACTTCCCCGCCTACGAGCAACTGGTGCGCGACGTCGCGAGTGGCCGGCTCGGCCGGCTCGATCAGGTGGACGTGATCTGGAACAAGGAACTCGGCCAGCTGCGCGGCGGGCCCTTCGGTGCGTGGATGCTCGCCCATCCGCAGAACATCCTGTTCGAAGTCGCCCCGCATTCGTTCGCTCACGTCGCCCATCTTGTTGGTGAAGTCGAAGATCTGTCGGTCGACGCGCGCGACGAAGTCGAGCTGCCTCGCGGCCTTCGCTTCTTCCGGCGTTGGGAGGTGCGGGGATGGCAGGGCGCGACGAGTGTGCGGATGCGCTTCTCGTTCGTGGACGGTTATCCCGAGCACTACATCCACGTGCGCGGCAGCAACGGCACCGCGACGGTGAACTTCGAAACCAACACCTACGTGGTGCAGGAACACACCCCGCACCTGCTCGACTTCGATCGCTTTGCCAACGTTTTTGCAGCGGCCCGCGATTCGCTGGGTCAGGCGACCCGGACCCTCGTGGGCTTCGTGCTTTCCAAGATGGGGCTTTCGCGAATCGGGAGCCCCTTCCCGCACAGCATCGCGCGCACCGTCGAGAGCTTCTACGCGACGCGCAAGCACCCGAGTGGTGTCGATCCGCGGATCGGCTCCGGTGTCGGACGCGCGGCGATCGAGCTCGCCGAACGCGTGGCGAAGCTCGCCGATCTCGAAGCGTCGCCGGGGTTGCCGGCCCCGAGCGAAGAGAACAAGCAGGGCGATGCGACGGTTCTCGTGATCGGCGGAACGGGCTTCATCGGAGGTGCGCTGGTGCGCCGGCTGCGCGAAGCCGGGCGTGCGGTGCGCGTGATGGCGCGCGACCCGCTGGGCTGTCCGATGGAATTGCGCGAGCTCGGTGTCGAGATCGTGCGCGGCGATTTCACCGACGAGGCGTCGGTCGCGCGTGCACTCGACGGCATCGAACACGTCTATCACCTCGCCCGCGGCTTCGGGAAGACCTACGCGGAGTACGAAGCAAGCGACGTGGTCCCGACGCGCCGCCTGGCCGAGCTGTGCCTCGAACACGGGGTCGAGCGTTTCTACTACGCGTCTTCGATCGCGATCTACTACGCGGGCAAGGGCGCACCGCTCATCACCGAGACGACCGCGCCCCACGAAGGCATGATGCGCACCAACGCCTACGCGCGGAGCAAGGTCGAAAACGAGCGCTCGTTGCTCGCATTGCATCGAGACCGCGGCCTTCCGCTGGTGATCTTCCGGCCTGGCGTCGTCGTGGGACGCGGCGGGAGTCCATACCACTGGGGGGTTACGGGTTGGTCGTACAACTCGGTGGCCAGGCTCTGGGGCAACGGTAACAACCCGCTGCCGCTCGTGCTGGTGGACGACCTCGCCGACGCGATGGTCAACGCGCTCGCGGTGCCCGGCATCGAGGGTGAGGCCTACAACCTCTGCAGCAAGCCCATCGTGACCGCGAACGAATACCTCGACGCGTTCGAGGAACGTGCGGGGCTCACCATCACGCGTATTCCCACCTCGTCCGCGCGCTACTTCGCCGAGGCTGTCGGCAAGTGGGTGATCAAGCTGATCGGGCGCGATCCCAATGCCGCGGTGCCGAGCTATGGCGACTGGGAGGGGCGTTCCTTCGCAGCGACCTTCGACAACAGCAAGGCGTGCCAGGCACTCGGCTGGCAGCCGGCCGACGATCGCGAAACGCTCATCCGCGAAGGCGTTCACGCCCCGGTCGACGACTTCTTTTCCTGATCGGCTCCCAATCGTTCGGGGAGCCGATGTCGGCGTCAGTGCGGGCGATGCGAGGTCAGGACTCCCGCGAGTCGCGACTTCCCATCACCCATGTGACGGCCCCTGGCTTTCTCGCGTGATCTCGCGGCCTGTTTTCGCTGCATGCCCGGCACCAGCCCCGCGACAGCTCCGGATAGCAGCGTGAGATACCCCTCGGTGGTCGAGTTCGGAATCAGGTCGAAGACGTTGATGACGATCATCAGGCACAGCGATCCCAGGACGAGCCTGTCGTTTCTGGACTTGATTCGCGGCATCGCACGGTACGCCCCATAGATGGGTAACAAGAGCATCGCGAACAAGGTCACGTACCCCACGATGCCGCGCTTGCCGAGGACGATGACCCAGTAGCCGTCGTAGACGGTCGACATCTCACCCGTCACGTCGTCGCGATTGGCACTTCGTCCGGCGCTTGCCCACCCGAACCAGGGCCGCTGCTTGATGCGCTCCATCATCGCCTGCTCGGTGTCGAGTCGCGCCTGGAGAGAATTTGCGCGGCGCTGGCTCGAATACTCGACGGCCAGATTGATCACGTAGTCGTACGGGAGCAGGTTGTAGGTGCGAAGCACCGGATAGCTGAAGACGACGAGTGCGATGGCGGTTGCGGCGCGTACCTGAATGTTCGAAGGCGCCAGGGCAACCATCGGCGCGATGAACATCCCGTAGACCGTCGATCCGGTCGATTTGCACGCGATCAGCATGACCCCGAGGTAGACCGCGAGGGGGCCCACCCTGAACTTGAGTATCTTCTGGCGAAGCCGCCAGAGCGTCGCGGCCGACGCCATGCACATGACCATGAAGAGCGACAGGTGCAGGCCGTGGGCCATGAACACCATCGGCCGATAGCCGTCGCCTCGCTTGGTCTGCACGAACGCGTGCTGATGGAAGCCGTAGAGGAAGCGATGCAGCTGCGGGCTGATCTGCAGTTCGACCATCATCGGGAACGTGTAGACGAAGCCCGCGACGGCGAGCACGATGAATAGGATCTTTGCATCGCTCGTGCGGGTGAACATCGCTCGGCCGAGGAAGAACGGGACGCCCCAGCGCAGCGCCTGCTCGATTGCGTTGGCGAGGAAGTCGGTGGGGCCGGTCCCGGGCACCACCATGGGGCCGGCGCGCAGGCTGTCGGTATTGCTGAAGACGCTGAACACCACGCCGATCATCGATACGAGGATCAGGACCTCGAGTCCGCGCCCGAGCTTCGCGCGCCGCATGCGCCGGCCCGCGAAGATGTAGCTGGCCAGCAACGCCATGATGCTGATCACCTCCTGCTTCCCGATCGCGGGAAAGATCGGAGGGTCGAAGCTCGTGGCCGAGGGCAGGAACATCGTGCCCAGAACGAACGCCAGCGCGGTCGCCAGGGGCGGTCGGCACATCGCATACAGCGCGAGCGTGACGAAAATCCAAAGGAAGAGCGCGGTGTAGGCGACGGCCAAGTGTTCTTTCCCATGCAGCGCGCACTCGGAGGAAAGTGCCGGCTTGGAATTGTGCAGTTTTAGCAGATGCGGAGATTTCGCCGATGCGGCAGAGGAGAGTGCCTATAATCGGCCCTCTCTGATCCCATCACCGACCCTCCGCGAGAGGTTCACGTTCTCGTGTCGTTTCGAACAACCGTAGGTCTCGTATTCGTCCTGGTGGCACTCGTTGCCAACCCGTGGTTTCTCGAATCCTTCGTGGTTCTCGACGGGGCCATTTCGGGGAAGTCGCGGATCGTGGTCGTCGAGGTCGTGCTTGCGATTCTCGGTATTGCGCTGATCGTCTCCGGCCGGCGCGCAGCGGCAACCCCCATGCCGGCGCGAACGAAGCTGTTCGCCAGCGTCGCGGCGGGCTTCGCGCTCGTCATGAGCATCGTCTTTGCGGAAGTCTTCCTCCGCCTCATCGTCGGGCCGGGGATCGTTCTCGAGGGCGAAAAGTGGTCGGAACACAAGTGGCGCGCCCGGCAGATGGCGAAAGACGGCGTCGCCCAGGAAGGCCCGTACGACTACGACCGCTTCGATCCGCTGCTCGGCTGGCTGCCCAAACGCAACTATCGCAGCGACGCCATCCAGACCAATTCGCAGGGCATCCGTTCCAAGCGCGAATTCACGTTCGAGCGCACCCCCGGCACCCGCCGGATCGTCTTCGTCGGCGACTCCTATACCTGGGGCGAACGCACCTGGGCGCGGGAAATCACCAACGAGGAGACCTTCGTCTCGCTGATCGAAGAGCGCCTCCCCGCAACCGAGGGGCTCAACATGGGCGTGCATGGGTGGGGGACCGACCAGCAGCTCATCTACCTGCGCCAGCTGGGCTTGAAGTTCCAGCCCGACATCGTCGTGCTCGGGTTCTTCGAGGCCGACATCACCCGCAACATCGCCAACTTCTTCGGGTACTCGAAACCCTATTTCGAACTCGAAGGCGGCGAACTCGTGCTGAAGAACACCCCCATCGCGACCGGGGACGAACTGCTCGCGACTCCCTTCGAGCTGCCCTCGTTCTACCTGGGTTCGCTCATCCGAAAAGGCATGAACATCGTGCTCGACCGCACGACGCTCCGGCCCATCGAGGGACGTAGGGAGTGGCACGTCACGCGCGCGATCTTCGAAGCGGCGCGGCGCGACACCGAAGCGGCGGGTGCCCACTTCGTGCTGATCGACATTCCCACGCACATTCGCCGCCGCGCGACGCCCGTCGAGGCCACTGTGGCAAAGTGGGCGGCCGACACGGGAACCCATTTCGTGAGCCTTCGGGAACACAGCATCCAGTTGCCCCGCAACGAGTGGGCGAGCGTCCATGACGGCCATCTCACTGCCCGCGGTCACGAAGAAACCGCAAAGGCGTTGATGGCGTACTTCCAGAAAGCCGGGTTGCTCGAGGCTGGGAGTGAGCCGCGGTGAAACGGATCCTCTTCCCGGGCATCCTGATGACGATGTCGCTTGCCTTCACCTATGTCGTGGTGGAGCTGGCCTTTCCGGTCTGGGTGTCGGTGCTGCCCGTGCGCGTGCATTGGTATCTGGACGAAGGCATCCAGGTGCTCGCGCAGTACTCGAAGGATCACGTGATTCCCGAGGAGTACGTGGCCATCTTCGGTGACTCCTACGCGGCGGGGAAGGGCGACTGGTACCTCGAGTCTCGCCGCGAGTACCAACCTCCCTACAGCGCGGCTCACGTCATCCACGAACGCACGGGTCGAGACGTCATTACCTATGGGGCGAGCGGGGCCGGGAGTCTGCGTGGCCTGGTTGGCGAACCGTCGGCGCAGTTCACGTTCATCAACGCCTCGTATCGGTTCAGCATGGAACCGCCGGAATCCGTCCTTGTCTTCTTCTATGAAGGCAACGACCTGACGGACAACCTCGCTGACCTCGAGGCCCGCTACCTCGGGAGCCACCCCGAGGAAAAGCTACGCGACCCGGCCCACTTTGCGTCGTTCATCGAAGACGTCGTTCATCACGGGGACCCGATCTACCAGAGGGCCGTGGAGCGGAGGCTCTCGCACAACCTCTACCTGGCGAGCTTGCTCGAGCGATACGTTCGCGAGAACTTCGGTTTGGCACCGCCCAAGCGAAAACGCCCGGTCCGGGAAGGCGACCCGAACGATGCGCGCGCGCACGTAAACCATGCGCGGGTCGACGGGGCGAGCGTCGAGGTCCCCGACCAGCTCCCATCCCCCGCGCTCCCGCTCAGCGAGGAAGAACTCGACCTCACGCTCTACGTTTTCGAGCAGGCTCTCCGGTACCTGAAGAAGCAGCTGCCCGACTCGAAGGTCGGCGTGGTCTACATCCCTTCGCCGATCGCGTCCTACGCGATCACTTCGCCCAACGTGAGTGCCCGCACGACCGAGCAGGGACGCGAGGGGGTCTTCCCCGCAGCGTTCTCACGAGAGCGGAGTGATCAGATCGCCAGGTCGGTCGAAGAGATCGCGACTGCCAACGGAGCGTCGTTCGCCGATGCGCGCCCCAGGGTCCGCGAAGCATCGAGCAAGAGTTTCATCCACGGCCCCAAGGACTGGAACCACTTCAACGAAATCGGTTACACGGTCCTCGGCGAAGTGGCGGTCGGGTTGCTCGATCGCATGTAGGACGGGTGCTGGCTACTGCACCACCGGCGGAACCGGGCGATTCGAATTCACCGGCGTGCACGTCCCACCTTCCATGCGGATCTGCGCGGGCAGCTTGCTGTAGTTGGGGTTGCCGCCGTTGAGATTGTCGGCCGGTGCACCCATCCCGTTGTGGAAGGGCCCCGACTCCTGACACCACCAGTCGGGAGCGGTCCAACTCGCGTCCGCTTCGATCTGGCGATCGTAGGCCAGCGTCGTCGGCCAGTTGGTCGACGCCCAGGCGGCGGGACGCGTGTCGATCATGTCGCCCTCGAAAGCGTCCGGGTAGTGGGAGGTGGGGTTCGGACCGGCGTCGAAGTCGTCCGCGCCGAGCGTTTCGCCCCAGACGACGTTTCGCAGCCACCACATGCCGTACTGGAGGAAGGGGTCCTGCGACCCGCCGAGGGTGCAGTCCGGGCCTCCGCCTCGGCTCCCGTCGTTGTCGCAGAGGTCGAGGGGATAGCTGGAATTGCGCTCGCCACCCCAGGTGATCCACTTCACGAAGTTTCCGATGAAGTTGTTGTCGTCGTTACTGCGGCCGTCTTGCCCGGTGCGTTCGGTGCAGATGCCCCCACCCGGACACTGGTCGGGGAAGGCGTTCGTCTTCGGCCCCCGGTCGCGCCCGCGGTTGTAGAGCATCGTCATGTAGGGCCCGATGCCGTGACCCTGCGCCGCGCTCGCGTAGGGCGTGTAACCCATGTCGCAGTCGTTGCGCTCCCAGAGTGTGCCGCTGCCACCCGAACCGTGAACGAAGAGGCAGCGGGACGCGTGGTGCTCGGAATCGGTCGTGTAGTAGTTGCCGAAGGCCACCGACTCGTACGCACCCGTCGACTGGATGAAGCCGACCCGCGTGTTCTTGAACGACGAGTTGACGACCTGCGTGTGGGACGTGGGGCCCGAGAAATACAGACCCGCGATCCCGTAGTTGTTGATCTGCACGCCCCAGCCACCGGGCGTGTTGTCCAGCCCCGAACCGTTGACCGGCTGGCTGGTGGCGGCGTCCGTCAACGCGATCGTCACCCGGTTGTCGCTCGGGTCACACTCCGCGTTGCCTTCCGAGCACGAGCAGCGGGTGATCTTGCCCCGCAGACCCGGGTCGGGGAAGTCGTCGGGGAACCGGAAGCCGGGCTCGAGACCGGTGCACCACGAACGGCAGGCGCCATTGGTCTGAAGGGTGACCTCGGCGGGTGTCGAATTGGAAACGCCGACCACGTCCGCCACGCAGCGCAGGCGCCAGAGCGGCCCTTCGAAGTCACTGCCGTACACGAGGAAGCGACTGACTGCGCTGTAGCCGCTCGCGCCCGTACCCAGCCAGCTATTGCCCCAGGCGGTGGCCTTGATGCCGGACATCCAGCATTCCATGCACGTTCGAAGCTCGATCATGGAGTCGAACGCATCGAGCCCCATCGGGTCCATGTGCTGGATCGTCAGGTCTTCGATGCCGATGTGCATCGGCACGTGGTTCGTCACGCGGTCGATCACATTGCCGCCCAGACGTTCCACGTGGGTGATTCGGTGCCCCGTGAGCGTTCCGAATTGATACGACGAGCCCGTCATGTCGAAGGGCAACTCGCGGTCGATCTTGATCTGGTTGTTGCGGGTGACGCCGGAGCAATCGGTCCCGACTCGCGTGCCGTCCGCCCACTGCGCGCACAGCACGAAGTAATTCGAAGCGAAGTCAGCCGAGACATCAGCCCACTGGTCGATCGTCAGGCGAACGATGTCGCCTGGGTGGACGAAGTTGATCGCCTGGTTGCTCGAAAGCACCTGGCCGCCCTTGGCGTAGCCGCCGTCCCAGGTCCACGACGTAATCGACCCCGTATTCGTGCTGTCCCCGATCTGGAACATGCTGTGGTCCCAGCCTTCCGGGGGCGGGCTCGAGGCCATGTCGACCACGATCCGCGTTCGACCGTCAGCGTTACCGCGCACCACCAGGCTGTCCTGGCTGCTGCGGATATTGAAGAAGACCCCATTGCCCGAGGTGATCGTGATCGTGCAGTTGGGCGGGAAGTAGACGACGGTTCGCGGCGCCGCGTTCATGATCGCGTTGCGCAGCGCGGTTTGACTGCACGCGATCTGGTTGACCGTCCACCCCGTCGTGTCCTTCGGCAGATAGGTGTCGAGCATCACCGGCCGGACCACGCGATCCATCATGTCGTTGGGCTGGTCCGACCCGAAGTACGAGTTGTCGAACAGCACGGACTGCGCGGCCGCCATAGGGGCGGCCAACACGATCGGAAGCGCGATCAGTATGAACGCACCGAGATGCGCTGCGGCCCGTTGCCTGCGACTCGTGGTCTGCATTGTCTTGCTCATTTTCCCGTTTCCCCGTTGCCAGGCAGGGCCTCGGGGCCCCTGCCATCGTTTTCCTTGCCGCGCCCCGGGAGGGTCGTATCACGCCCCCGGATTCACTGGATATTGTGCTTCTTCGGTACCTGTCGGGTCGCCCGATGGGGCGAAGATCACAAAATTTCAGCAAGTCGCCCGGGTTCTTGCGATCTCGCCGCCGACGAGCCGATATACATTGAGAGCAATCGGAAGATCCGGCGGTTCACCAGAGTCCCTTCTGGGGAAAACGCCAGTGATTCCGAACGATTGATCATGCTGCTACTCATTGGTGATGTCGCAGGCGCGGGGTTGCTGCCCAGTGGAGCATCACGCTCGCGGCACAGGTCGAGCTGGCGCGGCGTCCGTGATGTCAGACGATACTGAATCGCCCCGAATTCTCCTGTTCGCCCCACCCGCCGCCGCGGAAACACCATGTCGCCCTTCAGATTGAAAACGGTACACCGATTTGCCTAGCAGCCCATTGAAAAACCCTTCGGTCGCCATGTCGCTGCGTCAAGGAGCGGAGGTTCGTTGGGAATGACACGTCCCGTATTGCTGCACATCGGATTCCATAAGACCGGCACGACCTTCCTTCAGGACCACCTGTTCGGAAAGTCCGACCGCGGGTTCGCCTCCCCGTGGAGCGTCGTCGGCGGGCAGCCGATCCAGCATTTCGTGTTGGAGAACGCCGCGCGCTTCTCGCCCGGGGCGGTCGCGGCGGAGTTCCTGGAAGCCGCAGACGCGATGAAGGTGTCACCGGGTGCGCTGCCCGTGATCTCGCATGAAGACCTCTGCGGCTACCCCGTCAACCATCGCTACTACGGCCATGAAGCCGCGGACAAGCTGCACGCAACGTTTCCCGAGGCGAAGGTCCTGATCGGCATCCGCGAGCAGCGGTCGATGCTCCGCTCCCACTGGGGGCAGTACATCAAACAGGACGGCGAATGGCCGATGACGCAGTTCTTCGGCTCGGGCTCGGAGCCGCCGGGCTTCCTACCGATCTGCCGCCTCGATCATTTCGAATACGACCTGCTGATCGAGCACTACTTCGAGCTCTTTGGTCGCGAGCGGGTCCTCGTGCTCCCCTACGAACTGCTGCGCGAGAACTCCGTCGGCTACGAGCAGGCCATCCACGACTTCTGCGAGACCGGGCTCACGGCCGAAGAGGCCCACCCGGCCTCGAATGTGGGCATGGGGGCGCTGACGCTGAAGATCCGCCGGGTGATGAATCGCTTTACCAGGTGTCCACCACTCTGGGGTGGCGACTGGGACTCATTGCCACGCAGCTACCGCGCCAAGCAGCGCGCTTGCCGAATCCTCCAGCAGCGCATTCCCAAGTCGTGGCACGAGAAAGAGGACCGCCGAATCCGCGAGTTCATCGACGCCCGAGTCGGCACCTATTACCGCGAGAGCAACAAGAAGCTCTCCGACATCACGGGCATCGACCTTTCGCAGTACGGATACGACCTCTAGCCGCGCCTGCGGCGGATCAGTTCGAGTGCGGGTTTGAGGTAGGCCACCCCGAACGGGATCCACACCAGCATCGAAACCGCCACCGCCGTGGCGGTGTGTAGAACGACGCCGTAGCCCATGCCGCGTACGTAGAGACCGGCGAAGTGGCCCATCGCGGTCGCCGCGGCGATGGCGATGGTGAAATAGAAGTCCTGCGCCAGCCCCGGCAGCTTCATCTTGCGACCGCCGAACGACAAGATGCAATAACGCACGAACTCCGAGAACGCGTAACCCAGCACTGCACCCGGGAAGTCGGCGAGTCGGTAGCCCACGATCACGAGCGCGATGATCCCGATCACCTTGCCGAACGACGACGCGGCGACCCACTGCGCACGCCCCGTTGCGAGGTGCACCGCGCCATAGGTCGACTGGAGCAGGGTGAACCAGGTTCCAATCGTCAGGTATTGCACGATCCACCCCGCCTCGATGAATCGATCGTCGTACATCAATTCGATGAGCGGTGAGCCCGCCGCCATGAAGGCCGCGCAGATCACGGCGCCGACCGTGAGATAGGCGGCGCGCAAGCGCAAGAAGATCGGGGCGAGGTCGTCACCGCGGCGGACCACCGCCGAGTAGACTGGAAACACGACGCGACGTTCCATGCGCCCGAATAACGTGAGCGGCATGAGGGCGATCATCGCGCCCGTGCTGTAGACGCCCAGCATGTCCATCGGGATCAGCTTCGCGAAGATCAAGCGGTCCGATTGGCCCGCGAAGAACGCCATCGCGGTGCTGATGAAGATCCACTTGCCGAAGTTGATGAGCGAACGGATCGACGGTTCGTGCCAACCGAACCAATCGCGCGGTCCGTCGAGCACGACGTGGCTCAGCAGCATCTTGCTGAAGGGTGTGATCAGCGCACCGGCGACGAGCGCCCAGTACGTCGGTGAGAGCAGCGCCCAGGTGATCATCGAGATCACACCGATCAGCTGGCTCGAGAACTCGACGACCGTCAGTTTCTTCAGGCTGAGATGGCGCCCCACCGTGAAGACCTTGGTGGAGTTCAGGCCCTGGAAGAGCGCGCTGAAACCCACGACGATGACGATCAGGAAGAGGCGCTCGTCCTCGTAGAACCGCGCAAAGGGCCATGCCGCGGCCGCCGTCAACAACGTGAGCACGACCCCGCGAATCACCTGCATGGTCCACGCCGTGTCGAGAAACTCGCGACGGTCGCCTTCCTTGTTCTGGATGATGCTCGGCCCGATGCCCAGGTCGGAAAAGAGGATGAGCCCCTGGATCAGCACCGCGGCGAGACCCATCAAGCCGAACGCTTCGGGGAAGAGCAGACGAGTGAGGATCAGGTTGCCGGCGAGGCGAACGACCTGCCCCGCCGCAAAGCCGATGAGCGACCAGCCCGCTGCGGCCCCCGCCTTCGCGCCAAGGCCGCTCGAACCTTCGGCCGGCGACGCTGCGTCTTCACTCACCAGCTGCGCTCGGTCGCGCGGTGCAGGGCGGCCTCGAAGAGACGGGTTGCGTCGTCCCACGAGTACGAGGTCGTCGTTTCGAGGGCGGCGTTCGAAAACTGCTGCCATTCGCGTTCGTCCATCTCGCAGAATCGGATGATCGCGCGCGCCATGTCTTCGGGGTCTTCGGGTTCGACCATCACGCCGCCACCGTGGGCTGCGATGAGCTCGGGGGCTGCGCCGGCCGGGGTGGCGATCACGGGCGTTCGACACGCCATCGCTTCGAGGATGGGAAGACCGAAACCTTCGCTGCGACTCGCGAACAACCACGCATCGCAGCTGGCATAGATGTGTTTGAGTTCTTCGGTGCGGGGAAACGGCCGGTAGTGCGCGCCTTCCGGGAAGTTTTCATTGCCCGGTGTTTCGCGCGGGCCGTAGGTCACCAGCTCGAGGTTCGGAACCTGCTTGCGCGCGATGCGAAATGCGCCGAGGACGATGTCACCGCCCTTCACCCAGTCCGCCCGGTAGAGGAAGCCGACGCGCGGGGTTTCGCTCTTGCCGCGGGGCGTTGCGTTGAAGTGCTCGGGATCGACGGCACAGGGAACGAGTTCGACGGGCACGTTCGGGTTGTGCTGGTGGATCAGGTCGACGAGGAACTGCGAGATCGTGACCAGATGAAGAGGGAGCTTCCAGGTGGGGATGAGGTCTTCGACTTCCATCCCCGGCGCCCCGTAGTCCATCATCAGGTACGCCTTCGCTCCCTTCTCCGGGGAGAGCGCGGCGACCATCGGCGCGGTTTCCCACCAGGTCGCGACGACGACGTCGCCATCCGGCACGTCGGCGTCGACGATGGGGCGGGCCCGATCGATCACGCGGTGATCGACCCCGGTGCCGTCGAAGTGACTGGCCCGGCGCTTGGGCGTTTCGAGCCAGCGGCGCTCACGCACCAGGGTCCGCAAGCGCCCGCGAAGCGAAGGCGCTGGCTTGGGTGCGGAAATTACGACCACGTCGTGCCCGCGTTGCATCAACCGCTCGGCCAGGATGGCGATCAGTTTGGTGCCGCCCGCGAGATAGGCTTCGGGCAGGATCCAACGAATTCGCATCATTGCTCCGTTTGGTTGATCGGGCTAGCGGCGTGGGTCATCTCGGAACACCACACGACGCTATGCACATCGGAAGCGAGCAGGTCCGTCTCCACTGCGATTTCTCGGGTCCAACGAGCCTAGCAGCCCGTTGCTGGACGACTTCCACCGTTGTTGTGGATCACACCCATTCAGCCGCGCAGCAGTCGCGTGAGTCGGTTGCTCACGCGGCGAAGCAGGCGACGCGCGCGTGCGCGCGGGTCGAGTCCCGCCGCGGCAGAAAGCCGCAGTGCAGCGAAGTGCTGATCGAGCAAGTCCACTTCTTCAGCTTCGAGTCGGATCTCGCTCGATTGCGCGTTTGCCTGCGCCTGCTCGGTCGTCGATGCACCGGCAACGACACTCGCGACGGCTTCGCGATGGAGCAACCAGGCCAGCGCGATCTGTGCAGGCGTTGCCCCATGCCGTTCGGCGATCGGCGCGACACATTCGCGGATGGCTTGATTGACCAGCGATGCGTTGCGCGGGGCGAAGTTCGTCCGCGCTCGCCGGCCATCGGTCACGCCCCCGGCCTGCAATCCACCTGCAAGTGACCCTGCATCGAGGGGCGAATAGGCGAGCAGTCCGAACCCGTGCCGCCGTGCGAGGGGGACGATCTCTCGCTCCGCGTTTCGCTTCAGCAGGTTGTATTCGAGTTGGTCACTCGCGAGTGCCGTGTGGTCGAGTCCCGCGACCATCTGCTCGAGTTGCGGCCCGGTGAAGTTCGACACGCCGATCTGAAGGATCTTGCCTTCGTCGACAAGTCGCTCGAGCATGCCGGCGCTCTCCGCGAACGGCACGTGACGATCGGGATGGTGGATCTGGCACAGGTCGAGGTGGTCGGTCTGGAGCCGAACGAGGCTTTCTTCGACGTCCCTGCGAATCGCCTCGGGGCGGCTGTCGCGGCGGACCACCGTGCGTTTGCCCGAAGGGTCGGCTGCTTCGAAGAGCACGTCGCCGTGATCGTCGTCCCAGCGCAGGCCGACCTTGCCGAGTAGTTCGACTTCGTTTCGCTTTTCGGCCAGCGCCTTGCCGAGCATGGTCTCGACGTCACCGAAGCCGTAGAGGGGAGCCGTGTCGATGCTCGTTGCACCGCTCGCGATCGACGCGTGAAGTACGCGAGTGCGCTCGATTTCGGTCTGTGCGCCATGGCCCATCGACCCGAAGACGATGCGCGAAATCTCGAGATTCGTTGCGCCGAGGGTCGTTCGCTCCAAAGCCTTGCTCCGCCCCGCTTTCGACGTCTCGTCAGGCGTTCGTGTCGCGCGACGTATCGTCGCGGTTCCATTCCTTCTGGCGCCCCTGCCGGGCCTTCACCCAGTAGATCGCCATGCAGGCCACCTTGGCGTAGAGATAGACCGCAAGGCCTGGCCACAGAGCGGGCTTCAAGAAGGACCGATAGAGCTCGCCGCGTTGGTGCGCCGCTTCGTTCTGGGTCGTCGCCGGGTGGAGTTCCGCCATCTCGTAGAGCCCGACCCGCCGGCGCACGTTGATGTGTATGAGCGATCGCAGCGTGCGCGGCGGCGTCATGAGGAACCAGGTGTCGTCGACCGACAGGCGTTCGTCCGGTTCGAAGAGCAGTCGCACAAAGCCATCGTCGGCGATGATGTCGGGGAAGGTGGTGAAGCGGCTGCCTCCCTCCTCGCTGATCGCGTAGACGCCGGAGCCGAGCATCCCGTGTTGCACGTAGGGCGTGCGGAGCCAGATGTCGTAATACGCCCGCACGGGCCAGCTGCATTGTTCCAGGTCGACGCGAATTCGCGGTGCCGCGCCGTGGATCTTTCCGCCGCGCAGCACCTCGGCGACTTTGCGGATCGAGTCGAGGGGCAGGACGATGTCGGCGTCGACGTAGAAGCGCGGGTACGAAGTCGCCGTCTGGTGCCCCAGGTTGAGGGCGGCGTTCTTGGAGGGGATCGGGCTTTCGAGCACCTTCACCGCCGGCCCGAAGCCGCGGGCGACCTCGGCCGTGTTGTCCGAGCACCCGTTGCATACGACGAGGATCTCGAGTTCGCCGGGTTCGGCGCCCTCGGTCATCGCTTCGAGGCAGCGACCGATCACGTTGGCTTCGTTGTGTGCTGGGATGATGATCGAGATCATGGTCATTTCGTTGCTGGCGAGAGACGCGAGTCGCAAACGAGTGTATCGGACGCGCGTCCCTTCATCCGAAGTGCGAAGTCGGCCGGTCTATTCGATGTAACCCAATGCGCGAAGCTGGGCTTCGAGCCCCGCATCGAGCTCGACGTCGCTTCGTTCGATGCGCGCGGCTTCGGCCGCTTCGATGCGCGCACGAAGTACGCCCGCGAGTTGCGCTTCACGCCGGTCGCCTCGGCCGGCCCGGTTCTCCCGTTGGGCGGGGTCGGCTGCCAGGTCGAAGAACTCGTCGTGGGGACGCGTCGGGTCGCTTGCGAGGTGGCTACGAATGAACGCGCTGTCGCGGCGATAGATGGCTTCGACCCGCATCTGTTCGCGCTCGAGGGATGCGACGCAGTGGCCGTCGCCCGAGGCGAGGACCTCGCCATCGAGGGTCAGCAGGGCGTGGCCCTGAAACGCATCGGGAACCTCGAGCCCCGCGAGCGCGAGCAGCGTCTTTGGCAGGTCGATCTGGCTCGCCATCGCCTCGGGTGTGTGGCCCGCGGATGCGCTGCCGGGAAGCTTCACTACGAGGGGGACATGGGTTTGTTCGCGATAGAGGGATTCGCCGTGCCCCCACGAATCGTGATCGAGCAACTCCTGGCCGTGGTCCGACGTGAACACCACGATGGCTTCGTCGTAGAGCCCCGTTTCGCGCAGCCGCGCGAACAGCTGCGCGAGCCCGGCATCGAGCACCTCGATGTCGCCCGCGTAGCCGGCCCGCATCGTTTCGAAGGACGGTGCGCCCTCGATCTTCTTCTTCGACCAGCCCCGGTTCATCTTCGGTCCCGACTTCGCTCCACCGAGGTTGGGTTCGTGGGGGTCCATGTAGTGGAGTGAAAGAAAGAGGGGGACGTTCGCGGGCCTTTGCCAACTGCCCAGCCATGCGAGCGTCCAGTTGGTGACATCACTCGCGGGTGCGTAGAAGTGCCGGATGCGAAACCCCTTCAGACCGCGCATCAGTGGTTCGACCAGACGCTGGTAGACGATCATGCGCGTGGCGGACCACGGCGCCCTCCACCACGCCTGCGTGGGCGCGAACTCGTACCACTCGGTGAAGCCCTGATCGAAGTTCGCCCGTGCGCCGTTGTTGGGGTTCGCGTTCGACGTCCCCACCGTGTAGTAGCCGGCGTCGCGGAACACTTCGCCAAGCGTCGTGACATCGCTCGGCAGCACGCTCGTCCTGTTGGTGGCGGTGTGGCTGCGCGGGTGAAGCCCCGTCATCAGCGATGCGAACGCGGGCTT
The DNA here is from genome assembly GCA_030748735.1 of Myxococcota bacterium. Classification (GTDB taxonomy): domain Bacteria; phylum Myxococcota_A; class UBA9160; order UBA9160; family UBA4427; genus DUBZ01. The sequence continues at coordinate 13,640 of JASMLK010000003.1, read as the reverse complement.
CGTCCAGGAACTCTGGGCGCAGAAGTTCTGGAAGCGGATTCCATCTCGTGCGAGGCCGTCGATGCCCGGCGTCTTTGCGGGCGAGGCATCGTTGTAGCTCGACAGGTAGTCGGGGCGAAGCGTGTCGGCGACGATCAGGATGACGTCGGGACGTTTCAGCTGGTTCGTTGCATTGCGCTTCGAGAGATTCGCGGTTTCCACCTGCCGAAGTCCCGCGTAGTCGCGCGGCGCGGAGGGGGTACTGGCCAGCAGACCAAAGCCGAGTAGAAGACCGGCGAGGCTCGCACTGCCGACGATGAGCCGCGCGCTCCGCACGCGCGCCGCGATCGAACCGCCAAGCAGGGCGACCGCGAGCGCCAACGCGATGGCCGCGGCGACGACCGTGGTCTTGCCGAGCGATCCCGCGTCGATCGCCTGCTTCCAGTCGATCAACGCGCGATGAAAGAACATCCCCGCACCGGCGACGAAGAACACCACGCGCATCGACACCGCGGCGGGTGAAGTACCCAGTCGATTCGCGACGAGCCCAACTCCGGCGCCGAACGCCCCGCACAGGAGCATCATCACGACCGGACCCCACGCGAGCAAACCCACCTCGCGCAGGTCGTCTCGACCGACCGCGACCCATACCGCTTCGGCCGACCCGAGAAGCAGCCCCGCGCAACCGCCTGCGAGCAGACCTGCAGCGACCGCCTGCTGGCTCGTCGCCTTCAGGTCGTCGGGGGGATCGGGTTCAGCCATGTGACGCAGTTTCGCTCACTGGCGTCAAACCTCACCCCTCATCCCCCGCCTCTCAACCTTCACCGACGGTGAATTCGCGCACCCGCGCGAGCAGCGAGTGGCTGGCCTGCGCACCGATGCGTGCAGCCCCGCGCTCGCCCGAGGCTTGCCGTTCGAGGACTTCCATCTGGGCCGCGAATTCGGCTTCGCCATAGGCGGCGAGCACGAGTCCGTCTTCTGCCAGACGTTTCGCGGTGGCGACCTGGTGATCGTTGCGGGTTTCGTCGAGTTTGCCGAGTCGCGGCACCACGAGGATGGGTACGCCGAGTTCGAGGGCGGTGATGATCGTCCCCATGCCCGCGTGAGCCACGATCGCCGTGGCGTCTTCCATCTGCCGTCGAAACGCTTGTGGATCGAGGAAGGGAAGCACCTCCAGGGTGCGGGGTTCGAGATCGCTCGGGCCGATCTGTGCCTGGATGTCACTTCGCTCGTGCGCGGTCGCCCAGTCGTCGACCCAGGTGATGAGCCGGTCGAAGGGCATCTGGGCGCCGACGGTGACGAAGATCAAAACACCTTCCCCGCAAACTCGGGCCCGTCGCCCGTCGCGTCGGCCTCCGCGAGATGTTGCCACTGGGTGAGCCAGAGCTGACTGTATCGCTTGACCATCACGCCCGACATCGACATCTGCTCGATGTTCGCCACGCTGTCGAGCCACACGGTCTTTGCGCCCAGCAGGCGCCCGAAGATGATGGCGAAGCAGCCCGGTGCAGCACCCGTCGACACCACTGCGTGCGGTCTTTCCTTCAGCAGGATCCACAGGATGCGCAGCGCGAGCTTCGCTGAACCCAAGCGATCCCAGCGCGTGGCATCGTTGACGATGTAGATTCTCTCACCCGGCACATCGCTCTTGTAGACCTCGTTGATCGTGACATACACGACCTCGTGGCCCTCGAACGCGGGGACCAGCCGACGAAGCTGCACCCAATGCCCGCCGCCGCTCGCGACGGCGAGGATCTTGCGCCGGCGTTGCACAGCCGGTGGCTTGGGGGTCGTTTCACTCACTGTGTCGGGGCTCCCGGAGGGTTGGCGAGTATATCGGACGCACACACGCGGAATCGAAGCGCGAAGCGTCGGGTGTACGGGGCGAATGTAGATTGCGGCCTCCCGCCACGCCGCAGCCGGGTTGCCGCTGCGTGTGGGATCAAGCCCGCGAGAGAACCCGCCGAATGAAGTGATCGACTTCGGGAATCGGGTTCCGGGCTACCGTAAGCGAGCAACGAGATTCGCGGAGGGGATGGCAACGGTGGGCAGCGTGCAAGGCGAAGCAGAAGACTCGGGTGACGGTCGCGCTGCCACGGCGGTGCGGGTGCATTGGAGTTGGAATCTTCTGCTCGCGGCCGCTGCCGCGATGGTCGTGACCAGCCTCGTGCTCGACCCGACGTCGGGCGAGACGGATGTCGTGCGCGGGCAGCTCACCATTCTGCGCGGTGCGTTGCTGGTGTTCGCCGCTGGCACCGTCGGCGTCTGGATGCTGCGCCGCGTACTCAGCGAAGATCTCGAAGGCGCGTTCGCGCGCTGGCGCGCGGCCCCCGCCGACCTTCACGGTCGCGACCTGATGGACGAACCCGGCTCGCCGCTCGTGACGAAGCTCTGCTGGGCTGGCGCGATCGGCTGGTTGCTCGCCGTATTCGTGGGCCTCGCGATGTCCGCCGATTGGCTCCACGACCTCACGTTCGAAAACGGACCGCTCGAGACGCTCACGGTGATCGCGTACATCGCGGCCGCGGGTCTGGCGATCGCGGGCTTTCGACAATCGTCCGGGGAAGGGCGTGTGCCCGGCCTTCGGCGCTGGATCTTGTTGATCGCGGCGGCCGGCGCCTTCTTGATCGCCGCCGAAGAAACCGACTGGGGGCAGGTCTATCTCAGGTACGAGACGCCCGAATCGTTCGAGGCAGCGAACATCCAGCAGGACCTTTCGCTCCACAACCTCGCGTCTCCCGAGTTCGTACCGGGAACGCGCTGGGCGAACTGGACGTTGCGCGGCCTGGGCTTCGGGCTCGGCGGCATCGTGCCCGTGCTGATCTTCACCGTGCCGTGGTTCCGCCGCTGGATGTGGTCATGGCAGGTCCCGATCCCACCATTCGTTTCGGCCTGCCTCTTGTTCGTTTCCGCCTTCATCCCCGAAGCCGCCGAGGCCTACCTCCGCAACAACGTGGGGTCGGAGATCCGAGAGGTCACGATCGCGGTCGGCGTCGTCCTCTGGATGTGGACGGCCTACCGGGCGGGTCCCGAAACGCGGGCCGAAAGCGCCTAGAAGCCGCCGTACGCCGTCAAGGACTTGGTGAGTCCCAGGACGCGTTCGTTGTAGATCTCGGCGTCGGGGAACATCGCCACGAACTCGCTGCGCGGCAGCAGTTCGACGCTCTTCGCGAGCTGCAGGGCGCGTTCGCGGCTCGTCGCCTTGCCTCCCCAATCGAGCGCGAAGTTCGTGAGCAACCACGCCTTCGCGCCCGTCGGAAGGAATTGGAAGAACGGGAACATGTAGTGGGGCTCGATCGGGAAGTAGCGGTTGGGCGTCTGCACGAAGTAGCGCTTGCCCACGCGCTGGATCTCGCGCGCCATGGCGCGTTGCTGTTCGAGTCCGCCCACGTGTTCGATCACCGAGTTGCTGAAGACCACGTCGAACTGGCTATCGCTGAACTCGGGCATGTCGCACGCATTGCCCGACGCGGTCGTGATGTTGGGATGGCGCGAAGCGGGTGCTTCGAGGTTCACGACCGTGATCTTCGCCAGCTCGGGCGAGGTGAAGTTCTCGTGTTCCCAGAAGTCCTGGGTTCCCCCGACGTCGAGGATCTCGATCGGCTTGGGGAGCGCTTCGACCAGCTCGCGAAAGAACGCAAAGCGCCGCCCGCGCATCACCTTGGCGAGTGAGCGCGCACTCTCGGGATCGCGCAAGTCGTGGAGCAAGCCCATCGGGTTCAAGCCTTCATGACGGTGTAGGGTCGTTGTTGCTATTGGCGCTGTGGTGGATTGAATCCAGCCATGCCAGCACCATCGGCAGAAGCGGCAGCTCGCTGTTGGAGAAACGCTTTACCGACCGGTAGCTTTCGGATGCGTCTTCCCGTGGCGGCGAAGATCGCGTTGGTGAGGGCCGGGGCGATTGGAGGCGTTCCAGGTTCCCCGATACCGCCCGGTTCGCGCATGCTCGGCAGGATCGAAACCTCGATCGCGGGGGCGTCGCGCAACGCCAGCAGCGGGTAGTCGTGGAAGTTGCTCTGGGTGACGCGCCCTTCGCGCAGGGTGATTTTCCCCTGTAGCGCGGCGTTGAGGCCGAACAGGATGCTGCCCTCCATCTGCGCCACGACGGTGTCGGGGTTCACCACCTGGCCACAGTCGAGAGCACACCAGACGTTGACGGCGCGCGGGACCGCGTCGCCCCGGGCTTCGACCTCGACCACCTGGCAGACCGTCGTCCCGAATAGATGAAAGATCGCAACGCCGAGCGCGCGACCGGCTGCGCGGGCTTCGTCCCAACCCGCCATCGCGGCGGCGCGGTCGAGCACGGCCACGTCGCGTTCGGGCAGCAGCGCGCGGCGATACGCAACGGGGTCTCGGCCCGCCGCGACCGCGCATTCGTCGATGAAACTCTCGACGAAGAACGCCCCCTGCGAACCGCTGACCGACCGCCACCAGCCGAGCCGCAGTTCGATGTCGACCAGTGAGTATTCGAGGCGCTGGTTTGCGATGTCGTACTGGAAGGGGGGTACTTCCCCTGCCACCAACCACTCGACGCCAACGCGCATGAGGTTGGGAAATTTTCTTTCGATGGCGTCGGGCCAAGCCTCGCCTACCAGGGGCGCCTGCAACTTCTTCTGCGCCCAGGCCACGCCTTTGCGTATCCAGGCGGGGATCTCGCGCGGGCCGTGCCACGCTCCGGCGACGTGGTGACGCACCGCGGTGGGCCGCCCGCGTTCGTCGAGTTGCGCCGAAAGGTGCGCCGCGCACGCGGGGCGATAGAAGTCGTTGCGGGTGTCGTCTTCGCGGGTCCAGAGGACCTTCACCGGGCGGCCGACTGCGCGAGAGGCGAGCGCGGCCTGCACGGCATCGTCGAACTCGTTGCGCCGGCCGAAGGCCCCGCCCATGAAGGTGGTGTGCACGGTGACGTTCTTCTGCGCAATGCCGAGGGTGCGCGCCACGTGTTTGCGAATCCGAGAAGGTGCCTGGGTGGGGGCCCACAGCGTGCAGCGGCCGTCAGCGACCTGCGCGGTGCAGTTCTGGGGTTCCATTGCGGCGTGGGCGAGAAAGGGGACCTCGTAGTGGGCCTCGACGTCCACCGGGGCGCCGTGCTCGAAGCTCTTGCCCGCTTCGTGGGCGAGTACACCGGGGGATTCGAGCGCTTCTTCGAGTGCACCCGAATACGCGTCGCTGTCGAGGGTGAGATCGCCGCTGTATCGCGCGGCCAGCGCTTCGACGCCCTTGCGCGCCTGCCACCAGTGGTCCGCGACGACGAGCAGGCCGTTCGGAACATCGACGATCGCCTTCACGCCGCTCACACGCTTCGCGGCTTCGCGATCGGCGCTCTCGAGTGTACCGCCCGGGTAGGGGCAGAGCGTCGGTGCGGCGTACAACATGCCTTCGATCTGGACGTCGATGCCGAACTCGGCTTCACCCGTCACCTTGGCGGGGATGTCGCTGCGCGGCACGGGGGTTCCCAGGAGTTGGAAGTCGCTGGCGGGTTTGAGTTCGACGTCTTCCGGCGTTGCGAGGGTGGCGGCCCGCTCCGCGAGGGCCGCGTAGGGGAGGGATCGACCGGTGTCTCGATGCGTGACCACACCCGCGCGCGCTTCGCACGTTTCGATCGCTACCTCCCACTGCTCGGCACCCGCGCGACGCAACATCTCGCGCGCCGTCGCCCCCGCCTCGCGCAGCGGCTGCCAGCCGAATCGCACGCTCGAACTCACCCCGGTGGCCACGGCGTACGGCTGGTCGGTCAGCGGCCTGGGTTCGACGCGAACGTCTTCCCACGGCACGTCGAGTTCTTCGGCCACGAGCATCGCCATCGCGGTGTGGACGCCCTGGCCCATCTCGGCTTTCTCGACCCAGACCGTGGTCTGCCCCGCCGGGTCGATCTGGAGCCACGGACCGAGCGCGATGGGCGACCCGGTGTGTCCAACGGCCTCGTTATTCGCGCGGGCGCTCGCGGGAAGCAGACAGCCGAGCAGCAGGCCGCCCGCCGCGCCCGCAGACCCGGCCAGGAAGCCGCGGCGAGAAAGGTTGACGATGCGGGGGGTGGGCTCGCTCATGCGTCACCCCTTTTCGTGCCTTCTTCTTCTTCGCTTTCTTCGCTGCGCCGGGTGGTTCCGCCCCCCGCTCCACCCCGAGCCTGTGCGGCGCGGTGGATCGCGCGGCGAATGCGGGGGTAGCTCCCACAGCGACACAAGTTGGTGATGCTCTTGTCGATTTCTTCGTCGCTCGGGGCGGCGTGGCGGTCGAGCAAGGCTGCGGTCGCCATGATCATGCCGGGCTGGCAGTAGCCGCATTGGGGCGCCTGTTCTGCGACCCAGGCGTCCTGGACCTCGGAGCCGTCGCGGGAGGCGAGGCCCTCGATGGTGGTGATCTCACTCTCGGCGACCGCTGAAACGGGTGTTACGCAGGCGCGGGCTGCGCGACGGTCGAGATGCACCGTGCAACTGCCGCAAAGCCCCTTCCCGCAGCCGAATTTGGTCCCGGTGAGCTGGAGATGGTCTCGCAGGACCCACAGCAGGGGCGTGTCGGGGTCGACGTCCACCTGGAACTGTCGCCCATTGACGCGCAACTCGAACTTCACCGTCCTTGCTCCTCCCGGTTTTGCAGCCACATCTTTCCGTACCCAAACACGACACCCGGTGTACCGACTTGTTCCAGGTTTTGCGCGCCCAGGGAGTCACACCGTCACGAGTCCGCAACGCATCCCCCAAGGCATTGGAAACCAAGGGAACCAGTCGGATCGGCAGGGTACTATTTCTGTCGCCGGGGTACTCACTGGGGTGTCCGCCGCCTCGAGGGGGCTCAGGCGGCAGAAAAACGTTCAAGACAGGACGGTTACGCTTCGAAGAAGACCAGTGACCAGGCCGGGTGGGCCTTGATCCCCCGTCCCAGCAGCCGAGAATTTGATGACCCAGTCCCTCCCCGCTTCGTCCAACCCCGCGGCGTCTCCGATGTCGTGCGTTCTCGTCGGTGCTGAATCGCTGTTGATTCAGTGCGGCGAAATGCTGCTCGCAAAGAACGCTGAGATCTGCGCGGTCGTTTCGCGCAATCCCCAGATCCTCGACTGGGCGCGTTCGAAAGAGCTTTCGACGGTGGCCCCCGGCAAGGGCCTCGCCGATGCCCTTCGGCCGCTCGAGTTCGACTACTTCTTGAGCATCACGAACCTCGCCTTGATCGATGGTGAAGTGCTCGGGATGGCGCGCAAGAAGTCGATCAACTTCCACGACGGACCGCTGCCCCGCTACGCCGGCATGTACGCGCCCGCGTGGGCGATCCTCAGCGGCGAGTCGGACTACGGTATCACGTTCCACGAGATGACCGAAGGTGCGGACGAGGGCGACATCTACGTCCAGCGCCACTTCGAGATCCGCCCGGACGACTCGTCTCTCACGCTCAACACGCGTTGCTACGAGGAAGCGATCGAAGCCTTCGGCGACCTGCTGGAACAGCTCATCGGCGAAACGCTCTCGCCCACACCGCAGAACCTCGAAGAGCGCACCTACTTCGAACGCTACCGACGCCCCGACGCGGCGGGCCTGCTCGACTGGCAGCGCCCCGCGCCCGAACTGGCGGCTTCGGTTCGCGCGATGGACTTCGGTCGTTACGAAAACGCCTTCAGCTCGGCGAAGATGGTGCACCAGGGCAAGTTCGTGCTCGCAAACGGCGTCGAGCCGCGCGACACCTCGGGCGTCCCCGGTGCGCTGCTCAGTGTCGACGACGAAACCATGGTGGTCGCCAGTGGCGACGGCGACGCGCTCGCGCTTTCGCGGTTCACCTGCCCGATGGGTCTGCCGCTCACCGGAACGGAGGCCGCGGCACGGCTCGGCATTACGGCGGGGCAGATCCTCGAATCGTGTGACGCCGATCTTCGCGCGCGACTCACCGACCAGAACAACAAGTCGACGTCCTCCGAAGCGTATTGGGTGCGGCGCCTGCGCCAGCTCGACCCCGTCGAGATTCCCTACCGCGAAGCATCGCAAGCGGCGGAGCCGGGGACTGTGTTCGCGTCTCTCGACCTCGAGGTCCCGGCCGCCTACGGACAACTCGATCACGACGATCCCGCCGCTGGTGTGATTGCGGCTTTCGCCGCGTACCTCACGCGTGTGAGCGGGCGCGCTTCGTTCGACATGGCGTTCGAAGACGAAGCCACCCACGAGCGCTATCGCGGTCTCGAAGCCTTTTATGCCGCGCGTGTTCCGCTTCGCATCGCGCTCGATGTCGGGAGTTCGGCGGCGAGCGTGCTCGAAAAGATCGAAGTCACGGTCGCAACTGCGCGTGAACGCGGTTCGCACCTCACCGACGTCGTCGCGCGTTACCCCGACCTGCAGGGCAACACGGCGGTCATGAGTGAAGCGCTCGCACCGGTTGCGGTTGCGATCTGCGCCGACCCGTCGGCTTGGCAGTCGAAGCCGGGGACGGACTTCGCGCTCGTCGTCTCGGACGACGGAACGCGCGCGCGCATCGTGCACGATTCGGCGGCGCAAACGCCCGAAGCGGCGAACCGCATTCTCGAACAGTTCACCACCTTCCTCGAAGGTCTCGCTGTCGGCGTGCCGGCCGATGCCGCGCTCGCCCGTATTCCGCTGCTTTCGGAAGCCGAGCGTCAGAAGATCCTCGGCGATTGGAACGAGACGGACGTCGACTTCGATCGCGCGCGTTGCATCCACGAGCTGTTCGAAGCGCGTGCGAGTGAAACGCCCGGCGCCACCGCGGTGGTGTTCGAAGGCGATTCACTCAGCTACAGCGAACTCGATGCGCGGGCGAACCAGCTCGCCCATCACTTGCGCGGTCTCGGCATCGGCCCCGACAAGCTCGTCGGCGTCTACCTCGAGCGCTCGATCGACATGATGGTTGGCATCATGGGTGTGATGAAGGCGGGTGGCGCCTACGTGCCGCTCGATCCCACCTATCCGAGCGATCGCATCGCGTACATGATCCAGGACTCGGAAGTGTCCGTCGTGCTCGCCCAGGAGCGCTTGCTCAATACGTTGCCCGAAAGCCGCGCGACCGTCATCGTGGTCGATCGCAATGACGATCGTGCGCAGATCGACGCGCAGCCCACGGCTTCACCCGAAGCGGGCGCCACCCCCGAGAACCTCTCGTACGTCATCTATACCTCGGGCTCGACCGGCAACCCGAAGGGTGTGATGGTCGAGCACCGCAACGTGGTGAACTTCTTCGTCGGCATGGACGAGCGCATTCCCCACGAGCCGGCTGGTTCGTGGCTTGCGGTGACGAGCCTCTCGTTCGACATCTCGGTGCTCGAACTGCTCTGGACCCTCGCGCGCGGTTTCAAGGTCGTGGTGCACGCCGATCACGAACGAAGTGCCGGTGAAGGCAACGGTGCCGCTCGCACGGGCCCCTGGCGCCCGATCGACTTCGGCATTTCGATGTGGGGTAGCGACGCGGGCCCCGGTCCCAAGAAGTACGAACTCATGCTCGAAAGCGCGAAGTTTGCCGACCAGCACGGCTTCTCGTCCTTCTGCACGCCGGAACGGCACTTCGGTGCTTTCGGTGGACCGTTCCCCAACCCGGCCGTGACGAGTGCTGCGGTTGCGACGGTGACCGAACGCATTCGCATTCGCGCAGGGAGCTGCGTGCTGCCGCTGCATCACCCGATTCGCGTCGCCGAGGACTATGCGGTCGTCGACAACCTGTCGAACGGGCGTGTGGACATGGCGGTGGCGAGTGGTTGGCAGCCCAACGACTTCGTGATTCGCCCGGCCGCCTACGAGACGGCCAAGACCGCAATGTTCGAAACCACCGAACAGGTGCTGGCGCTCTGGCGCGGCGAAGAGGTGGCGTTCGAAAACCCGCTCGGCGAAATGGTGCCGACCGCGACCCTGCCGCGTCCGGTGCAGAAGGACCTGGCGTGCTGGTTCACGACGGCGGGCAACCCGGCTTCCTACGAAGCGGCGGGCGCTGCCGGGTACAACATCTTCACCCACCTGCTCGGGCAGAACCTCGAAGAGTTGGCGGAGAAGATCCGCGTCTACCGCAAGGCACGTGAAGCCAACGGCTACGACCCCGACGCCGGCGTCGTGACCCTGATGCTCCACACCTTCGTGGGCGATGACAACGACGAGATCCGCGAAATCGTGCGCGGGCCGATGAAGGACTATCTCGGTGCGGCGGTGAACCTCGTGATCGGCTTCGCCTGGACCTTCCCGGCCTTCGAACGCCCGGGCGGTCCCGATTCGAAGCCCGAAGACATCGACCTCACGAGCCTCAGCGACGAAGAAGTCGACACGATTCTCGAGTTCGCCTTCGAGCGTTACTACGAAACCAGCGGTCTGTTCGGCACGCAGGAAATCTGCGAAGCGCAGGTCGAACGTGTGAAGGCTGCGGGCGTCGACGAGATCAGCTGCCTGGTCGACTACGGCGTTGCGACCGAGACCGTGCTCGAAAGCCTCCCGGCGTTGAATCGACTTCGCGAGGCGGTGAACGAACGCCCCGCCGAAGCGACCGATGCGGCGGGCGCACCGCTCAAGAGCTACGCGCTGCAGGACCAGATCGACGAGCATGCGATCAGCCATCTGCAGTGCACGCCGTCCCACGCCAAGATGCTCGTCACGAATCCCGACACGAAGGATTCGCTGGGCAAGCTGTCGCACATGATGATCGGTGGCGAAGCCTTCCCGGTTTCCCTCGCGGCCGAACTCGATGGTGTCGCGGGTGGCGCGGTGACGAACATGTATGGCCCGACGGAGACCACCATCTGGTCTGCGACCGAAGCCGTCGAGGGAAGCCCGGACGTGATTTCGATTGGGCGCCCGATCGCGAACACCCAGCTCTACATCCTCGATCAGGGGCTCGAACCGCTGCCGGTAGGCATCCCCGGTGAGCTGTTGATCGGCGGTGAGGGCGTCGTGCGCGGTTACTTGAACCGCGCCGAACTCACCGACGAGCGCTTCATCCCCGACCCGTTCAGTGATCGCCCGGGTGCGCGGCTCTATCGCACCGGCGACCTCGCGCGCTGGAACGAAGACGGCACGATCGACTTCCTGGGTCGTATGGATCACCAGGTGAAGATCCGCGGCTACCGCATCGAGCTCGGCGAAATCGAGACCCGGCTCGGTCAGCAGGAGGGTGTAGGCGAATGTGTCGTGGTCGCGCGCGAAGACACGCCGGGCGACATCCGGCTCGTGGCCTACATGGTGCCCGAAAAGGATCCGCTTTCGGACGAAGAGCTGCGCGAGTCCCTGCGTGAGCACCTGCCCGACTTCATGGTGCCCTCCCTCTTCGTCGAACTCGACCGCTTCCCGCAGACGCCGAACGGCAAGATCGACCGCAAGGCGCTTCCCGCGCCCGACCAGGTGCAGCGCAATCGGGTGCACACCGAATACAAGGCGCCCGAAAGTGAGCTGGAGCAGCAGATCACCGAAGTCTGGAAGGAAGTCCTCTACCTCGAAACGGTGGGGACGAACGACAACTTCTTCGACCTCGGCGGCCACTCACTGCTCGTCGTCCAGGCCCACCGCAAGCTGCGCGAGGTGTGTGAGCAGACGATCTCGCTCACGGACCTCTACCGCTTCCCCACGATCGCGGGCCTCGCGGACTACCTTTCGACGGGTGGCGATGCAGCCGTGCAGGCAAAGCAGAGCCAGGATCGCGGCGCCAAGCGACGCGCGGCCCTGACCAGCCGACGTCGCAAGCGCGGCCGCGGTTAGTCCGCGCGGGTCCCTCTCCGCCTCTCAACCCAAAGACAAGCGCCCCGCCTCTCACTCTCTGGAACATGGATGAGCGATTCGAACGGCAATTCGTATGGCGATAGCAACGAGACCAACGAAAACGACATCGCCATCGTCGGCATGTCGCTGCGGGTCCCCGGCGCGAACGATCCACGCAAGTTCTGGGAGAACGTGCGCGACGGTGTCGAGAGCGTCCGCGAGCTGACCGAGGAAGAACTCCTCGAAGCGGGCGAATCCCCCGACGCGCTGCGCCACCCCGACTACGTGCGCGCCACGGGCACCCTCGACAACATGGAGATGTTCGACGGCGAGTTCTTCGGCTTTTCGCCGAAGGAGTCGGCGATCCTCGATCCCCAGCATCGTCACTTCACCGAATGCTGCTGGGAAGCGCTGGAAGACGCGGGACATCCACCCGAGAAGTTCGAAGGGCAGATCGGTGTCTTCGCCGGCTGCGGGATGGGGAGCTACTTCTACTTCAACGTCTGCACGAACAAAGAACTCGTCGACAGCGTGGGCCTCTTCCTGCTGCGCCACACGGGCAACGACAAGGACTTCCTGGCGACGCGCGTTTCGTACCTGCTCGACCTCAAGGGGCCGAGCGTCAACGTGCAGACCGCCTGCTCGACTTCGCTGGTGGCCGCCCACATGGCGTGCCAGAGCCTGCTCTCGGGCGAATCCGACATGGCAATCGCGGGTGGCGTCACGATCCTGCTCCCGCACGATCGCGGCTACATCTATCACGAAGGCGAAGTGCTTTCGCCCGACGGCCATTGCCACGCCTTCGACCACCGCGCTCAGGGCACGGTGCTCACCAGTGGCACGGGCGTCGTTGCATTGCGGCGCCTCGAAGACGCGCTCGAAGATGGCGACCACATCTATTCCGTCATTCGAGGCTCGGCGGTCAACAACGACGGTGGCGGCAAGGTGGGTTACCTCGCGCCGAGCGTCGACGGTCAGGCTGCGGCGATGAGCGAAGCCTACGCGGTTGCGGAGATCGACCCCGCAACGCTCGGCTACATCGAATGCCACGGCACCGGGACCTACATGGGGGACCCGATCGAAATTTCGGCCCTCACCCAGGCGTTCCGACAGCACACCGACGAAACGGGCTTCTGCCGGCTGGCTTCGGTGAAGACCAACATCGGTCACCTCGACACGGCGGCGGGTGTTGCGGGGCTCATCAAGGCGTCGATGTGTCTCTACAACGAACAGATCGCGCCGACGATCGGCTTCGAAAAGCCGAACCCCGAGATCGATTTCGAATCGACGCCCTTCGTCGTGAACGACACGCTGACGCAGTGGCCGCGCGGTAGTGAGCCGCGCCGCGCCGCAATCAACTCGTTGGGTGTCGGGGGAACCAACGCGCACGTGATCATCGAGGAAGCGCCGCTTCCCATGGAAACGCGCGAATCCGACCGCGACTATCAGCTGCTCAAGCTATCCGCGCGCAACAACAAGGCCCTCGACGGGAACTCGAAGCGAATCGCCGAGTATCTGCGCGCCAACCCCGACGTCCCCCTCGCCGACGTGGCCTACACCCTCGACGTCGGTCGTCGCGACTTCGATCGCCGCCGCGTCATTGCGGTGAAGGATCGCGAGCAGGCGATCGAGTTCCTCGAAGGCAACAACCCGCGACGGCTCTTCACCCATGGTGTTCCGGAGAGCGGGGCCTCGGTGGCCTTCATGTTCAGCGGTGCCGGTACCCAGTACCCCCGCATGGCATCGGAGCTCTACGAAAAGGAAGCCGTCTTCCGCGAACACATGGATCGCGGCATCGCGCTGCTCGAAGAAAAGAGCGGCAAGGACTTCCGCAAGCTCTTCTTTGCGGATCCGAACGACGAGGCTGCGCTCGCCGAAGCCGAAGCCGAGTTCCAGATCACCGAACGACAGCTTCCCGCGATCTTCGTGCTCGAATACGCGCTCGCCGAACTCTGGAAGAGTTGGGGGACCCTGCCCGAGGTGATGATCGGGCACTCGATGGGG
>JASMLK010000002.1 GCA_030748735.1 Myxococcota bacterium | reverse complement strand
TGACGATCGACGACGTGGAGCCCGACAACTGGCGCTTCAAGGAGATCGGCGAATCGGTTGGCGCTGCCGCGTATATCGCCACGGTGAACTGGTTCCACGCCTGGCACCGGCGCATGGCTTCGTGGTGGTCCGACGACGGATTCGATGTGCTCGTCACTCCGACCCTCGGTGCGCCTCCACCGAAGCTCGGCTGGTTGAGTGACCCCGAACACGGGGGCAGCCGCGTGTTGGACTACATGTTGTTCACCGCGCAGTTCAACGTGACGGGACAGCCAGCCGTTTCGCTGCCGCTGCATCAGAACGCTGACGGTCTGCCCGTCGGGGTCCAGTTCGTCGGCGCGTACGCGCGCGAAGACCTGCTGATTCGACTCGCGTCCCAGATCGAAAGCGCGGCGCCATGGGCGGGCCGAACGCCGCCTGTCTGGGCCTGAGCTGGCCCCTCACCCTTGACAGGGCCGCCGACCAAAACTAAAAGTGACGTCAACTTTGCTTCCATTCTGATCCGAACGGCGGATCTGCGTGCTCGAGCCGGAGCCCAACCCTGGAAGAGACCATGCCTGCCGCCGAGGCCATTTCCCGTGCACCCGAGACCGCACCCGAGCCGGTCCGAAACCCGACCAAGGGAGAGCGCTCCCGCGAACGCCTGAAGCAGGCAGCCCGTCAGGTCCTGGGTGAGCGCGGTTTTCGCGCAGCTCGCGTCACGGACATCACGCAGGCCGCTGGTCTCTCACAGGGCGCCTTCTACCCCTACTTCAAGAACAAGCGCGAGATCTTCCTGGAGGTCGTCCGGGAATTCATCGACGAAGGTCGCGCTGTCATGCATGCGGCGCCCCGTGGTGACGACCCCTTCGATCAGATCCACGCGCCCACGCGCGCCTACGTCGATCTGCTCTTCGCACAGGCCCCTCTCGTCCGGGCAGTCCTACAAGCCGCCGATGACGACGACGAATTCGCGGGCCTCTGGCAGGACACAACGCATGCCTGGCTCGCCCAGGTGGCCCACCGAATCCGCAGGCGATGTGGTGACCCCGAGGTCGAAGCCGAGACCCCTCTGCTGGTCGCCTACGCGGTGAATTGGATGGTCGACGGCTTTCTACACAGCCTCTTGGGACGGCGAGACCCGCATCAGGAGGCGGTGATTCGTTCGCCCGAACATCTCGCCGAAGCGTTGAGTGTGCTCTGGTTTCGCGCGGTATACGGCTGCGATCCCGACCCCGCGCAGCTGAACCATGCGCGGGACATCCTGGAGCTTCGGTTCGTCGCAGTCGAACGAAGGACCGGGGGCGACACGACCCACTCGAATCGACTCCACTCACGACGGACCCACTCAAAGGAGGGCGCACGATGACTGAAACAGCAATCGAGAGAATCAAGAGCTTGGAAGGCAAGGAACTCGGAGTGAGCGACTGGATCGACATGACCCAGGACAAGTTCGATGGCTTTGCCGAGATCACGGGAGATGCCGACTGGCTTCACAACGACCCGGAACGCTGCGCCCGGGAAAGTCCCTTCGACCGCAAGACGATCGCCCAGGGCCACCTGCTGCTTTCGCATCTTTCGAGTATCGGCGAGTCCCTGATGCCCGCATCAGCAGACGAGATGAACTTCGCGCTCAACTACGGCTACGACCGGGTTCGCTTCATTCGGCCCACGACGGTGGGCTCGCGCATTCGCGGGCGGCTGGTTCTCGACCGCGTTCGATCGAAGGGGGACGGCCGGTATCTGATCGAGAGCGAGGTCAGCCTGGAAGTCGAAGGTTCCGACAGTCCCCATCTTGCAGCGCGTTGGCTCTTTCTCGTACAGATCTGAGAGACAGGCAGAAAGGCGGCTCACCATGTCGACAGTTCCCGACCTCCCGCGTATCAGCGACTACCTCGACCATTGGGCGCGCGTGAAGCCCGAACAGGACGCTTTGGTACTCGGTGCCACTCGCTGGACCTATCGCGATCTCGCTTCGCAGGTCGACCGGCTGTCGAAGGCCCTGCTCGCGAACGGTGTCGGCCGCGGTGATCGCGTCGCCGTAATGGGTACGCCTCGGCCCGAGTGCTTCGCGGTTCTTCTCGCCGCATCGCGGTTCGGCGCCATCACGCTGGGGCTGAACCCGAAATTCCCGATTCGGGAGCTTCGCTATTTCGTGGACGATGCCGAGCCGCGCATCCTGCTCGGGTTCGTGCGAGATGCAGAGGGGGATCACTGCGCGGTGTTGGACGAACTCGCCCGTGAGTCCACTTCACTCGACCGGGTCGTGAAGCTGGGCGACGGCGAGGGTGCGATCACCTGGGACGAACTTGTCGCTGAGGGCGTGAACGTAGACACTGATGCCCTCACGGAAGCGAGCCGTGGTGTTGGACCGCGAGAAGCCGCCCTCCTCGTCTACACGTCGGGCTCCACCGGCCGCCCCAAGGGCGCTGTGCTCCCCGGCGGAGGGCTGGCCTTCTGCTCGCGTGTGCAGGCCGAGCGCTGGAACGTCGACCCGGCTCGACTGCTCGTGAACCTCCCGGTCAACCACATCGGCTTCATGGGTGACATGTGTTCCTACGCGCTGGTCGCAGGAGGAACCGCGTTCTTCATGGAGAGCTTCGATCCTGCCGGCATTCTTCAGCTGATCGAACGCGAACGACTGACTGGCTGGGGCCAGGTGCCGACGATGTTCCAGATCACGCTGGCCCAACCCGAATACGAGAAGGCCGACCTGTCGAGTCTCCAGACGATCATCTGGGGCGGTGCTCATGCGCCCGAACCCCTGCTCGAGGCCCTGGCCAAGACGGGGGCCAGACTCGCAACGAGCTTCGGTATGACCGAGACCACGGGCTCCGTCACCTATACCGACGCAGACGCCAGCATGGACGAACTCGCGCATACCGTCGGAAAGCCCGACCCGCACTACGAAGTCCGCATCGCCGGTCCCGACGGCGTGCCCGTAGAGCCCGGCGAAGAGGGTGAGATCCAGGTTCGCGGCGATCACATCATGATCGAGTACTGGAGGCGCCCCGAAGCCACTGCCGCTGCGATCGATTCGCACGGCTGGCTCCATACCGAAGACGTGGCGCTGCTTCGACCCGATGGAACCTATGCCATACGCGGGCGTCTGAGCGGAATGTACAAGTCCGGCGGTGAGAACGTCTACCCACGCGAAGTGGAGAACGTGCTCGAAGCTCACCCGGGTGTCGCACTCGCCGCTGTCTTCGGCGTCCCCGATCCCGTCTACGCAGAAGTCGGCCGGGCCTACGTGATCCGCCAGCCGGGCGAAGACCCCAGCGAAGAAGAACTCCGCGCATTCTGCAGGGAGCGGCTCGTGAACTTCAAGGTCCCCAAGACCGTTCACGTCCGCGACGTGCTCCCGATGTTGCCGATTGGCAAAGTCGACAAGGTGGCGCTGCGAGACGAGACCGTCTTCCCGTCTTCGCTCGCGATCAAGAAGTGAACCTTGTTGGTGTAGGTCCTTTCGTTCGCCCCGCGGCGGGCCTTTCAGCCCGATCGGAGCGGGTTGACATAGCGTTCTTGGATTCAGGCGGTCGACGCAACAAACTCGCTGAGTCGTTCTGCCGGACTTCGGAAGTTCAACGTCTTCCGAGGCCGCTGGTTGGGTCGTAGCGCAATCCTGTTGAGGTCCGCTTGCGAGTGAACGCTGAGATCGGACTGCTTCGGCAAGTACTGTCGAAGCAGTCGGTTGGTGTTCTCGTTCGTCCCTCGTTGCCAGGGGCTCCGAGGGTCACAGAAGTAGACGT
>JASMLK010000001.1 GCA_030748735.1 Myxococcota bacterium | reverse complement strand
GAATCACCCACATCCGAGCCCGCGTCCGCGAACGACGGCGACGCAAAGGCCCACGAAGAACTGGCCCTGCTTCGCTTTGGCGGCGAGGTCACACTCAAGTCGCCGGCGACCCGGCGACGCTTTACCAAGCGCCTGCTCAAGAATCTGCGCGACGCGATCAAGTCGTCGGGCTCCACGGGTCACGTCGAGCGCGATCACGATCGTGTGTATGCGAGTGCACCCGAGGCGAGCGCCCTGCTCCCCCTCGCCAACTGCTTCGGCGTGCAGTCCCTTTCGATCGTGGAGCGGCGTGGCTGGCAATCGCTCGACGACATCGTCGAGCAGGCCGTTGCGTTGTTCGCTGACGCAGTGCGGAACAAGACCTTTGGCGTGCGGGTCCGACGCGTGGGCGGACGAGAAGCGATTCCCTTCCGTTCGCAGGAAGTCGCGCGAACCGTCGGTGCGGCGCTCAACCGCGAAGCGGCCGGCGTAGATCTCGACCACCCCGAGGTCGAAGTGAACCTCGAGGTGATGCCGGGGCAGGTGTATTTCTTCGCGGAGCGCGTACCGGGGCCGGGAGGACTACCGCTCGGCGTCGAGGGGCGCGCCATCGCGCTCGTTTCCGGTGGCTTCGACTCGGCCGTCGCAGCCTGGACGATGCAGAAGCGGGGCGTCGTGCTCGATCACGTCTTCTGCAACATGGGTGGTCGCGACCATCAGTTCGGCGTGTTGAAGGTCATGAAGCAGATCGCCGACCACTGGTCCTACGGGCATCGTCCGCATCTGCACAGCATCGACTTCGACGCCGTGACCCGCGACCTGCGTGAGAAAGGCGAGGCGCGCTACTGGCAGGTGGTGCTCAAGCGTTTGATGTTGCGCGTCGGGACCATGATCGCCGAAGAGCGCGAAGCCAGCGCGATCGTAACCGGCGACGCGGTCGGCCAGGTGTCGTCGCAGACGCTGCAGAACATGGCGGTCATCTCCGAAGCCACGCGCACCCCGGTGTTGCGGCCGTTGGTGGGTTTCAACAAAGATGAGATCATCGCCATCGCGCGCCGCATCGGTACCGAGGTCCTGTCGAAGGACGTGGCCGAGTACTGCGCCATGGTGCCGGGTCGTCCCGCGACGAACGCCTCGCTCGATGTGATTCTCGAAGAAGAAAAGAAACTCGACCTCTCGCTGCTCGAACGTGCGGTCGCGGAACGCAGCGTGATCGACCTGCGCACCCTCGATCTTTCGACCGCCGAAAGCGGAAACCTCGAAACCCGCGAGCTTTCGAAGGACGCGGTGCTGATCGATCTGCGGTCAGCCGCGGCCTATCGAGGCTGGCACTACGAAGGCGCGCTCCACCTCGAATTCAACGAAGCCCTGCGCGCCTTCCCCCACTTCGACAAGGCCAACGACTACGTGCTCGTATGCGAGTTCGGCCTCAAGAGCGCGCATCTCGCCGAGCTGATGCAGCGCGAAGGGTTCCGCGCCAGCCACTTCGGACGCGGGCTCAATGACCTGATCGACCACGCACGAACGCTGGGACTGCCGGTACCCAACTTCTAGTCGGACGACTCCGACGCCGCTTCGGCATCCGCCGCGCTCGGCTCATCGCCTGCTTCACCGGCGCCAGCGAGTGCGCGCTCGAGGAGTTCGGCGCGTTCGTCCGGAGGCAACGCGCGCAGCTTCCGCAGTTGTTCGCGTAGACGCTCGCGCGTTTCTTCGGGAATCTGCGACCAGCGTTGTGCGTTTTCGCGCAGTGCCGTGCGCTCTTCGTCGCTGAGCGACTTGAGGTCGTCGAGGCGTGCTTCGAGGGTTTCGCGTTCGGCCGGCGAGAGCGAGCGGTAGCGGGTGATGTCGCGCCACAGCGCGCGGCGTTCTTCGCGCGGAAGCTCGCGGAACTTTGCGCGCAGGACGCGTCGCTCTTCTGCGCTCAGTTCGAGATCGCGTGCGAATTCGCGCGCCGCCCCCGGGCGCGGCAGATCGTGTTTTTCGCGAAAGGCCTGGTTCTCTTCGCGGATCTTGCTGCGTTCTTCTTCGGGGAGCACCCGCATGAGCCTGCGCTCGCGGCGCAGCAGGCGTCGCCGTTCGCGGGGCGTGGCGTCGCGCAACTCGCCGAGTAGACGTTCGCGGCGCGCTTCGCGCTCGGCGGGGGTCGCATTGCGGAAGCGTTCGACGCGCTCGCGCACGCGGTCTGGGAGCTTTTCGAGACGCGACGCAGCCCCGTCCTCTCCGGCGGGTTCGGCGCTCGCGACCGCGGCGCATGTCGCCAGCACGAAGGCCAGCATCACACCCGACACGAGACCCCGGGCCTTGCTCCAGCCCGCGAGACGGGCGGTCGAGCATTCGATCGATCGACTGTAACGGGTGCGGTTCACGAGGTACTCCGACCGTCGTCTACCCGCTCGCGCTCTTCGAGGGCGAGCAGGGCTTCGAGCAGATCGAGTTCTTCGATCACTTCGAAGTCGCTCAGGGTCTCGAGTTCGAACGCGATGGCGAGTTCCAGATCGCTGGCCTCTTCGTCGCCAGGTGTCTCGGTCGTTTCTTCCCTTCGCGGGGGAACGACCTCCGCGATCACTTCGGGCGTCGAGACAGCCACTTCCTCATCCGGCGGCGTTGGCACGACCCGGGGAGCGACGGGTTCCTGCTCCGCGATGTCGACTTCTTCGCCGCCCCGCGGCAATGCGAGCCAACCCGCAAAGAGGGCCGCCGCCACGGCGGCCGCAACCGGCAAGCGCCAGTTCCAACCCGCATCGCTCCCCGTTTCCGCATGTTCGTCTTCGGCGTGATGCCCACCTGCGACGAGATCCCCCGCGATACGGACTTCGAGCCGAGCGCGAAGATCGTCGGGCACCGCCGGGGCAACGAGATCGCGCAGCTGCGCATCGACCGATTCGAAAGCGGCCAGCCGCTCCCGCATTTCTGGATTGGCTTCGAGCGCTTGCCGTACTTCACGCGCGCGCGCGGGAGAGAGTTCGCCGTCGAGGAGTTCGGAAAGCTCCTGCTCCGGCGCACCGCTCCCACTCGTTTCGGCTGTTCGTCGCTCGTCGTCTCGTTCACTCATCGCTCTACTTCCCTGGTCTTGCCCGTTCTTCCGACATCGCCTTCGGAGCCCCGGTCGCCGGCTTGCGCCATGCGATCCGCCAACGCGACCCGCGCCCGATGGATCAAGGACTTCACGCTCTTCTCACTGGTCTCGAGTGCAACCGCCACCTCGGCGTACGACATGCCTTCGACGGCCGAAAGCCAGATCGCCATGCGTTGACGCTCCGGGATTTCGCCGAGTACGGCCTCGACCCGGCTCGCGCGTCTGCGCACTTCGAGTTGCACGTCCGCGGCGGGCTCGTCCGTGACGAGTTGAAGCGGTGCGCGGGCTTCGTCGCTGTCGTCGTCGGTACTCGCATGGGGACGTGCGCGGCGGGGCCTTCGCAGTTCGTTGAGCGCGAGGTTCGTGCCGATGCGATAGAGCCAGGTGGAGAACTTCGCGTCCGGCTTGTAGCGATCGCGCGCGCGATGAACTCTCAAGAAGGCTTCCTGCACCAACTCCTCCGCGGTCGCAGCGTCGTTCGTCATGCGCTGCAGGTAATGAAGAAGGGGCCGCCCCCAGCGCTCGAACAGGGGTTCGAATGCGCTGTCATCACCGGCGCAAAAGGCCAGCATGTGCTGAACATCCGGGTCCGCTTCCCGCAATCGAGCCTCCGTTCAAGGCTGAAACCCGTCAGGGAACGAATGGTTGCGCTGAAACCCGACCCTTCCCCAGAACTCGCCCGTCAGGCCCGTCGCTCGCGGTGGCGGCCCGTCACAGCGACGAGAGGAAGTCTGCGACTCGCGCGTTGAAGCCGGCGGGGTCCTCGATGTTGGCGACGTGGCCCATGTCGGGCAACACGACCGCGCTGGCGTTGGCGAGCTTGGCCTCCATCACGTCGGCGGCGCGCAAGAAGGCCTTGTCTTCGGACCCCACGATCACGACCGCCGGGCAGTCGATGCCCGGAAGCTCGTCCATGATGCCGGGGGCCTTGCCTGAAACCTGCCGGCCGAAATGCGCGAGGCCCCGAATGTCCTGGCGGGCGATCGCATCGCTCGCGGCCTTCGCGGCTGGAAGCTCGGGCTTGCGACCAATGCAGGTCTCGCCCGCACGCCCGGAGACGAAGGCTTCGAGGCCGCGCTCCTCGAGGTAGCTCGCAGTACGCTCGGTCTGCTCGGCCCACTTCTGGGCGGCTTCGGGCTTCTTGAAGCCAGGGCCGGTAGCGAGCAGCACGAGGGCGCGAACACGGGCGGGGTGCTTCGCGGTGTAGTGGAGCGAAGCGAGACCGCCGAAGGAATGACCCGCGAGCACGACCTGGCTGCCGGCCGCGTCACCCACACCCCAGTCGATCACGCGGCCCAGGTCATCGAGCACCTGATCCATCGTGTATGCGCTGGGATCGTCGGGCGCCTGGGAAAGCCCGTGCCCGCGAAAGTCGTGCAGGATCACCCGTGCACCAGCCGCGACGAGTGGTTCGACCTGCGGTCGCCAGTTTTCGTGGGTCGTGCAGTAGCCACAGGAAAAGACGATCGGAATGCCCTCGCCGTGGGCTTCGACATAAAGCGACACGCCGTCGCTGGCTTCGATGTGGGTGGTTTCCGATCGTGCTTGGGCGGCCACGCGGGTCCTCCGTTGGGCATCTGCTCGCGCTTCGGCGAGCGGCCCACGTTAGCGCTTCGCCGGGCGCGTCAGCGGATGTCGATCCATGCCGTGGGGAGCAGGAGTGGCCCCTCCGACCGCAGTGCTGCCCACCATTCGCGCAAGCCCTCCATGCCCGGCGGCAGGGGCAGCTGGGCGGCGAGCACTTCGAAAGGCGACGCGCTGAGCAGACGGGTCGCGAAGCTGCCGCTCTGTATCAGCTGGGCGATTTCGTCCGCCAGCGTCGGAGGCGCGGGATAGGTAATGAGGCTCACATCGCTGCCTTCCTCGTGGCCGAGCCTTCGCAACAGCACGTCGACGGCTTCGCGCACGCCGCCGAGTTCATCGGCGAGCCCGATTTCGATCGCCTGCCTGGCGTTCCACACCCGGCCCTGCCCCACCGTGTCGACCTGCCCGGTTTCGAGTCCGCGCCCTTCGGCTACACGTTCGACGAACAAGCGATACACCTCGTCGGTAATGCGCTGCAGGCGCTCGCGCGCGCCCGCACTCGGCACGCTCGTGGCGCTCAAGAACTGCGCGTGCCGGCCGCGCGTCAGGGTTTCGCTTTCGATCCCCCAGCGTTCCATCAGCTTTTCGAAGACGGGGTAGAGGGAGAAGACGCCGATCGAACCCGTAAGCGCACCCGGCGCCAGCACGATTTCGTCCGCGGCGGACGCGATGTAGTAGGCCGCCGAAGCCGCCACATCCGAAACCGAAGCCACGACGGGGATGCCCTGCTCACGCACCCGCCGCACCGCATTCCACATCGCTTCGGCGGCAAGGGGCGAACCGCCGGGGCTATCGAGGCGAAGCACGATGCCCTCGACCGACGGGTCTGCTGCGGCGTCTTCGAGTGCACGGACGACGCGTTCACTCGCGAACACCGGCGCGCCCGAACTCGAGCGCGAGGCCTCGCCGCTCACCACGAGGCCGCTTCCGTATACGAGCGCGACGGTGTGCTGCGGGTCGAAGCCCGTCTCGGCGGGGTTGGCGCCCGCGTAGTCGGCGGCGAGCAGCAGCGGCGCGTCCTCGTCGACGAGGTCGGGCAGGTGATGAACGCCGTCGATCATCCCGCGCTCGAGAAGCTCACTGGGCGTCACGAGCCCCTCGTCGATGATCTCCTCTACCCGCGCCTCGGGAAGCGCTCGACCCTCGGCGATCGCCGCGACGAAACGCTGCTGCGCACCGTCGAGCAGGGCGTTGTACATCTCGCGCGAAGCGTCCGACATGCCGTTGTTCGCGAACGTCTCGACCGCACTCTTGTAACGCCCCACCCGTGTCGCCTGGATCTCGATGCCGAACTCGTCCCACATGTCGCCGAAGTAGACGTATTCCGCCGAGAGCCCGAGCAGCGGAACGAGCGCACCGGGAACGACGTGGACCTCGTCGGCCGCCGTGGCGATGAAGTAGGCCCGGTTCACCACCACCGATTCGGTTTCGAGTAACGCGACGGTGTGTCGCCCGGCTGCGCGCAACCTCGAAATCGCGTTGCGCAACTCCGACGCCTTGCCCCAACCCATCGATGTGTCGCGGATGCGAAGCACCACACGATCGATGCGATCGTCGCGCTCGGCGAGCTTCAAGACCGAGAGCAATGAGAGAAAGGGCCTCCCGCCGTCGTCGAAGAGCCGCGAGAGAAGGGGCGGTTGGTCGGACTCGACGTACTGGCCCGAAATCGTGACGACGAGCTGGCTCCCCGCCTGGACGGGTACGGAGCGGTCGGCGAACAACGCCATCACGACCAGTACCGAGACCACGACTAACGAGAATAAAACGAACCTGCGAAACACCTTCACGACGAACCCTCCGAGAACTTCGTCCGACTCGCGCTGAGCGAGCCTCGGACGCGGCAGAGCCTAGAACCTATCCCAGGACCCCTTCGGTCGTGATCCGCGCGCCTTCTCGCAGTTCAAGAGAATTGCGTCCGGCGGCCGATAGCGAAGTACTGCGAGTCCCAGGGAGACCACTTGAAGTTTCTCGAACGACTACTCTCGAAGCTGGGTCCATCCGTCGAGGCTGCGCTCGTGCGCGAACCGGAACTCGAGCGAGGTCTCGCCGGGGACGCCCAGCAGGATCAGCCCGAGAGCCTGGCGAACGCCTCGATCACATCGTCGGGTGCCTGAACGAGTTCGACCAGTACACCTTCACCCCCGATCGGCGACGCTTCGTTGCCCTTGGGGTGGATGAAGCAGACGTCGTAACCCGCGGCCCCCTTGCGAATGCCACCAGGCGTGAAGCGAACCCCCTGCCCTTCGAGCCAATCGACGGCTGCCTGCAGGTCGTCGATCCACAGACCCACGTGGTTCAGCGCCGGGTCGTGGACCTTGGGACGCTTTTCGGGATCGATCGGCTGCATGAGATCGACTTCCACCTTGAACGCGCCCGCACCCGTCACCGCGATGTCTTCATCGACGTTTTCGCTTTCGCTCTGGTAGGTGCCAGTCGCTTCGAGGCCGAGGGTGTCGATCCAGAAACGGCGAAGCGCCGCCTTGTCGAGACCGCCGACCGCGATCTGTTGCAGGCCCAGAACCTTGAAGGGTCGCTCTGACATCTTTCTCTCCACTTTCTTTCGACGCGCTTTCCAGCGGGTATGGGTGGTTCACACGCAGCCTCCTGCCACGCGGTCGCCCAGTCTAACCAACCACGGGCGTCGCGCTGCGTAGTGCCGAACCCGATCGGTGATGGCGGCGCTACGGTCTCGCGCGTGGACGAAGCCACCGAAACCCTCGTGCGCATCTTCGCCTCCCTCTCGCAATGGGGCCCGGGAAGCGACGCTTCCAGCACACGCGCGCTCGAGGCCCTGCCCCCACTGCCACCGCGTGCCCGCATCCTCGACGTTGGCTGCGGGCCGGGTCGGCAGACCCGCCTGCTCGGGACCCACACGGGCGCTCGGGTGGTCGCGGTCGATCTCGCACGGGACGCGCTGCTTGGCGCGGCCGCGTGCGCAGACGCCCCGGCGCAGGGAGCCGACTTCGTCTGCGCCGACATGAACCGGCTCCCGTTCGCCGACGCCAGCTTCGACCTCGTCTGGTCGGAAGGCGCGATCTACGTGATGGGTTTTCGTGCAGGGCTCGAGCGGTGGAAGTCGCTGCTCGCTCCCGGCGGCCACCTGGCCGTGACCGAGGTGGCCTGGCTGCGCGAGGATCGACCGGCCGACCTGGTGGCTTTCTGGAACGAGGAGTATCCCGCGATTGCCAGCCGCGAAGAGCATCGCGCTGAAATCGCGGCTGCGGGCTACGAGTGGATCGCCGACTTTCCCCTGCCTGAATCCGACTGGTGGGACACCTACTATCGGGAACTCGGCGAACGACTCGACGAGATCGAGCGCGAAGACCCCGGTGCGGGGCGGACCGTGGTCGAGATGTGTCGACGAGAAATCGACGTGATGCGCGGAGCGCAAGGCGCCTGCTCGTACGTCTTCTACATCATGCGGAAAAGCGACTGATGCTCGAAGCGATCCGATCCTTCCTCGAACCCCCGATCACCGCCGACCCGGGGCAGAGCGCCGCGCGTCTCGCCTGGGTGGTGCGCCTGCGTTGGCTGGCCCTCGGTGCGCAGCTGCTGTCGATCATCCCCGCCCTCGAATTCGAAGTCCTCGAACGCGAGATGGTCCCGATCTTTCTCTCCGTGGTGGCGGCGCTCGCGCTGCTCAACACGGTGACGTGGGGGGCGTTGCGACGCCCGATGGAAACCCATCCCGGGCACGTCTTCTTCCAGCTTGCGGCCGACATTGCGGCGCTTTCCGCGCTACTCGCGCTCACCGGGGGTGCATGGAACCCCTTGATGCCGATCCTGTTCGTCCACATGGGCCTCGGCGCGCTGCTCCTCGAAGGGCGCCTTTCTCTTTTTCTGTTTGTCCTGCTGCTCGCGTGCATCGGGTTCAACCAGACCGTCGCGCGCATCCCGCCAGGACTCGAAGGCAGTTTGCTGCCTTCCTATCTGTTGTTTCCGGCGCAGTACACCGTGGCCGGGGTGTTCTGGATCCTGACTGTCTGGCTTTCGCGAACGCTGCTCGCGCTGCAGGCCCACTTCTCGTTTCTGAGCGAACGAAAGACGCGCATCGACCGACTGCGCGCGGTGGGGGCGTTGGCCGCGGGCCTTTCGCACGAGTTCGCCACACCCCTCAATACTGCCAAGCTCAAGCTCGCCCGCCTCGCCCGGACCCGCGACCTCGAGGAAGACAGCGACTGGGCGACTGCCGCTGAGGCCCTCGAGCGTTGCGAGGAGATCCTGCGGCGCATGGCGGGTTCGCAGCTCGAACCCGACGGGGTGTTGCTCGAACCGGTCGACGTGGCGCGGATGGTCGAACGCATGTGTGACAGCGCTCGCGAAACCAACCATGGGCAAGTGGGCGGCAACATCCGCTTTTCCAACACCCTGCGAAGCCACCGCCGGGCCCTCCTGCCCGCTGTGGCGTTTTCGCATGCGATCCTGAACCTGCTCGACAATGCACGGGAATCCACCCAGGGCGAAGATGAGATCCACGTCGTGGTGAGCTCTCGCGGCGGCCACGTCGAGATCGCGGTCCTCGATCGCGGGCCGGGCTGGCCCGACGTCGTACGCAAGCACTTCGGTGAACCGTTCATTACGACGAAGCCCGATGGTGTTGGTCTCGGGCTCTACTACGTCCATAATCTATGTGAAGCCATCGGCGCGGACTTCACCCTGGAAGATCGCGATGATGGCGGCGCCGAAGCCCGCATCACACTTCCGGCGCCCATCCCCGCAGCCGAAACCACGATTGCATAGCGCCGCGCCAGCAGGAGCCGCTCGAATGCCCGAAAGCGAAGCGATCCGCCCCCCCCCCGTCGACAAGACCCTTTTGATCGTCGAAGACGACGATCGCTTCGCCGACACCCTGGCCACCGAATTCCGCGACCGCGGTTACAGCGTCGAACGGGTGTCCGACCTCGCGGGCCTCGAGGCGGTCGATCCCGAGGGCTTTTCCTACGCCGTGGTCGACCTTCGCCTGCGACGCGACAGCGGCCTCGACGCTATCACCTCGATCAAGACCCGCTCACCCCGCACCCGGGTCGTCGTGCTGACGGGCTATGGAAGCATCGCGACCGCGGTGCAGGCCACGAAGGACGGCGCTTCCAACTATCTCACCAAGCCCATCGACATGGACGAACTCGAGCACACACTCGTGACCGGCGGCAACGGTGAACAGACGCCGATCCCCGACGAATTCCAGAGCCTCGATCGCCACGAGCGCGAGTACATCGAGTACGTACTCAACGAATGCGGGGGCAACATCAGCCAGGCAGCCCGACGCCTCGGGCTGCATCGCCAGAGCCTGCAGCGAAAGCTGCGCAAGTTCACGCCGCGCTGATGGAGACCTTCCAATGAACCGATTCGAAAACCTCGTCGTGCTGCTGACAGGCGCTGCTTCCGGCATCGGCAAAGCGAGTGTTCTCCGCATGGCGCAGGAAGGTGCGAGCGTCGTGTGCGCGGACATCCAGACCGAAGCCGCCGAAGCCACGGCCAAGGAAGCACGCGAACTCGGCGCCAAAGCAATTTCGGTTCACGTCGATGTCGCCGACCCCGCTTCGGTCGACGAGTGCATCGCGGCCGCGATCAACGAATTCGGACGCATCGACGCGCTGTGCAACATCGCGGGCATCCTGCACTTCGACAACAGCCACGAACTTTCGCTCGAACGCTGGGACCAGATCATCGCCGTGAACCTCACGGGCACCTTCCTGATGACCAAAGCCGCGCTCCCGCATCTCATCGAAAGCAACGGCGCGATCGTCAACATGGCGTCGACCGCCGGCCAGGCGGGCCAACCGTGGAGCGCCGCCTACTCGGCCGCCAAGGGCGGCATCCTTTCCTTCACCCGAACGATCGCCGTCGAATACGGACGTCAGGGCCTTCGCTGCAATTCGCTGTCACCGGGTGGTGTCATCACACCCATCCACAAGGAATTCCAGTTTCCCGAAGGCGCAGATCAGAGCTTGCTCCAACGCATCTCGCCGCTCGACAAGATGCGGCCCGCGGAAGTCGCGGCCAACGTGGTTGCGTTCCTGGCATCGCCCGACTCGATCCACATCAATGGGGAAGATGTTCGGGTGGACGGCGGGACGCTCTCGTAGCAGCCCGGATCTACTCGAGCGCTGCGAGGATTCGCTCGGCGTCGTCGAGACCGACATCATCGTGCATGTCGTCACCGACCCACATCAGTGGTGCCGCGGCGCACGCCCCGAAGCAGACTTCTTCGCCCAGCTCGATTCGACCGTCTTCGCTGATCTCTCCGACGGGAACACCGATTCGACAAGAAAGCGCGCCCAGAAACTCGCGAGCGCCATCGCGTAGACAGGTGCCCCCGACGCAGACCTTCACCTGGTGGCGGCCGCGCCTCGGCGAGTCGAGGGCGTTCGAGAGTTCGACGACCGACCGGACTTCATCCGGGGTCATCTCGAAGATCTCGGCGAGTTCCGCGACCGCACCCGCATTGATCTCGCCGCACGCTTGATAGACACGGTGGAGGGCGGGCATGAGGCCGCTGCGAAGTCGCGGGAACGTCGCGTTCTGTGCAGCGATCTCACGGCGGAGCTTTTCGGAAATTTCCATCGAGCAAGTGTGCCATGGGTACCCGGCTTCGAGAACCGTGATCGCTGCGCGCAACGAGAGCCCCCTCCGCAAAGCAAAAGGCGCGACCGGGCGGAGCGGGGGTTCCGGGGAAGTAAAGCGCAGCGAAGCGAGCCATTCCCCGGAACCCCCGCTCCGCCCGGTCGCGCCGCTCCCCTACTCGAGGAAACCCCGCAGCACTCCACTACGACTCGGATGCCGAAGTTTGCGCAACGCCTTTGCTTCGATCTGGCGGATGCGTTCGCGGGTGACGTCGAAGTCGTTGCCGACTTCTTCGAGGGTGTGCTTCGCGCGTTCGCCGATGCCGAAACGCATCTGCAAGACACGCGCTTCGCGCGGCGGGAGTTGGGACAGCACACTGCGCGTGAGATCTTCGAGGCTCGCCTGGATTGCAGCTTCCTGGGGGTCGACGGCGTCGATGTCTTCGATGAAGTCGGCGAGGTGGCTGTCGTCGTCGCCGACCGGGGTTTCGAGGCTCACGGGTTCGCGGGCGATCTTGAAGACCATCTGCACCTTTTCGAGAGGGACGCCCATTTCGCTCGCGAGTTCTTCCGGTGAAGGTTCGCGGCCGAGCGACTGAACGAGGTGGCGGGTCGCGCGCACGAGTTTGTTGATCGTGTCGATCATGTGCACGGGGATGCGAATGGTTCGCGCCTGGTCGGCGATCGCGCGGGTGATCGCCTGGCGGATCCACCACGTCGCGTAGGTGGAGAATTTGTAGCCGCGCTGATACTCGAACTTCTCGACGGCCTTCATGAGGCCGAGGTTTCCCTCCTGGATCAGGTCCGAAAACTGGAGGCCGCGGTTGTTGTACTTCTTGGCGATCGAAACCACGAGGCGAAGGTTCGCTTCGATGAGTTCCTGCTTCGCGAGGTGGGCACGTTCGGCAGACTCGGCGTGGCAGTTGAGAGCGACGCGAACTTCTTCGCTCGTCATGCCACTCTGGCTTTCGAGCTTCGTGACGCCCTCGTTGATTTCGTCGATCTGTGCGAGGGCGCTCCTGATCGCGTCGCGATCGCCACCGAGCTTCGCGAGCGTCTCCTTCGCGGTGGCACTGCGACCGAGCGCGCGGCGCGCCGACCTGGCAAATTCGTCGGCGCTCATCATGTAGGGACGCACGAGGCGCTGCGCGCGACCGTCGAGCCGGGCAAAAGCCTCGCCGAGTTCGCGGAACTCGTCGGCCAGGCGATCGAACTGCGTTCGCGCGAAGCGGGTCTTTCGCAGCTTCGCGAGCATTCGCCTGCAGTCGGCGTCGTTCGCCGCCTGGAGCTTTGCGCGGCATTCGCGCTTGCCGCGTCCTACGACCGCTGCGGCGCCCCGCTCTTCGATGGTCGCGTTGAGTTTCTTGATCGCGTTCATCGTCGTGAGAAAATGACGGCGCCGCCTGTCCTTCGGCTCGGCGTTGGTGTCGTCGAGACCGTCGATGACGCCGCGCAAGTTGTATTCGCCCGCGCGAAAGCGACAGGCCACGTCGAGCACGGACGCGATCCCCCACGCGTGTCCGAGCAGTGCGAACTGCGCGTCGTGGGTCGCGGATTCGATGCGCTTTGCGATCTCGACTTCGCCTTCGCGCGTCAGCAGAGCTACGCGACCCATCTCGCGCAGATAGACCCGAACGGGGTCCTGGGTGACCGGCTGCGGATCCACCGCTGCAATGCGCTTTGCGTCCGGGCGCGCGGGCTTGCGCTTCGCGTCGACGGCCACGCCAGCGACACCACTCTTTGCCGCCTTCTTGTTCTTGCGAGCCGCAGGCGTGACGCCGGCAACATCATTGGTCGCTTCGGACAGGGCAGCCGTCGTCGCGACCTTCGTGCGACGCGACTTCGTAGACGCACTTCGAGACGAAGTGGTCTTCATCGACCCGCTGTGGTCGGCAGCTGGCTTTGGAGGAGCAAGGTCCGTGGACGTCGAGGGCGCGTTCGAAGCCATGGGGGGGGTCTCCTTGCGATCGGCATTTCCGCGTCAACGCCTGGTGAGTGATCGCGGTTCAGATTCAGCGTCTGGGGCTGTGTCGGCGTCTATGTGTTCGTCTTGTTCGTTCTACTTTCTACTTTCGTGTACTTCGTTGCGTGCCGTCTCGCGGCTTGATCAGCGCGCGCAGCTTGATGCCCTTCGTTCCGATCACCGAACTCTAATGTGGCGGATCGTCTTTGCCGACACCCTGTGCTTTGCGGCGCTCTTCGAGTTGTTTCTGCTTTCGGGCCAACAGGTCATCGTGGTCCGCGTCCGGGTTGTGGAACTCACGAGTGACCTGACTTTTCTCTGCCGCACGCCTTCGCTTCATGAACCAACCAAGAATGTCTTCGAGCATGCGGTCCGGCGAAGTGTCGCTGTCTTGAACCCAATCGTCGACCGCTACACGCCGAAGTCTCGCCGCGGCCTCGTCGTCGAGGCGATCTTCGAGAAGATCGAGGTCGATGGCACCCGAATCGTCGACGCGGCCATCCTGCGCTGCGTCAATCAAGACCATCAAGATCGCCTTCCAGGAACCTTCGGGGACCAGTTCGTCGATGCGTTCGAGCAGGTTGTCGGAGAGCAAGGTGGGGTGCAGATAAGCGATCTGCGTGAGGCGATGCAGGTGCTGCTCTTCGCGCCCGGCGCGCGGTTTGTCGACCAGTCGCGGGGGCGCCGGCGCGGCGGCCGGGGCGTCTGCGCGGGGGGCCTCACCGCCCCTTCGCCCGCGAGAGTCGCTCTGGGCGCGCCTCACGACGGTTTCGACCGCCCCGGGGTCGGTCGATGTCACGAGGGCCAGCCGGCGCGCGTACTCGACCCGCTCGACCGGGTCCTGGTACAGGGCCACATAGCGCGCGACGTGATTCACCACGTCGGCCTTCTCGGCCGGGGTCGCACAGCCCTGTTTCAGCGCGTTGCGCATCACGATCTCGATGGCCTCGGGGGCGCTGTCGACGAGTTTACGCAGCGCGTCAGAACCGTGGACTTCGAGGAAGCTGTCCGGGTCCTCACCCGGCGGAAGCAAGGCGGCACGTGCGCGCAGCCGGGCGGGCAGCAGGATTTCGAGTGCCTTTTCGACCGCGGCCTGGCCTGCCGCGTCGCCGTCGAACAACAACACGACCTGCTCGGTGCGACGCTTCAGTTGACGTGCATGGCCTTCGGTGAGCGCCGTGCCGCAGGTCGCCAATGCTTCCGTCATGCCCGCGCGCGCGAGTGCGATGCGATCGAAGTAGCCCTCGCAGATGATCACCCGCCCGCTACGGCGAATCCCTTCGAGTGCCTGGGGAAAACCGTAGAGCGCATCGCGCTTGTGGAAGATCGGGCTCTCGGGTGTGTTGAGATACTTGGGTTCTTGATCCTTCTCGATCGCGCGGCCACCGAAACCGATGACGCGATCCCGGATGTCGCGAATCGGAAACACGACACGACCGCGCAAACGCGCGTAGCTACCACCGCGCTTGCTCCCGCGGCTGCCATCGCGTTCGGAAAGCAAGCCCGCCGCGATCGCGTGTTCTTCGCTCACCTCGTTGCGCGCGAGTTCGCGACCGAGGTCATCCCAACTGTTCGCCGCGTAGCCAATGCCGAAGGCTTCGATCGTTTCGGCGTCGATCCCGCGCGCGTCGAGATAGGCGCGTGCGTCCTCCCCTTCGCGCGAAGTGAAACCCGCGCGATAGATGCGCTGGGCCGCGTCGTTGGCGTCAAAGAGGTGTTCGCTGATCCCGCGACTCCCGCCGTCGCTCTCGGGGATCTCGATCCCCGCTTCCCCAGCGAGGTTGCGCGCGGCCTCGGGGAAGGTCAGCCCCTCGTGACGCATCAGGAAGCTGATCACATTGCCGCCGACCTGACAGCCGAAGCAATGGAAGATCTGGCGCTCGGGGTTGACGTTGAAAGACGGAGTCTTTTCGTCGTGGAAGGGGCAGCGGGCTACGAAGTTACGGCCGGCCTTCTTCAATTCGACATAGCGTCCGATGAACGAAACGATGTCGGTGCGATCCTTGATCGCCTGGATGGTCTCTTCCGGAATCAGCCCCACCGGTGCCCCGCTTCATCACACGAGGGCGAAGGTCCCATCGCTGTACCACTTGTGCGTGCCATTCGCTCGGGGCTCTGCGCCACCCCGCCTCGAACGCACGCGTGTGCTCAGTTGGACATCCGCCGCATCTTCTTCAGCGCTCGCTTGCGAGCCGCAGCAGCCTTCTTCTTCTTGCTGATGCTCGGCTTGTCGTAGTACTCGCGTCGTCGCAGTTCAGTCAAGATGCCGGCCTTTTCGCAGCTCTTCTTGAAGCGCTTCATGGCCTGCTCGAACGATTCGTTTTCCTTGACTTTGATGACGGTCATACGCGCTATTTGCTCCTGATCTCCTGGCCCTTGCCACCGCTCGCCGGCGGGGTCGGGGCGAAGATCTGTGATGAGTGGTTTCTGGATCGGTTCCGTGTCGAAATTCGAAGCGGATGTCGGCGCTCGATGTCGGCGCCTCGCGCTTCACTTCCGAACGCGGGGGAATCTCTCGGCTGCCCGGCGAATTCCGTTGACAAATCAAAGGGCTTCGCGGGGCGCGGCAGGCTAGCGCACGGGGCTTTGGGGCTCAAGCAAGTGGGGTGCAAGCCCCCGTGGGAACCTCAGGCGACGGCGGTAAGTGCCGCCGCGAGGTCGACGGCGCCCGTGTACAGCGCCTTGCCCACGATGATCCCCGCGATGCCCGAGTCGGTTTCTTGCGAGGCTGCGGTGATGTCCGCCTCGCTGGAAACGCCGCCGGAGACGATCACCGGGATGCTGACCTCACGGGCCAGCTCAACGGTCGCCGCGAGGTTCGGGCCCGTCAGCATGCCGTCGCGCGAAATGTCCGTGTAGACGATCGCCGCCACGCCGGCGTCCTCGAACTGCACGGCGAGCTCGCTCGCCCGGGCCTCGCTCGCCTCGAGCCAGCCCTCGACCGCGACCCGGCCGTCGCGGGCGTCGATGCCGACGACGATCTGCTTGGGAAAGCGCCGCGCGGCTTCGCGCACGAGTTCGGGGTCCCGCAACGCGACGGTGCCGAGAATGACCCGCGAAATCCCGAGGGCGAGGGTGTCCTCGATGGTCGCGAGGTCGCGAATGCCACCGCCGAGCTGCACCGGGATGTCGGGGCCGACCGCGGCGACGAT
Organism: Myxococcota bacterium; assembly: GCA_030748735.1. Taxonomy (GTDB): domain Bacteria; phylum Myxococcota_A; class UBA9160; order UBA9160; family UBA4427; genus DUBZ01. Next base: position 25,791 of record JASMLK010000001.1, on the reverse strand, counting down.
CGACGAGATCGCCTCACGGTTTTCGGGGCGCCCCGCCTTCGCGCCGTCGAGGTCGACGACGTGGAGGCGGCGAATCGACTGCGCCGCGAAGCCCGCCGCGACCTTGCCGGGGTCGTCCCCATAAACGGTCTTCTCCTCGTACTTCCCCTGGGCGAGGCGCACGCAGGAGCCGTCGAGCAGATCGATGGCGGGGATGACTTCGAAAGGAGCGGACGGGGGATGCAGGGACATGGATAGAATCGAAAACGCTGGAACGCGCGGGCTCTCGGCTAGAGCGCGCCTTTGACTGCCTGGAGCGAACCTTTGGCTGCCTGGAGCGAACCTTTAGCTGCCTGGAGCGAACCTTTAGCTGCCTAGAGCGAACCTTTAACAGTAGGCAGACCACTCTCGCGAGGGTCGATCTCGACCGCGGCGCGCAGTGCGCGCGCCGTGCCTTTGAAGACCGCCTCAGCGACGTGGTGTGGGCTTTCGCCGTAGCTGCGATTGATGTGGAGATCGAGACCCGCGTGCTGCGCGAAGGCGAGCACGAAGTCCTCGACGAGGGAAACGTCGAAGTCACGCACCATGCGGTTTTCGAGTTCGACGTTGTAGACCACGAAGGGGCGGTTGCTCACGTCGACCGCGACCTCGACCTTCGCCTCGGCCATGGGCAACACGAAGCTCCCATAGCGACGAATGCCTGCCGCGTTGCCGAGCGCTTCGCGCAAGACCTGGCCGAGGGTGATCCCCACGTCTTCGACCGTGTGGTGGAAGTCGACGTCGATGTCGCCGGTGGCGCGAAGCGTGAGGTCGAAGAGGCCGTGCTTCGCAAACGATTCGAGCATGTGGTCGAAGAACGGGATGCCGGTCGCGACCTCATAGACGCCCGCACCGTCGAGGCAGAACTCGACCGCAACGTCGGTTTCGCGCGTCTTGCGCGTAATGGCCGCACGTCGTTCACGCGACATAGCGGCCCCCGATGAACTGCTTGTGGATTCGTTCGACACACCGGACCCCGGCGAACGCAGGCGAAGGAGGGCGCTCGCTGCGTTTCTCGCGCCTTTGTATAGCGCTTTCGCGGGGATTTCCGAATTCGGCAGCGGGTGCAGGCGCTTCGCCCGCTCACGCGGCTCTAGCAGGCTGCTAGAGTTCGGCCTCACGCGCCGCTTCTCGTTCCCTACGCACGCGTCGGATCTTCTGCAGGCGCAGGTCCACGCTCTTGCCCGCGCCCCCGACACCCTCGACTTCACCGAGTCGAATCACCTCGGCGCCCAGTTCTCGCAACTTGGGCGGCTCGAAGCGAACGAAGGCGGTGCGCTTGAGGAAGTCGTCCACCCCCAGCGGCGAGCCGAAGCGCGCGGCCCCGCCCGTCGGCAGGACGTGGTTCGGACCCGCGATGTAGTCACCGACGGCGACCGGCGTGTAGTGCCCGAGGAGGACCGCGCCGGCGTTGCGCACGAGCTTGTGCGCGGCGTCCGCGTCCTTGAGCGCCAGCACGAGTCGTTCGGACGCGTATTGGTTCGCAAGCTCGATCGAAGCCGCCTGGTTCTTCGTCACGATGATGGCGCCGCGCGCCCCAAGCGCTTGCTTCGCCGTCGCAGAGCCTTCGAGTCCCTTCATCTGACGCGCCATCTGTTCGTGGACGCGCGATGCAATGGACTTGCTGTGCGTGATGAGGATCTGCTGCGAATCCACCGAGCGCTCCGCCTGCGAGAGCATGTCCGCCGCCACCCAGGCCGGTGTCGCACTCGCGTCGGCGACGACGCAGAGTTCGGATTCACCGACCGGGCTGTCGATGCCGACGTCGCCCATCAGGAGGTGCTTCGCGTAGTTCGCAGCACGTTCGCCGGGACCCACGACCTTGTCGACACGCGGGACGACGCGAGTGCCGATCGCCATCGAGGCGATCGCCGCTGCACCACCGACCTTGAAGACGCGGTGCACACCTGCCACGCGGGCCGCCATCAAGACTTCGGGTGCAATGTTGCCTTCGGCATCGGGTGCCGTGGCGAGAACGATTTCCGGAACTTCGACGACCGAAGCCGGGGTCACGTACATGATCACACGACTCGGGTGGACGGTTTCGCTCCTGGGGATATAGAGGCCAACGGTGTCGAGAGGGCGAACGCGATGCCCCATGTAGGCACCGCCCTCTTCGCGCATTTCCCAGCTCGAGGGAACGCGCTTGCGGTGGAATGCGCGAATGCGCATCGCGGCCTTGCCGATGGCCGCGCGATCGACCGGGTCGACGGCTTCGCAGGCGGCGTCCCATTCGTCGCGCGTGACTTCGATGCTTTCGGGGGTCGCGTCGTAGTCGGCCTTCAAAAAACTCCGAATGGCCGCGTCGCCCTCTTCGCGAATCCGGCCGATCGTCTCGACCACACTGGAATGAAAGTCGTCTTCGACTTCGCGTGTGCGATCGCACAGCGCCTTCCATTCCTGCGCGAACGCATCTTCGTCCGCTTTGAGAATCCGCATCAGCTTGGTGCTGCTCTTGCCCGCCATCGCTCGCCCCTTGGAGTCGCCCGCCCTTCCTCGTCGGAAAGATGCAGAGTGACTGTTTTTATTCGTCCTTCGGCTGCCGGCCGAAGTGCGAATGCGCTTCAGGCGAACTAGCTCGAATGCTCGTGCGTGTGTTCTTTCTCGTCGTTGTCGACTGCGCCGCTCGTCGGGTCGGCCTTGCGCGCACTGACGACGCGCGCGTTGCCCGCCAGGTCGTTCAAGACACGAACGCCCGAAAGCCCCGCGTCGCGACACCAGCCGGCGACCGTTTCCGCCTGACGCGGATCGAGTTCTACGAGAAACAACCCCCCCTCTTTCAGTGCGGAACCGACACCCTCGACGAGGGGTCGCAGCACCGCGTATCCGTCTTCTCCACCGAACAGCGCAAGCTCGGGTTCGTGCGTCAATTCCCTTGCAAGCGAAGAGCGTTGCGATCCAGCGATATAGGGGGGATTCGAAAGCACGAGATCGAATTGCTCCCCGGGTACGGCGCCGAAGAGACTTCCCTCCTCGAACCTCACCCGGCCATTCAGTTGCATTTGGTCGGCATTTGCGCGCGCAACCTTAAGCGCCAAGACAGAAACATCGGTCGCAACCACCTGTGCGTTCGGTCTTTCGCTGGCCACGCTCAGCGCGATCGCCCCCGAGCCCGTGCCGATGTCGACGACTTCGTAGGCGCGGTTCTCGTCCGACATGAAGTCGAGGGCGCTGCTCACGATCAATTCGGTCTCGGGACGCGGGGTGAGAACGTCACGCGTGACCTTGAAGCTCTGCGACCAGAACTCGCGCTCACCGATCAACAGTGAGACTGGAATCCGCTCCTGCGCGCGTTGTTTCACATACTCGCGAAACGTCGCGCGCTCTTCGGGAAGCAGGGGCTTCTCATAGTTGAGATAGAGGTCGAGGCGACTCATCCCGAGCGAATGAGCGAGCAACACCTCGGCGTCGAGGCGCGCGGTCTCGATCCCGCGCTCTTTCAGGTGCCCCGTCGTCCATTGCAGGATTTCGAGAATCGTCCAGCTGCGGTCGCGCGAATCGGGTTGGCTCAAGGTCGCGCTCAGATTTCGACCTGGGCGAGCATCGCGCCCCGAACGCCGTCGAGAAGTTCATCGAGATCACCTTCGAGCACGCTTTCGAGTTTGTGCAGGGTAATCGAGGCGCGGTGGTCCGTAATGCGGTTCTGCGGGAAGTTGTAGGTGCGGATCTTCTCGCTGCGTTCTCCCGTACCCACCTGTTCCTTGCGCTCGCTCGCGCGCTCGGCGTTCACGCGTTCGGTTTCGAGATCGAGCAGGCGTGAGCGAAGCACCTTCATCGCCTTCGCCTTGTTCTTGTGCTGCGACTTTTCATCCTGACACTGCACCACGAGCCCACTGGGGATATGGGTGAGGCGCACGGCGGAGTCGGTCGTGTTGACGCTCTGCCCGCCGGGGCCGCCGGCGCGCATGACGTCGATGCGCAGTTCCTGCGGGTCGATCTCGACGTCGACTTCTTCGGCTTCGGGCATCACGGCCACCGTCACCGTCGACGTGTGGATGCGTCCCTGCGCTTCGGTGGCGGGCACACGCTGCACGCGATGGACGCCGCGTTCGTACTTGAAGCGGCTGAACACGTCGCGGCCATCGATCGTGGCGATGACTTCCTTGAAGCCACCTCCCGCCGTTTCCGAACTCGACATGATGTCGACCTTCCAGCCGAGGCGTTCGGCGTAGCGCGTGTACATGCGGAACAGGTCGCCCGCGAAGAGCGCTGCTTCGTCGCCGCCCGTCCCGGCGCGGATCTCGAAGATCGCGTTCTTCTCGTCGAGGGGATCTTTCGGGATGAAGAGTTCGAAGAGCTTGGTGTCCAGTTCTTCCAGCTCGCTCGACAGGCTTTCGAGTTCGTCGCGCGCCATTTCGGCGAGGTCGTCGTCGTCGTCGGCGACCATCTGCCTGGCTTCGTCGAGTTCGCTCACGACGTCGCGATAGCGCCCGCCCACTTCGACGATCGGGCGAAGTTCGGCCAGGTCTTTCGCGAGTTCCTTGAAGCGCCCGGGCTGGCTCGCGACGTCGGGGTCGGCGAGTTGGCCTTCGATTTCGCGGCTGCGCTCTTCGGCCTCGTTGATGCGTTCGAGGTATTTGGACATCGGTCTACGTGAAATGAGCCGGTCGGAGCCGGCCCGGGGTTCGAATCGCGCGCGAGGGTATCGAACCTGCCGGTTTCGGCTGCGGAAAAGCAACCGCGAGGATGCACAACACCTGCCTGTCGGTGTGCCCCTGCACCGCATCGCGCTCGCTCTGAGGCCGTTCAGTGGCCAACAGATCTTTCGCCGATCGGGCGCAGGTTTCCTCAACACAATCGCGGGTCTCGCGAGTCGCCGCCGGCGCCAGTAGAAACGGGCCTCCGCTCATTGCGAGCGCGCCGTTTCCGTTTTGGGGGCGCGCGTCGTGCGCCGCTCAGGAATTCATCGACTCCAGGAACTCGTCGTTCGATTCCGTGCCCTTGATCTTGCCGAGCAGGAATTCCATCGAGTCCACGGGCGAGAGCGGCGCGAGCACCTTTCGCAGGATGTACATGCGATTGAGGGTGTTCTCGGAGAGGAGCAGTTCTTCGCGCCGCGTGGCCGAGCGCGTGATGTCGACCGCGGGGAAGGTGCGGCGGTCGGCGAGCTTGCGATCGAGCACGATCTCGCTGTTCCCCGTGCCCTTGAACTCTTCGAAGATCACTTCGTCCATGCGCGAGCCGGTTTCGATCAGCGCCGTCCCCACGATGGTGAGGCTGCCGCCCTCTTCGACGTTGCGCGCCGCACCGAAGAAGCGCTTGGGCTTGTGGAGCGCATTCGAATCCACACCGCCCGAAAGGATCTTGCCCGAATGCGGCACCACGGTGTTGTGTGCACGCGCCAGCCGGGTGATCGAGTCCAGCAGGATGACGACGTCGCGCTTGTGTTCGACCAGACGTTTCGCCTTGGAGATCACCATGTCGGCCACCTGCACGTGACGGCTCGCGGGCTCGTCGAAGGTCGACGAAATCACCTCGGCCTTCACCGTGCGGCGCATGTCGGTGACTTCTTCGGGGCGCTCGTCGATCAACAATACGATCAGGTAGACCTCGGGATGGTTTTCCGCGATCGCGTTGGCGAGGTCCTTCAAGATCATCGTCTTGCCGGCCTTGGGTGGCGACGTGATGAGCGCGCGCTGCCCCTTCCCGACCGGCACAATCAAGTCGATGATGCGCGTCGTGAGCCCTCCCTCCTTGCTGTCGAGGGTGAACTTGTCCTGGGGATAGAGGGGGGTCAGGTTGTCGAAGAGGACCTTGTGCTTCGCGTTGTCACGGGGCTCGAAGTTGATCTCTTCGACGCGCAGTAGCGCGAAGTAGCGCTCGCCTTCCTTGGGCGGGCGGATCTGGCCCTTGATCGTGTCACCGGTCTTCAGGTTGAAGCGGCGCACCTGCGAAGGCGAAACGTAGATGTCATCGGGCCCGGCGAGGTAATTCTGGTCGGGCGCGCGCAGGAAACCGAAGCCGTCCTGCAAGATCTCGAGCACGCCTTCGGCAAAGATCTGCCCGCGCTTGGCGGTCTGCGCCTGGAGGATTGCGAAGACGAGGTCGGCCTTTCGCATCCCGGCCGCGTTCTCGACGTTGCGCTCGTCGGCGAAGCGCATGAGCTCTTCCATCGAAAGCGCCTTGAGTTCCTGGACGTAGATCTTCTCCTGCCCGTTGTCCTCGGCCGCTGCCTCTTCTTCGGCGAGTTCGTCGTCGCTCGGGAAGCAGTCGCGCTTGGCCGCAGCGGCCTTGTTGCCGTTGGCGCCGCGGCTGCCACCCCCCCCGCGAGACCGCCGGTTGCGACTGCGCCGGCGCGACCCCTGCGCGCCCGCGCCGTTCGTGCCGGGGTTGCTCGAGTTGCTACCGGAGTTGGGGGAATTCGAATCGCCCGCGCGCTCACTGCTCACTGGTGGTTCTCTCTTCTGCTTGTCTCGGCTCGTGAAACCCGCCCCGGCGAACAGGTCGCTGGGACGCCACATGGCTCTGGCCTGGCTTGAACGGGTTGAATCGTGATCGTGGATTGGTGCGCATCGCGGAGATCGACGCGGCGGAAGTGAAGGTGTGCGGCTGGCGCGGGGCGGGTGGGTGCCCCTGGAATGGCCGGGGTGGGGGCTCGAGTGGCCGGGATGGTCAGGCGTCTCGTTGACTTGCTCTCTCGCTGATTCGGGTCATCCGGCCGAAAAGATGAGATGGCTTTCTTCTGGCGGATTTCGGGGGGGGGGGGGAGTGCGGAGATGGGTTCTCTCGCTTCGCCGTACGGGTAGCCGGTTGAAATCCGGTGTCGGCGTATGGCTGAACAGTAGGCGTTACGCGGACGATCGCAAAAACAAATCTCGCACGTTCTCGTTTGCGACGTGTGGCGTTCAGGCTGCGTCATTTCTCGTGCGACGTGCTCTGGCAGGCACCGCACCGGAGCATGACGTCCTGCAAAAACGTTTGAATTTCATCGGCTTATGATGAAATGCACGAGCCGCCCCGCCGCGGCCCCGCCGCGGCGGTAGGAGTGGAAGCGGTCTGCGTCACACGCGGTGCACGCTCTCGCGATCTGCGCGCAGTCCGAAGGCGCGACTCCGCTGCGCATGAGCGCGTCCCGGCTCAATCGCCCCAGGTCGATTCGCGCATGTCCCTTTCGAGTTTCGGTACTCGCCGTCTCGATTTCATGACGCATGAAGCGCTGCGTCATTGCGTCGAGCACTGGAGCATCGACCTCGTAGCAGCACGGTCCGACATGGGGCCCCACGACGGCGAAGAGCCGCCCCGCCGCGCCCGCTTTGCTGCGCAGCGCCGCGACGCCTTCTTCGATGACGCCAGCCGCAAGCCCACGCCAGCCTGCGTGGATCGCCGCGACCCCGCGCCCGTCTTCAGCGCACAAAAGGATCGGGACGCAATCCGCAGTCAGGATGCCCACCGCACGCGCGGGCACGCGCGTCACGATCGCGTCCGCTTCCTCATCCTGCGCATCCCGCGACAGTGTCGAATGGGCGACCGCGGTCCCATGCACCTGGCGCGGGCGCACGAGGCCTTCCGGTGCAGCACTCGTCCGCGTCCCGAACCCGTGCGCGACCCCGAGATCGTCGAGCAGGGGGTGTCGAATCGCGGCGTCTCCCATCAGCGCGCAGCCGCCTGCGCTTCGCGCGCCTCGAGGTTCTCTTCGAGAGCCGCGAGATCTTCGGGAAAGCCCGCACTGAACTCCATGCGCTCACCACTCGCGGGGTGGTCGAACGCAAGCAGTGCAGCGTGAAGTGCGGGGCGATCCAGCGATTCCGGGGCGGACGACTTGCCACCCTGCGTTCGACCTCGACCGTAGACGGGGTCGCCAACGATCGGCATGCCGTGCGACGAAAGATGAACGCGAATCTGGTGCGTACGCCCGGTCTGCGGATGGATCTCGAGTTGGCTGACGCCCGATCGCGGATAGCGCGCGCGACAGACCCAACGCGTCGTCGCCACGCGACCCGACTGGGTGCGGATCGACATGCGCTTACGATCCTTCGGGTGGCGGCCGATCGGAGCATCGATCTCGCCGCGGTCGCTCTTCGGCAGCGCGCGCACGAAGGTGCGGTAGACACGGCCGATCGTGTGGTCGTGAAACTGCTCGGCAAGCATCTGATGCGCGCGGTCGTTCTTTGCGGCAACCATCACGCCACTGGTACCGCGATCGAGCCGATGGACGATGCCGGGGCGCAGCGCACCCCCGACGCCGGCCAGGTCGTCACAATGATGCAGCAACGCGTTGACCAGCGTCCCGCTCGCATGGCCCGGCGCGGGGTGCACCACCATCCCCGCCGGCTTGTCGATCACGATCAGGTCCGCGTCTTCGTGCAACACGACGAGCGGAATGTCTTCGGCCACGAGATCGACGGGCTGCGCCTCGGGCGGGTCGGCGACGACGACGTCCCCCTCGCTGACCTTGCGCGACGGACGAACGACGGCGTCGTTCACGAGGGCGCGCCCTTCTTCGAGCCAACGCCTCGCCTGGGCGCGCGAAACTTCGGCGCTCTCGCTCAGGTAGACATCGACGCGCTGCCCCGCGGCGGCTTCAGCGACTTCGAAAGTCAGCGTGCCGTTGTCGCCAGCTGGTGGCGTGGGCGTAGGCAAAGGAGAAGGCGTGCGCGAAGACGGGGCCATCGCTCGACGTTCTAGCCCGCATTGCTGCGCGTGGCTCGCCTCAGCGCGAAGACGAACGCAGGCGGCGCTGAGGCTGTTCACGCGCCGCCTCGACGCGTTCCATGTAGCTCGTCGATACGCGCCGCGCGTCGAGGCCGATGGCACGCGCGTACGCGGTGACGAAGCCGCGGACGTAGACCGATGCCGGCAAGCGCTCGAAGTCCTCTTCTTCTATGCAGCGCAGATACTTCACGCTCACCTTGGTGACGTCCGAGATCTGGTCGAGTTCCACACCGCGGCGCAAGCGGGCGCGCCGCAAAGCGGCACCGTCGAAGTCGCTCGTCTCTTCGTCGATGTCCGCGTCCGGGTCGTCGATGACTTCGATCGCGGAGGGAAGCTCGGCGGGTAGCGTGCGGGCTTCGGATTCCTCGCAATCGACTTCGAGGGGAAACGCATCGATCGGGCGCGTCGCCGTCGGGGTCGCGGCTTCGGCGTGTCGATCGGCGATGCCCGCCTCGGCGTCATAGCGTGCGCGATCCTGTGGATCGGTGAGCACCCGGTAGGCTTCGTCGATTCGCGATCGAATCACCGCTGCGTCGTCGCGGTTGAAGATCGAATAGAGCGCCATCGATCCATCGGTGTAGGCCGCTCGCGTGAGCCGATAGGCACGTTCGATGTCTTCGAACGCAGCCCCGGGTGTGACTTCGAGGACTTCGTAGTGATCTTGCTCGTCGAGCGGCTTCACGCGGTCGGACTCCCCGCTGCGGGTGTCGGTGCACCCGAAGGACTCGCAACGCGGTTCGGCGCTGCGGCCTGAAACGAAGAGGGTCGCCCCCCCGCGAGCTTGCGGGCGATGCGTTGGAGGTAGATGGAAGCGTCGGACTTGGGGCGGTACTCGACGAGGGGTTTGCGGCTGGCAACCGAAAGCCGCACGTCGTCGTCCTGGTTCACGTAGCCGAGATACTCCGCGTCGATCCCGAAGTACTTGCGGCACACGCTGCACACCGCGAAGCCGAGCTTGATGTCTTCGGCCGTGCGCACGTTGTTGATCACCACCCGCGGGCGGAATTCGCGCATGGTCTGGACGAAGCGGGCGCCGTCCGCACTGTCGATCGCTTCGATCTCGCGAAGCAGGTCGAGCGGGGTGCGCAGACCGTGTTCGTTGCGCTGGTCCATCGCCGTGGTGACGAGCTTGCGCACACCGTGGCCCACCATGGCGAGTCGCATGCGGCGATAGAAAGCGGCGCGCAAGAACGTGTATGCATTTTCGACGCTCGTCGGCTCGGGAGAACAGACGACGAGCCCGTCGTCGGCCACCAGGAAGTAATCGAGCACCGCCGAGTGCACCCCGGCACCGAGGTCGAGGATCACGAAATCCGCCTGCAAGCGACGCAACGCGCGCATGAGCCGAACGCGTCGCAGATGCGTGGGCTGCGCATCGCTGAGGTTCGCGTGCGTTCCCGCGATCAACTGCAGGCCTTCGATCGGCGTATCGAAAACGAGCTTGCCCAGGTCGTCTACGCGCTGCGCAACGAAGTCGGCGAGACTCGAAACCGGCGCGTGCGCTCCCACGACCGTGTGAAGGTTGGCGCCTTCGAGATCGCAGTCGACCACGATCACGCGATAGCCCGCGCGCGCGAGGCACGTGGCGAGGTTGGCCACCATGAACGACTTGCCGACGCCGCCCTTGCCGCCGCCCACGGAAATGACGCGTGCCCCTGAGTTCACAGCGGGCGTCGCCGCGGTCTGTTGACCCTCGACTCGCGGGTTCATTCGCGAACTCCCGCACCGTCGCTCGAATTCGACGACCGGCACGCGTTCGCGCACCGCAGACCCATTTCGGGCTGCACGTGTTGCGTGTACCGCACGGCAACGACCCCCCATCTGACTTGCCGTTTCGAAGCTTATGACGCCGATTGGGAAATATCGAGCGCTTTGTCGTACTCACCGAGGAATGGGCGCCATTCCTGGTAGCGCGCGCCGTGGGGCGTCACGCTCATCAGCGGGGACCAGCGCGGTCGCCGCGGGACCTTCCGCAACTTCACACCCGCCTGTTCGGGGGTTCGGCCCCCCTTTCGTCGATTGCACGGGATACAGCAGCAAACGACGTTCTCCCATGTCGTCTTGCCGCCCTGGGCGCGCGGAATCACGTGATCGAGGTTCAGCTGCGAGCGCGGCGGCATCTCTGCGCAGTACTGACACATGTGCGTATCGCGCGAAAAGATGTTGGCCCGACTGAAGCGCACGTGCTTGCGCGGCACCCGGTCGAAGCTTCGCAGATAGATGACGCGCGGGACCGCAATCTCGCCATGCAGCGTGCGAATCAGGTCGCGCGCATCGGACGCGCTCCCGCGCACGCACCACGCATCGAAGTCGAAGGTCTCGTAGTGCTGGTTCACCGCCTCGGCGCCACCCGAGTAGATGAGAGAGAAGGCTCGACGAACCGATGTGACGTGGATCGGAAGGAAACTTCGATTCAGGACCAGGACACTCGTATTCAGCATGACCTGGCACGAGACCGTACCAAACGGTCGAATGCCTTCAACGCAGGGCGTTTTCGAGGGCGCACGCCACCGCTTCGACGTCTTCTGCCTGCAGCGTGCGAAGGTCGAAGCAGACCGCGTCATCGCGTACGCGCGCGAGAACCGGCGGATCGTTTTCGCGCAAGCGACGCATGATCTCGTCAGCCGACCACTCGGGGCCCTCGCCCGACACCACCAGCGCGCGGCTTTCGAATTCGACACCCGGCAGCGAGCCGCCACCGATCGGCACATGCCCCTTCTCGATGCCGACCCGCACGCCCGCGCGGGCGAGCGGCGCAACGCGTTCGCGCAGCTGCTGGGCGCGCGCTTCGAGCGAAGGCACGCCCTCGAGCATCATCGAAAGCAGCGGGACGTCGGCTTGCGCCGACCCGTCGAGCATGCGGCCCAGCGTCCAGTCGAGAGCCGCGAGCGTCATCTTGTCGAGGCGAAGGGCCCGCGCGAGGGGGTTGCGCTTGATGGCCGCGATCTTCTCCTCGCTTCCGAGGATGATCCCCGCCTGCGGACCTCCGACGAGCTTGTCGCCCGAGAAGCAGACGACGTCAGCCCCGAGCGCGATTCGCCCCGGCGCGTAGACGTCCCGGGGAACGCCGCGGTCCCCGAGGTCGAGGAGCGTCCCTGCGCCGAGATCTTCGAGTACCGGGAGCCCGTGTTCGCGACCGATCTCGACGAGTTCGGCGAGTTCCACGTCGGTCACGAAGCCCGTCTGCTCGAAGTTGCTGCGGTGGACCTTCAAGAGAAGGGCCGTGTCGGGCCCGATCGCTTCGGCGTAGTCGCGCGGATGGGTGCGGTTCGTCGTCCCGACTTCGACCAGCTTGACGCCGGCTCGCTCCATGATGGCCGGCACGCGAAACGAGCCGCCGATTTCGACCAACTCTCCACGCGAAACCACGACTTCCCGCCCGCGCGCCAGGGTGTCGAGTGTGAGAAGGACAGCCGCCGCGCAGTTGTTGACCGCAGTGGCGGCGGGGGCGCCAGAAAGAACGCAGAGCTTTTCCGCCACCGCGCTCAGGCGGTGACCGCGACGCCCTGTTGCGAGATCGAGTTCGAGGTTGGAATACCCCACACTGGCGTCCACGGCGGCTTGCGCGGCACCGGCCGCGATCGGGGCCCGCCCCAGATTCGTGTGCAAAATCACGCCGGTTGCGTTGATGACCCGCTTCGGATGGGGACTCACGAGCTCGCTCGCCCGCGCTGCGACCCGGACCGCCCATGGGGTTTCGGCAAACTTTGCGAACGCGTTCGCATCTGCCCCTCGGGAAACGAGCAATTCAGCTTCGTCGCGGGCGTTCCGAAGGATTGAACGACAGGCGGCGACGACCGCCCACTCGGGCAACCGGGGACAAGCGCGAACCACCTCCCGCGTAAGCTTGTCTACCGAAGGGAGAGACCTTCGGGGGTCCGGGTTGACGCCGTCGCCTTGATCCATGATTGTTCTTTCAAGTTTTCAGGTCGGCCCCGGCTGGGCCGGCTCCGGACCGTTGCAAACGGCAGACAAGTCGTAGGCCGTCCGCAACGACGCAATTCGACCCAAGGATTGAGACAAAAAGAGTAAGGAAGGCGGGACCAACTTGCTCGGCCTGCACATGCAGCCGGCGACTGAGTCCCGCGGGACATCCAAGCGTGACACACCACAGCGAGGCTGGGAAACCCAGGTCGGGTCCAGTCGCGAGTGTGGGTGCTACGCGAAAGCGCAAGTGTTCGCGCAAGTGTTTGATAGAGCGCTTATCGATTCGAACCACGAACCCATCTCGCTAGTCAGCCACCCGCAGCTACAAGGAACTGCAGACAAACGGCGTCTTGATCTCGAACTGCTCCTTCGTCCACACGACGAGGAGACAGCCGGGTCACGGTTCCATCGCCGCTCGATTCTGAAAACGTGCATCAATTGCACTTCAGTCGGCGATCGAACCACCACCGTGATGACCACGGGTCAGTGACACGAGCCCAGGCCGCCAGACCAAGCGAGAGCGCATCGACCACCAGCCCGGTCCTTCCCTACACCGACAGACTCAATACCCACAGCGTGTTGCACCCGGAGTGTCATTCGAGAGGTTGACGGCGGGGATGCTGATTCAGCCACACCAAGTACAGCTAGACCAAGAACGGCCTCGAAAGACGGGTTTTCCAGCTGGCGCCGCGATTCAAGAGAATCCTGTGCGAGTCATCGAACGAACGAACGTCGGGACAACCGAGCGCAACCCCAACCGAGCGGGGCAGGTCTTATCTGCCTTGCTTGCCGTCTAGTCATCCCCGCCACCGCTGGTTTCCAGCGGCCCACAAGCGCACGTGTTCCCGAACTGACTCGCCAGCGGCGAAGGGAATGACAACGCACCGAGCCCCAAACTCTGGGTATCACCTGGGGCATCGGATCCGTCATTGCTTCCGCTAGCGGACGCAACATGCAAAACGAAATCATCATCAACGCGGACGCGGGGGAAACCCGCGTCGCGATCCTCGAACGATCCTCCTTTACAGAGCTCTACATCGAACGCGACAACGAACGCAGTGTCGTGGGCAATGTGATCAAGGGGAAGGTGAGCCGGGTGCTCCCCGGCATGCAGGCCGCCTTCGTGGACATCGGCCTCGAAAAGGCCGGCTTCCTCTACGTCGGCGACTACTACCCGGTGCTCGAAAAGAACAAGAGCGGCGGCAACGGCGACGCCAAGAACGGACGCCATCGCCGTTACGGACGCGGGCGCACGCCCCCGAAGATCGAGACCGTCCTCCATGAAGGCCAGGAGGTCGTGGTCCAGATCGCCAAGGAGCCCATCGGCACCAAGGGCGCGCGCATCACTTCCAACATCTCGATCCCCGGCCGCCACCTCGTGTTGACGCCAGGAGCCGGGCGCGTCGGCGTGTCGCGCCGCATCGATTCCGACAAAGAACGCAAGCGGCTGCGTGAGATCGTCGAGCGGCTCCGGGTCGACGACCTCGGCTTCATCATCCGCACTGCGGGCCACGGCGTCCGGGAGTCGGACCTCGAAGCCGACATCAAGTACCTGACCTCCGTGTGGAACAAGATCAATGGCAAGATGGAGAGCGATCCCGCCCCGTCGGTGCTCTACAGCGAACTCGACCTTCCACTCAAGATGATCCGCGACTTCGCCAACCCGGAGACGTCGCGCATCGCGATCGATTCGAAGCCCGTCTACGAAGAACTCAAGACCTTCGTTGATGAGTTCGTTGCCGAACCGCGGCCCAAGATCATCCACTACCAAGAGACGCGCCCGATCTTCGACGAGTATGAACTCGAGTCGAAGATCCACGACAACCTCGAGCGCAAGGTCGGGTTGAAGAGCGGTGGGCACCTGGTCTTCGATCAGAGCGAGGCACTGACCGCGATCGACGTCAATACCGGCCGCTACACGGGCAAGCGCGATCTCGAAGAAACGATCCTGCGCACCAACCTCGAAGCCGTGCGCGAAGTCGTCTACCAACTCCGCTTCCGCAACATCGGCGGGTTGGTCATCATCGACCTGATCGACATGGAAAGCGCGGGGCACCGCGAAAAGGTCTATCGCGCGCTGCAAGAAGCGCTGCGCATCGACAAGGCGCGCACCAACATCTTGAAGATCAGCGAACTCGGTCTGGTCGAGATGACGCGCAAGCGCACGCGGGAAAATCTTCTCCAGACACTCTGCGAACCGTGCTCGTACTGCGAAGGGCGTGGCTTCGTGCTGTCGAGTTCGAGCGTGGCCTTCAAGGTGTTGCGCGAGATCCGCAACGACCTGCCGCGCTTCAGCAGCCGACGCATCGCGATCAGCGCGAACCCCTCGGTGGCCGAACACCTCCTGCGCGATGGCAGTGCGGCCCTCACGCAGCTGACCGAAGACCTCGGGCGTGAGATCGAGGTCCGCGCGCGTCCCGGCCTCCACCAGGAACAATTCGAAGTGGTCGCCCTCGACGAGGGACCGCCGGTTTCGATCCCCCTTCGATGGCTCGAGGGGCCCAAGGAGCGGGAAGAGCGCGAGAAACGGGAAAAGCAGGAAAAGCGCGAAGCCAAGGGCAAGAGAAACGGATCCGCGAAGTCCGAAGAGGGCGAGAAGAGCGGGCAGAAATCCGAGCGTGGACGCCGGCGCGGGCGCCGCGGAGGAGACGGCGAAGCTGAAGTCGCCGAGGCGCCCGAAGCGGCAGCTGGAGCCGCGGATGAGGCCACGGAAAAAGCCGACGACGCCCAGCCAACGAGCGATACCCCGGTAGAGGCTGCGACCAGCGACGAGGCAGCAGAAACCCCGGCAGAGGGCTCGGAGACCTCCGAAACGCCCGCCGCGGAGGCGCCGGAGGAGGACACCTCAGCGGAAGCCAGGGCCGCCGAGGCAGAGCCTGAGGCCAAAGACGAGGACGCGGCCAAGGAGCCCGAGGCGAAGCCGGACGAGGCACAGGCAGAGCCGGCAGCGGCAGAAGCCGGGGCCGAAACCGCCGAGCCCGAACCGGAACCCGAGGAAGAGGAGCCCAGGCGCACAGCCGAGCCCGTAGCCGCCCAGGCGGTCGCCGAGCTCGCAGCCGCCTCGCCGGAAACCGCGGAAGTGGTTGACGGAGAACCGGAAATGCGGATACTCCCCGCCTCTCGCAAGCCTGAGGAGTCATAATGTACGCCGTCGTCAAAACCGGTGGAAAGCAGGTCCGGGTCAACCCGGGCGAAGCGGTCCGCGTCGAAAAACTCGGTGGAGAGGTCGGTGACACGATCGAGTTCTCCGACGTCCTCATGGTTGGAGGCGACGAAGGCGTCACCATCGGCACGCCGCAGGTCGAGGGTGCCAAGGTCGTGGGCACCATCACGGCCCAGGGTCGCCACCCGAAGATCCGCGTCTTCAAGATGAAGCGCCGCAAGGGCTACCGGAAGACGCAGGGCCATCGGCAGGACTACACCGAAGTTCGAATCGATTCTATCGACCACTGATTCACCAATTCACCAATTCGCCAGTGGCGAATTGGTTGGCCGCAGGCGCTTCTCTTGGCAATAGGCCGAAGTCAGGCGCGGCGGAAGCATCAGCAAACACTCTCGCAAGACCAAGTTAGGAAGCAGGCACCATGGCGCATAAGAAGGGACAGGGAAGTTCACGCAACGGCCGCGACAGCAACGGTCAGCGACGGGGCATGAAGATCTTCGGCGGCCAGACGGTGCGGGCGGGCAACATCCTCATGCGTCAGTGCGGAACCAAGATCCATCCCGGCAAGGGCGTCGGCTGCGGCCGCGACTACACGCTCTTCGCCCTCGTCGACGGCACCGTGCGCTACGGCAAGAGCCGCGGCCGCACGGTCGCGTACGTCGACCCGGCGCCAGCCGCCGAATAGTCCATCGCGCAGCGTCTTCTTCCCGCGGCCATGCCGCGGTCGAATTCTGGCAAGAGGCGATCTTCATGGGTGCATTGCGCCGTGAGATCGCATCGCCACGCGTGCGATGCCGGTTCCCCCCTGCCGTCGGGAGGCGCCACCGGTGCTTTCGGCCGCAACTCGACGGCCTACCCTCCGAGCCGTCCATTCCCCTCCGACGAGACCCAACCCCATGGCCAGCCGCGAAAACTTCGTCGACGAAGTCTTCATCAGCGTTTCCTCCGGCAACGGAGGCAAGGGCATGGTGTCGATGCGCCGCGAAAAGTTCGAACCGTTCGGCGGCCCCGACGGAGGCGACGGCGGTCGCGGTGGTGATGTCATCCTGGTCGCCGACCCCGGCCTGCGAACCCTGCTCGACATCCGCCATCGCCACGAGATCAAAGCGGAGCGCGGAGCCGACGGCGGGTCGCGTCAGAAGACCGGTGCCTCGGGCAAGTCGGTCGAGATTCGCGTGCCCGTTGGCACGGGGGTCTACGAGCGCGACGCCGACGAAGAGGCCGAACCCATCGTCGACCTCACGGAAGCGAACGAACGCTTCACGATCTGCCGCGGTGGCATCGGCGGGCTCGGCAACACCCGCTTCAAGACCTCGACCCGCCAGGCTCCCCAGTACGCGCAACCCGGCAAGCCCGGCGAAACCAAGGACCTGCGCCTCACCTTACGGCTGCTCGCCGACGTGGGCTTCGTGGGTTTCCCCAACGCGGGCAAGTCGACGCTGCTGCGCAAGCTCTCGAAAGCCCGGCCGCGTGTCGCGTCTTATCCGTTCACGACCCTCGTGCCTTCACTCGGCGTGGTGGAACGCGGGGAACAGAGGCTCGTTGCAGCCGACATCCCCGGCCTGATCGAAGGCGCGAGCGACGGTGCGGGGCTCGGCGATCGCTTCTTGCGGCACATCGAACGCACGCGCGTGATCGTCCACCTGCTCGACTGCGGAGCGATGCTCGCGGAGGGTCGCGATCTGTTGGCCGACTACGACGCCATCCGGCGCGAACTCGCGCGCTACTCGGACGCACTCGCGAACCGACGCGAGATCATCGTCCTCAACAAGGTCGAACTCTTCAGCGACGACGAGCCCCTCGTTGCTGTCGAAAAGGAACTCGCCGCCCGCGGGCTTTCGTGCCTGCGCATCTCGGGTGCAACGGGCGAAGGTTGCGACACGCTCGTGAACGTCATGTTCGACGCGATCGACGCCGAAACGAAAGAAGCGGAAGAAGCTCGCGCACGAGAAGAAGCACTGCGCGAAGGGGAAGCTCAGGGTGGCTGAAGCCAAAGCCCGCAAAGCGCTGCGGCGCGCAAAGCGCATCGTCGTCAAGGTCGGGAGCAGCACGCTCACGCGCAACGGTGCGCTGCGGGGTCGCAAGTTCGGCGACATCGCCCGCCAGATCTCCCAACTCGCCAACGACGGACGGCAGGTCGTGCTGGTTTCGTCCGGCGCGATCGCGATCGGCGCAGCCAAGCTCGATTGGGATTCGCCCCGCCATTCGATCCCCGAGATGCAGGCCGCGGCTGCGGTCGGACAGATCGGGCTGGTGGGCGTCTACGAAAAGCGCTTCGCCGATCACGGTCGCAAGATCGGACAGGTGTTGTTGACGCGAACGGGTCTCGAAGCGCGCCAGCGCTACCTGAACGCGCGCCACACCTTGCACGAGCTACTCGAGATGGGCGTGGTGCCGGTCGTGAACGAAAACGACACGATCGCCACCGAGGAAATCCGCTTCGGCGACAACGACAACCTCTCGGCCAACATCGTTGGGCTCGTCGACGCAGACGTGCTCATCATTCTGACCGATGTCGATGGTCTCTTCGCCGAACCCCCGAGCGAAGACAACCCGCGCCCGGAGCTCTTCGACGTGATCGAGAAGATCACGCCCGAAATCGAACGCGCCGCGCAGGGAAGTGGGACTGCGTTCGGTCGCGGGGGCATGATCACGAAGCTCGAAGCGGTCGAGACGGCGTCGCACTCCGGCGCTGCAACCGTGCTGTGTAACGGGTCGACGCCCGACATCATTACGCGCGTCCTCGCAGGCGAACAACTCGGAACCGTCTTCCTCCCCGCCGAACGCATGACGCGGCGCAAGCATTGGGTTGCATTCACGACGCGTGTGCAGGGACAGCTGGTGCTCGACGAAGGTGCTAGCCGCGCGATCCAACGCCGCGGTCGCAGCCTGCTCCCGGCCGGTGTCGTGTCCCTGAAAGGCAACTTTCGTCGCGGTGATTCAGTCGCCTGCCTCGACCCGGCCGGCAACGAAATTGCGCGCGGCCTGTGCGCGTATGGCGCCGACGAAGTCGAACGCATCAAGGGCATCGCGACCAGCAAGATCGAGCGGGTGCTAGGTTATTCGAACGGCGACGAGCTGATCCATCGCGACGACCTCGTGATCCTCGAGCGCTGAAACCTCCCCCGCGCAACTTCTCGTAACCCGACAACGCAACAGCGAGACACCTCATGGAACTCCGCGAAGAAATCCTCCAATTGGCGAGCCGCGCTGCACGCGCGGCCGAAACTCTCGGCGACCTCAACACCTCGGTGAAGAACGCGTGGCTGCTGCGCGCCGCCGAATGCCTCGAAGCCGCCAAAGGTGAGATCCTCGAAGCCAACGAACGCGACATGCAGGCCGCGCGAGAGAACGGTGTCGCCGAACCGCTCGTCAACCGCCTCGGTCTCACCGGTGGCAAGTGGGAAGACATGATCCAGGGGCTCCGGGACGTTGCCGCCCTGCCCGACCCCGTTGGCGAGATCACCGACAGCGTGTTGCGCCCGAACGGCTTGCGGGTCGCGCGCATGCGCATTCCCCTCGGCGTCATCGCGATGATCTACGAATCGCGTCCCAACGTGACGGTCGACGCCGCAGCCCTTTGCGTCAAGGCCGGTAACGCGGTCATCCTGCGTGGCGGTTCCGAAGCCTTTCATTCCAATCAGGCGCTCGGTCGCGTCTTGCGCGAAGCCGCGCGCGACATCGGCATTCCCGAAGACGCGATCGCGGTGGTGGGCACGACGGATCGCGCGGCAATCGACATCCTGCTCGAGGCAAACCGCGACATCGATCTCATGATCCCCCGCGGCGGGCCCGGCCTGATCCGCAAGGTGATGGAAGAGTCGACCATCCCCGTGATCTGCCACGACGCGGGTGTCTGCCACATCTTCATCGACGCGAGCGCCGACACCGAAATGGCGACCGCGATCGTGCGCGATTCGAAGATGCGCCAGATGGCGGTCTGCAACGGGCTCGAAACCCTGCTCGTGCATCGCGATGCAGCGCAAACGGTGCTGCCCCACGTCTTGAAGGCGTTGCACGAAGAAGGCGTCGAGATCCGCGGCGACGCGGCGACGTGCGCCGTCTTCTCAGAGGCACAGGCGGCAAGCGATGACGACTGGGCCGCCGAGTACCTCGACAAGGTCCTCGCCGTCAAGGTCGTGGACGACATCGACGCGGCCATCGAACACGTTCGCCGCTACGGTTCGGACCACACCGAGGTCATCATCACCAACGACTATTCGAACGGCTTACAGTGGCAGCGCCGGATCACGTCGTCGACGGTGGGCGTCAACTGCTCGACCGCATTTGCGGACGGCTTCCGCCTCGGGCTCGGTGCCGAGATCGGGATCTCGACTTCGAAGCTCCACGCCTACGGCCCGATGGGCCTCGAGGGGCTGACGACGCGCAAGTTCGTCCTGACCGGCGAGGGACAACTGCGCGAATGAGCCGCGCGGACGCGCAGCGCATCGGGATCTACGGCGGCACCTTCAACCCCGTTCACGAGGGGCACCTCAAGGCTGCGCGCGAGGTAGCGCGGCAGCTCGACCTCGACTGCGTGGTTTTCGTGCCGAGCGCGACGCCACCCCACAAGTCGGCGGCCGACGACGACCCCATTGCGCCGGCCCACGATCGCTTCGCCTGGGTCGAAGCCGCGACCCGCGGCGAGGACGGCTTCGAAGTGAGCGACGTCGAACTCGTACGCGAGGGCAAGTCGTACACGATCGACACCCTGCAAACGCTGACCGAGAGGTTCGCGCCAGCGCGACTCGTCTTCCTGATCGGCCACGACGCCTTCGTCGAGATGGGGGCCTGGCGTGCACCGGCCGAGATCCTCGCGCTGGTGGACATCGCCGTCGTGGCACGCCCGCCTGTCGAGGCCAACAGCCTCGAAGCCTGGCTCCCCGACTTTGCGCGGGACCTGGTCGAAGTCGAAGCGGACGGCCACAGCGCACGCCATCGCGAAACCGGCACGCGAATCGATGTACTCGAGATCGGAGCCCTCGACATCTCTGCATCGCAGATCCGCGACGATCTCGCACACAACCGGCCCATCGATAGGCGGGTGCCCGAGGCCGTGCTCGCGATGGTCCGGCAGAGTGGCTACTACTCCCGCGTGGACGCCGCACCGACCGACTCTCCCGACAACCCGAAGCCCGCTCCCCAGCAGCCCATCACGCTCGAAGACGAAGAGCAGGCGCGCAAGCTCGCGCTCGTGGTGGACGCCGCGCTCGAGCGCAACGCCCAGGAGCCGGTCGCGCTCTACGTGCGCGAGCTCACCTCCTACACCGACTGCGTGCTCGTGGTGAGCGGCAATTCCCAGCGCCAACTTCGGGCGATTTCGGACAGCATCGTGAAGGCCCTCAAGGCCGCCGGTGACGGACCCCTCGGCGTCGAAGGCGGAAGCGACACCACCTGGATGTTGATCGACGCCAACGACGTGATCGTTCACGTCTTCCAACCCGACACCCGCGAGCTCTTCGACATCGAAGGCTTGTGGGAAGATGCGCCGCGCGTTGCCCTCGAACTGCCCGATGGATCGGGGGCGGAACCCGCGAACCGAGCCGAAGCATAGGTCCCGCCCCGCCCCGCCCGAGGCTGCGTCCGATCTCCATGTTCGATGTACTGCGCACGACCGCGCGACGGCTCGGCAGTGGTGCGCTCGACCTCGCAATGCCGCACGTGTGTGCGGGTTGCCGTGCGACGCTTCGCGGTTCGCGGCCGGGCGACACCCGGCTCGAAGGCGTGCTCTGTCGCAGCTGCGTGGGAGCGCTTTCGCGCTTCGAAGGCGACGGCTGCGCGCGCTGTCAGGCCGAAGTGCAGCGAGCCGGGCGACTATGCGCAGACTGTACCGACACGATGTCGACCCTCGACGGGTGTACCGCCGCGGTGCGATTCGAGCGTGCAGCAGAACGTTGGATGCGCGATTTCAAGTATCCCCGTTCCGGACTCTCGGGCCTCGTGCCCGGGCCCGAGTCGGTCAGTTGTGCGCTCGTTCACGACGCCGCTGCACTTTCGTGTACCGCGCCACCCGACGTCGTGATCCCGGTGCCACTCCATCCGAAGCGCCTTGCCACACGCGGCTTCAACCCAGCGGCGACGCTTGCATCACGCCTTGCGCACACACATCGCATCGACTGCAGCACACACACGCTCGTTCGCGTTCGCGACACGCCGAGTCAAACGCGCCTCGATCGCCGCGCACGTCGCGCGAACGTGCGGGGCGCATTTTCGTGCCGCGCACCGCTCACGAAGCATGACGTCGCAGACCTCCGCGTCTGGCTCGTCGACGACGTCGTCACGACGGGCAGCACCCTCGAAGCAGCCGCGCACGCGCTTCGCCGCGCGGGTGCGGTCCACGTTCACGCGATCTGTGCCGCCCGAACCGAGATCACGCGAAGTGCGAACGGCGGCCTGTAGGGGATGGCAGTGCTTTGGGGCTTCGCAGTAGGGCTTCACGAATAGCCCTGGACTAGCGCCCGAGCGTCTCGCAGATCACTTCGCGCAGGCGGTCGGGGTCGAGGGGCTTCTTGAAGATCACACCTTCGAGCCCCTTCATGCGCGAGCGCTTGATGATGTGGTCCTTGTCGTAATGGAAGGCCGTCATCATCAAAACGGGGAGATCCGGGCGCTGTTCCTTCAAGGTGAGGTACAGCTCGTGGCCGTCCATCCTGGGCATCACGACGTCGGTCAGCAGCAGGTCGAACTCGCCTGCCGCCACGCACTCCATGGCCTCGACGCCGTCGTTCGCGGTTTCGACCGTGCAACCCGAGTTGACGAGGATCTCCTGCAGGGAATGGCAGATGCCCGTGTCGTCGTCGACGACGAGGATGTGCGTGCCACCCAGACGCTCACGCCAGCGACTGGCGGCGGATTCGGCGTCGTGCCGGCTCTTGAGATCCACCATGCGGGCGGGGCCGATGTAGTTGACCGTCTCGTAGGTGTCGCTCTCGACCATCTGACCGAGCCGCTCGAGGATCTCTGCGATGCGCCCGACTTCGCGGCGAATCGCGTCGAGGCGTTCGGTTTCGACCGACGTATCCTGCTCCTGCGCGAGGGTATAGACCTCGTCTTCGAGGAGCTCCGCCTGGTTCAAAATGACGGCAAGGGGATTGTTGATTTCGTGCGAGAGCCCGATCGCGACTTCGCCGAGGGTCGCGAGCTGGTCGCGGTGCAGGATGTCACGCAGGTCCTTCGCGTACCCGATCGTGCCGTCTTCCTTGCCGTCGTCGTTGTAGATGATCGTGCCCGAGATCGCGACGGGGATTTCTTCACCGTCCTTCGACATGAAGCGCGTCTCGAAGGTTTCGATGATCCCCTTGCCGCCGTGCGCCTCGGAGCGCATCGCGGCCATCACGCGCTTGGCTTCTTCGAGCGTCGAGTACAACCGCGACACGTGCACGCCCATGATCTCGTCGGGCGTATAGCCGAGCCCGCGCTCGGCACCGTCGTTGTAGTAGCCCACCTTGCCTTCGACAGTGGTGGCGACAACGATGTCGGTGCTGCGGTCGGTGAGGGACTGGAGGCGGTCTTTCGAAAGCGTCATTGGATCTCAGCTCCCGCCCAGCTCGGCTAGCTACTCGATGCCCTGCTCGGCCAGCCAGCGTTCGCTTTCGATGGCCGCCATGCATCCAGTACCCGCCGCCGTGATCGCCTGGCGATAGACGGGGTCGGAAACGTCGCCGCAGGCAAAGATGCCCTCGACCGAGGTTCGCGTCGTACCTGCCTCCACCCTGATGTAGCCCGCATCGTCGAGGTCGAGTTTCCCGGTAAAGAGGCCCGTGTTGGGCTGGTGCCCGATCGCGACGAACAGGGCGTCGATATCGAGGTCGCGCTGCTCGCCGGTCTGCGAATCGACCAGCCGCACGCCCGTCACGAACTCGTCGCCGAGGACTTCCTTCACCTGGCTGTTCCAGGCGAAGTCGATCAGCTCGTGGGCCCTGGCGCGCTCGCCCATGATCTTGGAAGCGCGCAGCTCATCGCGCCGATGGATCACCGTCACCTTGCTGGCGAAGCGCGTGAGAAAGAGCGCTTCTTCAATCGCGGTGTCGCCGCCGCCGACCACCGCCATCGCCTTGTCGCGGAAGAAGGCGCCGTCGCAGGTCGCGCAGGCCGACACGCCGTTGTTGATCAGGCGCTGTTCGGAATCGATGCCGAGCCACTTCGCCGAGGCACCCGTACTGATCAAGACCGCGTCGGCGGTGAACGCCCGATCGGCCGTCCACACCTTGAAGGGGCGTTCACTGAAGTCGACCTCGGTGACGTCTTCGAACAGGAACTGCGTGCCGAAACGCTCGGCCTGCTTGCGAAAGAGTTCCATCATCTCGGGGCCCGACACGCCTTCGGGAAAGCCCGGATAGTTTTCGACGTCGGTGGTGAGCATCAACTGCCCGCCAAACGCCATGCCGCCGATCATGATCGGGTCGAGCTGCGCACGACTCGCATAGATCGCAGCCGTATAGCCTGCGGGGCCGCTGCCGATGATCAGGACTCTGGTGTGCTCGGGGTTTGCGTCGGACATCTTCGATTCGGGAGCATCTCCGTTACGTTTCACGCAGCGCCGCGATGTTACGCCAGCCCGTGCACCCTGCCAGCGAAACAGCCACCCGGACGGGATCTCGCGAGCTGCGCCGACGCTGCCCAACGCTGCCTCGACGAGCTTCCCGGATGGAGCCGCGACTCCTGATCCGCCATCTTCTGTAGATATGACGGCGGCAACGATCGACTACGAGGTCGAGCTCGGCCGGGACGGAAGCACCAGCATCCGCGACATCCCGGGTCCCGAGGGCGCGGCGAACGTCATGCTGCTCCACGGGCTTGGGGCAACGGCGCGCCTGAACTGGGGGCCTGCGTTTCGACCGCTGTCGGAATCGTTCCGCGTGCTCGCGATCGATCATCGAGGGCATGGAAGTGGACTGCGCACCCGGCGCTTCCGACTCGAACAGTGCGCAGACGATGCGGCCGCGGTCGCGGACGAGCGGTCCGCGAATCCGTTCATCGCAGTTGGCTACTCCATGGGCGGGCCGATCGCCTCGCTCACCTGGAGACGTCACAGCGATCAGGTCTGCGGTCTGGTGTTGTGTGCGACGGCGCGGCACTTCATGCACCGAGGTATTGCGCGCGCGGCGCGCATCATGCTGCCGCTGGCGGGGCGAATGGCCCGCCTCGCTCCATCCCGAGCCCATGAGCGGTTGCTGCAACGCATGCTCGCCCGCGTCGAACATCCGCAATTGCGCGAGCGCGTCTATCGCGAGTTCGAAGGTCACGATCCCGCTTCGGTGATCGACGCCACCCGGGCGTTGGCGCGGTTTTCCTCGCACGATTGGATCGGCCACGTCGACGTGCCCGTGGCCGTGATCGTCACCACCCGTGACGAACTCGTCCCCCCGGAGCGTCAGTTCAAACTCGCGCAGTCGATTCCCGGCGCAGAAATCTATGAAGTGGAAGCCGATCACAGCGCCTGCATCACGCACCCAAAGGAATTCAATGCGGCGCTGGTCGCCGCGTGCCGGAGCGTGTCGGAACGCGCGGCAGGCTGACCGGCGGCTCACGGCCTGGGCGCGGGCGAATCGCGCCACGTCTCCGTCCCCGATCACACGGCTCCAAGATCTGGAGTTTGTGTGCTGCTCTTCCTGCCTTTGTCGAGTTCGAAGCTTGAGTCAGTAGAGGGGGGGCGAGTTGCCTCGATCAGGATAGGGAGTGCAGTCACCTGCAGTGCCGGCAAGTGATGGACGACCTCTCGATGCTTCCCTCCCAACGCGGTGTCAGGTAGCCGACATCGGGAGATCATTGCGATCACGATCTCACGAAGATGAGATGCGCGTTGGTGCGGCGGTCGAGTAATGTTGGGGTCGTGCGGACCGCAGCGTTTCTTTGCGACAAACTGCATTCGCATCCTTGGAACGTCTCGTGCTGTAGCCCGTCAGCAGGATTCGGACTTTCAAGCGGCCTGAGTTAAGAGACACTTCATGGGGTTTCGAACCCCGAGGAGCGTCTCAACATGAGCAAGGAACGAAAGCCATCCACCGAAGCCGCAGTGCGTGATATCCGTC